>WTGU01000023.1 GCA_011523425.1 Alphaproteobacteria bacterium
GGGTCGCGGGCGGGTCGGGGCGGGGCAGCGCGATGAGCGAGGCGTTGACCGTGCCGAATCCGCCAACAGGTTCGATGCACATCGCGGCGTCCGCATCGCCGCCCGAGTCGCCGGCTCCGCGCGCGAGCAACGCCGCCCACGAGCCCCAGTCGCCGCTCGCGGGCTCGGGCGGCGGCGCCGCCTCGAAGGCCGCGAGGTGGGTGCGGATGCGGGTCGAGGCCCGGTCGTTGCGCTCGCGCGCCGTGAACATGGAGAGTCCTGCCGGCAGTGGGTGGGACGCCGGCGCGCCGGCGCCGTCGTGGCGGAGCCAGAAGGCCTCGTCCGAATCCGCCACCACGAGGTTGAACGGGCGGTAGGCCGCGCCGTCGATCCCGGCCAGCGCCGAGGCGGCGGCAGCGGCGTCGGCATGATCGAGCGCATCGAGCACCAGCTCGCCCCGCGAGCGCTTGTTCGCCGCGGGCCCGAGCGCGCCGGTGCGGTTCAGGATCCCGGCGACCACGCCGTCGTCGTTGACGCCGAGCCAGCTTCCGCCGGCGAGCTCGTCCTGCCCTGCGGTGACCCCTGCCCGGTCGGGCCAGTGGCGCCCCGGCCCCCGCCACGGGCGGTCGATCATCTCGTCCCGGTTGGCGGCGATGAGCACCGGCCAGTCGTGACCGGGCCGGCGCAGGATGACGAGCGTGCACATCAGCCGCCGCCGACGCCGCGTGCCGCGCCCCGGCGGGCGTGGACCGGGGCCGGCCCCTCTGGCACAATGCGCGCGCGTCCAATCATTGGCTGGGAGCCCGGGGTATGAACACGTTCGATGACCGCAAGAAGGCCGCCGAGGCGAAGTTCAAGCACGATCAGGAGTTTCAGTTCAAGGTCATCGCCCGGCGCAACAAGCTTCTCGGCCTGTGGGCGGCGGAGAAGATGGGAATCGCGGGCGACGATGCCGAGGCCTACGCCAAGCAGGTGGTCATGGCCGACTTCGAGGAGCCGGGAGACGACGACGTGGTGCGCAAGGTGCGCGGCGACCTGAACCAGAAGGGCATCGAGGCCGACGATCACCTGATCCGCACCCAGATGGAGCGCCTGCTCGACGAGGCCAAGGGCCAGGTTTCCGCCGAGTAGCGCGCGCCGCCCCTTCCTCCATCCACCCGGTTCGAGCAAGTCGGTGAGCGGCTCCCCTGCCGGCTGGGGTGTCGACGCCCACCGCGCCCTGCACGTCGCCGGCATCCGCCAGATCGGCTACGTGCCGGACGGGGGGCTTTCCGGGCTGCTCGGGCTCTGCGCCGCCGACGAGACCATGCGCACGGTGCTGCTCGCCCACGAGCAGGAGGGCCCGGCGCTGGCCGCCGGCGCCTGGCTCGGCGGCGAGCGGGCGGCGCTGCTGATGCAATCGAGCGGTGCCGGAAACTGCGTCGCCGCGCTCTCGCTCATCCGCACCTGCTGCTTCCCCTTCCTCGCCATCGTCACCATGCGGGGCGAGTGGGGCGAGACGAACCCGTGGCAGTTGCCCATGGGCCAGGGCACGGCATCTCACCTCGAAGAATGCGGCGTGATCGTCTCCCGCGTGGACGACGAGGCGCAGGCGTTCGAAACCATCGCCGCCGCCGCCGCGCTGGCCTTCGAGAGCGGAGCCGCGGCGGCGGTCCTCATCGGCCAGCGCGTGATCGGCGCGAAGAGCTTCGACGGATGAGCCCGCGGGAACGGCCGGAGACGAGCCTCGACCGCCGCGCCGCGACCGCGCTGCTGCTCGAGGGCCGCGACGACCTGCTGGTCGTCCCCGGCCTCGGCTCGGCCACCTGGGACTGCGCCGCGCTCGGCGACAACCCGCTCCATTTCTCGCTCTGGGGCGCCATGGGCAACGCCTCCATGATCGGCCTCGGGCTCGCGCTGGCGCAGCCCGCGCGCCGCGTGCTGGTGCTGACGGGCGACGGCGACATGCTGATGGGGCTCGCCAGCCTCGCCACCATCGCGACCCAGGCGCCGGCCAACCTGGCGCTGGTGGTGCTCGACAACGAGCGCCACGGCGAGACCGGCATGCAGCTCACGCATACCGCATACCGCACCGATCTCGCCGCCGCGGCCCGGGCCTGCGGCTTCGCCGACGCGCGCCAGGTGGCGGACGAGGCGAGCCTGCGCGCTTCCCTGCCGCTGGTGCACGAGGCGCCGGGCCCGGTGTTCCTGACGGTGAAGGTGAAGGCGGAGCCGCTCCCCCGCGTGCTGCCGCCCCGCGACGGCGCCTTCCTCAAGGATCGATTCCGCACCGCGCTCCTGGGCGAGAACACCGCCCACTGATCTCTCCGGCCAGCCGGCCAACCCGGCGGAAGTCCGCCGTTACCTGCATCTCCTCCGCGCCCGCCCCGGTCTATTGACTCGCTTTTCCGTCCCGCCCATCGTTTTTGTTATGCCTCTCCCGAGTCGCGACGATGTCGGGAGGCCTCAGGAGGTCTGGCCCCACGGCGGCATGGGGTAGCGGGATGATCGTCGAACTCCCGGCGCCGAGCGCCCTCCCCCGCTTCGCACCGACCGTCCGCGGCCGCCTCCCGGCGGCGCTCACGATCGGGTGCCGCCCCGCCCTGCCAAGGAACGCAATGCCATGAGACACCCAATCGGTTACCTCCGCACATTCGCAGTGCTGGCGCTGGCCGGCGGCTTGGCGGGCGGGCTTTCCGCCTGCGGCGGCGGCTCCGGCGGCGGAACGGCGATCACGACCGTGAGCCTGTCCGCGCTGACGGCCGGCTACGTGGTCGCGAGCGGCACCGTCGAAGTCCCCGCCGGAGAGACGCGCGTTCACGGCGATATCGCCTTCACCTGCCCGTCGGGGGGTCGCGACTGCACGGTCGAGGTCACCGTGGGCATCGACGGGACGGTGGCCGCCACGTCGCAGGGCGGCATGGCGACCGCAATGGACTCTCCCGCCTACACGATGCGCATCCAGTTGCGCGCCGAGAAGCTGGATGACGCGATCATCGCGGGTTCCGCGACGACGTTCCCTGACGTGCTGAAAGCGGACGGCTCCGGGGCCCCGACCGACGAGTCCATGTTCGTGTCGGTGGCCAACGCGGCCAGGGCTGCGATCGCCGGCTGGGACGACACCGTTTACCAGCGGCTGAACGAGGAGAGCCTTATCGCAGGCACGCCGGAATCGATCGACAGCGTCGTCCTCTACAGCAATAAGGAGGAGCCGACCCCGACGCCGTTGGCTGCCGTCCATGCGCTCGACTACAACGCGGACAGCGATTCCACGAACGATTCCGTGGCCCTCATGACGGCCAACGTGGGGCTTGTGGGCAACGTGCCGGGGTTCCCGTCGGCGATCAATCAGAAGCTGGTGGCCTTCACTGACGCTTCGACGTACAGGGGCACGTTCGCCGAGGCGCCGGGCACCTACACCTGCGTCATGAATTGCACGCTCTCGACCGACGAGAACGGCGACCTGGATGCGGTGGCCGGCACCTGGTACTTCACGCCCGACGACGAGGAATACCTGATCCCCGTGCCGGATGCCGACTACGTCCACTTCGGCTACTGGATGAACGAGGCTGACGTGAGCGGCCAGCCCGCCTTCATGGTGGCTCCCGTCGTGGGCGGCACCGACGAATCCGCGATCGCCACCGTTCAGAGCCTCGAGGGCAGCGCGACCTACGACGGGGCGGCGACGGGCCTCTTCGTGAGGCGGGTGCTCACGCCGACAGGCGACATCGCGAGCCGGTCCACCGGCCAGTTCGCCGCCGACGCGACGCTCACCGCCTCCTTCGGCGGCGGCGCCGTGCCCGCCAACGACCACTACTCGATCCAGGGCACGATCGAGCGTTTCGTGGACGGCGCCGGCGCACCGATCGATTCGAGCTGGAGCGTCGAGCTGCAAAGGTCGGAGTTCGGCACGGCGGGGGACGTCGACGGCAACGTCTTCAGCGGCAGGACCGAGGGCGACGCCGGCCTGATGGGCGGCTGGAACGGCCGCTTCTTCGGGCCGGTCACGGTCGACGCCGACCCCGTGACGTCGGGCCACCAGTCCACGCTGCCCTCCGCCGTGGCCGGAACCTTCGACGCCCACTTCACGAACGGCGCCGTCATCGGTGCCTTCGGCGCGGAGAACGCCGACTGACGCAGGCGTCCCGCGCCTGCGCCCGCCGGCCGGCCGGCGTTCCCCTCAGTAGCGGCCGACGGTGACGCCGCCGTCGACGATGATGGTCTGGCCGCTCACGTAGCGCGCGCCGTCGGAGCAGAGGAACAGGATCACGTCGGCGATCTCGTCCGCCTCGCCGTAGCGGCCGAGGGGGATGTACTCGGCGGCGGCCTCCAGCCCGGCCAGGCCGAGCGAGTGCACGGTGCTGAGCGCCTGCGCGGTCTTGATGAAGCCCGGCGCGATGCCGTTGACGCGGATGCCGTCGCCGCCGAGGTCGCAGGCGAGCCCCCGCACCAGCCCCACCACGCCGGCCTTGGCCGCGTTGTACTGCACGTGGTCGTGCCAGCCCCAGGTCGTGCCCATGACCGAGGAGACCGCGACCATGGCGCCGCGCTTCGCCTCGCGCATGGCCGGCGCGGCGGCGCGCAGCAGGCGGAACACGCCCGAGAGGTCGACGTCCAGCGTGTGGTCCCACTTCTCGTCGCTCATCTCCGAGAGCGGCACCTTGTGGGCGATGCCGGCGTTGGCGATCACGGCGTCGAGCGGCCCGGTGGCGGCTTCGGCGGCCGCGACCGCGGCATCGACATTGGCGCTGTCGGTCACGTCGACGTGGCTGAACGCGGCGCTGCCGCCGGCCGCCTCGATCGCGGCGACGGTCTCCCTGCCCTCGTCGTCGAGCACGTCGGTGACGTAGACGTGGTATCCGGCTCGGCCGAAGGCCAGTGCGGTGGCCTCGCCGATACCGATTCCGGCGCCGGTGATCATGACGGTGGGCTTGCTCATGAATGACTCCTCTTGCCGGCGGGCCGACAGCCGGCTCCGCCTGTTGATTCCCTATGCGCCGCCTTCGGCCGCGGCGCGGATCGCGCGCCAGACCCGCTCGGCCGTGAACGGCATCTCCACGTGGCGGACGCCGAGATACCAGAGCGCGTCGAGAACGGCGTTGCCGATCGCGGCCGGCGGCCCGGAGGTGCCGGTCTCGCCCACGCCCTTGACGCCGAGCGGGTTGGTCTGCGTGAGCGTCACATGCTCGTCGAGGGAGAAGGCGGGCAGGTCGTCAGCGCGCGGTATCGCGTAATCCATGAAGGAGCCGGTCAGAAGCTGGCCCGAGCCCGGGTCGTAGCGGATGTCCTCGAGCAGGGCCTGGCCGATGCCCTGGGCGGCGGCCCCATGGCGCTGGCCGTCGACCACCAGCGGATTGATGACGAGCCCCGGATCCTCCACCGAGTAGTAGCCGGTGAGCCGCACGGCGCCGGTCTCGGGGTCCACGATGACGGTGGCGACATGGGTGCCGTAGGGATAGTTGAAGTCGTCCGGGTCGAAGAACGCGGCCTCCTCCAGCCCGAGCTCGAAGCCCTCGGGATAGCTCGCGCCGCGATAGGCCATGTCGGCGATCTCGGTGAACGTCATCCGCCGGTCGGTACCGCGTACCGCATAGGCACCGGTGCGGAAGTCGATGTCCTCCTCGGCGCATTCCATGAGGTGGGCGGCAAGGCGGCGGCCCTTCTCGACGATGCGGTCCGACGCCACGGAAAGGGCGCTGCCCACCACGGTGATCGAGCGCGAGGCCCAGGTGCCGAGGCCGTGCGGGATTCGGTCGGTATCACCTTCGACGACGTCGATGTCGGCAAGCGCGCAGCCGAAGCGGTCGGCGACGATCTGCGCGTAGGTGGTGGCGTGCGACTGGCCGTGGCTGTGGCTGCCGCAGAGCACGGTGATCTTGCCGCTGGGGTGGACGCGCACGGTGGCGACGTCCCAGAGCCCCATGCGCGACCCCATGGCGGCGGCGAGCCGGCTCGGGCCGGCACCGCCCGAGCGGATGAAGGCGGCCATCCCGATCCCCATCAGCGCGCCCGCCTCCCTGAGCCGCGCCTGCTCCGCCCTGAGAGCGTCGAGATCGGCGAGCGCGCGCGCCTTCTCGAAGACCGCCGGAAAGTCGCCGACGTCGTAGGTGACGCCGGTGGCGCTGGCGTAGGGCATGCGGTCCGCGGGCACGAGATTGCGCGCCCGCGCGGCGACCGAATCGCCCGCCCGCTCGCGCGCGCCGTTCTCGATCAGGCGCTCGATGACGTAGGTGATCTCGGGATTGCCGGCGCCGCGATAGGCGTCGATCGGCGTGGTGTTGGTGTAGACCCCGAGCACCCGGCAGTGAAGCGCCGGAATCGCGTACTGGCCGGAGAACATGCTGGCGCAGAAGAGCGTCGGGATGCAGGCGCCGAACTGGCTCTGGTAGGCGCCGAGGTTGGCGACGATGTCCGCCTCGATGGCGGTGATGCGGCCCTCCCCGTCGAACGCCATGCGCCCCTCGGCGCGGTGGTCGCGGGCGTGGATGTCCACCGTCAGGGTCTCGGCGCGGGTCGCGGTCCAGCGCACCGGCCGGCCCACCAGCCGCGCGGCCCAGGGGAGGCTCGCGTCCTCCGGATAGTGATAGGTCTTCTGGCCGAAGCCGCCGCCGACATCGGGCGCCACCACCCGGATCGCCTGCTCAGGCGCGCGCAGCGTATCGCGCGAGAGCCACTGGCGGACGAGGTGCGGGTTCTGGGTGGTGGACCAGAGCGTGTAGCGCTCGCTGCCCTGATCGTAGGCCCCGATGGCCGCGCGCGGCTCGATGGCGCTCGGCGCGAGGCGGTTGTTCGTGAGCGTGAGCGCCGTGACATGGGCGGCGGATGCGAAGGCCGCCGCCGTCGCCTCGGCATCGCCCAGCCGCCAGTCGTAGGAGACGTTGCTCCCGAATTGCCCGTGCACCAGCGGTGCGCCCGGCTCGATCGCGGCCGCGAGGTCGGTCACCGCGTCGAGCGGCTCCCACGCGACATCGACCGCGGCTGCGGCGTCGGCCGCCGCATACGCATCCTCCGCGACGACGAGCGCCACCGTGTCCCCCACGTGGCGGGCCTCGCCGGTGGCGAAGACGGGCCGGGGCGCGCACGCCATGGGCGTGCCGTCGTGGGAGGCGATGTCCCACAGCACGTCGGTATCGCCGCCGCCGTCGCGGCGCCAGTCCTCGCCGGTCAGCACCGCGAGCACGCCCGGCAGCGCGCGCGCCCGGTCGGTGGCAATGGAAGCGATGCGGGCATGCGCGTGGGGGCTGCGGACGAAGGCGGCATGGGCCTCGCCCGGCAGGCGGATGTCGTCCACGAACCGGCCCCGGCCGGTCAGGAAGCGGTCGTCCTCGCGGCGCGTGTGCGCCGTGCCGACATGCCCCATGCGCGCCTCTCCCCCGTTTCGCTCGCCGGCGGCAGGCTAGTGGTCGCGCACGCAGGCGTCCACCCCGGCGGCTGCGTGGTAAGCTGGCGCGACGGACAGCGGAGAGGGACCATGCTGAAGCCCGAGACGGACGTTCTCGTATCGCAGCTCGACCGGGTGCTGCAGGAGCACGTGGCGAGCGGCGTGGTCGGCGCCTCCCTCGCCCTCATCCGCCCCGGCGAGCAGCCGCTCGCGCTCACCGCCGGCTGCGCCGACCGCGAGAGCGGGGCGCCGCTCGCGCCCGATCACCTGTTCCGCACCGCCAGCACCAAGAAGACCTGGACCGCGGTCGCCGTGCTGGCGCTGGTGCGCGAGGGCCGGATCGACCTCGACGGCACCATCGAAGGGTGGTTCCCCGAGCTCCCGCGCGCGGGCGAGATCCGCATCCGCCACCTGCTCAGCCACCGGAGCGGCCTGCCCGAATACGAGGCGCGCATGCCCAGGGGCTCGGCCGACGACTGGTCGCCCGCGCGGATCGTCGAGTTCGCGCTCGCCACCGGCGCACAGAACGCGCCTGGCGGGGACTTCCTCTATTCCAACACCGGCTACGTGCTGGCCGGCGAGATCGTCGCCGCCGAGCGGGGCGAGCCGCTCTCCCGCTGGCTCAGGCGGGAGGTCTTCGGGCCGGCCGAGATGGCCGATACCTGGAGCGGGGGCGACGAGGACTTTCCGCGCGCCCGCCTCGCCCGCGCCTACATCTTCGATGCGGAGGAGCCCGGCGCGCCGCCGGCGGAATCGAGCGGCTGGTTCCCGCTTTCGGGAATCGGCGCCGCCGGCGACCTGGTCACGACCCCGCGCGATCTCGCGCAGGGCTTCCACGCCCTCTTCTCGGGCCGCGTGCTGGATCGCGCGCGCCTCGACATGCTGCGGACGCCGCGCCTCCCCGCCTGGTTCCCGGGCACCGAGATAACGCATTGCGGCCACGGCGTCCTGGTCTCCCGCTTCGGCGACCTCGTGGTCGAGGGCCATCTCGGCCAGCTGCGCGGGCACTTCACCATGGCCGGCCATCACGAGGTGAGCGGGATCACCGCCGTGCTCTGCCAGAACTCGGCCTCGAGCGATCTGGAGGCGCCCGGCTCGGCCGGCATCCACGGGGCCTTCGCCGAGGTCTTTCGGCTGGCGGGCGCCTGAGCCTGAATTTGGAGCGTATCCGTCTTTGACGGATACGCGACTGGCCGCGACTGCGGCCCGCCGCTTATGCGGCGCGCCCGCGCAGGCGCCGGCTGCAAGCCGGCTGCCGTGAGCGAAAAAACGGGGGCGCTTCCGCCGAAGACGGACTCGCTCTAACGAGAACCGGCGCCCCCTGGAGAGGGAGCGCCGGCGGTCCGTCGGGACGAACGCTCAGTCGAGGCCGTCGAGCGCCCTCTGGAAGCGTCCGGCGTGGGACTTCTCGGCCTTCGCCAGGGTCTCGAACCAGTCGGCGATCTCGTCGAAGCCCTCGTCGCGCGCGGTGCGCGCCATGCCGGGATACATGTCGGTGTATTCGTGGGTCTCGCCGGCCACCGCCGCCGCCAGGTTGTCGCTGGTCTGCCCGATCGGCTTGCCGGTGGCGGGATCGCCCGTCTCCGCCAGGAAGTCGAGATGGCCGTGGGCATGGCCGGTCTCGCCTTCGGCGGTCGAGCGGAAGAGCGCGGAGACGTCGTTGTGGCCCTCCACGTCGGCCTTGCGCGCGAAGTAGAGATAGCGGCGGTTGGCCTGTGATTCGCCGGCGAAGGCGTCCTTGAGGTTCTGCTCGGTCTTGCTGCCACCCAATGCAGGCATGGTGTCGGTCCCCCTTGACTGTCGGTCGGATACTGCGTGCCGCTCCGGCTCGGCTCACCGGCGCGGCCTGTGCGTTCGCCGCCCTATATGACGCAGCCCGAAGCCGCCGTCAACGGATTGGAATCATTCCAGGGTGCGCGGCCGGCGTAACGGCGATGCCGTGCCCTCTTCGGCCTCCTTGCCGGTCACGCGAACGACGATGTCGATGCGCGAGACCGTGGTTCCCGGCGGCGCCGGCGGCAGCCCGCTGACGGAGACGCGATCGCCCGGCACGTCGACCAGGCGCCCGCTCTCCTCCAGGAAGAAGTGCTGGTGATGGCTGGTGTTGGTGTCGAAGAAGGAGGGACCCGAATCCACCACCAGCTCGCGCAGCAGGCCCGCCTTCGTGAACTGGTGCAGCGTGTTGTAGACGGTGGCGAGCGAGACGCCCGCCTCCTCCCCCAGCACCTCCGCGTGAAGCCCGGCGGCAGTGACGTGCCGGTGCGGGCCGTCGAAGAGCCGGCGGGCGAGGAGAATGCGCTGGCGCGTGGGACGCAAGCCCGCCTGGCGCAGGCGCTTCCTGGCGGCAGCGTCGCTTTCGGGCGATGTCGTCATCTGGAGCCCCAGCCTCCGAGATCGCGTCTCAATACCACAAATTCGCGCGAATTTCCCCGTCGACTGCGACGGCGTGTGCGCACCCCGCCCGCGCGCCGTCCAGGGTGACCCCGCCTCAGGGCTGCTGATCGGGCAGCAGAGACGGGTGGACCGTTATAAAGATCGAGTCGAACGTGCCCTGGCTGCCATCGGCCTCCGTGAACCCGGCGCTGGCGATGCCGCCGACGAAGCGCGGGTTGCCGTCGGGCGCCAGCCGGTTGGAGAAGCTTCCGCGCCACTCCCCACCCGACTCCGTGACCGTCCGCGTCGGGTGGGTGACCGTCACGTCCTGGCCCTCGAAGGTGCCCTTGGGCCCGAGCGCCGTCGGTGCGAAATGAATGTCGTAGTCGGTAGGCATGGCGAGCGGCTCTCTGGCTCTCCACCCGAGGACCGAGTAGAGGTGCATGCGCTCGATCCAGAGGTCGCCAACGCAACCGATGCAGCCGGTGACCGTCATGTCGTCGAAATTCGCCTGGACCGTCATCGGGCCGTAGAACTCCTCTCCTGCATCCGGCCGGTCGTTCCCGTCCCAGTCGCTGCCGTAGCGATAGGTGTAGATCCCGCCCGCCTGGCCGACATAGCTCGCCGTCCCGAGGGTGGGGAGTTCAGGCGGGTAGGCGGGGTCGATCTCCGTTCCGTCGATGAAGAGCTCGATATCGCCCGCCGCGAGGGGAATGCCGTTGCGGAGACGGTAACCGTCGAAGTGCAGCCAGTAGCCGGCGGCCAGGTAGTCCGTGGGGTCGTCATTGTCCCAGCTCACGAGCGCATAGGCGACCGAGGTACCCTCCACGCCGGTCTTCGCCAGCGCCCAGCGCCGCCCCGAATGGTTCGGTAGGAAGGGAACCCAGGTCCGTCCGTACCAGTGGTCCCTCTGGGTGCTGAACCGTTCCCTGCCGCCGTCCTCTCGCTCGAATTCGAGGCGCAGCACCTCGCCGTCGAAGCTCGTGCTGAATCGGGAGTCGGTCTCTCCTTCCCTGTCCGCGCTCGAGCAGGCGGCCAGCGCGACGGCAGGCGCGATGCAGAGAAGCCTGGCGACGACGTTCATCGTTTGCGGTCTCCGCCTCCATCGCCAGTCGCCGACAATCGCCGGCGTGCTTGCGGACATCTGCCGGAATTGCCCGTGAACGGACGTCTCGGCCGGGAGAGTATGGGTCGAACCGGCGCCGCCGACAATCAGCCCACGAGTCGAGAGGGTCGGCCGGGCGGACCATGACCGCGCCGACGATTCCGAGCTAAGATGCGGAATCGGATGGGGAAGGCCGCCGAGCCGCCGGCAAGGGACCGGCGAACGGGGCGGCCCCGACCCGAGGAGACCGTGCCGTGCAGAGCGAATTCGTCGCCACCGCCTGCCCCCACGACTGCCCGTCGACCTGCGCGCTGGAGGTCGAGCGCCTGGCTGCCGACCGGATCGGCGCGGTCAGGGGGGCGCGGGAGAACGACTACACCGCCGGCGTGATCTGCGCCAAGGTCGCGCGCTACGCCGAGCGTGTGCACCATCCGGGCCGGCTCTCCCAGCCGCTGCAGCGCACGGGCGAGAAGGGCGCGGGCGAGTTCCGCCCGATCGGCTGGGACGACGCGCTCGACGCCATCGCCGAGGCCTTTGTCCGCGCCGCGGAGACGGACGGGCCCGAGGCGGTCTGGCCCTACTACTACGCCGGCACCATGGGCCTCGTGCAGCGCGACGGGATCAACCGGCTGCGCCACGTCATGGGCTATTCGCGGCAGGACGAGACCATCTGCTCGCGCCTGTCCAGCGACGGCTGGTGGGCCGGCGTCGGCACCTATGTCGGCAGCGACCCGCGCGAGATGGCGAAGGCGGACCTGATCGTCGTCTGGGGCTGCAACCCGGCGTCGACCCAAGTCAACGTGATGACCCACATCGCCAAGGCGCGGAAGACGCGGCAGGCGGCGCTGGTCGTGATCGACCCCTACGAGACCCGCACCGCCAGGGTGGCCGATCACCACGTGGCGCTCCGGCCCGGCACCGACGGCGCGCTCGCCTGCGGCATCATGCACGTGCTGTTCGCCGAGGGCTTCGCCGACCGCGCCTACCTCGCCCGCCATACCGACTGCCCGGACGAGCTGGAGGCCCACCTCGCGAGCCGGGGGCCGGAGTGGGCGGCGGCCATCACCGGCATTCCGGCGGCCGAGATCACCGCGCTCGCCCGCATGATCGGCCGGATCAAGCGCACCTACATCCGCCTCGGCTACGGCTTCACCCGCTCGCGCAACGGCGCCGCCAACATGCACGCCGCCACCTGCATCGCCGCCGTCACCGGCGCCTGGCAGTACGAGGGCGGCGGCGCCATGCACACCAACAAGAGCGTCTACCGCATCGACGCCACCCTGATCGAGGGGCTCGACGCGCTCGACCGCTCGGTGCGGCTCCTCGACATGTCGCGCATCGGCCCGGTGCTGACCGGCGATGCAGGCGACCTCGGCGACGGCCCCCCGGTCACCGCCACGATCATGCAGAACGTGAACCCGGCGGCGGTGGCGCCCGAATCGGCCAAGGTGCGCAAGGGGCTCGTGCGCGAGGACCTCTTCCTCGCCGTGCATGAGCAGTTCATGACCGACACCGCGCGCTACGCCGACATCATGCTGCCGGCGACGACCTTTCTCGAGCATGACGACATCTATGTCGGCGGCGGCCACAGCTACCTGCTGATGGGCGCGCAGATGATCGAGCCCCACGCCGAATCACGCTCCAATCACGACGTGATCCGCGCGCTCGCCAAGCGCCTCGGCGCGGCGCATCCGGGCTTCGACATGACCGCGTGGGAGCTGATCGACGCGACGCTCAAGCGCTCGGGCCACCCGGACGCGGCGACGCTGAAGGCCCAGCGCTGGAAGGACTGCATGCCGGACTTCGAGACCGCCCATCACCTCAACGGCTTCGGCTGGCCGGACGGGCGCTTCCGCTTCAAGCCGCAGTGGGCGGCCATGGGGCCGCGCGGCGCCGAGATGCCGGCGCTGCCGGACCACATGGCGGTGACCGAGGCGCCGGACGCCGAGCACCCCTTCCGCCTCGTTACGGCGCCGGCGCACAACTACCTCAACTCGAGCTTCACCGAGACGCCCACCAGCCAGACCAAGGAGGAGCGGCCGTCCGCCCTCTTCCACCCCGGCGACGCCCGCGACCTCGGCTTCCGGGACGGCGACCGCATCCGCATCGGCAACCGGCGCGGCTCCATCCTGCTCCACGCCCGCATCGCCGGCGGCAACGGCGCGGCGCCGGGCAACGGCGGCGGCACCGGCGGCGGCAACGGTCAGCAGCGCGGCACCGTCATCGTCGAGAGCATCTGGCCCAACACGGCCTTCGAGGAGGGGTTGGGCGTCAACACGCTGACCTCGGCCGATCCGGGCTACCCCAACGGCGGCGCGGTGTTCCACGACACCGCCATCTGGGCGAGACCGGCGAACTAGGGCACTATCTGACCGGGCAGGATCATGCCTGGTTGGCTCACGGTTCAATTCTCTCGTGCACTGCGGGCCGAGACTCCCCCACCTC
>WTGU01000053.1 GCA_011523425.1 Alphaproteobacteria bacterium
CACGGGCTCGACCATTCTGACCCCCTGAGCGCCGGCCGGGCGGGGGCCTCGCCGGGGAGGCGGGCCGGTGACGGCGGCGGGCGCTGGGGCGGCCGACCGCGGCGCCTTCCGCGACCCCGCGTTCACGGCCAACCGGGAGGCGCCGGTGCACCGCTGGGTGCCCTGGATCGCCGGTTTCTCGCGGCAGTTCGTCCAGGACGCGCTGGCGCGCCACCTGCAGGCGCCGGGGGTGGTGCTGGACCCCTTCGCAGGCGTCGGCACGACGCTGCTCGAGGCCGACCTCGCCGGGCACGCGGCCATCGGCTTCGAGATCAACCCCTACGCCGCCTTCGCCGCGCGGGCGAAGCTCGCGGCCCATCGGCTGGAGCCCGCGCGGCTCCGCACCGCCGCTGCGGCCTTCGAGGCGTTCATGGCGGAGAGCCGGCGCTCGGGCCGTGCGCCGAGCGCGTCCCCGCCCGCCGCCTTCCGCACCCGCGCGCCCTTCTATAGCCCGGCGGTCGAGCGCAAGGTGCTGCTGGCTTTCGATTTCATGGAGACGCTGGAGGCGCCCGTCGCCGCTCTCTTCCGCCTCGCCTTCGCGGCGACCATGGTGGGCTACTCCAACTACTCCTACGAGCCCAGTTTGGGGCGCAAGGCCTCGGTCGGGCGACCCGAGGTGGAGGACGACGACGTGGCCGGCGCCATCGCGGCGAAGGTCCGGCAGATGGCGGACGATGTCGCGTGGTATCGCGAAGACCGCGCGAACCCCGAGCGGGACGACGGGCGCGTGCTCGAAGAGTCGTTCTTCGACGGCTACGCCGCGCTCGACGAGGCGAGCGTGGACCTCCTGATCACCTCGCCGCCCTACCTCAACAACTACCACTACAACCGCAACACGCGGCCCCATCTCTACTGGCTCGGGTTCTGCGCCACGCCCGGCGACACGAAGCACCTTGAGGAGCTCAACTTCGGCACCTACTGGCAGAACGCCCGCTACGAGGCGCGCATCGACCTCGATCCCGCCATAGACGACGCGGAGATCCGGGCCGCGCTCGACGAGGTGAGGCGGCGGAACCCGGACAAGGGCGTCTACGGCGGCAACGGCTGGGCCAACTACGCGGCGCGCTACTTCAACGACTGCGCCCGCTTCGCAGGCGGCGCGGCGCGGTGCCTCAGGCCGGGGGCGACGGCGCTGGTGGTAATTGGTAACTCCATCCTGCAGGGGGTGCCGATCCCGACCGACCGCTTCCTCGCTGCCATCGCGGCGCCGCGGGGCTTCGCCGTCGCCGGTATCCATGTTCCCCGTGAAACACGGGTCGGCAGCAGCATCGTCGAGTCCAGCGTCCGCGCCGGCAAGGCGGCGGGTGGCGCGCTCTACGAAGCCGTCGTGGAGCTCCGCCGCCTCTGAGGCGCGCGCGGGATGCGGCGCATGAGGAGGCCGCGGCGCGGGTGAAGCGACAGCAGCCCGCGCGGCTACGGCCGTGGCGCAGACTGCCCTGCCCCTATGCCGTTCCGGCCATGGCGGCCGGGCTTGTTGGCCCCGTGGGCAGGTGGGATAAGGGGCCATGAGCGAGCCCGTGACCCTGCACCGGAGCTACCGCACCCGCGGCGGCATCACCGTCCACCGCCGCGACCGCGAGGCGGCGGTGGCGCCCGCCGCCCAGGCCCTGGTCGAGCGCCTGGACCGCTATCCCGGCGTCTTCATGTCGTCCTGCTTCGAGTTCCCGGGCCGCTACACCCGCTGGGACCTGGGCTTCGCCGCGCCGCCGCTCAGCGTCACCTGCCGCGGACGCGACTTCGAGGTCACGGCGCTGGAGCCGCGGGGGCAGGTGCTGCTGGAGCCGATCCGCGCCGCGCTCGCGCCGCTGGACGCCGTCGCCGCGCTGGAGGCGGACGGCACGCGGCTTGGGGGCCGCGTGCATCGGCCGACCGAGACGGTGCCGGAGGAGCAGCGCAGCCGGCAGCCCTCGATCTTCAGCGTGCTGCGCGCGGTCATCGAGCTCTTCGGCAACGGCGAGGACCAGCATTTCGGCCTCTACGGCGCCTTCGGCTACGACCTCGCCCACCAGTTCGAGCCGGTCGAGCTGCACCGGGCGCGTGCCGCCGACCAGCGCGACCTGGTGCTCTTCGTGCCGGACGAGATCCTGGTCGTCGACCACATGTCGGATCGCGCCGTGTGGCACAGCTACGACTTCGTCACCCCCGCCGGCGACACTCGCGACATGGCGCGCGCGCCGCGCAAGGACGCCTACGTGCCGCAGCCGCCCGACAACCGCCCGCCCGAGAACGACCACCCGCCGGGCGCCTATCCGGCGGTGGTGGAGCGGGCCAGGCAGGCGTTCCTCCGGGGCGATCTCTTCGAGGCGGTGATGAGCCAGCTCTTCAGCGAGGCCTGCGCCGATGCGCCTTCCCTGGTGTTCGAGCGGCTCCGCACCGTCAACCCGGCGCCCTACTGCGCGCTGATGAACCTCGGCGCCGGCGAGTTCCTGGTCGCCGCCTCGCCGGAGATGTACGTGCGGGTGGAGGGCCGCCGCGTCGAGACCTGCCCGATCTCGGGCACCATCGCCCGCGGCAAGGACGCGCTCGGCGATGCCGCGCAGATCGCGAAGCTCCTCAACTCGGCCAAGGACGAGGCCGAGCTCACCATGTGCACCGACGTCGACCGCAACGACAAGTCGCGCATCTGCGAGCCCGGCTCGGTGCGCGTGATCGGCCGGCGCCAGGTGGAGCTCTACTCGCGCCTGATCCACACGGTGGATCACGTCGAGGGGATCCTCAGGCCCGAATTCGACGCTCTCGATGCCTTCCTCAGCCACACCTGGGCGGTGACGGTGACCGGCGCGCCCAAGCACTGGGCGATCCGCTTCATCGAGGAGAACGAGCGCTCGGCGCGGCGCTGGTACGGCGGCGCCATCGGCCGCATCGGCTTCGACGGGGCGATGAACACCGGGCTCACGCTCAGGACCGTCCGCATGAAGGACGGCATCGCCGAGATCAGGGCGGGCGCCACGCTGCTCTACGACAGCGAGCCCGAGGCCGAGGACGAGGAGTGCCGCCTCAAGGCCTCCGCCCTCTTCGCGGCCGTGCGGGCGGAGCCGGCGGCGGCGCCCGCGCGCGCGTCCGAGAACCCGCCCGGGGCGGCGTGCCGCGTGCTCCTGGTGGATCACGAGGATTCCTTCGTGCACACCCTCGCCAACTACCTGCGCCAGACGGGGGCTGCGGTCGAGACGCTCAGGCCCCCCCTCGCACGCCGCATGCTGCGAGATGATGCCCCCGATCTGGTGGTGCTCTCGCCCGGCCCCGGCAGGCCGGAGGACTTCGGCACCGCGGAGACCATCGCGCTCGCGCTGGAAAAGGAGCTTCCGCTCTTCGGCGTCTGCCTCGGGCTGCAGGCGGTCGCCGAGTATTTCGGCGGGCGGCTGGCGCAGCTCGAGGAGCCGGTGCACGGCAAGCCCTCCGAGGTGACGGTGCTGGGCGGCGCCCTCTTCCGCGGGCTGCCGGTGCGCTTCCGCGTGGGGCGCTATCACTCGCTCTATGCCGCGCGCGCGTCGCTGCCGGACGATCTCCTCGCCGTCACCGCCGAGACCGACGACGGCGTCGTCATGGCGCTCGAGCACCGGGAGCGGCCGATCGCCGCCGTGCAGTTCCACCCGGAATCGATCCTCTCGCTGGACGACAGCATCGGCCTGCGGCTGATCGACAACGTGATGGCGACGCTCACCGCAGGTGGGTCGGGCGGGCGCTGAGCGGGACGCCGCCCTCTTACAGGCTCCAGCCGCCGTCGATCGCCAGCGCCTGGCCGGTGGTGAAGGCGGACTCGTCCGACGCGAGATGGACGCAGAGCGCTGCCACCTCCGCCGGCGCCCCCATGCGCCCCACCGGGTGCCGCGCCGCGAAGGCTGCGCGCGCGGCCTCAGGCTCGGGCCGGGCGGCGAAGCGCTCCTCGAGGGAAGGCGTCTCCACCGCGCCGGGACAGACCGCGTTGCAGCGTACGCCGTCAGCGGCATAGTCGAGGGCGACGGACTTCGTCAGCCCGATGACGGCGGCCTTGCTGGCGCCGTAGGCGCAGCGCTCGGGCGCGGCCTTCACCGACGAGACCACCGACGCCATGTTGATGATCGAGCCGCCGCCGGCCGCCAGCATGGCCGGCAGGAAGGCGCGGATCATCCGGTACATGGCGGTCACGTTGAACCGGAGCGTCTCCTCCCAGTCGGCAGGCTCGCAGTCGAGGAGCGCGCCGTGGGGCACGCGGCCGGCGCAGTTGAAGAGCACGTCGAGCGCGCCGATCTCGTCGGCCGCCGCCGCCACCGCGGCCGGGTCGCGGACGTCGAGCGCCCGGCAGGTGACGCCGTCCAGCGCGGCGAGGCCCGCGAGCTTGCCGTCGTCGATATCGGTCGCCCAGAGCCTGGCGCCCTCATTCTGGAAGGCGACGGCAGTCGCGTGGCCGATCCCCTGGCCTGCGGCCGTGATCAGGGCGGTCTTGCCTGCGAGCCGGCCGGACATCGCTCAGCGGCCGGTGAAGGCGGGCGCGCGCTTCTCGACGAAGGCCGTCACCCCTTCGGCGAAATCCTCGCTGGCCGCGCAATCCGAAAACATCTCCGCCTCCGCCTGAAGCTGATCCTCGAGCGAGGCGTGGCCGGAGTTGCCGAGCAGCCGCTTGGTGTTGGCGTAGGCGCGCGCAGGCCCTGCGGCGAGGCGGCGCGCCAGCGCCTCGGTCTCCTCGTCCAGCCGGCCCGGCGAGACGACGCGGTTGACGATGCCAAGGCGCTCCGCTTCCCGCGCGCCGAAGCGATCGCCCAGGAGCGCCAGCTCCATCGCCTTCTTCGCGCCCACCGTGCGCGGCAGGAACCAGGTGGACGAGCCGTCGGGGCTGGTGCCGATGCGGCAGTAGGCCATGGTGAAGATGGCGTCGGCAGCCGCCACCGCGAGGTCGCAGGCGAGAACCAGGCTCAGCCCGAAGCCGCCGGCGGCGCCGTCGATCCTGGCGATGACCGGCTGCGGCATCCGCCGCATCATCCGGATGATCGCGTGGACCCGGTCGATCATCGCCTCGAAGTGGCGCCGGCGCGCGTCCGGGCCGAGCCCCAGCAGGCCGTGGAAGGAGCGCAGGTCGCCGCCCGCCATGAAGAATCCGCCGGCGCCCCGCAGCACCACCACACGCGTCTCGCTCTCGCGCTCGAGGGCAGCCAGCGCGGCGACCAGCGCATCGCAGAGCTCGTCGTTGAGCGCGTTCAGCACCTCCGGCCGGTTGAGCGTCACCCGGGCGATGCCGTTCTCCCGCTCGATCAGCACGGTGTCACTCATGTCTCTCGTCTCCCTCAGCTATGGCCGCCGCAGCGTGCGCGCGTCCTACCATCACGCGGCGCGCTGGGCGAGACTGGCGTGCCGCGGACCGAATGACGGAGGAGACCGATGGCCGAGAACGCCGTTCGCATCAAGACCGATCCCGACCCCTACGAGCCCTTCAGGCTGGCGCAGGCCTACCGGGTCGGCGACCTGATCTTCGTCTCCGGCCAGACCGCGATCTCGCTCGACGGCGCCATCGTCGGCGCGGGCGATTTCGACGCGCAGGCCGCGCAGACCTTCGAGAACCTGGCGGCGGTGCTTCGCGCCGGCGGCTCCGATCTCTCGAAGGTCGTCAAGGTGACGATCTTCCTGAAGGACATGAGCAATTTCGGCAAGATCGTCGCCCTTCGCGAAAAGTACTTCACCCCGCCCTATCCGGCCGACACGATCGTCGAGATCACCTCGCTGGCGTTGCCGGAGCTCGAGATCGAGATCGAGGCGATCGCCCTGGTCGAGGGCGAGATCGAAGGCTGATCCCGTCCAGCGCCGGCGCGAGCGCCCGCGCCGGCAAAGCGATCCGGCCTTGCCAAGGGCGCGCGATGCCGCAATCCTCCCGCCCGAGACAGGGAGGATTCGAGTCATGTCGAGAAGCCTTGTCGAAACCTTTCTCGGTGCGGTGGTGCTTGCGGTGGCCATCGGCTTCATCGTCTTCGCCTACACGCGGAGCGGCGTCGCCACGGTGAGCGGCTACGAGGTGAGCGCGGCGTTCAACCGGGTCGACGGCATCGCCGCCGGCTCCGACGTGCGCATCGGCGGCATCAAGGTCGGCTCGGTGGTCGAGCGCTCGCTCGAGCCCGAGACCTATCGGGCCGTGCTCCGCATGAGCATCGACGAGACCGTCCCGCTGCCCACGGACACCACGGCGGCGGTGGTCAGCGACGGCCTGCTCGGCGGCAAGTTCATCGACATCCAGCCGGGCGCCGAGGAGGCTCTCATCGCCGACGGCGGGCGCATCGCCTACACCCAGTCCACGCTCCTGCTGGAGGAGCTGATCGGCCAGTTCGCGTTCGGCACGGAGTAGGTGAGGGCGCTCACTCTACCGGCCGCCGCTGCGGCGCTCGCTGCGGCGCTCTGCGCCGGGCCAAGTGCCGGTGCAGCCGAGCGCCCGCTCGCCCTGCTCCAGGCGCTGGACAAGGTGGTGGCGCGCACCTCCACGCTGGCAGCGCCGCTCGACGAGCCGGTCCGCTTCGGGACGCTCAGGATCGTCGTCCGCGTCTGCCACGAGGCGCCGCCCGAGGAGCCGCCGGAAAACGCCGCCTTCCTGGAGATCGACGAGGTCGACCACGAGGGGCGCGCGGTGCGCCTCTATACCGGCTGGATGTTCTCGTCGACGCCGGGGCTCGCGGCGCTGGAGCATCCGGTCTACGACATCGGCGTGCTCGCCTGCACCGACTCCGAGCCGGCGGCAGAGAGCGAGTCGTCCGAGAAGCCCGCCGGGTAGAAGCTCGCCGGCCGCTCGAGCGCCTCGGCGAGCCGGGCGTGGTAGCGCGCGCGCGGTATCTCGACGGCGCCGAAGCGACTCAGGTGGGGGGTGACGAACTGGGTGTCGAGCAGCGTGAAGGCGCCGGCCCTGAGGCGGGCGACCAGATGCACCAGCGCGACCTTGCTCGCGTCCCGCTCGATGCTGAACATGCTCTCGCCGAAGAACGCCGCGCCCAGCGAGACGCCGTAGAGCCCGCCCACGAGCGCGTTGTCGCGCCAGGCCTCCACGCTGTGGGCGTGCCCCTGCCGGTGCAGCGCGCAATAGGCCTCGAAGATCGCGCCGTTGATCCAGGATTCGGGGCGGCGCCCGGTGCGGCGCGCGCAGCCGCGCACGACGCGGGGGAAGTCGCGGTTCACGGTGATGCGGAAGTGCCCGGCGCGCACGGTGCGCGCGAGCCGGCGGGGCACGTGGAAGCGGTCGAGCGGAATGACGCCCCGGCTTTCCGGATCGACCCAGAAGACGTCCGGTTCCGCCTTGCCCTCCGCCATGGGGAAGAGCCCGCAGCCATAGGCCCTGAGGATCAGCGCCGGCGTGAGCTCGACGGTCGTCACGGCGTCCGGACTGGGCTAGAGCGTATCCGTCTTCGACGGATACGCGACAGGTCGCGACTGCGGCCCGCCGCTCATGCGGCGCGCCCGCATCGTTCGCTCCGCGCGCGTTGACGCGCGACGGCGCCGGCAGGCGCGCGGAATCGCGGGACGGCCGGCTGCCGTGAGCGACAAGGAGGCTGGAGCGTTTCCGTGTAAAGCGGACACGCTCTATCCACCGGGCTCTGCGCCGGTTTCCGCCACGAAGCGCTCGAACCAGTGGATGTCGTAGTCGCTCGCGGCGAACGCCGGGCTTGCGAGCAGGCGCAGGTGCAGCGGTATCGTGGTCGAGACGCCCTGGATGACGTATTCCTCCAGCGCCCGCCGGAGCCGCATCACGCAGGCCTCGCGGCTCGCGGCCTGGGCCACGACCTTGCTGATCAGGCTGTCGTAGTAGGGCGGGATGCGGTAGCCGTCATAGAGCGCGGAATCGACGCGCACCCCGAGGCCGCCCGGCGTGTGGTAGCCGCTGACGGTGCCGGGCGACGGGCGGAAGGTCTCCGGATCCTCGGCCGTGATGCGGCACTCGATGGCGTGGCCGGTGAAGCGCACGTCCTCCTGGCCGAAGCCGAGCGGTTGGCCGGCGGCGACGCGAAGCTGCTCCTGCACTAGGTCGATGCCGGTGACCATCTCGGTGACCGGATGCTCCACCTGGATGCGCGTGTTCATCTCCATGAAGTAGAAGGCGCCGTCCTCGTAGAGGAACTCCAGCGTGCCGACCCCGCGGTAGCAGAGCTCGCGCATCGCGGCGCCGACCCGGCTGCCGATCTCCTCGCGCATGTGTGCGTCCAGCGCGGGCGACGGGGCCTCCTCCAGCACCTTCTGGTGGCGGCGTTGAAGGGAGCAGTCGCGCTCGCCGAGATGGACCGCGTTGCCGTGCTGGTCGGCGAGCACCTGGACCTCGATATGGCGGGGTGCCGCGACCAGCTTCTCCAGATAGAGCGCATCGCTGGCGAAGGCCGCCTCGGCCTCGGCGCGCGCCATCGCCACCGCGCCGGCGAGCTCGTCCGGCCGGTCCACCCGCTGCATGCCGCGCCCGCCGCCGCCCGCCACGGCCTTGATCAGGACCGGATAGCCGATCTCGTCCGCGGCCTCGGCGAAGGAGCCGGCATCCTCCAGCGCGCCCGCCGAGCCCGGCACCACCGGCAGGCCGAGCGCGGCTGCGGTCTGCTTGGCGCGCACCTTGTCGCCCATGAGCGTGATGTGCGACGGGCTCGGGCCGATGAAGATGAAGCCGTGCTCCTCGACGATCGTGGCGAAGTCGGCGCTCTCGGAGAGGAAGCCGTAGCCCGGGTGGATGGCGTTTGCATTGGTGATCTCGCCGGCGGCGATGATCGCCGGGATGTTGAGATAGCTCTCCCTCGGCGCCGGCGGGCCGATGCAGACCGATTCGTCCGCGAGCCGGGCGTGCATCGCCTCCGCGTCCGCCGTTGAGTGCACGGCGACGGTCTTGATGCCGAACTCCCGGCAGGCGCGGATGATTCGAACCGCGATCTCCCCCCGGTTGGCGATCAGCACCTTGTCGAACATTCGCCTCACTCGAGGATCAGCAGGACCTCGCCATACTCAACCCGGGCGCCGTTCTCGGCAAGAATCCGCGTCACGCGCCCGGCGCGCGGGGCGCGAACCGGGTTCATCGTCTTCATCGCCTCGACGATGAAGAGCGTCTCGCCCTCGGCGATGTCGTCGCCGACCGTGACGAAGGGGGGACCGCCCGGCTCCGGCGCCACGTAGACCACGCCGACGAGGGGGGAGATCACCGCGCCCGGATGCGACGCGTCGTCCGCGCCGGCGGCGGCCGGCGGCTCCGCCTCGCCCGCCGCCGGCGCCGAGTGCGGGGCGGCCTGGGCCGCGGGCATCGCCGCTGCGGCCGGCGCGGGCTTGCGGGCGATGCGGATGCGCCCCTCGCCCTCGCCGATCTCGATCTCGGTCAGCCCCGCCTCGTCGAGCACCGCCGCGAGAGCGCGGATCAGCTCGATGTCGGGCCGGGGGGCGGCGGGGGGGTTCTCTGCCATCGCCTCAGTCCCCGTCCAGCAGGGCGCGCATGCCGTCGAGCGCCAGCAGATAGCCGCGCGCGCCGAAGCCGCAGATCGAGCCCTGCACGGCCTGCGCGACGTAGGAGTGCTGGCGGAAGGGCTCGCGCCGGTGGATGTTGGAGAGATGCACCTCGATGGCCGGCAGCGTCTGGCCGCGCAGCGCATCCATGAGGGCGACAGACGTGTGGGTGTAGCCGCCGGGGTTGAGGACGATGCCGGCGTGGTCGGCGTGGGCCTGCTGAATCCAGTCGATCAGCTCGCCCTCGTGGTTGCTCTGCCTGAAATCGACGGCGAGGCCCAGGCCCTGCGCATGGCTCTCGCAGAGCGCGCGGATGTCGTCCAGGGTCCGGCGCCCGTAGATCTCCGGCTCCCGCAACCCCAGCAGATTGAGGTTGGGGCCGTTCAGAATCAGGATATTGGCACTCATGGCCACGGCAGCCCGCGATGCTCGCCCCGAGGCCGGTCTAGCACGGCCGGGACTCGGGCATCAATCCGCGCGTCGCCCCCGCCGGCCGCAGTTGAAATCGCGAGGCTCCTCACCAATACTCAGATGAGGGCCGCGGCGCGACCGCAGACCACGGCGCTCACGCCTACGGATTGTGGAAATGCAGGTGCAGATCAACGGCGAGCTCCGCGAGTTCGAGGAGCCCCAGTCGGTCCACAGCATCGTGACGGTGCTCGGCCTCGATGCGCGCAAGATCGCCGTCGAGCACAATCTCGAGATCGTCCCCCGCAGCGCCTATGACCGCACCGCGGTGGCCGCCGGCGACCGGCTCGAGATCGTGCACTTCATCGGCGGCGGTGCCGACCCGGCGCCGGCTGCGGCCGAGGACGACGGCTGGGAGGTCGCCGGCCGGCGCTTCCGCTCGCGGCTGATCGTCGGCACCGGCAAGTATCGGGACTTCGAGCAGACCGCCGCGGCGCTTGACGCCTCCGGCGCCGAGATCGTCACGGTCGCGGTGCGCCGGGTGAACGTCACCGACCCGAACGCGCCGATGCTGATCGATTACGTCGATCCCAAGCGCTACACCTATCTGCCCAACACCGCGGGCTGCTTCACCGGCGAGGACGCCGTGCGCACGCTCCGGCTTGCGCGCGAGGCCGGCGGCTGGTCGCTGGTCAAGCTCGAGGTGCTGGGCGATCAGGAGACGCTCTATCCCAACATGCCGGAGACGCTGCGCGCCGCCGAGATACTCATCAAGGACGGCTTCGAGGTCATGGTCTACTGCAACGACGACCCGATCATGGCCAAGCGGCTGGAGGACATGGGGTGCGCTGCCATCATGCCGCTGGCGGCGCCGATCGGCTCCGGTCTCGGCGTGCAGAACCCGGTCGGTATCCGCATCATCGTCGAGCGCATCGCCGTGCCCGTGCTCGTCGACGCCGGCGTCGGCACGGCCTCCGATGCCGCCCAGGCGATGGAGCTGGGATGCGATGGCGTGCTCATGAACACGGCCATCGCCGGCGCCAGGGACCCGGTGCTGATGGCGCACGCCATGCGCCATGCCGTCGAGGCCGGCCGGCTCGCCTATCTCGCGGGCCGCATGGCGAAGAAACGCTACGCCGACCCGTCGTCGCCGCTCGGCGGGCTGATCTGAACGGGCCGGCCGCTGCCGGTCGCAGCTCTCGTCGCGCCCGCCGCGCTCACCGAGCCCTGCCCGTGGCCACCTCGGCCGCGTTGCGGATGTCTTCCGCCCTGAGCCAGGACGCGCTGCCGTGCGGCAGGCCCTCTGCGGCGACGCCGGCATGGTAGAGCGCCTTGTCGTAGTCGCCCCTGAGATAGGCAGACTCCGCGAACGCCAGCATGGAGGGCGCTCGCTCGCCCGCGCGGCCGCGCGCGATGCCCAGGTGATACCAGTACCCGGGCTCGGTCCGCTCCAGCCGGGTGGCGGTCTCCAGATGCCCGATCGCGTCGGCCAGCAGGGCCTCGTCGCCGGCCTCGATCTGGGCGCGGGCGAGGCCGAGCCGCAGCAGCGCCGCGTTCTCCCGCAACGCCACCGCGCGGCCGTAGGGCGCGATCGCCTCGCGCACGCGACCGTTCTCGAAGAGGACCTGCCCCTTGAGCTCGTGGAACCAGGGATCCTCGGGATGGAGCGCGAGCAGGGCGTCCAGCTCGGCCAGCGCGCGCGGCAGGTCGGGGATGCGGTAGTGGGCGATCGCGCGGGCGTAGCGGGCGACGGTCGATTCGTCGGCATAGGCGGCGAGCGTTCTCTCCGGCGGATCGAGAAACCCCCTGAGCTTCGCCACCATCCGGTCGTGGGCGGTGCGCAGCGCCTCCGGGGCTTCGTCCGCGATCCCGCTCTCCTCCTCCAGATGGTCGCGGATGAAGCGGACACGCTCCCGGGTCAGCGGGTGGGAGCGGAGATAGGCGTTACCCTGCATCGGCGAGAGCCGCTCGCGCTCCTCAAGCCGCTGGAACATGTGGAGCAGGCCGCTCGCGGACTGCCCGGTGCTGGCGAGGAGCCGCACGGCCGCCTGGTCGGCCGCCTGCTCCTGCGCCCGGCTGTAGCGCAGGAAGGTCTGCTCCGCCACGGTCTGGCCGCCGACCACGATCGCGCTGCCGACCTCGCCCTGTCCGGCGATGATGGCGCCGGCGCCGAGGATGGTCGCCAGGATCATCTCGGCCGACGCGTCCTCCATCGCGCCGCGCGTGCGCGCGAGGTGGCCGCCGGCGATATGGCCGATCTCGTGGGCGAGCACGCCGATGATCTCGCCCGGCTCCTCGGCCGTGGCCAGCATGCCGCTCGTGAGGAAGAGATTGGGTCCGCCGGCGATGAAGGCGTTGATGCCGGGATCGTTGACGATGTGCAGCCGGACGGTGCCGTCGTCGAGGCCCGCGGCCTCCAGCAGTGGCGCGGCATAGGTGCCGATGGTAGTCTCGATCTCGGCGTCGCGGATGAGCGACATGCCCTGCGGTCTCGCCGGCGTCGCCGCCGCGAGGACCAAGGCGAGAGCTACGCAGGCGAGCGCCGCTGCGCGTGCAAGACGGATGACCAACGCTTACGTTCCAAGGGGTAGGGGCTTGGATATGCCGCTTGCGCGCCGCCGTCAATGGGCCGCTGCCGTCGCCCCGGCCTCCGGCGCCGCCCGCGCCGCCCAGAGCGCGCCCTAGGGGGCAGCTGTGGCGGCGTCACGGCGCGCATCGGTCGCGCCTTTCTTCGCGATGGAGATTCTCAAGGCCGCCACCGAGCGCGCGGCCCAGGGCGCGCGCGTCTACCACATGGAGACCGGCGAGCCCGGCTCGGGCGCGCCCGAGGGCGTGCTGGCGGCCGCGCGGGCGGCCCTGGCGGAGACCAAGATCGGCTACACCGAGGCCCACGGCGTCACCGCGCTCCGCGAACGCATCGCCGGCTTCTACGGGGAGCGGTACGGCTTCAGCCCTGCGCTCGAGCGTGTCGTGGTCACGACCGGGGGGTCCGCCGGGCTGATCCTCGCGTTCCTCGCCGCCTTCGACGTCGGCGACCGGGTGGCGCTGGCCAATCCCGGCTATCCCGCCTACCGCAACACGCTGCTTGCGCTCGGGCTGGAGCCGGTGCTGCTGCCGACCAGCGCGGAGACACGCTTCCAGCCGACGGTGGCGATGCTGGAGGCGCTGGAGCGCTCGGAGCGGCCGGTGCGCGGGCTGGTGGTCGCCAGCCCGTCAAACCCGACCGGGACCATGCTGCCCAGGCGCGAGCTCGAGGCGGTGGCGGCGTTCTGCGACGGCCGGGGGATCCGCGTGGTCTCGGACGAGATCTACCACGGCATCACCTATGGCGAGCCGGCGGCCAGCGTCGCCGGCTTCTCCGAGTCCGCGGTCGTGATCAACGGCTTCTCCAAGTATTTCGCGATGACGGGCTGGCGGCTGGGCTGGATGATCGTGCCGGATGACCTGGCGCGGGCGGTGGAGCGCCTGGCGCAGAACCTCTTCATCTCGCCGCCGTCGCTCTCGCAGCGGGCCGCGCTCGCCGCGTTCGATTGCCGGGACGAGCTGGAGGCCAACGTGGCCCGCTACGCCCGCAACCGCGAGATCGTCCAGCGGGCACTGCCGGCGGCCGGCTTCGGTGCGCTCGCGCCCTGCGACGGCGCCTTCTACGCCTACGCCGACGTCTCGGGCCTCAGCGACGACAGCGAGGCCTTCTGCCGGCGCATGCTGGCCGAGTGCGGGGTGGCTGCGACCCCCGGCATCGATTTCGACACCGAGCGGGGACGGGTCTTCGTCCGCTTCTCCTACGCGGGCGCGACCGATGAGGTGGAGGCCGCCTGCGCTGCCCTCGGCCGCTGGCTCGCGCCCGGCCGCCTCAGCGCGACGTCGAGCTGAGGCGCTGCCACCAGCCGCGACGCCGGGGCCGGTCGGCCGCGTCGTCGTCCAAAGCATCGCCCAGCCTGTCCGCCGGCGTCTCCTCCAGCGCGGGCAGCGGCGCGGTCTCGTCCGCGTCGGCGCCGTTGCTGCCGTCGCCGGTGGATGCCGCACGCACCTCAGGCGGATCGGCCAGCGCTACGACGGACACGGGCATCGCCTCGCCGCCGGGAGCGGCGGTCTGGTCGTCGTCCCGGGCGGCATCCGGCGCAGGAGCCCGCTCGGCGTCCTCGGCGGGGGGCTCGGGCGCAGGCGCGGGCTCCGCTGCGGGCGCAGCATCCTCGGCAGCCCCCTCGGCCGCAAGCGGTGCTGCGGCCTCTTCCTCCGCCGCAGAGTCTGCGGCGGGCACCTGCGGTGCCTCCTCCGAGACCTCCTGCGATACCTCCTCTGAGGCCCCCTGCGGGGTCTCCTGTGATGTCTCCGGGGCCGTCTCGCCGGCGCTCTCGCGCGGCTTCTCCTGCTTCTCTTGCTGCTTCGCCGTCCGGCTGCGCCCGCCGCGCCTGCCGCGGCGACGGCGCTTGGCGCGCGGGGCCTCGTCGGTCTTGCCGTCGGCCGCCTCGGCAGCCTCCTCCGACTCGGCTTCGGCCTCGGCGCGGCCGTCGGCGTCGGCCGGCTCGTCCGCAGCGTCCCTCGCGGCTGTTGCGACAGCGACGTCCTCGGCCGCCTCCGAGCGGGGCTTGCGCCGCCTCCGCCGCCTGCGCTTCGTCGGCTCGGCCGTATCGCCTGCCCCGTCGGCCTCGTCCCTAGCGGTCGCCGGGGCGGGCTCGTCCGGCTCCGCCCCGGCGGGCTCGGCCAAGGGCGTGGTCCGGGTGGCGACGCGCTCGATGGCGTAGCTCGGCGGCACCAGGCTGTCGTCCTGCTCGAAGCCCACAGCGAAGTCGTAGCGCTGCTCGATCTCCTCCAGCATGGGGCGCTTCCGGTTCAGGATGTAGAGCCCGACGGCGGCCGGCACGCGCAGGCGGATTTCGGCGCTCTTGCCCTGCAGCCCTTCCTCCTCGATGGCCCTGAGCGCATGCACCGCCGAGGATTCCACCGAGCGCCGGACGCCGGTGCCGCCGCAGCTGCCGCAGCGCTCCATGCTCGCCTCCACCAGGCTCGGGCGCAGCCGCTGGCGCGACAGCTCCATCAGGCCGAAGGGGCTGATCCGGCCGATGCGGATGCGGGCGCGGTCGTTGCGCATCGCCTCCTTGAGCCTGCGCTCCACCGCCCGCTGGTTGCGGTTCTCGTCCATGTCGATGAAGTCGATGACGATCAGTCCGGCCAGGTCGCGCAGCCGAAGCTGGCGCGCGATCTCGTCGGCCGCCTCCAGGTTGGTCTTGAGCGCGGTCTCCTCGATCGAGCGTTCGCGCGTGGCCCGCCCCGAGTTCACGTCGATCGCCACCAGCGCCTCGGTGGGGTTGATGACCAGATAGCCCCCGGACTTGAGCTGCAGCTCCGGGCCGTACATGGAATCGAGCTGGCTCTCCACCTGATAGCGGACGAAGAGGGGGATGCGGTCGCGATAGGCTTTGACCCTCGAGGAGTGGCTCGGGATCATGGTCTTCATGAACGTCTTGGCGGTCTTGTAGCCCTCGTCGCCCTCGATCAGGATCTGCTCGATGTCGCGCGTGTAGAGGTCGCGGATCGAGCGGCGGATCAGATTGGCCTCCTCGTTGATGACGCAGGGCGCCATCGACTCCATGGTGAGATCGCGGATGTTCTGCCAGCGGCGCAGCAGGTACTCCAGATCGCGCCTGATCTCGGTCTTGGAGCGCGACAGGCCCGCGGTCCGCACGATGACCGCCATGCGCGCTGGGATGTCGAGATCGTTCATGATCTTCTTGAGGCGGCGGCGGTCTTCGGCGTTGACGATCTTGCGCGAGATGCCGCCGCCCCGGATCGCGTTGGGCATCAGGACGATGTAGCGGCCCGCGAGCGACAGGTAGGTGGTGAGCGCCGCGCCCTTGTTGCCGCGCTCCTCCTTGACCACCTGCACCAGGAGGATCTGGCGCTTCCTGATGACCTCCTGGATGCGGTAGCGGCGGCTGAGGAGCGAGCGGCTGGCCTGCAGGCGCCGGCGCTCCAGGTCGTCCATCTCGTCGCCGCCCATCACCTCGATGTCGGCATCGGCGGCGGCCCGGCCGTTGCCATTGCCGTTGCCGTTGGTGTCGCTCTCGGCGATATCGTCGGCGCCGCCCTCGCCGTCCGTGCCGGCGGCGGCCCCCGGTTCGCCCGGCCCGCCTTCCTCGGCGGCGCTCTCGTCGACCGCCGCCGCGGCGGACTCCGGCGCGGCCTCGGCCTCCGGCGGCGCGTCGCCGTCCGTTTCGGCCTCGACCCCGTCCCCGGCCGCGTCCACCGGCGGGCCGTCGGCCGCATCGTCCGCGCCGACTGCCGCCTGCTCGGCGTAGAGCGCCTCCCGGTCCTCGACCGGGATCTGGTAGTAGTCGGGGTGAATCTCGTTGAAGGGAAGGAAGCCGTGGCGATTGCCGCCATAGTCAACGAACGCCGCCTGGAGCGAGGGCTCCACGCGCATGACCTTGGCTAGATAGACATTTCCCTTGAGCTGCTTGCGCGCAGCCGATTCGAAGTCGAACTCTTCTAGGCGCGTTCCGTCCGCCACGACCACGCGGGTCTCTTCCGCGTGGCTGGCATCGATGAGCATACGTTTGGCCATTCTTGTGCTTTCTCCGTCCGGGAGCGCGCGGGGGGCGTTGCCCCGTGTGAGCGCGTCCGCGGGAACGCGATGCAGCGCCGTGCCCGTTCGCCGCCGCCGGCCAGCGCATGCCGGTCTCGTCTCACGACGGTCCGCCTCACGGCGGGGACGGTCGGCTCGATTGTGGGCGGCTGCCGCATCGAAAACGTTCCATGGTTTCGATGAGTAGGATCGTCGGACGCTCCCGCTGCCTCCCGGCATCGGTGCCGGGCGACCGCCGTTCTCGCGTTCGCCACGCGTGCGGCGCGGCGCGTCCGTCCGTAGTGTCGCGCTGTCAATATAGGGCCGCCGGCGCCCGGAGGCAATGCCGGCCTGCCGGCACCCGCCGCCGCGGCCCACCTTCCCGGCCGCGACTCTACTCTCTCCGGGCCGGCGTTGACGCTCACCGGGGCGCTCACTACATTCAGGCCGCCTACGAAAAAGGACGGGATCGCACGGTGCTGCGCGAACTGACCGACCGCTCGCGGGAGGTGCTCCGCCGGCTGGTGGAGGAATTCATGGAGACCGGCCAGCCGGTCGGCTCGCGCACGCTGTCGCGCCGCCTGTCCACGCCCGTGTCGCCGGCCACGGTGCGCAACGTCATGGCGGACCTGGAGGATGCGGGCCTGCTCTATGCGCCCCACGTCTCGGCGGGGAGGCTACCGACCCAGCTCGGCCTCAGGATCTACGTCGACGGGCTGCTCGAGCTCGGCCACCTCACCGAGGAGGAGCGCGCCAGCATCGAGGGCAGGTGCCACGCCGCCGGGCGCACCGTCGAGGAGATGCTGACCGAGACCACCGAGGCGCTGTCGGGCCTTTCCGGCTGCGCCGGACTGGTGCTGGCGCCCAAGGCCGACGTGCCCTGCCGCCAGGTGGAGTTCGTGAGCCTCAGCCAGGGCCGCGCCCTCGCGGTCATGGTGACGGAGAGCGGGCTGGTCGAGAACCGCGTCATCGACCTGCCCCAGGGCATGACCCAGTCACATCTGAGCCGCGCCACCAACTACCTGAACGCCAGGCTCGCCGGCCGCACCCTCGTCGAGCTCAGGGACGAGATTCTCGGCGAGATCGAGGAGCACCGGGCCCAGCTCGACGATCTCACGGCGCGCGTGGTCGAGGCCGGCATCGCCGAGTGGGCGAACGGCGCGCGGGACCACGGCAGCCTCATCGTGCGCGGCCGGGCCAATCTGATCGACGACGTGACCGCGCTGGCCGACCTCGAACGGATCCGGCACCTCTTCGATGCCCTCGACGAGCGCAACGACTTCATAAAGCTGCTGGAGAGCACCGAAGGGGCGGAGGGGGTCCAGATCTTCATCGGGGCGGAGAGCACGCTCTTCGCCTCGACCGGATGCTCGATGATCGTCGCCCCCTATCGCGATTCGGACGCGCGCTTCATCGGGGCCATCGGCGTGATCGGCCCGACCCGGATCAACTACGGCCGCATCATCCCGATGGTCGATCACACCGCCGCGGTCATCGGCCGCGTGCTCGGCTGAGCGGGCAGGATCCGGCGCCGCGGCGCAATCCCTGGCGGGCGCCAGGAGGGACGAAGGGAACCATGCACGACGAGACGGAACGGGCCGGGCCGGAGAGCGAAGCCGCCGCGCCCGCGGCCGAGGCGGACGGTCCGGGCGATGCCGGCATGCAGGAGGCCGACGGCGGCGGCGAGGGGGAGGCCGCGGCCGCTGAGGATGAGCCGTGCGGGCCCGAGGCCGGCGAAGAGGACGCCGACGAAGGCGGGGACGACGCCCCGGGCGGCGAGGCGGCGCTCAAGGATCAGCTCCTGCGTGCCCTTGCCGATGCCGAGAACGCGCGGCGCCGGGCCAGGAAGGATGTCGAGGACGCGCGGACCTACGCCATCTCGCGGTTCGCCCAGGACCTGCTCGGCGTCGCCGACAATCTCGCCCGCGCGCTGGACAGCATCCCCGCCGAGCGGCGCGACGGCGACGACGCGGTGAAGGCGATCGCCGACGGCGTCGAGATGACGGCGCGGGAGTTCGAGGCGGCCCTGGCCCGCCACGGCATCACCAGGATCGACCCGCTGGGCGAGAAGTTCGACTACAACTTCCATCAGGCGCTGTTCGAGACCGCGGACACCGACCAGCCGGACGGCACCGTCGTCCAGGTGCTGCAGACCGGCTACAGGATCGGCGACCGGCTGCTGCGCGAGGCGATGGTGGGCGTGGCCAAGGGCGGCACCGCGCCGGCAGACGAGGGCGACGACGCGGATGCGGAGGACGCACCCGCAGCGGACGCGCCCGCCGATGAGCCCTCATGAGCCGCCAAGAGCGTCGTCTGCGCCGCCCTCGCGGCTTGCAGCACGCGATTCCGCACCCATATTGAACGCTGGACCCGGCTGCCGCCCGTTGCGGCGAGCCCGACGGAACTCGGGCATGGGACATGCGGCGCGCCGCATGCAACACGAAACACGAGACACGGGGCACGAGGCGATGCATGACGTGGTCGCTCGGGCCTGCTGAAAATAGGGACGAGACATGAGCAAGGTGATCGGTATCGATCTTGGCACCACCAATTCCTGCGTTGCCATCATGGAGGGCACGGACCCGCGCGTGATCGAGAACGCGGAAGGCGCGCGCACCACGCCCTCCATCGTCGCCTTCACCGACGACGGCGAGCGCCTGGTCGGCCAGGCGGCCAAGCGCCAGGCGGTAACCAACCCGGAAAACACCATCTTCGCGATCAAGCGCCTCATCGGGCGCCCCTTCAAGGACCCGATGACGCAGAAGGACATGCAGATGGTGCCCTATCAGATCGTCAACCACGGCAATGGCGACGCCTGGGTCTCGGTGCGCGACGAGAAGTTCTCGCCAAGCCAGATCTCCGCCCTCACCCTGCAGAAGATGAAGGAGACCGCCGAGGCCTTCCTCGGCGGGCCGGTCACCCAGGCGGTCATCACGGTGCCGGCCTATTTCAACGATTCCCAGCGCCAGGCCACCAAGGATGCCGGCCAGATCGCGGGTCTCGAGGTGCTCAGGATCATCAACGAGCCGACCGCCGCGGCGCTGGCCTACGGCCTCGACAAGAAGGGCGGCGGCACCATCGCCGTCTACGACCTCGGCGGCGGCACCTTCGACATCTCGGTGCTCGAGATCGGCGACGGCGTCTTCGAGGTCAAGGCCACCAACGGCGATACCTTCCTCGGCGGCGAGGACTTCGACATGCGGCTCCTCGGCTACCTCGCCGACGAGTTCAAGAAGGAGCACGGCATCGACCTGCGCGAGGACAAGCTCGCGCTCCAGCGCCTCAAGGAGGCGGCGGAAAAGGCCAAGATCGAGCTTTCCAGCGCGATGCAGACGGAGGTCAACCTGCCCTTCATCACCGCCGACGCGAGCGGGCCCAAGCACCTCACCATGAAGGTGACGCGGGCCAAGCTCGAGGCGCTGATCGACGATCTGGTGAACCGCACCATCGAGCCCTGCAAGGCGGCGCTCAGGGATGCGGGCCTGTCCGCCGGGGAGGTCGACGAGATCATCCTGGTCGGCGGCATGACCCGCATGCCCAAGGTCGTCGAGGTGGTGAAGAACTTCTTCGGCCGCGAGCCGCACAAGGGCGTCAACCCGGACGAGGTGGTCGCCGTGGGCGCCGCGATCCAGGCCGGCGTGCTGCAGGGTGACGTGACCGACGTGCTGCTGCTCGACGTGACCCCGCTCTCGCTCGGGATCGAGACGCTGGGCGGCGTCTTCACGCGGCTGATCGACCGCAACACCACGATCCCGACGAAGAAGAGCCAGGTCTTCTCCACCGCCGAGGACGGGCAGACCGCGGTCACCATCAGGGTCTTCCAGGGCGAGCGCGAGATGGCGGCGGACAACAAGCTGCTCGGCCAGTTCGACCTGGTGGGGATCCCGCCGGCGCCGCGCGGCATGCCGCAGATCGAGGTCACCTTCGACATCGACGCCAACGGCATCGTCAACGTCTCCGCCAAGGACAAGGCGACCGCCAAGGAGCAGCAGATCCGCATCCAGGCCTCGGGTGGCCTCTCGGACGACGAGATCGACCGCATGGTGCGCGACGCCGAATCCCATGCCGAGGAGGACAAGGTCCGGCGCGAGCTGGTCGAGACCCGCAACCACGCCGAGGCGCTGATCCATACGACCGAGAAGAACATCGCTGAGCACGGCGACAAGATCGACGCGGCCGACAAGGGCGCGATCGAGGCGCAGATCGCGGAGCTCCGTGAGGCGCTCGGCGGCGAGGATGCGGAGGCGATCAAGGCCGGGATGGAGACGCTCGGCCAGAGCGCGATGAAGATGGGCGAGGCCATGTACAAGGCCGAGCAGGAGGCCGGCGCCGCCGGCGCGGCGCCGATGGACGAGCCCCCGCACGGCCCCGGCGACGCGGACCAGGGACCCCCCGGCGGCGAGCGCGACACCATCGTCGATGCGGACTTCGAAGAGGTCGACGACAAGAAGGATCGGCCGTCTTCCTGAGCCGGAAGCGGGCGGCCTGCGCGGGTTTGGAGGCAGCGGGCGGGGGGCCGGCCATGCGCGACCTCCCAGCGGGCCGCTGAGCCATGGCCAAGGCCGACTATTACGACCTGCTCGGCGCGGCGCGCGACGCCAGCGAGGACGACCTCAAGAAGGCCTACCGCAAGCTCGCCATGCAGTACCATCCGGACCGCAATCCGGACGACAAGCAGGCCGAGCAGAAGTTCAAGGAGATATCCGAGGCCTACCACGTGCTCTCCGACAAGGAGAAGCGCGCCGCCTACGACCGCTTCGGCCACGCTGCGTTCGATGGCCCCGGCTCCGGCCCCGGTGCCGGCGGCTTCGACTTCGGCACCAGCTTCGCCGATGTGTTCGACGATCTCTTCGGCGAGTTCATGGGCGGCGGCGCCAGGCGCGGCGGCCGGCGCCAGCCGGCGCGGGGCGCGGATCTCCGCTACAACATGGAGATCACGCTGGAGGATGCCTTCGGCGGCAAGCAGGCGACGATCCGCGTTCCCGGCACCGTGGCCTGCGAGCCCTGCGACGGCTCGGGCGCCCGCGCCGGTACCCGGCCTTCCGCGTGCGGCACCTGCGGCGGCGCGGGCAAGGTGCGGGCCCAGCAGGGTTTCTTCACCATCGAGCGGACCTGCCCCACCTGCCAGGGCGCGGGCCAGGTCATCGCCGACCCCTGCCCGGAGTGCCGCGGCGCGGGCCGGGTGCAGAAGGAGAAGTCGCTCGCCGTCAACATCCCGCCCGGCGTCGAGGACGGCACCCGCATCAGGCTAGCCGGCGAGGGCGAGGCCGGCGCCCGCGGCGCACCGCCCGGCGATCTCTACATCTTCCTCTCGGTCGCGCCGCACCGCATCTTCCAGCGCGACGCCATGCACGTCCACTGCCGGGTGCCCATCCCGATGACCACGGCGGCACTCGGCGGCGCGGTCGAGGTGCCCACCGTCAGCGGCAGCCGGGCGCGGGTCACGGTGCCGGCAGGTACCCAGTCGGGGCACCAGTTCCGCCTGCGCGGCAAGGGCATGCCGGCGCTGCGCGGCGCCGGCCACGGCGACATGTACATCGAGGTCGCGGTCGAGACGCCGGTCAACCTGAACAAGCGCCAGAAGGAGCTGCTCGCGCAGTTCGACGAGCAGGCGGGCTCGCGCTCGACCAGCCCCGAATCCGAGGGTTTTTTCGCCAAGGTGAAGGAGCTCTGGGAAGACCTGAAGGACTGAGCGGGGCCGCTTGCGCGGGCCGGGGTGCATCGCCACTATAATCCGATGAAGATCGGCATCCCGGGCGGCGCCGGGCGCATGGGCCAGGCGCTGACCCGCCAGGTCGCGGGCACCGAGGGTTGTGCGCTGGTCGCCGCGACCGAAGTGCCGGATCACCCCGCCCTCGGGCGGGACTGCGGCGCGCTCGCCGGCATCGAGCCGCTCGGTGTCGCGCTCGGCGACGACGCGCAGGCGATGTTCCGTGCGGCCGATGCGGTGCTCGACTTCACCCTGCCGGGCGCCGCCGCCCGCCACGCCGAACTGGCGGCGGCCGAAGGCGCGATCCTGGTCGTCGGCACCACCGGCCTCGGCGACGCCGAGCAGGCGGCGCTGGAAGCGGCGGCGGCGCGGGTCGCCGTGGTGCAGGCGCCCAACATGAGCCTCGCGGTCAACCTTCTGCTCAGGCTCACCGAGCAGGTCGCCGGCCTGCTCGACGACGACTACGACATCGAGATCGTCGAGATGCACCACCGGCACAAGATCGATGCGCCGTCCGGCACCGCGCTCGGCCTCGGCCGGGCGGCCGCGAGGGCGCGTGGCGTCTCGCTCGACGAGGTGGCCGCGCGGGGCCGCGACGGGGTCACCGGCGAGAGGCCGCGCGGCGCGATCGGCTTCGCCGCGCTCAGGGGCGGTGACGTCGTCGGCGAGCACAGCGTGATCTTCGCGGCGGACGGCGAGAGGCTGGAGCTGGCCTGCCGCTCGTCGAACCGCCAGACCTACGCGCGCGGTGCCCTCCAGGCGGCGCGCTGGGCGCGGGGGAAGCCGCCCGGCCTCTACACCATGGCGGACGTTCTCGGCCTCGGCTGAGCCGCTGCCTGCAGCCGCCCGGTCAGACCTGCTTGGCCTCGATCACGCCGCGCCGGATGGCACGGGTGCGGGTGAAGAGCGATTCCAGATGGGCGCCGTCGCCGCGCCGGATGGCGCGCTGAAGCGCGCTGAGGTCCTCGCTGAAGCGGCCCAGCATCTCCAGCACCGCCCCCTGGTTGTTGAGGAAGATGTCGCGCCACATGATCGGGTCGGAGGCGGCGATGCGCGTGAAGTCGCGGAAGCCGGCGGCTGCGTACTTGAAGACCTCCTGCTTGGTCTCCTCCTCGAGGTCGGTGACCGTGCCGACGATGTTGTAGGCGATCAGGTGCGGCAGGTGGGAGGTGATGGCGAGCACCGCGTCGTGATGCTCGGCGCTCATCAACTCCACCGTCATGCCGGCCATGCGCCAGAGCGCGGCGACCCGCTCCACCGCCGCAGGGTCGGCCTCCTCCGGCGGGGTGAGGATGCACCAGCGGCCCTCGAACAGCTCGGCGAAGCCGGCCTCCGGCCCGGAGAACTCGGTGCCCGCCACCGGGTGGCCGGGGATCAGGTGAACCCCCGCCGGCACGTGCGGCGCGAGCGCGCCGATCACGGCGCTCTTGACCGAGCCCACGTCGGTCACGGTCGCGCCGGGGGCGAGGTGCGGCCCGATCTTCGCCGCGAGCGTCTCGAACGTGCCCACAGGCGTTCCCAGCACCACGAGGTCGCAGCCTGCGACAGCCTCGGCGGGGTCGAGCGTCACCCGGTCGACGAAGCCGAGCGCCACGGACGTGTCGAGCGTCGCCTGGCTGCGGGCGCAGCCCACGATCTCGGTCGCGGGCGCCTTCTGCCGCAGCACGCGCGCGAGCGAGGAGTTGATCAGCCCGAGCCCGATCAGCGCGGTGCGGGAGAAGGGTGCAGGCTCGCTCATGGCGCCGATCCCTCGTCCGCCGCAGGCGCCGCCATGAACGCCTCGAGCGCCCGGCCCACCTCGTCCGTCTCCGCCTCCAGGCCGATGGTGATCCTCAGGCAATCGCCCAGGTGGTAGGGCTCCATCCGCCGGGCGACGATCCCGCGCGCGCTGAGGAAGCGATCGGCCGCCGCCGCGTCGCGCCCCGCCTTTGCGGGGAAGCGCACCAGCAGGAAGTTGCAGACGCTGGGCACGACCGCGAGGCCGCACGCCGCGAGCCGGGCCGCGAGCGCGGCGCGGCAGGTCTCGTTGAGACTGCGGGCGCGGGCGACGTGCTCCTGGTCCTCGAGCGCGGCGTGTGCTGCGGCGAGCGCGGCGGCGTTGGCGTTGAAGGGGCCGCGAATGCGGTGCAGCACGTCGACGATGGCGGGCGCGGCGTAGGCCCAGCCGAGCCTGAGCGCGGCCAGCCCGTAGGCCTTCGAGAAGGTGCGGGTCATCACCACGTTGGGCGCCATGCCGGCGAGCTCCAGGCCCGGGTCGTAGTCGGTTTCGGTGACGAACTCGGCGTAGGCCGAATCGATCACCAGCACGACATGCTCCGGCAGCCCGCCCCACAGGCGGCGCAGCTCGCCCTGGGGGATGTACGTCCCGGTCGGGTTGTTGGGGTTGGCGAGGAAGACGATCCGGGTGCGCTCGGTGACCAGGCCCAGGATCGCGTCCACGTCGGCGGTGCAGTCGCGCTCGGGTGCCACGACGGGGGTGGCGCCGGTGGCGAGCGTCGCCAGGGGATAGACCAGGAAGCCATGGCGGGTGTGGATGACCTCGTCGCCCGGCCCGGCATAGGCGTGGGCCAGGAGCTGGAGCAGCTCGTCCGAGCCGTTGCCGCAGACGATCCGCTCCGGCTCGATGTCGTGGAGCGTCCCCAGCGCCGTGCGCAGCGCCGTGGCGCCGCCGTCGGGATAGCGGTGCAGCTCGGCTGCGAGCGCGCGGTACGCGGCCTGCGCCTTCGGGCTCGGCCCCAGCGCCGATTCGTTGGAGGAGAGCTTGATGGTGTTGGCGTGGCCCTCCGCGGTCGAGCGGCCGCCGACATAGGGCGAGATCTCCATGATCCCGGGGCGGGGGGTGGGGTGGACCGGCATCGCAGGCTCCGCCGCGCGTCAGGGCTCGTCGTGGCGGGCGGGCGGTCTCGGGTAGCTGCCCAGCACCGCGATCCGCCCGATGTCGTCGCCCAGCTGCCTGGCGAAGCGCCCCAGCCGCGCGTCCTCCTCGTCCACGAAGCCGTCGGTCTCGATGAGCTGCCAGCGGCCCGGCGCGCCGTTCTCGTCGTGCCAGACCACCGAGCCGGTCATCTCGATGCCGGTGTTGGCGAGCGCCGTCCTGATGCGGTCGCGGCTGATGGTGTCCGAGGATTCGACCGCCACGTAGGAGACATCGTCGCCCGACGGCGCCGGCGGGGCCATGGTGACCACGAGAGCGCTGGTCGCGCCGGCCGGATGCCGCCCGCCCGCGAGCCAGGGCAGGCGCGAGACGATCATCGGCCGTCTCTCGTCGCTGGCGGCGAGCGTCAGCCACCAGGGCTCGGCGCTCACGCCCACGTCCCCGCTCATCGCATCCGCCGGCACCGGCAGCACGCCGACCGATGCCCTGCCGTCGCGCACGGCACGCAGCACGCCGCTTTCCGTCTGGGCCTGGAGCAGCAGGGTTTCGGCGCCGAAATGGGCCCGCGCCAGATCGGTGAAGCGCATCTCGTCGCCGGGCGCCTCCACCGTGAACACCGAGACGGCGAAGTTGCCCTCCGCGAAGAGCGTCGCCGACATGATCTCCGACCAGATCCGCACGACCACGGGGAAGGGAAAGGGGCCGTCGTGGCGCGCCATCAGCCGTCGCAGGATCGCGGCCTCACGCGCCGGCCGCAGCAGCGCGCCGGCGACGCCCGCGTCGCGCTTCGCCTTGCTGATGCGGTTGGCGAGTGTCACCCGGCGCTTCAGCAGGTCGTGGATGGTATCGTCGATCTCGTCGATCTCTCCGCGCAGGGCGTCGAGCGGCGGATCCTTCGGCGAAGGCCTGTTCATGGCGGGGCTGATGCGGCTGAGGCGGCGCTGAGTCCTAGTCCATGAGCGTGCCAAAAGCAAAGTAAACATTGACTTTCGGGTGCAATTCGCAACTGTCTGACGCCCTTTCGGCGATCCTGTCGGCGCGCGCTCCGGTGGCCGGACGCGGCCTTGCGGGACTCGGAGAGCGATGATCGCGATGCCCGAGAGCACAGCCGCTGCGGTACATGAAGGCGCGGGCCTCAGCGTAGAGCTCGGCGGGGAGGCGCCGCTCGAGCTCGACTGCGGCGTCTCGCTCGGACCGTTCACGCTTGCCTACCAGACATACGGCACGCTGAACCGGGACCGCTCCAACGCGGTGCTGCTCTGCCATGCGCTCACCGGCGACCAGTTCGTGCGCGGGCCCCATCCGCTCACCGGGCGGGCCGGCTGGTGGGAGCTGATGGTCGGCCCCGGCAAGCCCTTCGACACGGACCGCTACTTCGTGATCTGCAGCAACGCGCTCGGCGGCTGCATGGGCACCACCGGGCCGAAGGAGATCAACCCCGCCACCGGGCGACCGTGGGGCCTCGACTTCCCGGTCATCACCATCCGCGACATGGTCAAGGCCCAGGCGATGCTGCTCGACCATCTGGGGATCGAGCAGCTCTTCTGCGTCTCCGGCGGCTCGATGGGCGGCATGCAGGCGCTGCAGTGGGTGGCGAGCTTCCCCGAGCGCTGCTACACGGCGCTGCCGATCGCCTGCGCGGCCAAGCACTCGGCCCAGAACATCGCGCTCAACGAGGTCGGCCGCCAGGCGATCATGGCCGATCCCGACTGGCGCGCAGGGCGCTATCAGGAGCACGGAGTCAATCCGGTCGGTGGCCTCGCGGTCGCGCGCATGGCCGCCCACATCACCTACCTCTCGGAATCCGCGCTGCAGCGGAAGTTCGGCCGCGCCCTGCAGGACAGGAGCAACGTCACCTACGGCTTCGATGCGGACTTCCAGGTGGAGAGCTACCTGCGCCACCAGGGGCAGAGCTTCGTCGAGCGCTTCGACGCGAACTCCTACCTCTACATCACCCGGGCGATCGACTATTTCGACCTCGCGGCCGAGTATGACGGCGTTCTGGCGAATGCGTTCCGCGGGGTGGACACCCGCTTCTGCGTCATCTCGTTCACCAGCGACTGGCTCTATCCCACGGCGGAGAACCGCGCCATCGTGCGCGCGCTCGCCGCGGTCGCCGCCAATGTGAGCTTCGTCGAGGTGGTGAGCGACAAGGGACACGACGCCTTCCTCCTCGACGAGCCGGACATGTTCGAGACCCTGCGCGGCTTCCTGAGCGGCGCCGCCGCCCGCCGCGGGTTCGGCGGCCCGTGAGCGAGCGCCAGCGGCAGGCCGGCGCCCGCCCCGATCACCGCCTGATCGCCGAGATGGTGGCGCCCGGCTCCCGGCTCCTCGATATCGGCTGCGGCGACGGCGCCCTGCTGGAGCTGCTGGCGCGCGAGAAGGAGGTCGACGGCCGCGGCATCGAGATCAGCCAGGAGGGGGTGAACGCGTCGGTCAGGCGCGGGCTCTCGGTCATCCAGGGGGATGCGGAGACCGATCTCGCCCATTACCCCGATGCCGCCTTCGACTACGTGGTGCTGAGTCAGACCCTGCCGGCGATCCGCGATCCCAGGGGCGTGCTGCTGGAGCTGCTCAGGATCGGCCGCAGCGCCATCGTCTCGATCCCCAACTTCGGGCACTGGCGCAACCGGCTGCATCTTCTCACGCGGGGCCGGATGCCGGCACCGCTCGGCTCCAGCGAGCTCTGGTACGAGACGCCGCAGATCAGGCCCTGCACCATCAAGGACTTCGTCATGCTCTGCCGCGAGCTCGGGATCGCGATCGAGCGCCGCACCCAGCTCGATTCGCGCGGCCGCGTGCGCCGCTTCACCGGCACCGGCCGCTTCGCCAACCTCTTCGGCGAGCAGGCGGTGTTCCTGCTCTCCGCCAGCCGGGCCGGGCCGGGCGCCTCACGGCCCGATCGCCGCTGAGCCCCCGCGCGCCGCCGTGCGCGCGCCCGCGGGCACCGGCTGCGGCAGCGGCACGATGACCCGGCGCCGGCGCCGCGCCGTGACCGCGCGCGCCTCGAACACGGTCTTGCCGGCCTCGACATAGACGATGCCGCCGAAGGGGCGGCCGAGATGCCGGCCCAGATGGTGCCAGGCCGCAGCCGTGCGCAGCACCGCGCGCGAGCCCGTGGGCGGCAGGAACAGCATGGCGCCGGACGCGACCGGGGCGAAGCGGTGCTCGCGCAGGAGCCGGGCGAGCTGCGAGGCGCTGAAGGGCGAGCCGTGGCCGAAGGGCGTGGCCTCCGCCCGCGCCCAGAGGCCGTGGCGGTTCGGCACCAGCGCCAGCATGCGCCCGTTCGGCCGCATCACCCGCCAGATCTCCTCCAGCATCGGCCGGCGCTGCTCGCTGAACTCCAGGCCGTGGACGACGAGGATGCGGTCGATGCAGCCGTCGGGCAGCGGCAGGGCGCCGTCGTCGGCGAGCGTCACGAGCCTGCCGCCGCTCTCCGGCCAGGCCATCACCCCCTGGCCCGCCGGCATGACCGCGAAGACGCGGTCCGCCTCCTCGCGAAAGAGGCCGAGATAGGGCACCGGGTAGCCGAGGCCGAGCACAACCTCCTCGCGCACGCTCGGCCAGGCGCGGCGGAGCTGCTGGCCGATCATGCGCCGCGCCACCCGGCCGAGCCGGGTCAGATAGAAGGCGTTGAGGTCGACGACGTCCTGGTGCATGGGCGGGCATGTTAACCTGCACTTCTCACCAGGGTCATGGTCTGCGCGGCGCTGTCCGGCCGACAGGGCAGGAGAGGCGCGCAGCGCGATGCGGGGACATCGGGCAAGCGCCTCGACGCACACTGTCGGCCGGAGAGCGCCGCCCTTCGGGTCGCGCCCAGGCGCCCGCCCGCGGCGTCGCGGGCCTCAACCGTATTCCCCGATACGCTTTTCGGCCCGCTCCTGGCGGATCGAACGCCTGGTGCGCGACGCAGACCGTGACCATGGTGAGAAGTGCAGGTTAGCAGCCCGCGCGCGCCGGCACCGGCTCAGTACATGTGGGTGCCGCCGTTCATGGTGATGGTGGAGCCGGTGGTCCATGCCGCCTTGTCGTCGACGAGGAAGAGCACCGCATGCGCCACCTCGTCCTCGTAGCCCATGCGGCGGACCGGCGACTTGTCGATGATCTTCTTCACGATCTTCTCGGGCATGTTGCGCATCATGTAGGTGTCGACGTAGCCGGGCGCCACGGTGTTGACCGTGATCCCGTGCCTCGCACCCTCCTGCGCCAGCGCCTTGGTGAAGCCGTGCATGCCCGCCTTGGCGGCGACGTAGTTGACCTGGTTGAGCTGGCCGGCCTGGCCGTTCATCGAGCCGATCTGGATGATCCGGCCCCAGCCGCGTTCGATCATGCCGGGATAGACCGCCTTCGACATGTAGTAGACGGAATCGAGATTGACCCGCACCACCCGCTGCCACTGGTCGTCGGTCATGTTCTCGAATTTGTTGTCGGAGACCGTGCCTGCGTTGTTGACGAGGATCTCGACCGGGCCGTGCTCGGCCTCGATCGCCGCGACGCCCGCGCGGCAGGCCTCGCCGTCGCTCACGTCCCACTTGCGCGCCGGAATGCCGGACTCCGCGCTGAACGCGGCGGCGCAGGCCTCGTCGGCATGGTAGTTGACCACCACCGGGTGGCCGGCCTGCTTCAGGGCACGCGCGATCGCCGCGCCGATGCCGCGCGTGCCGCCGGTAATCAGCGCAAGCCGTTCCATCTTCCGCCTCCCCTCGCCCGCTTCCGTCGCTTCGTTCAGTACATGTGGTGGCCGCCGTTGACCGAGATCGTGGAGCCGGTGATGAAGTCGGCGTCGTCGGCGATCAGGAAGAGCACCGCGCGGGCGATGTCCTCGGCCCGGCCGAGCCGGCCCACGGGGATCGAGGCGACGATCTTCTCCAGCACCGCCTCCGGCACCGCGCGCACCATCTCGGTATCGACGTAGCCGGGCGCCACGGCATTCACGGTGATGTTGTGGCGCGCGCCTTCCTGCGCCAGCGCCTTGGTGAAGCCGTGGATCCCCGACTTCGCCGCGGCATAGTTGACCTGGCCATACTGGCCGGCCTGGCCGTTGATCGAGCCGATGTTCACGACCCGCCCGAACTTGCGCGCGCGCATGCCGGGGAAGGTCGCGTGGCAGAGGTTGAAGCAGGAGCCGAGGTTGGTGTCGAGCACCGCCTGCCAGTTGTCCGGCGTCATCTTCTGCAGCGTGCCGTCGCGGGTGATCCCGGCGTTGTTCACCAGGATGTCGATGGGGCCGATCTCCTGCTCGATGCGCCCGACGCCCGCTTCGCAGGCGGCGAAGTCGCCCACGTCCCACTTGTGAACGGCGATGCCGGTGGCGCTGCGGAAGCGCTCGGCCGCCTCGTCGTTCGCGTTGTAGTTCGCGGCTACCTGGTAGCCGTCGTTCTTCAGCGCCAGCGAAATGGCGCCGCCGATACCGCGTGTTCCGCCCGTGACCAGTGCCACCCGAGTCATGCTTGCTTTCCCCGATCGTGCATCGCGCCGCCGGGGAAGGGCTCCTCGGCGACGCGCGCGCCTCATATGCGCCGGCGCCGGCGCATTTTCAAGGGCTGCCGCGGGCGGACGCGTCGGCGTGCGCGGCGATCCAGCCCGCGAGCCGGCGCCAGAGCAGGCGCTTGGCGCGCGGGCTGGCCATCATCCCGATATGGCCGAGCGGCGGCCGCCAGGTCTCGACCGCAGGCAGGGCCGCGCTCAGCGCCGCCGCGGACGCCGGCGGGACGATGCGGTCGCGCGCCGGCACGACGTTGAGCGCAGGCGTGGTTACACGCTCGGGCCGGACCGCCTCGCCCCCCACCCGCCAGAGGCCGCGCCCAGGCGCGTTCGCGCCGTACCAGTCCTCGAGGCAGGCCTCGGCAACGGGCGCGGTGAGCGGCACGGCGTCGTTGAGCCAGTCCTCCAGCGCGACGAAATTGCGCGCGGCTGCGGAGGCGGTCGCAAGCGCGGCGAAGGCCGAGAACTTGCGGGCTGCGAGCAGCGGATCGAGCCCGGCGAACATCGCCTGCAGGGCGTCGGCCGGAAGCTCGCCTGCGGCCTCGGTCAGCGCCAAGAGCCCCGGCGCGCAGGCGGCGACGAGGCGCGCCTGGTGGCCGCCGTCCGCGTGAAAGTCCCAGGGCGTCGCCAGCAGCACCAGCGCCGCCACCTCCGGGCGGGCGGCCAGCGGCAGCGCCATCGTTCCCCCCATGCAGTAGCCCGCCAGCGCGAGCGGCCGGCCCGCGTCCCGGTGCACGGCCTCCAGCGCCGGCGCGAGCCGGCCCGTGATGTAGTCGTCGAGCGTGAACGCCCGCTCGTCCGTGCCCGGCGCGCCCCAGTCGAGCAGGTAGGGGCGCAAGCCCCGCTCGCGCAGGTAGCGGGCGAAGCTGCGGCGTGCCGTGAGGTCGAGGATGTAGGCGCGGTTGATGAGCGAGGGCACGAGCAGCACCGGCGTGCCCGCGGGCTCCCCGCCGAAGGCCAGCACCCGCGTCGACCCCGCCTGCCACAGCACCGGCGGGGCGGCGAGGCGGCGCCGGTAGGGATGCGCCCGGTAGCCCTCGATGCCGTCGAGGAAGAGGCCGATGCGCCGGGCCGCGTGCGCGCCGAGCGCACGCGCGAGCGCCTCAGGATCGGCGCGGGCGAGCGGCTGCCGCAGGGCCGCCGCCTCCGCTTCCGCCGCGTGCTTCCAGCGCAGCGATCCGCTCCGCGCAGGCGGCAAGGCGGCGAGCGAGCTCAGCCAGCCGCCGAGCGCCATCGCCAGATGAAGCTGCAGCGGCCTGGGGCCCGTGCGCGGCGGCGCCGGGTCCGGCATTCAGGCTGCCGCTCGCGTGCGCGCCGGCCATCGCTCCGAGGTGCAGGGCGGCGAGCCTGGAGGCGAGCGGGCCGGGGCCTTCGTCCCGCCCGGTGCCGGCGACCTCCTCCTGCCAGAGGTCGAGGAAGCGGCGGGCGAGCGTGGCCGGATCGTCGTCATCGCTCGCGCTCCCCGCCTCGCTCATGGCCGCAGTATAGCCGATGCGACAGGGCGCATGCGGCGCCGCGTCCTCCCGCCGCCGGGCGCTGGCTGCGTCGTTGACACCCCCGGCCGTGCGTCCCATGCTCGGGCCATGACCATCGAGCAGAAGATCGAGGCCGCGGGCCTCACCCTGCCCCGGCTGGAGGACAGCTACAGCAACAACCCCGCGGGCGCGAAGTACGTCTCGCACCACGCGTTGGGGCGCGTGCTCTACCTCTCGGGCTGCACGCCGGCCAAGGACGGCAAGCCCTACATGACCGGCGTTCTCGGCGTCGACCGGACCATCGAGGAAGGCTACGAGGCCGCCCGCCAGTGCATGCTCTGCTACCTCGGCATGATCAAGTACGCGCTGGGCGATCTCGACCGGATGCACCGCATGCTGCATCTGGTGGGCTACGTGAACTCGGGCCCCGACTTCACCGACCAGCCGCGCGTCATCAACGGCGCCGTCGACCTCCTGGTCGAGCTCTACGGCCGCCGCCTGATGCCCACGCGCGCCGCCATCGGCTGCCGCGGGCTCGCGGTCGACCACTCGGTCGAGCTGATCGCCACGGTGGAATTCGACGGCGGCAGCGTGGCGCCCGCGCTCGCCCGCGACGGGACGGTGCTGGACTGAGCGGCGCTCCCGCCGCCCCGACGAGAGACCCCGAGCCATGAAAGCGGTGCTCTGCAGGGCCTTCGGCCCGCCGGAAACCCTTGCGGTCGAGACTGTGGATCCGCCCGCGCCCGGCCCCGGCGAGGTGCGCATCGCGGTGGCGGCGGTGGGCGTGAACTTTCCCGATCTGCTGCTGATCGAGGGCAAGTACCAGATCAAGCCGCCGTTCCCCTTCAGCCCCGGCCTCGAATGCGCCGGCGTCGTCGCCGAGTGCGGCCCGGGGGTGGAGGGGCCCGCGCCCGGCACCCGCGTCATGGCGTTCCTCTCCCACGGCGGCATGGCCGAGCAGGTGGTGGTGCCGGCGACGTGCGTCTTCCCGATCCCCGATGCGATGCCGTTCGACGTCGCCGCCGCTTTCCCCGTGGTCTACGGCACCAGCTACCACGCGCTGGCGAGCCGGGGCGCGCTGGCCCGGGGCGAGACGCTGCTGGTGCTCGGCGCTTCCGGCGGCGTCGGGCTCTCTGCGGTGGAGATCGGCAAGCGCCTCGGGGCAACGGTCATCGCCGCCGCGGGCAGCGACGAGAAGCTCGCGCTCGCCGCCCGGCACGGCGCCGACCATCTCGTCAACTACCGCAGCGAGGACCTGCGGGAGCGGGTGAAGGCGCTGACGGAGGGCCGCGGCGCCGACGTGATCTACGACCCGGTCGGCGGCGACTTGTTCGATGCGTCGATGCGCTGCATCGCCTGGAACGGCCGGCTGCTGGTCGTCGGCTTCGCCTCCGGCCGCATCGCCGAGGCGAGGACCAACATCATCCTGCTCAAGGAGATCAGCGTCGTCGGTGTCGCCTGGGGGGCCTTCGCCCACCGGGATTCCGCCGCCAACCGCGCCAATTTCGCGGAACTCCTGGGCTGGCACGGGGCCGGCGCGCTGCAGCCGCTGATCTCCCGCCGCCTACCTCTGGCAGACGCGCCGGCGGCGCTGGAGGCGTTCCAGAGCCGCAGCGTGGTCGGCAAGCAAGTGCTGACGGTGGCGCAGCCCGGCGGCTAAGCGCCTCAGGCCGCGTGCCCGCGCGGCTCCTTTACCGCCGGCACGCGATTTTCTACCTTGGGTCAGCGCCGCGCTCGCGCTGCGGCGGGCGACAGGACGGCTGAGACGGGGCGTGGCAGAGAACAGGGTCCAAGGCAGCGAGGGGCCGCTCGTGGACGATCCCGTCGTCGGCCACCCGGTCCGCGCCGGCGGCTGGGCGGACCACGCTGCCTCGTCCTATGCGCTCGCGGCCACGGCCATCGACGAGGGTCGCTTCGCCGACGCAGCGGCGCTGGCCCGCCACACGATCGAGGAAGCGCGCGAGGGCTACGAGCTCTATGCGCTCTGGGCTGACCAGATCAGGGAAACGCTGGCCGCTGAGGGCGTGGACGAGGCCGGGATCGCCGCTGGCGAGGCGCGGCTCGATGCGCTGCTCGCCGGCGAGGACGGCGCCCCCTTCGACATCCACGCGGGCTGGGCCGCCTATGTGGCCGCGATCGACGAGGTCGAGGCGGCCTGCGACGCCGGCGACGGGCGCGCGGCCCGCACCGGGCTGGAGCGCGCGCGCCTCCTCTGGCTCGAGACCCACGACCGGGGCTGCGACCGGGTCTACGGCATGCTCGACCTCGTCGTCCGCCATCTCGGCGAGCGCCGCATCGGCCCGCTCTGGGACGAGCTCATGGCGCCGATGTACGAGACCTACGACGTCTACGACACCGCTACGCATCCCTGGCCGCGCTCGCTGCACCGGCTGATCGTCATCGCCGCGCTCTCGCTACGCGGCCATCTGAGCGGGCCTGGGCGCATGGGCGCGGTCGAGATCGCGGAGGAGGCCGATCGCTGGGTGCTGAGCTTCGATCCCTGCGGCTCCGGCGGGCGCACCTACCGCGAGGACGACGCGCACGCGCCCCGCATGCTGCCGCCCTACGGCTTCGCCGTGACCACCGAGGCGCACGACTGGGCCTGGGGCAAGAAGGGTATCTGCGTCTACTGCGTGCACTGCTGCCAGCTCAACCAGCGCATGCCGATCCGCCGCTTCGGCTATCCGACGCGGGTGATCGACCCGCCGACCTGGCCGGCGGCGCGGGCGGGCGGCGTGTGCCGCTGGTCGATCTACAAGGACCCGTCGCTGGTGCCTGAGGAGGCCTATACCAGCGTCGGCCACGCGAAGCCGGCGGCGGCCGGCGCGGGGCTCAGCCCATGAGCGGCGCCGGCGCGGACGGGCTCGCGGCGGTGCGCGAGCGGATGCGGGCGGACGGCGTGCGCTTCGTGCAGGTCGAGGTGCCCGAGCTCGACGGCGGGCTGCGCGGCAAGCTGCTCGCGCTCGACAAGGGCCTTTCCGGCGAGGTCGGCTGGTCCAACATCCTCTACGGGCTGACCACGGCGGACGACGTCTATCTCTCGCCCTTCTCGTCCTACGAGAACGGGTTTGCGGACATCTACGGCCGCCCCGACCCGGATACGGTGCGCCGGCTGCCGTGGCGCAGGGATACCGCCGCGGCGATCCTCGACATGCACGATGCCGACGGCACCATGACGCCGGAATGCCCGCGCACGGCGCTCAGGCGCGCGGCCGACAAGGCGGCCGCCATGGGCTTCGAGCCGCGCTTCGCGCTCGAGTACGAGTGCTTCCTCTACCATGCGGACGAGGATGCCGGCGCGCCCTCGCCGGCCGCGCTCACGCCGGTCTCGCGCGGGCGCAACGCCTACAGCCTGGTCCGCCTGCCGGCGCTCCGCGCGGTCTTCGAAACGCTGATGCAGCGCATGGAGGACGCGGGCGCGCCGCTGGTCTCCGCCCATACCGAGCTCGGCCACGGCGCCATCGAGTTCGCGCTGGCGCATGCGCCCGCGCTCGCCGCCGCCGACGGCGCCATGCGCGCCAAGACCTACCTGAAGGAGCTCTGCGCCGAGCGCGGCATGATCGCGACCTTCATGGCGAAGCTCGATGCCGCCCAGCCGGGCTCCGGGGCGCATGTGCACCAGAGCCTCTGGCGGGACGGCGAGAATGTCTTCTGGGACGGCACCGGCGCGAGCGAGACGGCCAGGCAGTACGCCGCGGGCCAGCTCGAGCATCTGCCGGCGCTGGCGGCGCTCTGCATGCCCACCGTCAACGCCTACCGGCGCCGCGGCTGGGAGCACTGGGTGCCCGAGAACGCCTCCTGGGGCGAGGACAACCGCAGCGCGGCGCTCAGGCTCATCACCCGGCCGCGACCGGGGGGCGTGCGCTTCGAGAACCGGCTGCCGGGCGCCGATTCCAACGCCTATCTCACCATCGCCGGCATGCTGGCCGCCGGCCTCGACGGCATCGAGCGCCGCCTCGCGCCGCCGCCGCTCAGCACCGGCAACGCGGCGCTCGACGAGCGGTACACGCGGCTGCCCGCCTCGCTGGAAGAGGCGGTCGAGGTCTTCCAGGCCTCCGCCTTCCTGCGCGGCATCTTCGGCGATCGCTTCGTCGATCACTATGCGCTGTCGCGCCGGGCGGAGCTCGACCTCTGGCAGGGCTGGCTGCGCAGCCATGTCAGCGCCTGGGAGTACGAGCGCTATTTCGAGACCATCTGAGCGGCGGGGCGGCGGGCGGCTTTCCTCGCGCGCCCTCCGCCCCCATATTGGCTGGAATTGGAGACTTGGCAGCCGGCGCGCCGGCTCCTGCGGGACGAAGGAGGACGAATGACGGACCAGGACACGATCGCGCAGCGTCTGGAGGCGTTGCGCGCCGAACATCAGACTCTCGACGCGGAAATCGCCGCGCTGGCGGGGCGCGGCGACGCTCTCGAGATCCAGGGACTCAAGCGCCAGAAGCTCCGCCTCAAGGACGAGATCGCGCGGCTGGAGAGCGAGAGCGCGGCCGCCGGCTAGCAGGGGTTTCCCGGCGGACGCATCGGGCGGGCGGCGATAGCCGGAAAGAGCGAAGTCGGATCGCTCAGGCGCAACTCTTTATTATCTCACAATAAATCGGCGGTGCTCGCCGATTCAGCCGCCGCGCGTGGCCAAGCTTCAGCCCGCCGGCTTCACGCCTGTCCCGATCCGCACGTGGACGGCGAGCGGGACCTCGTCGCCGTCGCGCAGGCGCTCGAAGCCCGCCGCCACCGCCGCCTCCAGGGCACGGCGCTCGTCCTCCGTGGCGCCGTCGAGCGCGCGGCCGAAGGTCATCTCGAATTGGGCCTGCCAGAAGGGTGCTGCGGCCGGTACCCGGGGGGCGAAGCGCACCTCGCTCTCCTCCACCTGCGCGAGCCTGCCGCCGGCCAGCGCGGCGCCGAGCGCGCCGGGCGCCCCGAGCGAGAAGGGGCGCGCGAGGTCGATCGCCTCCACCCCATCGAGGGGGCCGAACACCGCTTCCGCGGCGGCGACGAAGACGGTGAACATGGTCGTCTCGTCGCGCGGACCCCAGACGAGATAGGCCGCCCGCCCGCCGGGTTTCAGCACGCGCGCGGCCTCGGCGCAGGCGCGGTCCGGCGCCGGGCAGAACATCAGGCCGAAGCGGCAGATCACCCGGTCGAACGCGGCGTCCGCATCGGCGAGCGACAGCATGTCGGCGGTCCGGAAAGTGATGTTGCCGAGGCCCCGGGCGGCGGCGCGCCGGCGGGCGCCCAGCATCATCTCCGGGCAGAGATCGGTGGCGAAGACGCGGCCCTCCGCCCCCACCAGCTCGGCGACCGTGAGCGCCGGCTCGCCGGCGCCGGTGGCGATGTCGCAGACCCGCTGGCCCGGTCCGACCGCCGCCGCCTCGATGAGCGGCGCGTTCATGCGCGCCGCCTGCTCGGCGAGCTCGTCCGACCGCCGGTCCCAGTGGCGGCCGCGCGCGGCCCAGTCCGCCCGCACGAGCTCGATCTCCTGCCTGATGCTGTCCGCGTCCATGGCCGCGCACTCTCCCACCCGCGGCGCGCCTGTCAAGGCCGTCAGGTTAGAGCGCTTCCCTCTCACGCGGATCCAGTCCACTTCTTTGTCGCTCACGGCAGCCGGCCGTCGCGCGATTCCGCGCGCCTGCCGGCGCCGTCGCGCGTCCACGCGCGCGGAGCGCACGATGCGGGCGCGCCGCAGGGGCGGCGGGCCGCGGTCGCAGCCTGTCGCGTATCCGTCAAAGACGGATACGCTCTAGAGAAACTGTACGGCCAGGAGGGCCGCGAGCAGGCCGGCGATGAGCGCCAGCAGCACCGGCAGCGCGCCGCCGCCCCGCCGGCGGCCGGCCATCGCCTCAAGGGTAGCGGGCGAAAGGGCGACTCCCTCCTCCAGCCCGTCCAGCACCCGCTCGGCGCGGGCGGCCAGCCGCGGCAGGCGGCCTGCGGCCTCGAAGAGCTCGGTCGCCGCATCCCTGAGCCGCGCCTCCACGCCGAGGTTCTCCCGCGCCCAGCGCTCGATCAGCGGCTGGGTGAAGACCCACATGTTCTGGTCGGGCGTGAGGCGGCGGGTCAGCCCCTCAGCCATGAGCATGGTCTTCTGCAGCAGCAGCAATTGCGGCTGGGTCTCCATCTCGAAGGCCTCGGTGATCTGGAAGAGCTGGCCGAGAAGCTGGGCGATCGATATCTCGTTGAGCGGGCGGCCCAGGATCGGCTCGCCGATGGAGCGGAGCGCTTGAACGAACGCTGCTTTCGAGGTCCGCCGCGGCACGTAGCCGGCTTCGAGGTGGACCTCGGCCACGCGCTCGTAGTCGCCGATCAGGAAGCCCAGCAGCATCTCGGCGAGATAGCGCCGGGTCTGGGTGTCGAGCCGGCCCATGATCCCGAAGTCGACCGCGACGACGTTGCCGTCCGCATTCACCAGCAGGTTGCCGGGATGCAGGTCGGCGTGGAAGAAGCCGTCGCGGAAGGCCTGGTTGAAGAAGGCCTCGGCCGCCTTGCCCAGCACCTCGTGGGGATCGTGGCCTGCGGCCACCAGGGCGTCGCGCTCGTCGATGGGGATGCCCTCGACCCGCTCCAGCGTGAGCACGCGGCGGCTGGTGCGCCGCCAGTCGACCGCCGGCACCAGGAAGCCCGGGTCCTCGGCGAAGTTCTGCCGCAGCTCCGAGGCCGCAGCGGCCTCGAAGCGGAGATCCATCTCGATCATCACGCTCTGGGCAAAGGTGCGGATCACCTCCACCGGGCGCAGCCTGCGCCACGAGGGAAGCGTCCGCTCGGCAAGCTCCGCCAGCCAGTAGAAGAGCTCGAGATCGCGTTCCAGGGCGCGCTCCACGCCGGGCCGGAGGATCTTGACCGCGACTGGCTCGCCCGTTGCGGTGACGGCGAAGTGCACCTGGGCGATGGAGGCAGCGGCGACCGGCTCGTCGGTAAACTCCCGGAACAGGCTCTCCAGCGGCACGCCGAACTCGGATTCGACGATGGCCCGCGCGGCCTTGGCCTCGAACGGCGGCAGGCGGTCCTGCAGGGCCGACAGCGCGGCCGCGGTCTCCTCGCCCACCAGGTCCGGCCGGGTGGACAGCGCCTGGCCGAACTTGATGAAGCTCGGCCCCAGCACCTGCAGCGCGCCGGCGAGCCGCTGCCCCGGCGAGCCCAGCCTCCGCTTGCGCGGCGCCATGCCGGCGAGAAAGGTGACGGGCGGCACGAGGCCGTAGTCCCGCAGCAGGAAGAGCGCGTCCCAGCGCCCCAGAGTCCAGGCGATGCGGAGCAGCCGCCCGATGTTTCTGAGCGCCCGGCGCATGGCGGAGGTGCTAGACGCGCCAGCCCGAGTGGAGTGTGGCGATGCCGGCGGAAAGCGGCCGCACCCGTACCCCGCCGAACCCGGCGTCCTCCATCATGGCCGAGACCCGCTCGGGCGCAGGGAAGCGCCGGATGCTCTCCACGAGGTAGGCGTAGGCGTCGCGCTGGCCGGTCACCGCCGCGCCGAGCCACGGGATGACGGCGAAGGAGTAGACCTCGTAGAGGCGATCGAGGCCGGGCGGCGGGCGCGACGAGAACTCGAGGCAGAGGAAGCGCCCGCCGGGCCTGAGCACGCGCGCGGCCTCCGCCAGCGCCCGCTCGATGCGGGTCACGTTGCGGATGCCGAAGGCGATCGTGTAGGCGTCGACCGCGCGCGCCGGCAGCGGCAGCGCCTCGGCGTCGCCCACCAGCCAGTCTATGCCGCTCACGAGGCCGGCGTTCCAGGCGCGCTCGCGGCCCGCCTCCACCATGCCTGCGCTCGCATCGCAGACGATCACCCGGCCCCGGCCCTCCATCGCCCCCAGCACCCGCTGCGCGATGTCGCCGGTGCCGCCGGCGACATCGAGTACGTCCATGCCGGGGCGGGGGCTAAGCCAAGCCACCATCTCCCGCTTCCAGAGACGGTGGACGCCGCCGCTCATCAGGTCGTTCATGAGGTCGTAGCGGCCCGAGACGCGGTCGAAGAGGTCGCGGACCAGCCCCGGCTTCTCGTCCTCGCCGACGCGGCGGAAGCCGAAGTCGGTGCCGTCCGTGGCGTCGTGCTCACCGCGCGCGGAGGCCATGCAGGCGACCATAGCCCAGCGGCAGAAGGCGCGCTACCGTGGCCACGGCATGCCGGAATTGCCCGAGGTCGAAACCGTGCGCCGCGGGCTCGCCGCCCGCCTGACGGGCAGGCGCATCGCCGGCGTGACGGTCCGCCGCGCCGATCTCAGGCGTCCGCTGCCGCCCGATCTGGCAGAGGCACTCTCGGGCCGGGCGATCCGGGGCTTCGGGCGGCGCGGCAAGTACCTGCTGGTGCATCTCGACGCGGACGCCACGCTCATCGTTCATCTCGGTATGTCGGGCCGGCTCGCGATCGCGGACGCGCCGAGCGGGAGCGCGCACGAGCACGTGGTCTTTCGCTTCGATGACGGCACGGTGCTGAGCTATGTCGACCACCGCCGCTTCGGCCTGATGGACCTGGCCCACGCCGGGCGCATCGAGGAGCATGCGCTGCTGCGCCACATGGGGCCGGAGCCCCTCGCGGCCGCCTTCGACGGGCCGGCGCTGGCGCGGCGGCTCGCCGGCAAGGACACGCCAATCAAGGCCGCGCTCCTCGACCAGCGCGTGGTCGCCGGCCTCGGCAACATCTACGTGTGCGAGGCGCTCTTCCACGCGGACCTCAGCCCTAGGCGCCGGGCCGGCTCAGTGCAGCGCGTGCGTGCGGCGCGCCTCGCCCGGGCGATCCAAGAGGTGCTCGAGGCGGCCATCGCCGCCGGCGGCTCGTCGCTCCGGGACTACGTGCAGGCGTCGGGCGAGCTCGGCTACTTTCAGCACCGCTTCGCGGTCTACGACCGGGCGGGACTGCCGTGCCCCGGCTGCGACTGCGCCGCCGGCGTGCGGCGCATCGTGCAGGGCGGCCGCTCGACATTCTATTGCGCAAGGCGGCAGCGGTGAGTTATCAGGCGTGCCGGACGCCCGTTGCGGCGCCCGGCCGGTAGCGCCTGCCCGTCGAGAATGCAGGCCCCGGCCGCCTGAGGGAGAACGCAATGGCCTATGAAACAATTGCCGTCGACCGGCGCGGCCGGGTCGGCCTGATCACGCTGAACCGGCCCAAGGCGCTGAACGCGCTGAACGGCGCGCTGATCACCGAGCTCAACGACGTCCTCGACAGCTTCGAGACCGAGGAGGGTATCGGCGCCATCGTCATCACCGGGAACGAGAAGGCCTTCGCCGCCGGTGCCGACATCACCGAGATGCGCCGGCTGAGCTACGTCGACGCCCACGGCAGCGACTTCATCGCCAGGTGGCACCGCATCACCGCCTTCCGCAAGCCGATCGTCGCTGCGGTGGCGGGCTATGCGCTCGGCGGCGGCTGCGAGCTCGCCATGATGTGCGACATCGTCATCGCCGCCGACAATGCGAAGTTCGGCCAGCCCGAGATCAAGCTCGGCACGATCCCCGGCGCCGGCGGCACCCAGCGGCTCACCCGCGCCGTCGGCAAGTCAAAGGCGATGGAGATGATCCTGACCGGGCGCATGATGGGTGCCGAGGAGGCCGCGCAGAGCGGTCTCGCCAGCCGCGTCGTGCCGGTCGCCGACGTGGTGGACGAGGCGGTCGCCGTCGCCGAGCAGATCGCGCATTTCTCGGCGCCTACCGTTGCGCTGGCCAAGGAGAGCGTCAACCGCGCCTTCGAGACCACGCTCACGGAGGGCGTGCTGTTCGAGCGCGCGGTCTTCTACGCCTCCTTCGCGACCGAGGATCAGAAGGAGGGGATGGACGCCTTCATCGAGAAGCGCGAGCCGTCGTTCACCAACCGCTAGAAGGCGCAGGGGCGCCCCGCGGCCTGTCATCGCCGCCGGCGCCGTTGACGCCCGATCAAGGCGTGGTATAAGGCCGCGCCACCACGGGAGAGGCCTCCGCCCATGGCCCATTCACGCCAAGCCCGCAAGCGGGTCCGGCAGAACAAGCGCCGCGTCGCGGTCAACCGCAACCGGCTCTCGCGCATCCGCAGCTTCATCCGCCGGGTGGAGGAGGCGATCGCCAGCGGCGACAAGGGCCGGGCCGAGCAGGCGCTGCGCGAGGCGCAGCCCGAGATCATGCGGGGCGTCACCAAGACGGTGCTGCACCGCCGCACCGCCGCGCGCCGGGTCTCCGGTCTCGCGCGCCGGGTGGGCGCGCTCCCCGACGCCTAGGGCGCTTCCGTCCCCATAGGGTGGCGCTCCGCCACTCTGTCGCTCTCGGCAACCGGCCGCACAGCGCTTCCGCGCGCTGTTCGGCGTCCTCTTGCTCTGCGCGCCGTTCGGCGCGACGCGCGGGCGCGGGATGGTGTCCTGCACCGGTCACGATGGGGTGCGTTTCGGCTCGCCGGGCGGGGGCGTCGCTGCGGCGCAGCCTGTCAATTCGGCTATCCCGGCCGCCGCCATCGGCATGGAGCGGCGGCGTGGTTCCGTTCCCGGCACAGCGCCAACGATTTAAGGCATACCGTTCAACCGGGCAGCCAAGAGCGAGCCTTGGAAACGACGCTCAGATTTTTCGCCGGTTCCGCTTTCGGACCTGTTGTCAGCCGCGTCTTCGCCCTTTAGCCTAACCGCCACATATCGCCGGAGGTGTCGCCGGCGGTTTGAAAAGCAAGATATCACTGACGTTCGATACGGCGCGACAAGTACGGCTTGTCCGCAACAGGGGAGAGTTGCGCCGTCTGTTGAAGTCGCGTCGGTGCATAAGAACAAAAACGGGGATTAGGGGGGTGATATTAGCAACATTTACGCCGTTGCGGCGCGCGCCGCGCCGTGATGGGAAGCGGCCCGTGAGCGCCCGCTCCGGTGCCGAACAGCATTCCCGCCGGTGGCGCATCCGTCCGGCCGGCCGCCGCCCGTGACCGAGAGGCCAGCGGTGCGGGAGATGCGCGACGCCTGGGCGCGGGTTCGTGAGCGGCTCCGGGCCGAGGTCGGCGAGGCCACCTTCGCGAGCTGGCTCGCGCCGCTGATTCTGGTCGATGTCGACGACGACCAGGTCACTCTCGGCGTCGCGACACGCTTCCTCCGCGACTGGATCACCTCGCGCTATGCCCACCGCATCGCCGCGCTCTGGGCGCTGGAGCGGGAGGGCATCCGCAGCGCGAGCATCGTGATCCGTGCGCCCCGGCCCGAGGACGGCGAGAGCGCGGCGGCAACCGCCGACGCCGCGACGGCGCCGCCGCCGGGCGATGGCAGACCCGCGGCACGGGCGCGGGAGCCGGCATCGGCCGAGCTCGGCTCGCCGCTCAACGGGCGCTTCACCTTCCGCGACTTCGTGGTCGGCGAGAGCAACGAGTTCGCCCACGCCCTGGCGCAGCAGGTCGCGGGCGTCGACCGGCTGCCCTTCAACCCGCTCTATCTCTACGGTGGCGTCGGCCTCGGCAAGACCCATCTGCTGCACGCGATCGCCTGGTGCATCCGCGGCCGGGAGCCGGCGCGTCGTGTCCTCTACCTCTCTGCCGAGAAGTTCATGCTCCACTTCGTCCAGGCGGTCCGGCACAAGGACACGGTGGCGTTCAAGGAGCGGATCCGCTCGGTCGACGTGCTGTTGATCGACGACATCCAGTTCATCTGCGACAAGGGGCGCACGCAGGAGGAGTTTCTCCACACCCTCGACGCCCTGATCGACCACCGCTGCCAGGTGGTGGTCTCCAGCGACCGCTCGCCGGCCCATCTCGAGGGGATGGACGAGCGGCTGAGGTCCCGGCTCGCCGGCGGACTCGCCGCCGACGTCCGGCCCACCTCCTACGATCTTCGCCTCGGGATCCTGCGGGCCAAGGCGGGGCTTCTCGGGATCGCCGACGCCCCGCTCGAGGTGCTGGAGTTCCTGGCCCGGAAGATCACCTCCAACGTGCGCGAGCTGGAGATGGCGCTCAACCGTGTCGCCGCCCACGCCGCGCTCCTCGGCGATGCCATCACGCTGCCGACGACCCAGGCGGTACTGCGCGACGTGCTCGGCGCCAAGGAGCGGCCGATCACGATCGAGGACATCCAGCGCCGCGTCGCTCAGCACTACGACATCAAGGTGGCCGAGATGTCGTCCAGTCGCCGGGCGCAGGCGGTCGTGCGGCCCCGCCACGTGGCCATGTACCTCGCCAAGCAGCTCACCACGCGCTCGCTGCCCGAGATCGGCCGCCGCTTCGGCAAGCGCGACCACACCACGGTCATGTACGCCATCGGCCGGATCGAGAAGCTGCGCGCCGAGGACCCGGGACTCGACAAGGACCTGGAGGATCTCAGGCGGAGCCTCGAGGACCCCGGCCGCTGAGCGCACGCCCGGCGTCGGTCGGCACGCGCCGACGCATCCCCTTCGCGCGCGCCCGAGCGGCGCCCCTTCTTGCGCCGGGGGCGGCGATAGTAATGCGAAATCCGCCGCTTCTCCGCTATAATCGGGTGTGATTCGACGACGAATCAGGAATCCACGCGACAATGAAACTCACCATTGAGCGCTCCACGCTCCTGAGCTCCCTGGCGCATGTGCAAAGCGTCGTCGAGCGCCGCAACACGATCCCCATTCTGGCCAATGTGCGCATCGATGCGCAGGGCAGCGACCGCCTGCGGCTGACGGCGACCGACATGGACCTCGCCGTCGTCGACGAGGCCGCGGCCGTGGTCGAGCAGGAAGGCGCCGTGACCACGACCGCGCTCACGCTCTACGACATCGTCCGCAAGCTGCCGGACGGCGCCCAGGTCGCGATGCGCCTCGACGGTGGCGAGGGCGGGCAGCTCGATCTCGTGTCGGGGCGCTCCCGCTTTCGCCTCTCGTGCCTGCCGATCGCCGAATTCCCGGTCATGGGCGACGACGAGCTGCCGCATTCCTTCGCGCTGCCGCGGGATCATCTGCGGCGTCTGATCGACAAGACCCGCTTCGCCATCTCGACCGAGGAGACCCGCTACTATCTCAACGGCATCCACCTGCACAAGGCGGACCAGGAGGGGACCGAACGGCTGCGAGCCGTCGCCACCGACGGCCACCGGCTCTCCTGTGCCGACGTGGCGCTCCCGGATGGCGCGGCCGATCTGCCGGGCGTGATCGTCCCGCGCAAGACCGTCATGGAGGTGCGTAAGCTGATCGACGACGGCGATGCGCCGGTTTCCATCGCGCTGTCGGAGACCAGGATCCGCTTCGAGGTCGACGACGCCCAGCTCACCTCCAAGCTGATCGACGGCTCCTTCCCGGACTACGAGCGGGTCATTCCGCGCGGCAACAACAACATCCTGACCGTGGCCAGCGACGCTTTCGCCGAGGCCGTGGACCGGGTTTCCTCGATCTCCACGGACCGTTCGCATGCGATCAAGCTCTCTCTCGGCGAGGGTCAGGTGACGCTCACCGCCAACAGCCCCGACACGGGCACCGCGACCGAGGAGCTGGATGCCGACTACGGCGCAGGCCCTCTCGAGATCGGCCTCAACGCGCGCTACGTGCTGGATGTCGCCGGGCAGATCGAGAGTGAGTCCATCCGCTTCTTCTTCGCCGACGCCGGCTCGCCGTCGCTCGTGCGCGATACCGGCGATTCGGACGCGCTCCACGTCATCATGCCGCTCCGCGTCTAGGTGGCGGTCACGACCACACACGCCGCGGCCGGGGGGGCGGCGCCGGCGCCGGCGGCCGCCCGTTTCGCGCTCACGCGCCTCGCTCTCACCGACTTCCGCAGCTACCGCGCGGCCCGGCTCGCCATGGACCCGCGTCCGTTGGTGCTCACCGGCCCCAACGGCGCCGGCAAGACCAACCTGCTGGAGGCGGTCTCCTATCTCTCACCGGGCCGGGGGCTCCGGGGCGCGCGCCTTGCCGATGTCGCCAGGCTTGCCGGGCCGGAGGCGGGCCGGGCCGAGGCCTGGTCCGTCGCCGCGACGCTCGGCGGCGACGGAACCGAGACCGCGCTCGGCTCCGGCTGGCGGGCGCCGGCGGAGCCGGGCGAGGCCGAGCGCCGCAGCGTGCGGATCGACGGCGCCAACGCCGCGGGCCCCGCCGCCTTCGCCCAGCATGTCGCCATGGTCTGGCTCACGCCGGCGATGGACCGGCTGTTCGCGGGCCCGCCGGCGGAGCGGCGGCGCTTCCTCGACCGGCTGGTCTACGCCATCGACGCGAGCCATGCCACGCGGGTGCAGCGCTACGACCGCGCGCGCCGCCACCGGGCCCGGCTGCTGCGCGAGCGTGCCGGCGACGACGCTTGGCTCGGTGCCGTCGAGCGCAGCATGGCGGAGAACGCGGTGGCGATCGCGGCAGGGAGGCTCGATCTCGCGTTGCGGCTGGAGGACTCGCTCCCGGCCGAGCGGGGGCCCTTCCCGCGTCTCGCGCTGGCGGCCGACGGGCTGGTCGAGCGCTGGCTTGGCGCGGCACCTGCACTCGATGTGGAAGAGCGTTTCAGGGAGCATCTCGCGGCGACGCGCCAGGACGAGGCGGAGGGCGCGTCCGCCGACGGGCCGCAGCGCAGCGACCTGCTGGTCAGCGACCGCGATCGCGGCATGGCGGCGGATCAGTGCTCGACCGGCGAGCAGAAAGCCATGCTGATCGCGCTCGCGCTCGCCCATGTCCGCCTCGTGCACCGCCAGCGCCGCCGCGCGCCGCTGATCCTGCTCGACGAGATCGCCGCCCATCTCGACGAGAGCCGCCGGCGCACGCTCTTCGAGATCATCGTCGACGTCGGCGCCCAGGCCTGGCTCACCGGCACCGAGCGCGAGGTCTTTCGTCCCCTCGGCGCGGATGCGCAGTTCTTCGCGGTGCGGCCGGGCGCGGTCGAGGGCGAGTAGGGCCGTGGCCGACCCCGCTCCGCGCGACCCTGCCGCAGCCGGGGGCTACGGCGCCGGATCGATCACGGTCCTGCGCGGCCTCGATGCCGTGCGCAAGCGGCCGGGCATGTACATCGGCGATACCGACGACGGCTCCGGCCTGCACCGCATGGTGTACGAGGTCGTCGACAACGCCGTCGACGAGGCGCTGGCGGGCTATTGCTCGCATATCGAGGTCGTACTCGGCGCCGACGGCTCGGCCTCGGTGAGCGACGACGGACGCGGCGTGCCCACCGACATCCACGAGGAAGAGGGCGTGTCGGCGGCCGAGGTCATCATGACCAAGCTGCATGCGGGCGGGAAATTCGACCAGAGCACCTACAAGGTCTCCGGCGGGCTTCACGGCGTCGGCGTCTCGGTGGTGAACGCGCTCTCGGAGTGGCTGGAGCTTCGCATCCGCCGCGACGGCCGGGAATACGCCATGCGTTTCGCCGGCGGCGAGCCGGAAGCGCCGCTCGAGGCCGTGGGCGAGATCGACGGCGAGAGTGGCGGCGAGAGCGATGGCGAGGCCGGCGGGCGCTCGGGCACACTCGTCACCTTCCTGCCCTCGAGCGGAATCTTCACGAAGACCGAGTTCGATTTCGACGAGCTCGAGCACCGTCTGCGCGAGCTCGCCTTCCTCAACGCCGGCCTGCACATCACGCTCAGGGACGAGCGCGCGGCCGAGCCCCGCGTCGCCACCTTCCACTACGAAGGCGGCATCGAGGCCTTCGTCGCCTATCTCGACCGCGCCAAGCAGTCGCTGGTCGGCGATTCGATCCTGATCCGCGAGCGCCGCAGCGAGATCATCGTCGAGGCCGCGCTGCAGTGGAACGACAGCTACCACGAGACGGTTCTCTGCTTCACCAACAACATCCGCCAGGCCGACGGCGGCAGCCATCTCGCGGGCTTCCGCGCGGCGCTCACCCGCGCCGTCAACGGCTACGCGGCGCGGAGCGGCATCGCCAAGCGCGAGAAGGTGTCGATCACCGGCGACGACGCCCGCGAGGGGCTCACCTGCGTCCTCTCGGTCAAGGTGCCTGACCCGAAATTCTCATCCCAGACCAAGGAGAAGCTGGTCAGCTCCGAGGTTCGCCCGGTGGTGGAGGGCATCGTCGGCTCCGGCCTCGACCAGTGGCTCGAGGAGCACCCGACGGAGGCCCGCGCCGTCGTCGCCAAGGCGGTCGAGGCGGCGGCGGCGCGCGAGGCGGCGCGGCGCGCCCGTGACCTCACGCGGCGCAAGAGCGCGCTCGAGGTCACCAGCCTGCCGGGCAAGCTCG
>WTGU01000037.1 GCA_011523425.1 Alphaproteobacteria bacterium
GGGGAGGGGGACAGGGGGAGGTGGGAGTCAAGCCGTGGTGACCTCGTATGGTCGGGTAATGCTCTAGCCCGGCTCCGCGACTCTACCCTTCCCGTCCCGCCCCACCTCAATCCCGCCAGAAGCGGGGGACGAACAGCACCAGCACGGTGAAGAGCTCGAGCCGGCCCAGCAGCATGGCCGCCGACAGCAGCCACTTCGCCGGCTCTGGCAGGGGCTGGAAGGTGCCCGACGGGCCGATGGTCTCGCCGAGGCCCGGGCCAACGTTGGCGATCGCCGTGGCCGCGCCGCTGATGCTCGTCACGTAGTCCAGCCCCATCAGCGCGAGCCCCATGGCGATCAGGCCGAAACTCACCATGAACAGGAAGAAGAACCCCATCACCGCCGGCGGCACGCTTTCGGGGATCGGCCGCCTGTTGAACTTGCTGAGAAAGACGCCGTGGGGCTGGATGAGCTGGCGGATCTGCACCCACGAGGTCGAGGCGAGGACCTGGATGCGGAAGACCTTGACGCCGCCCGTGGTGGCGCCGGTACAGCCGCCGATGAACATGAGGAGCGTGAAGACCGGAAGCGCGAAGGTGCCCCAGGCGGAGAAGTCGGCGGTGGAGTACCCGGTGCCGGTCAGTATCGAGATGCCGTTGAAGGCCGCCTCGCGAAACGCGTCGGTGACCGCGGCATCGTTGGCCACCATCTGCCAGCCCGCGAGCGAGAGCAGGGCGAACAGCACCAGCCCGAAGAACCAGCGCACCTGCGTATCGCGCACCAGCGCCACCCAACCGCCGCGCGCGGCCTGCAGGTAGAGCACGAAGGGCAGCGAGCCCAGCACCATGTAGACGGTGGCGATGCCCTCGATGGCGTCGTTGCGGAAGTGGCCGAGGGAATCGTCCGAGGTCGAGAAGCCGCCGGTGGCGATGGTGGTCATGGCGTGGCACACCGCCTCGAACGGGGTCATGCCGGCAGCCCAGTAGGCGATTCCGTTGCTGATCGTGAGCCCGAGATAGACCATGCCGATGGCGCCGGCGAGCTGGGCCGCACGGGGAAGCACCTTCTCGGAGCTGTCCGACGATTCCGTATGGAAGAGCTGCATGCCGCCGACCCGCAACATCGGCAGGATCGCGATCGCCGTGACGATGATGCCGATGCCGCCGAGCCACTGCAGCAGCGCACGCCAGAGGAGGATGCCGGGCGGTGCCTCGTCGAGGCCGACGATGACCGTGGAGCCCGTCGTGGTGAGCCCCGACATCGCCTCGAAATAGGCGTCGGAATAGCTCAGATTCAGGTCGGAGAACGCGAACGGCAGGGCCGCGAAGGCGGCCACCACCACCCAGCTCACCGTGGTCAGCACGAAGGCCTGGCGCACGCTCAGCCGCGGCTCCCGCATCCTGAAGGCGAGCACCAGGCAGGTGCCGATGAAGAGAGTGAAGACGCTCGCCGCGAGAAAGACCCGCCAGTGGGGATTGGCCGTCACCCCGTCGGCGATCGCGGGCAGCGCCATCGCGAGCGACAGCGTGATCAGCAGAATGCCGACGACGAAGAGAACCGGCCGGAGGTCCCTGACGGAGCCCATCGGACGGCGCGAAAGCGGTGGCGGCTGCCCGGCGAAGCCGCCGGGCCGTGCGTCCTAGCGGGGGACGGACACCGCCGGGTTCCCGATCATGCTGAGAAACTCGCGGCGGGTCTTCGGGTCCGTCCGAAACGTGCCGAGCATGCGACTCGTCACCATGAGGACTCCCTCCTTGCGCACGCCTCGTGTCGTCATGCAGTGGTGGGCCGCCTCGATCACGACACCGACGCCACGCGGCTGCAGCACCGTCTCGATGGAATCGGCGATCTCGGCGGTCATCTTCTCCTGGATCTGGAGGCGCCGGGCGAACAGGTCGACCACCCGCGCGAGCTTGCTGATGCCCACCACGCGGTTGTCCGGCAGGTAGCCGATATGGGCGCGGCCGACGATCGGCGCCACGTGGTGCTCGCAGTGCGAGCGGAAGTCGATGTCGCGGAGCACGACCATCTCGTCATAGCCGTTGGTTTCCTCGAAGGTGCGCCGCAGGATCGCGACCGGGTCCTGACCGTATCCGCTGAAATACTCCTCAAAGGCGCGCACCACCCGCTTGGGCGTATCCAGCAGCCCCTCGCGCCGCGGGTCGTCGCCGGCCCAGCGGAGCAGCACGCGGACCGCCTGCTCGGCCTCCTCCCTCGTCGGCTGCACGCCGGCGACACGGGGCATATCGTCCTCGGCGCCGGCTGGGGGCGCGGGCTGGCTGTCGTCCACGGGCGGTCTCCCTTCTCCGGCTCCGGGCCGGCTGTTCGCTGCACCGGGGCCGCCTGCGGCGGTCCCGGCGTCGTTCGGTTGGCGGGTCAGCGTGCCGGTAGCCCGGTCGTCTCAGTTGAGCTGCACGGGCGCGTCGGGCGCGTCGAGCGAGAATGCGGGAATATCCACATCGAAGCGCTCCCCGTCCAGCGTTTCCATCTCATAGGTGCCCACCATGATCCCGGTCGAGGTGTTGAGGGGGCAGCCGCTCGTATACTCGAAGGCCTCCCCGGGCCGCAGCACCGGCTGCTCGCCCACGACCCCCGGCCCGCGCACCTCCTGGATGCGGCCGCGGCCGTCTGTAATCTGCCAGTAACGGTTCAGCAATTGGACCACGTCGTGACCGTTGTTCTGAATCCGAATGTGATAGGCAAAGACGAAATGGCTGTCGTCGGGCTCGGACTGCTCATCCAGATAGAACGGCTTCACCGTTATCTCGATGGCGCGCGTCTCCTTTTGATACATCCTCATCCTCCGGGGCAGCCGGGCGGCACTATCGGCCCCGCGTCGGCATTTGTCCAGAAGGGCAGAAGGCCCGGCCGGGGCGATCATTCTCCCGCCTCGGCCAGCAGCGATGCATTGCCGCCGGCTGCCGTCGTATCGACGCAGAGGTGGCGCTCCAGCACGTAGCGCTCCGCCGCGCCCGGCTCAGAGATCAGCGGCAGGATGGGGCCCGGACGCCGGGCCAGCGCCGCGCGCATCGCCTGCAGCACGTCGCGCTCCGCGGTGCAGGCGACAGCGGCGATGCCGCCCACGGTGGCGAGATCCTGGGCCGCCACCTGTCCGTCGAGGACGATGACATGAGGATCGTGGGCCAGGGACGAGAACGCCGCCGTGGCACCCTCGGCAACCACCAGTGCGGCGTTGCCGGCATCGCGCGCCAGTGCAACCTGCGCCCGTGCCGCATCCGCGCCGGGCCCGAGGCAGAGCACCACCCCGCGCGGCGCGAAGGTGAGTCGGTTGGATTCGCCCGTCGGGCCGGGGAGGTCCAGCGGCGGGAACCGTTCGCCGCAGGCGCGCGCGGCCACGCCGGAACGCTGCGAACCGGGCTTGAGGCCGCGTCCGGCATCGGCAACGGCAACCTCGAGCAAGCCCCTGTCGATCACGGCGCCGGCCGGCCGGCCGCCGGCCGGTGCGACAGCGGCGACGAGCCGGCGCACATAGTGGGGGCCGCCGGCCTTCGGCCCGGTCCCGCTCTCGCCCTCGCCGCCAAAGGGCTGGGAGCCCACCACGGCGCCGATCTGGTTGCGGTTGACGTAGATGTTGCCGGCGCGCACGCGGTCGACGATGTGCTGCACGCGATCGTCGATGCGGGTGTGCACGCCGAAGGTGAGCCCGTAGCCGGCGGCATTGACCGCGTCGATCACGGCATCGATCTCGTCCGTGCCGAAGCGGGCGACGTGCAGCACCGGGCCGAAGATCTCCTCGCCGAGCGCCTCGATCCCATCCACCCGCAGCACCGCAGGCGGCACGAACCGGCCCCCGCCGGGCGTATCCAGCCGCTTGAGCAGACGCCCCTCTCCCTCGGCCTGCGCGCAGTGGGCCTCGATGCGGGCCTGCGCCTCGTCGTCGATGACCGGGCCGATATCGGTGGCGAGCGCCCAGGGATCGTCGATGCGAAGCTCGTCCATCGCGCCGAAGAGCATCGCGAGCAGCCGCTCCTCGATGTCGCGCTGAACGTAGAGCACGCGCAGCGCCGAGCAGCGCTGACCCGCGCTCTGGAAGGCGGAGGCGACGATGTCGCGCACCGCCTGCTCGGGCAGGGCGGTGGAGTCGACGATCATCGCGTTCAGCCCGCCGGTCTCGGCGATGAGCGGCGCGTGCGGCGCGAGGTGCGCGGCCATGGCGCGATTGATGAGCCGCGCAGTCCCGGTGGAGCCGGTGAAGCAGACCCCGTCGATGCGGGGGTCGGCCACCAGTGCGGCCCCCACCGTCTCGCCGCCGCCGGGGAGCAGCTGCACCGCATCCGGCGGAATGCCGGCCTCGTGCATGAGCCGCACCGCGCGGGCCGCGATCAGCGGCGTCTGCTCTGCCGGCTTGGCGATGACCGCGTTGCCGGTCGCGAGCGCGCCGAAGACCTGGCCGGAGAAGATCGCGAGCGGGAAGTTCCAGGGGGAGATGCAGGCGATGACGCCGCGCGGGGTCGCGCCTCCGCCGGCGCACACGCGCTCCGCCTCGCTCGCGTAGAAGCGGGCGAAGTCGCAGGCCTCGCGCACCTCGGCCACGCAGTCGGGCCAGGTCTTGCCCGCCTCGCGCGCGGCCAGCGCGAAGAGCTCCGCCGCATGAGCTTCGTAGAGATCGGCGACGCGGCAGAGCCTCGACGCCCGCTCCCCGGCGCCCAGCGCGGCCCAGGCCGCGGCGCCGGCCCGTGCGGCCGCGAGCGCTGCCTCGATGTCGGCCGGCGCTGCCTGCACGACATGGCCCACGAGATCGTCGGGGCGCGCCGGGTTCCGCACCTCTTGACGTCCAGCCCCACGGGTCGTGCCCGCGATCAGCGGCCCCGCTTCCCAGACGGCGGTGCGGAACGGCGCCCGCGCCCTCTCGATCGCGGCGACGGCGAGAGGATCGGTCAGGTCCCACCCCCGGGCGTTGCGGCGCGCGGGCAGGAAGAGGGCGGCGGGCGCGGCGATGCGCGGATTGGCGAGCGCGTCGCCCAGCTCTTCGACCCCCGCGACCGGATCGCGCGCGATCTCTTCGGCCGTCACGCTCTCGTCCACGATCTGGTTCACGAACGAGTTGTTGGCGCCGTTCTCCAGCAGGCGGCGGACGAGATAGGCGAGGAGGTCGTGATGGGCGCCCACCGGCGCATAGATGCGGCAGCGGACGCCGTGGCTCGTGCGCACCGCCTCGTGCAGGGCCTCGCCCATGCCGTGCAGGCGCTGGAACTCGAAGCCCGACAGGTCGTCCGCCATGTGCAGCACCGCAGCCATGGTGTGCGCGTTGTGCGTGGCGAACTGGGGGTAGAGGCGGTCCGTCATCGTCAGAAGCCGGCGCGCACACGCGAGATAGGAAACGTCGGTGCCCGCCTTGCGGGTGAAGACGGGGAAGCCGTCGAGCCCCAGCACCTGGGCGCGCTTGATCTCGCTGTCCCAGTAGGCGCCCTTGACCAGACGGACCATGATGCGGCGCCCGTGCCGGCCGGCGAGCGCGCCGATCCAGTCGATGAGGTGCGTGGCCCGCTTGCCGTAGGCCTGCACGACGACGCCGAAGCCGTCCCAGCCGTCGAGCGCGGGCTCGCCGATGACCGCTTCCATGACGTCGAGGGAGAGGTCGAGCCGGTCGGCCTCCTCTGCGTCCACGTTGAGGCCGATGCCGACGGAGCGGGCGAGCAGCGCCAGCGCGCGCATCCGCGCGACGAGCTCGGTCATCACGCGGTCACGCTGGCCGAACTCGTAGCGGGGGTGCAGCGCGGACAGCTTGACCGAGACGCCCGGCCGGTCGCGGATGCTCTTCCCCGTTCCTGTCGCGGCGAGCGCGGTGATCGAGTCCGAGTAGGCGAGGTGATAGCGCCGCGCGTCCGCCTCCGTCCGGGCCGCCTCGCCCAGCATGTCGTAGGAGTAGCTGTAGCCCTCCGCCTCCAGCTCGGCCGCGCGGGCCATGGCCTCGCCCATGTCGCGGCCGAGCACGAAGTGGTGCCCGAGCTCCCGCATCGCCTGGGCCACCGCCGCGCGGATGACGGGCTCGCCGAGGCGCCTGATCGCGCCCTGCAGCGCGCCGGCCAAGCCCTCATCCGCTTCGCTCAGCACCTTTCCGGTCAGCAGCAGCGCCCAGGTCGACGCGTTGACCAGCGGCGAGCTCGAGTGGCCGAGATGGGCCGCCCAGTCCGACGTGCCGATCTTGTCCTCGATCAGCGCATCGATGGTCTCGGTGTCGGGCACGCGCAGCAGCGCCTCGGCCAGGCACATGAGCGCCACGCCCTCGCGGCTCGAGAGCCCGTACTCCGCGAGGAAGCCCTGCATGATCGAGGCGCCGGCGCTGGCCCGGACGGTGCGGACCAGCTCGACCGCATGCGCCGCGATGGCTTCCCGGTCTGACGCGGAGAGCCGGGCGGCCTCGACACAGGCGCGCACGGCCTGCGCCTCGTCCTCGAGGGTCGCGGCGCGCATCCGTGCGCGAATGTGGGAGAGACGCTCGTGCCCGTCAGGCGCCCGGCTCACCGCCGCTTGCCGGAGGCGCTGATCCCGATGGCGGCGAGGATGACCAGCCCGGTGGTGAGGTCACGGTAGAAGGGATCGGCGTTGAGGATGTTGAAGCCGTTGCTGATGAGCGCCAGCAGGAAGACGCCGCCGAGGCTCCGCCACACCGCGCCAGCGCCGCCATAGATGCTGGTGCCGCCCAGGATCACCGCGGCGATGGCCTGCAGCTCCATGCCCTGCCCGGCCGCCGCCTGCCCCAGCGCCACGCGCGAGGTGGCGATGATCGAGGCGAGCCCGGCGGCGAAGCCCGCGATGGCGAAGGTGGCGGTCTTGACCCGGTCCGTGCGGATGCCGGAGAGCACCGCCGCCTCCTCGTTGCCGCCGACGGCGAAGACCCGTCGGCCGAAGGCGGTGCGGGTCAGCGTGAAGGTCAGGATCATGGCGAAGACGGCCATGATCCAGACGGCGATGAAGACGCCGCCCACCTTGTCGCGTCCGAGCCAGGTGAAGGTGTCGAGGCGGACGGAGATCAGCCGCCCGTCGGAGATGACGATGGCGACGCCCTTGAAGATCAGACTCGTGGCGATGGTGGCGAGGAAGGAGTGGACCTTGAGCGCGTTGATGACGACGCCGTTCATGGTGCCGAGGATGAGGCCGATGAAGGGCGCCAGGAAGAGACCGAGATAGGGGTCCACGTGGAGCGCGATCCAGGCGGACATGACCGAGCCCATGGAGAAGATCGCCGCCACCGAGAGGTCGAACCCGCCGGCGATGATCACCAGCGTCATGGCGCACGCCATGATGGCGAGCGGCGCGTTCTGGTTGAGGATGTTCAGCAGGTTGCGGGGCGTCAGGAAATTCTCCGACAACATGCTGAGCGCGATGACCAGGAACACGACCATGATCAGGACCGCGTAGGTCTGCAGGAAGCGGCCGATATGGAAGCCCTTAACCCGCATATCTCACCATGGTCACGCCCCGCGCCTGCGGCTCTGGTGCTGGAAGAGCAGCGCCAGCAGGTCGGCCTCGCTCGACTCCTCCGGGATCACCTCCTTCACGATGCGCCCGCCGTCCGCCAGATAGGCGCGGTGGGCGAGGCCCAGCACCTCCTCGATCTCGCTGGAGATGAGGAGGACGCCCGTTCCGCCCGCCGCCAGCTCGGCGATGGCGAAGTGGATGCGCTCGCGCGCGCCCACATCCACGCCCCGGCTCGGCTCATCGAGGATCACGATATCCGGGTTCTCCATCAGCCACTTGCCGATCAGGACCTTCTGCTGGTTGCCGCCGGAGAAGGTCGCCACGTTGCCGTTGGGATCGGCGGGGCGCACACGAAAATGCTCGATCAGGCTCGTGGCGCGCGCGCGCTCGGCACGGCGTCGCACGACGCCGAGGTGCGCGAAGCGGCCCAGGTGCGGCAGGGTCATGTTGGGCGAGACGCGCATGGTCATCACCAGGCCCTGCTTGCGGCGGTCCTCCGGCGACATCACCATGCCGCGCGCCGCCGAGCGCCGGATCGAGCGCTTGCGGTAGACCTCGCCCCTGAGCCTGACCTCGCCGCCGGTTGCCGGGTCCGCACCGACGATTGCGCGGGCGATCTCGCTCCTGCCGCTGCCGACGAGGCCGGTGAGGCCGACGATCTCGCCCCGACCGACCGAGAGGCTCGCGCCGTTCGCGCCCTGCTCGCTCTCGAGACCCTCCACCTCGAGCACCGGCTCGGGGTCGGCGGGGCGGACCTTGGGCGGAAAGGGAGTCTCGCTCTTGCCGCCGCCGAGCATGGCCGCAACCAGACTGGAGCGGGTTTCCTCCGCTGCCGGCCCCGTCTTCACGTGCTCGCCGTCGCGCAGCACCGTGATCCGGTCGGATACCTCGAGGATGTCGTTGAGGAAGTGCGAGACGTAGATGATCGACCGCCCCTCGTCCCGCAGCGTCCGCATCGCGAGGTGGAGCTGCGATACCTCGTCCCGCGAGAGCGATGACGTGGGCTCGTCCATCACGATGATTCGCGCGTCACGCGCGAGCGCCCTCAGGATCTCGATCTTCTGCTGGTCGGCGATGGGCAGCCGCGAGACGACCGCGTTGGGGTCGAGCTGAAAGCCGCTCGCCGCCATCAGCGTCTCGAGCCGCGCTGCCTCGGAGCGGCGCAGCACGCCCCAGCGCTGCTCCTCGAGGCCGAGAAACACGTTCTCCGCCACGGTGAGCGCCGGAACGAGCTGAAGCTCCTGGTGCATGATCGCGACGCCCTTCGACAGCGCGGTGAGCGGGTCCCACGTGCCGGTCGGCTCGCCGAACACCTCAAGCGAGCCGGCGCTCGCGGCGTAGTAGCCGCCCAGCACCTTCCCCAGCGTCGACTTGCCGGCGCCGTTCTCGCCGATCAGCCCGTGGATCTCGCCCGGCAGGATGTCCACGGTGACGTCGCGGAGCACCCATACCCCGGCGAAGGCGACCCCGATTCCGTTGGCCCGGAGCGCAGGCTCGCCGGTCTCGCTCATCGCCGCTCGCCGTCAGGCGCGCGGCTCGGATCTCGCTTCGTCCACTGCGGTGCCGGGGGCGATCCGCACGCCATAGTCCCTCCATGCGCCGTCGGGAGAAACGTAACCCCGTTCGACGTCCGTGCACACGGCCGTGAAGGGGCGCGCCTTCGGGTCGCCGTTGCCGCCGCCGCCGCCCGTCCTGGTCTCGACCACCGTGCCGGCGGCGACGGGCCGGGCGCGCATCTTGAGCGGATCCTCGGTGGCACCGTCGGGATGGGAGATCCTGATGGCGGGTCCGCTTCCGTCGCGGCCGCCGTTCAGCCCCCAGGCGGGCGTGCGCGAGCGCTCGAACCAGAGCGCGCAGTAGCAGTCCTCCAGCGTCCTGTAGCGGCGGACGACGCCGCAGCCGCCGCGATGCTGCCCCGGCCCGCCAGAATCGGTGCGGATCGAGAACTCCTCGAGGCGGACGGGAAACTTCGTCTCCATCACCTCCGCCGGGATGTTGCGGAAGCTGCCGTTCACCAGGTTGACGAGCGCGCTCTCGCCGTCGCCGTCGGCCCGCCCGCCCCAGCCGCCGGCGGTCGGCTCGATGGACATCCACTGGCCGCGCTTCGGATCGACGGAGAAGAAGGCGGCCACCATCGAATCGCCGTAGTGGGCGGCGGTGGAGCGCTCCGGCATGGCCTCGGAGAGGCAGGAGATGAAGAGATCGGCCAGCAGCCCGAGCCCGGTGAAGTACCACTCGCACGCCGCCGGCTCCTTGGCGTTGAACAGGCAGTCGTCGGGCATGCGCACCGTCATCGTCTCGAAGGAGCCGCCGGTGATGGCGCGCTCCGGGTTGATCATCGTCTTGTAGGCGAGCCGGAGCAGGGACACGGTCTGGCTCGCGCCGCAGTTGACCGAGCCGGGGACGACGCCGGACGAGCCGGCGAGGTCGACGGTCAGCGCGTCGCCTTCGACGGTGAGCGTGAGCGCGACCTTCACCGGCTCGGTGCCGACGCCGTCATTGTCGAGATAGCCCTCGCGGTACCAGGTGCCGTCCCGGATCGCGGCGATCGCCTCTCGGTCCATGCGCCGCGCCTGCTCGAAGATGTTGTCGCAGGCCGCGCGGTAGGTGTCTGCGCCGATGCGCTCCAGAAGCTGCGACAGCCGCCGCTCGCCGGTGCGGATGGCGGCGATCTGGGCATCGAGATCGCCGATGCTCGCGTCCGGCAGGCGGGTGTTGAGCCGCAGCAGGTCGAACCATTCGCGGATTGGCTTGCCCTTCACCACGATGCGGGTCGGCCCGAGCCTGAGCCCTTCCTGGTAGATGTTCGTGGAGCCCATCACGGTGCCGGGGTCGATGGCGCCGATGTCGTTCCAGTGCGCCCGCGCGGCGCCGAAGCCGATCAGCTCGCCCTCGAAGAAGATGGGCCCGACCGCCGTCACGTCGTGCAGGTGCGAGCCCTGCATGTAGCTGTCGTTCATGATGAAGACGTCGCCCTGGGCGATGTCGTCGCCGTAATAGGCCTTCACGTGGTGGACGTTGGCGTCGATGGCGCCGATGAAGAGCGGCACGCCGGTGGACTGTCCCAGCATGTTGCCGTCCGCATCCAGCAAAGCGACGGCGCTGTCCCTGCCCTCGTAGATGACCGCCGAATGGGCCGAACGCCAGAGCGATGCGTTCATGTCCTCGGCGCAGGAGATGACGAAGTTCCGCACGATCTCAGTCGTGACCGGGTCCGCCGCGTTGCGCAGGATCGCATCGTTCATCACCCTGTCTCCCTCGTCATGGAGAGGTGGCCGCCATCGATCACCGCCGCCCGCCAGCCCGGCGGCACGAGAGTGGTCGCCGTCGCTTCCTCGATGATCGCCGGCCCCGGCACGGCATCGCCGGGCCCGAGCCCGTTGCGGTCGAGGACCGGCGTACTCAGCGGGCGGCCGGAGAAGAAGACATCGCGCGCCCGCGCCGCCCGTGCGGGCTCTGCCGCCGGCGGCGCTGACGCCGGGCGCTCCAGCCGGCCCAGCGCGGCAACGCGGATATTCGCCATCTCGACCCGGTTCTCGGGGCTGGAGTGGCCGTACTGGCGGTCATAGGCAACGTCGAAGCTCCGCCGCACGGCATCCATGTCGATGGGGCCGTCCGGGATCGGGATGGTCAGCACGTATTCCTGACCGTAGTAGCGGAAGTCGATGGCCCGCTCGAAGGCGATGGCGTCGTCTGCGATCCCCTCGTCCAGGAGCTGCCGGCGGCCCGTCTCCTGAAGCCCTGCGAAGGCGGCTTCGAGCCGGGAGGGCTCCATCAGGTCCCAGAAGCCGTAGAGGGTCTCCTTGCGGTCGTGACGGACATCGGTCTGCAGCATGCCCCAGGCGGAGAAGGCGCCGGGATGCACCGGCACGATGACTTCCCGGATCTGCAGCTCCTCGGCGAGCGCGCCGGCCTGAGCCGGCCCTGCTCCGCCGAAGGCCACAAGGGAGAAATCCCTCGGGTCGATGCCGCGCTGCACGGTAATGGTGCGGATCGCGTCCGCCATCTTGGCATTGACCACGTCCACGACGCCCTGCGCCATGGCTTCCGCGCTGAGCCCGAAGACATCGCCGATGGTCGCGAGCGCCCGCACCGCCGCGTCGCGGTCCAGCGCCATCGCCCCGCCGGAGAAGTTGGCGCCGTCGAGTCGGCCGAGCACGAGATTGGCGTCAGAGACGGTGGGCTCGGTGCCGCCCAGTCCGTAGCAGGCCGGCCCCGGCATGGAACCCGCGGACTGCGGTCCGACGCGCATGGCGCCCGCCTCCTCCCAGGCGATGGAGCCCCCGCCGGCGCCGATGACGTGAATGTCGACGATCGACATCTGCACCGGCAGCCCCTCCAGCTTGGCCTCGTTGGAGCCCGACGGCAGCCCGTCGATGATGAGGCTCGCGTCGAAGGAGGTGCCGCCCATGTCGATGCAGATGAGGTTGAGCCGCCCCGTCGCGGCCGAGAGCGCCCTACCGCCGATGGCGCCGCCGACCGGGCCGGAGAGAAGCGTCTGCAGCGGCGACTCGCTGGCGGATTGCGCGGTCATGACCCCGCCGTTGGACTGCATCACGTGCAGCCCCCGCCCTTGAGGCAGGCGGTCGCTGAGGCCGCCGATCAGGGTCTCCAGATAGCGCCGCACGACCGGCGCGAGGTAGCTGTCCATCACGGTCGTGGAGGTTCGCTCGAACTCGCGCCATTCGGGCGAGACGCGGTGCGACAGCCCGATGGGGATGCCGGGCAGGCGGGCGGAGAGATACGCGGCCGCCTCCAGCTCGTGCGCCGGGTTCTTGAAGGAGAACAGGAAGGCGATGGCGACCGCCTCGAAACCCTCCCTCTCCACCGCCTCCACCAGGCGGTCGAGGTCCTCCGTTTCCAGCGGCGCCACCACCTCGCCGGTCGCCGCGATCCGCTCCCGCGCCGTGAAGGTATGCTCGAGCGGGGCGAGCGGCGCCGGCTTGTTCCAGCGGATCGAGAAGATCTCGCCCCGGTCGTTGCCCTGGATCGTGTAGATGTCCCGAAAGTTCTCGGTGGTCAGCAACGCGACCTTGGCACCACGCCGGGTGAGCAACGCGTTCAGCCCCACGGTCGTGCCGTGGACGAAGAAGTCGATCGCCGCATCCGGCGGAATCGCCGCCTCGATGCCCTGTAGCACGGCAAGGGCCGGATCGTCCGGCGTAGACAGGCACTTCGCCGCGCCGCAGGCACCGGTCGAGAAATCCTGATAGACGATGTCGGTGAAGGTGCCACCGATATCGGCGGACACCCGATAGTGTCGGGTCACGTCGCCACCCCAGGCGGGAATGGGCCGCCGGGGCTGCGCGGCCCCGGCGACCGTCCTCCTTTGCCGCTACTGCTCCCACTCGCCCCTGAAGTCGGGGTTCGCGTCGAGAATGGCCTTGTCGATCATGGCCTGGAGCGGGCCCGAAACGTCCATGTTGATGGCGTTGGTGACGGCCTTGCCTTCGATGGCGTTGGCGATCTGCTCCATCGCCAGCGCACCCATGGTCTTGGGGAAGTAGGCCAGCGTGGCGTCCCAGCGCCCTTCGCGAATCGCCTCGATCGAGATCGCCGCGGCGCCGCCGCCGATGAGGTAGAGGTCGGCCACGTTGTAGCCCTC
>WTGU01000142.1 GCA_011523425.1 Alphaproteobacteria bacterium
TCGCGATCTCGCTGTAGAGCATCTCGCGCATGAAGAAGTGCTCGGAGAGCCGCACCCGGCCGAGCGTCTCGAGGGCCTTCATGGAACCGGGCTTGCGCATGGGATGCTCCCTCCGAATTCGGCGTCCTTCGGTCGCACTCGCGCCCGATCGAACGCCGAGGCCGAGCGGGGCACAGCATAGCGGGCCGAGCGGCGGCGGCGCACGGCCTCTGGGTCAGATCGGCCATGGAATCGCTTCCCGCAATCCGTGTATAGTGGCCGGTGAGGAGGTTCGCGGGGGACCCTGCCGCGGAGACGAGCGGTGCCCCCGGCGAGGCGCTCGACGTGGTCGAAGTCAAGGGGAGGCACAGCATGAACGAGAAGTGGGGTATTCCGGACATATCGCGACGCGACGTGCTTAAGGGCACGGCGGCGACCGCGGCGGTGGCCGCCGCCGGATCGCTTGCCGCGACCCGGGGGGCGCAGGCGGCGTCCACCACGGTCAAGGGCTACGGCGTCACCACGTCGCAGCTCAAGGACTGGTCGATCATGGAGAAGGCCATCGGCATCACGATGGAATTCACCGGGACCAATGCCGACATCGGCACATACATGCGGGACGTGATCTCGAACGATCTTGGCGAGACCCACGACATCTTCATCTTCGACGGCGGCACCGAGGACATTCTGGGGCCGCAGGGCTACTACGCCACGGTCATCGAGGACCATCCGAACCTCTCGCTCTGGGCGCGGACCTCCGACGACTGGAAGCGCACCGACCTGTTGCAGGACTATGACGGCAACCAGTACGGCGTGCCGGTCATCGGCAATGCGGACAGCTTCGGCTACTTCCCGGAGGCGATCGGGGCGAATCCAGAGGGTCTCGACGAGATTCCCTGGAGCAAGATGATGGAGGACGAGGACACCAAGGGCCGCGTCTCGCTCGACCGCAGCTGGCTGCTGTCGAGCCCCGAGGTCGGCCTCTACCTCAAGGCCAACGGCCGGGCCGAGATCGAAGACGTCGCCAACATGACCGGCGAGGAGGCCCGCGTGGTCGCGGACTTCGCGGCCGATCGCAAGCGCGCCGGCCAGTTCCGCTCGCTCCACGCGGCCTTCGAGGAGCAGGTTCAGCTCCTCAGCAACCGCGAGATCGACCTGATCAACTGCTGGGAGCCTGCCACCAAGGAGGCCAACAACATCCTCGGCCCCGGCACGGTGATCTACGCCTTCACGGTCGAGGGCTATTACAAGTGGGGCCACGGCGCCTACATGCACACCAAGGCCGGCGAGCGCGACAACGTCGACAACATCTACAAGGTCCTCAACTACTACATGACTGGCGAGTACCGCGCCTATCAGGCGATCCAGCGCGGCTACGCCGGGCCCAACATGGACCTCGGCGTTCAGTTCGCGCAGGAGAACGGCTGGCCGGAGGAACAGGTCGAAGAGCTCAAGTGGACCGAGATCAAGGTCAACAAGAAGTTCGAGAAGCCCTTCTTCGGCAAGCCCGCGGCGCCGAACGCCGACGTCATGGAAGAGGAGTGGCAGCGGTTCCTGAACGCCTGACCGCGCCATTCGTGATGTGACCAAAGCCCCGGTGCGCCCCGCGAACATCCTCGCACGGCGCGCCGGGGCTCTTTGTTTGCTGGCGATCGATGTCTGACACGGCGGGAAACGGCTTCGTCGGCGACCTCCGGGCCGGCTACACCCGGATTTTCTCGGGCGGCTGGGTGGTGCCGGTGTTCGTGGCGGCGTGGGTGATCATCGTCATCCTGCCGCTCCTCGTCATGATCTCCTACAGCTTCTTCGAGATGAAGAACTACCAGGTGTCCTACGACGCCTCGTTCAAGACGTGGGACTCCCTGATCGATTCCGGGCGTTGGATCGCAGGCGTTCGCACGCTCCGCGTCGTGCTCATGATGACGGTCATCGAGTTCCTGATCGCATTCCCCTTCGCGCTGTGGCTTGCCAAGACGTGCAAGTCGAAGGTGACCAAGGCGGTCATCATTACACTGCTCACCATCCCGTTCTTCCTCGATCCCTCCTCGCGAACCATCATCTGGCGCGCCATCCTCGGCAAGAACGGCATCATCAACACCGTTCTCATGGAGCTCGGCATCATCAGCGAGCCGATGGAGTGGATGCTGTTCTCGGAATTCGCGGTCCACTTCGGGATGCTCGCGCCCTACTTCCCGACGATGGTGTTCCCCATCTTCCTGGTGGTGAGCCTCATCGACGACCACTATCTGGAGGCGAGCCGCGACCTCGGCGCGAGCAAGTTGCACACGCTCTTCTACATCATCCTGCCGCTGTCGCTGCCGGGCATCGTCGCCGGCGCCGTCTTCACCATGGTTCCGCTCATGGCGACCTGGGTGGAGCCGGAGATGCTGGGGGGCGGCTTCGTCAATCTGCTCGGACCATCGGTGGAAGCGGCGATCCGGAATCTGAAGTACCCGACCGCGGCCGCGCTCTCCGTCTTCGTCATTATTGTGCTCGCGCTTCTCTTGACGCTGCTGATTCTGGCGACGCGGCGGCTGGGCTCCATCGGCGATGTCTTCCAGACGCTGCGGCGGTGAGGCTCCGGCGATGAGCGAGCGCGCACAGCACAGGATGGCGGCCACCATCGACGACCAGATCGGCCACGGCGGGGCGCTCTTCTGGCGACGGCTGTCGGCGTGGCGGCTCTGGACTGCGCTCGCCAAGTGGCTCGGGCTGATCGTCATCCTGCTGATGTACATCCCGCTGGTCTGGCTCGCCGTGATGTCGTTCAGCGGCAAGCCGCTCTCGGGCATCCCCTACCCGCTCACCATGGAGCACTACGACGAACTCTTCTCTGCTTTCAACAAGTGGGGAGAGCCGCTCTACGAGAGCATCGCCATGGGCGTCGTCGTCGGCATCGTCTGCATGATCGTGGCCACCGCCGTCGGCCGCGCGATGCCCAGGATGCGCAAGCCCGGCGGCGTCATCCTGATCGCCCTCATTCCCCTCTTCGTGCCGGGACTCACCATGGGGGGCGCGCTCTTCATCTCCATCCGCTCCTTCCTCGACCTCAGGCTGGGGCTGTGGTCGATCTTCGTCGGCCATCTGGTGTGGTCGCTGCCGTTCTCGCTCCTGCTCGTGCTGATCATCGCGACCCGCTTCGACCACCGGCTGCTGGAGGCGGCACAGGACCTCGGCGCCACCTCGTGGCGGCGATTCTGGGACATCGAGTTCCCCATCCTGCGCCCCGGCATCATCGGTGCCGGCATCTTCGGCTTCCTGCTCTCCTTCAACGAGCTGCTGCGCTCGATCTTCCTGCGCGGCTCCGAGACGACGATGCCGATCTACAACTGGACCATGACCGCATCGCACCAGTCGCAGGTGCCGATCATCTTCTCGCTGTCGACGATCATCCTGGCTGTCACGCTGCCGATCCTCGGCGGCTTCTTCTGGCTGCTGTTCGCGAAGCTCGACCGCAGCTGACGCCCATCCCTCCCCCCGCCCCCCTCCCCGCTCTTGCGGCTGCGGGGGCATTTGGCTAGGGTCCGCCGCGTGGCCGGCGCCCGGGTGCCGGCCCGTGCGCGCTCGTAGCTCAGCTGGATAGAGCACCAGACTACGAATCTGGGGGTCGGGGGTTCGAATCCTCCCGAGCGCGCCACCTCGACCTGCTGCGGTCTGCCGATCCTGCACCGGCCCGTGCGAGCGGTGCGGCGTCAGGTCACGACCTGCACCTCGCCTGCGTCGAGCGCAGGCAGCCTGGCCGGATCGAAGGGCGAGAGATCCACGGCGCGGCTCTCGCCGTCGGCGATCAGCGCGGCGATCGCCTCACCCGTGGCAGGGCCGTTCAGCATCCCCCACACGCTGTGACCCGTCGCCACGTAGGCACCCGCGACACCGGGAACGGCGCCGATGAGAGGCAGTCCGTCCTCGACGACGGGTCGATAGCAGGCCTGCGCGGACAGCACGTCCGCGCCGCCGAGGTCCGGCGCGAACTGCGCCGTCATGGCGCGAAGCCTGGCAGAGCCGTCGTCGTCCGGCGCCACCGCGGCCGGGTCCACCGGCAACGGCGCCTTGCTGGAGAGGCCGCAGACATAGGTCGTGCCGTCGGGCCGGGGAAAGACCTCCGGCGAGGCGAGGGTGCCCGCCTCGGTCTCGAGCTCCACGAAGAGCGCGCACGGCGCCGGCGCGGGCGCGTAGCGGAAGACCAGGCTGTGCCCCTTCAGGCCGTAGACCGCAGGCAGCGGCAGCCAGCGGCTCGCCATCACCGACCAGGGGCCCATGGCGATGACGACTGCGTCGCCCGCGACCTCCTGTCCGTCCACCATGACGCCCCGCACGGCCCCGTCGGCATCGCGCGCCACGCCGGTGACGGTGCCCATCATGAGCCGCGCGCCGCGCGCGATCGCCGCCCGCATCAGGGCGCCGGTGAAGGCGGCAGGCGCCACCTGGGCCGTGGTCTCGGCGGTGCCGAGCCTGGCATGAACCGCTGCGCCCTCCGCCAGCCAGCCGGGCGCGGGGAGCTTGCGGTAGAAGCCCACGTCGCGGCGTGCGCTGGCAACGACACCGATGGTGTCGATCCGGCGATATCCCCAATCGTCGTCGATGCGGTCGGCGAGCTCGGCATGCAAGGCGAAACTGCGCCGTGCCAGCGGCTCCGCGGCGGAGCCGTCGCACCAGTCGAGCGCCAGGAACCCGCCGGACTTGCCCGAAGCCGCGTTGGCAATGCCGGTGCGCTCGATCACCATGGCCTCGATCCCGCGCTCGGCCAGGAAGTACGCGCACGCCGCGCCGATCACGCCGCCGCCGCAGATCAATACGCGCATGTGAGCCTCCCGGCTTGCAACTGCGGGCACGAGGCGGGGAGCAGCGCTTCTCCCGTCTGGCCGGCGAGGTCAAGCTTGCGTCGCCGCCGGCGCACTTGCAAACGCGCATCCGCCGGCTACAGTCGGCGCCCCTTTGGCCAATGGATGGAGCGACACCCATGCTCAGCCGCGAGGAACTGATCGCGCTCGTCGAGGACGCCTACTTCTCCAATGTCGACAGCAAGAACATCGAGCCCGCGGTCGCGTGCTTCGCGGAGGATGCGGAGCTCCGCATCCAGTCGGCCCACGTCAGCCATGTCGGCCACGATCAGATCAGCCGCATGTTCCGGGACTTCATGGCCGCGACCAAGATCATCTATCACGGCGACTTCAGCCACGTCGTCGACGTCGACAACCAGTGGATCGCCTCGCAGTTCGTCGCCCGCAACGACTACGACGACGGCCGTCATGTCGAGATGCGCAACTGCAACTTCTTCCAGGTCGAGGACGGCCGCTTCAAGCGCGTGACGATCTACATGACCGACGAGAACCCGCTCGTCTGACCCTGCGCCGCCGGCCCGCCCGGCCGGCACTCCCGGTCACGGTCTACGCTGCTTCCTCGGGGAGCGGGCGCGGACGGCCCTCCTCGTCGATCGCGACATAGATGAAGGTGCCCTCGGTGACCCTGACCTCCGTGGGCCCGCGCCGCCGGCGCGCCCAGGTCTCGATGGCGACGGTGATCGAGGTCCGCCCGCTCTTGACCACCCGAGCGTAGCAGGTCACGAGGTCGCCGACGGCGATGGGCGCGTGGAAGCGCATCGCCTCCACCGCCACCGTGACCGTGCGACCGCCGGCGCGCCCGGCCGCCGCAACGCCGCCCGCCAGGTCCATCTGCGCCAGCACCCAGCCGCCGAAGATGTCGCCGTTGGGGTTGGCGTCGGCAGGCATGGCCAACGTCCTGAGCGCGGGCTCCATATCCGGTGGGCGGGTGGTCTCGGTCATGAGTCAGGCCTTCCGCTGTTCACGTGGTTGCAAGACGGCCTTTCCGCCAGGCGCGGATGTAGGCCATGCAGTGCTCGTCCCGCCCGAGCATCACGTCCTCGGCGAGTTGGTAGCGGGGATCAGTGCGGTCGATGGCGAGGATCGCCTCGGGCGGGCTCGCCACCGGGTCCATGATGGCGCCGTCGGCGCCGGCGTCTACCGCAAGCAGGATGAACATCTCGTTGAGCAGCGTGCGGGCCGGCAGCCCGAACGAGACGTTGCTCATGCCGCCGGTGATGTGGATGTCATCGCCGAAGCGGGCACGAAGCGCGCGGATCGCGTCGAGGCAGTGACGGCCATAGCGGGAATCCACCGAGATCGGGAAGACCAGCGGGTCGATGTAGAGATCGCCCAGTCCGAAGCCCCTGGCGAGCGCCTCCTCCACCATGCGCGCCGCATTCGCCACCCGCCCCTCGGCGCCGTCCGGCATCCCCCGCTCGCCGGCGGCGGTCACCACCACGCGGCAGTCGTGCGCCCGCGCGAGGTCGAGCGCCTCCAGCCGCTCCAGCGAGGCCGAGTTGAGCATCGCGCGCGCGCGCGCAGGCGCGATGGCTTCCAGTCCCGCGCGGATCACGTCCACGCTCGAGGAATCGATGGAGAGCGGGAGCGCCGTCATACCCTGGACCGTCCCGGCGAGCCAGGCCATGGCGGCGGTCTGGACGCCGAGCTTGGGCGAGATCTCGTCCACGTTGAGGTCGAGGAAGGCCGCGCCCGCGCGCTCCTGATGGCGGACCAGCGCCTCGATGTAGCGCAGGCCCTCGGCCGCATCGCCCGGCGGATCGCTGGCCGCCGTTTCCATCGCGGTCTCGATCGCGACCTGGACGTGCTTGACCCGCCCCTCCTCGTAGTCCTTGGTCCGCTTCGCCGCCTCCGTCACCGGGAGCGCTCGCTCTTCGCCGTCTGCGCTGCGGTAGAGGATCGCCTCGGCGCCGTCGCGCTCGGCGATGCGCTTGCCCTTGCGCAACGCCACGCGCGTGCAGTGGATATTCTCGCCGATGACGGTGAGCGCCGGCCGAGTGCTGAGCCCAGCGGTCATGCGATTCCTCCTTCTGCCGTGAGGTGCGATGGCATCGGCTTGAACTGGCAGCCGTCGACGAAGAGGTCGAAGAAGTCCGGCGTGGTCTCCAGCTCGATGTGCTCGATGGCCTGGACCTCGCGCTCGAGCGCCCGGCGCCGGGTGCGGGAGAGCAGGATCGTACGCGCCCCTCGCGCCGCCGCGTTGCCGGCCTTGACGACGCGATCCTCCGGCACCGGCGCCAGCAGGCCGATGGAGACCGCGTTGCGGACGTTCACGTAGTTGGCGAAGCCGCCGGCGAGATAGAGCCGCTCGATCCCGGCGGGGTCCACGCCGAGCGCGCGCATGACGATCACCTGGCCACAATAGTTGGCGGCCTTGGCCTGGCCGAGGTTGCTGGCGTCCTCCTTGGAGAGGGTGATTCCGTATTCCGGCACCACCATCGTTTCCTTCTGCTTGCGATCGGCGGCGAAGACGCCCTTGGCGGTGAGCGTCCCGCTCCGCCTGAGCTCCGCCAGCAGGTCGATCAGGCCGGAGCCGCAGAGGCCCGCAGGCGCCGCACCGCCGATGGTTTCCCAGGCGAAGTCGCCGTCGGACCTGAGGCGAACGGTCTCGATCGCGCCGTCCGCAGCCGGCATGCCGTAGCGCACCAGCCCGCCTTCGAAGGCGGGCCCCGCCGGGCAGGAGGCTGCGAGCAGGCGCCCTTGGTGCTTGAGCACGACCTCCGTGTTGGTGCCCATGTCGACGAGCATGGCGGTGTCCGCTTCCGCGAAACCCTTCTCCAGCGCCACCAGGGCGGCGGCGGCGTCGCCGCCCACATGGCTCGCGACCAGCGGCAGCCCATAGACCCGCGCCGCCCGGTTGGCGCGCAGGCCCAGCCTGAGCGCGCGGGCCGAGAGCGCGGTATCCGGTCGTTCGTCGGCGAGGAAGGCATGCTCGACCGAGGACTTGTAGGGTTTCTGGCCGATGCCCTGGACATCGAGCTTGAACAGGATGTCGCGCATGGTGGGGTTCGCCGCCACCACGATCTCGTAGATCGCCTGCCGGCTCGTGCCGAGCCGGGCGCAGCCGTCCATGACGGCGCGGTTGATGGCGGACGCGGCGGCCTTCTGCAGCTCCTTCGCCGGGTCGTCGCGGTCGTAGGAGATGCGGTGCATCACGTCGCTGCCGCCGAAGGCCTGCGGGTTCTCGAAGGCGGCGCCGTGCACGCTCTCGCCGGTCTCCAGGTCGACGAAATCGAGCACCACGGTGGTGGTGCCGAGATCGACCGCGAGCCCGAGCATGCGCCCGCGATAGCGGTCGACCACCTCGCCGTCGTAGAGCACGTCCTCACCCCGCCGGGTAACGACGGGGTCGAACGCGTCCGGTGCGCCGGCCGCCACGTGGGCGCGGGTCAGGATGCGCGCACGCCGGCGGAGCGGCGCGAACGAAACGTCGATTTCGTCGCGCTCGATCACCGCCTGGCAGGCGAGACGGTAGGGCGCGCGCAGGAAGCCTTCCGCCTCGGTGCGGGCGGAGAGCGCGGCGTCGCCCGCACGCACCTCGACCACGCATTCATGGCAGCGGCCGTTGCGCTGGCACGACGTCGGCACCTCGACCGCGAGCTCGTCGGCGCAGTCGAAGAGCGTCATGCCGACGGCGAGCGGCTGTGTCTTGCCGTCGTGCGAGACCGTGCCGGGTCCCGTCGGCGGTGCTGCGCCTTCCCGCCGCGCGGCAGCGGCATCTTTGATCGCGCCGAGCTTCTTTTTTGCGCGATCGCGGGTGGCCGGGTCCGTTTCCCACGCCAGGCTGTAGTCGAAGGTACCGTCGTGACCGCAGGTGGCGGGCTCGCCCTTCTCAACGGCGGCGATCTGGTTGGCACACGAGAAAGCGGCCGTGCAGCGGTCGCGGGCGTCGCGGTAGGGGCAGCGGTGCGTGGCCTGCTCGTCGGCGTGGCTCACGATGTCCGCGAAGATCTCGGTGAGCCGGTCGAGGCGCTTCTGATAGTCCTCTCGGCTGATCTTGCTCAAGGGCGCCGCCTATCCGCGCTCTTCCATCAGCTTCTTGGCGAGCGCGACGCAGGAGAGCGCGTCCTTGCCGTAGCCGTCCGCGCCCATGTCGTCGGCGAACTCCTCGGTCACCGGCGCGCCGCCCACCATCACCATCACGTCGTCGCGAATGTCGGCGTCGATCAGCGCCTCGATGGTCCTGCCCATGTTGGGCATGGTCGTCGTGAGGAGGGCCGACATGCCCATGATCGGTGCCCCATGCTCCTCCAGGGCGGCGATGAACTCGTCTTCGGAGGTATCGACGCCGAGGTCCACCACGTCGAAGCCGGCGCCGGACAGCATCATGATGCAGAGGTTCTTGCCGATGTCGTGGAGGTCGCCCTTGACCGTGCCCATGATGACCGTGCCGATGGGCTCGACACCGGAGGCGGACAGGATCGGCTCGATGTGGACCATGCCGGCCTTCATCGCCCGCGCGCAGGCCAGCACCTCGGGCACGAAGATGAAGTTCTCGCGGAACTTGATGCCGACGATCCCCATGCCGGCGATCAGCCCGTCGTCCATGATCTCCAGCGCCTCGGTGCCGTCTGCCAGCGCCTTGACGGTCAGCGCGTCCACCGTGTGGTTGTCGCCTTCGATGAGCGCCGCGGCGATGTCCTGCATCTCGGGCCGCATGCGCGCGAACAGCGCGACATTGCGCTCGATCTCGTCCGGACGCTCGAGAAACTCCTCGATCTCGTCGCGGATCACCGCGTTGGCGATGTCGGAAAGCGCGGCCATGGGAACGTCAGGGACTAGTGGGGACGGCCGTGCTCGGCATGCCAGTCGCGCACCGCCAGCGGAATCTCGCGCAGGTTCTCCACCGAGGTCTGGAGCGGGATGGCGCATTCCGGCCCGACCCCCTGCACGCCTGCGTCGAGGTTGGCATAGACCTCCCTGCGCACGTCCTCCGGCCCCTTGGCGAAGAGCGTCTCGGGATTGTTGATGTTGCCGACCAGCGACACCCGGTCGTCCATCACCGCCATGGATTCGGCCGGTGCGTTCTTTGAATCGAAGTGGAAGGCGGCGATCCCGGTCTCGGCGATGTAGCCCATGCGGTCCACGGTGCGCCCGCAGATATGGAGGATGAGCGGCACCGGTAGGCGCTCCACGAATTCGACGTGGAGGTCCCTGAGAAAGCGCTTGTAGTATTCCGCGCTTACGAGATCGCCGGTGGCGTGATCGGGGAGCGTCAGCGCGTCGGCTCCCGCCTCGATCTGCGCGAGGCCGAAGACGATCGTCGCCTCCTTCATGCGGTCGAGCGCGAGCTTGGTCTTGCCCGGATCGTCGAGCGACATGAGCAGGAAGGGCTCGACGCCGAAGCAGTGATAGCCGAGCGTCCACGGCCCCATGGTCTTGCCGATGATCGCCACCTCGTCGCCGAATTCGCGCCTGAGCAGGCGGATCGCTTCGATCACGCAAGCCATGTCCGGGTGCAGGAGGAAGTCGTTGGGAATGCGGATGTCGTCCACGTCCTCCCAGATCGGCTCGCGCATCCGGACGGTCGGCCAGTTGTCCTTCTGCTCCCACTGCATCTTGCAGCCGAGCGCCGACGATTCCTGGATGATCGAGAAGACCGGCATGATGCTGTCGAAGCCGAGCTCGGTGTAGCTGGTGGCGGCGAGCCGCGCCATCAGCTCGGGGTCGCGGTTCGCGAGCGGGAAGTTGGCGTCCACCAGGTCCATCAGCTCGACGGTCGCGACCGAGGTGGGGTTGCACACGGGCGTGCGGTCCACCGGCTCGCGGTTCAGCGCCGCAAGCACCCGCTCGCGGCTGGTCATCGAGGGCACTGCCGTCATCGCTCTCGCTCCCGACCCTCAGGTCTGCTGTTGCGCGCTCGGCGCGGCGAGAATTCCCCGCGCCGCCGCTGCCTCCGCCTCGCGCATGGCGGCGCGGACGTTGAGCGCCCGGCCGAGCAGCAGGCCCACCAGCTCGTCGTGGGCGGTGCCGCAGGCGAAGCGGGCCTCGCCTGCCGCGGCGCCCGGTTCCATCTCGGCGAGCTTGATCAGCCCCCTGGTCACACCGTCCACGCGCCGCGCCACCTTGTCGTCGGCCTCGCCGCCGGCGGCTGCAAGCCGGTAGCCCCCGCCTCCGGTGGCGGTCGCGTCGATGGTGAGGTCGTTCTTCTTGTCGTAGATGCGCATGGGCAGCGCCGCGACCTCGGCTCCCGTCGCCTTCTTGCAGGCTTCAAGGAAGAGCCGCTTCACCGCCGCACGGTGCTCGGCCCCGCAGGCGAAGGCGAGGCGGCCCGGCTGCCCGGGTGCGGGCACCATGCCGCCCATGGCCGCCATCGCCCGCATCACGAACGCAAGCCGCTCGGCGGTGCCCTCCTTCCCGCTGTAGCTGTGTGCGAGAAAGCACGAGGCGCCGCCATCTCCGCTGTTGCGGTAGAGGGAGATGCTGATGTCGTGGAAGTGCGGGTCCATGGAGACGAGCTCCACCCGCTCCCCGAGCTCCAACAGGCGGCCCATCGCCCTCTCGCTGCGCTGGCCCGGCGCCGGCCGGGCCATTCCGTCCTCCCGCCAGAATTTCAGATCGGGCAAAGGGAAACAAGGCCACAGCCCCGGATAGCATTGTGGACTATCCCCAGAGCGCGGGCTCCGGCGGGGTCATGATCGCCCCGTCGTAGTCGAGTCCGGGGCTGCGATCGCGGGCAAGCAGCAAGGGGCCGTCGAGGTCCACGTAGGCGGCGAGGCCCGCCAGCAGCGCCGCCGGCGCCATGGCGAGCGAGGTGCCGACCATGGAGCCCACCATGATGCGAAAGCCCATGGCCTTCGCGTCTGCCGCGAGCGCGAGCGCTTCGGTGAGGCCACCGGCCTTGTCCAGCTTGATGTTGATCATTGGGTAGCGGCCCTCGAGGCGCGGCAGGTCGGCGCGGGTGTGGCAGCTCTCGTCGGCACAGAGGGGGAGCGCGAGACGCCGGTCTGCGAGCGCCACATCCTCGGCCGCGGGCAACGGCTGCTCCACCATCTCGACGCCCAACACCGCGAAGGCCGGCAGCAGCTCGTCCAGCATGGGCGGCGTCCAGCCCTCGTTCGCGTCCACGATCAGCCTGGCGTGCGGGGCGTTCTCGCGGACGGCGCGGATGCGCGCGAGGTCGCCTTCGCCGGTGACCTTGAGCTTGAGCAGCGGAAGCGCGGCATGCCGAGCTGCGGCTGCGCCCATCCGCGCCGGCGTGTCGAGGCTCAGCGTCACGGCGGTGACGCAGGACTGCGGCGCTTCGAGGCCCGCCAACGCCCAGGCGGCCCGGCCGGTCTGCTTCGCTTCCAGATCCCAGAGCGCGCAATCGAGCGCGTTTCGGGCGGCGCCCGGCGGCAGCGCACTCTGCAGGCCCTCCCGGTCGAGCCCCGCTTCAACCATTTCGCGCACGCCCTCGATCTCGTCCCGCGTGCCCTCCGGCGTCTCGTCGTAGCGGGGGTAGGGAACGGCCTCCCCGCGGCCCCTGTGGGGGCTGTCGGAAAGCTCGACGACGACGGTGCGGGCCTCGGTCTTCGCCCCGCGGGAGATGCGGAACGCGTCCCTGAGCGGCCAGGTCTCGAGGCGTACGTCGAGCCGCCTCCCCACCGCTGCCACCGGCTAGATGAGACGGTCGGCGATCGCGCCCACGCCGGTGCGTATGGGATCGACGCAGGGGAGGCCGTGGGCCCTGCCGAGGTCCGCCAGCAGCGCCTCCGCCTCCGCCTCGCCCAGCGCCTGGGTGTTGACGCAGAGGCCTGCGCAGACGACGGCCGGATTGGTGAGCCGCGCCGCTTGGAGGTTCGCCTCGATGCAGGCGCCGAGCTCGGGCAGCGGCCATTCCGGCAGGCCGCGCATGTGGGTCCGCGTCGGCTCGTGGCAGACCACGATCGCATCGGGCTGGGCGCCGTGGATGAGGCCGAGCGTCACGCCGGCGTAGGAGGGGTGGAAGAGCGAGCCCTGCCCCTCGACGAGGTCCCAGTGATCCGGCGCGTTCTCCGGCGTGAGCCACTCCGTGGCGCCGGAGATGAAGTCTGCCACCACCGCATCGACCGAGACGCCCTCGCCGGCGATGAAGATGCCGGTCTGCCCGGTGGCGCGGAAGCTGCAGGCCACGCCGCGCCGGCGCCATTCGGCCTCGAGCGCGAGCGTGGCGTACATCTTGCCGACCGAGGCGTCGGTGCCCACCGTGAGCAGCCGCTTGCCGGCCCTCTTGGTGCCCGTGCCCACCTTGAAGGCCTGCGGCGGATGGCGCGCGTCGAAGAGCCGCCGACCCCGTCTCTCAGCCGCCTCGCGCACCGCCGGCAGATCGCCGAGGCGCACGTGCAGCCCGCTGGCGAGGTCGAGACCGGCCTCGAGCGCGGCGACGAGGGTGTCGATCCAGCTATCGGAGACGACGCCGCCCGCATTGGCGACGCCGACGATGAGGCTCTTCGCGCCCTTGGCGGCGGCCTCGTCGACCGTCATCTCGGGCAGGTCGAGGCGGGCGTTGCAGCCCGCGAGCCTGATCTGGCCGAGGCACCACTCCGGGCGGAAGACGAAGACCCCGCGCGCGGTCTTGGCGGCGAGCTCGTCCCGCGCGTCGCCGAGGAAGAGCAGATAGGGAGGGTCGATCTGCGGCCTGGTGCTCATGCTCGGTCCCGGTGCTGACCGCCGCGAGTCTGGCGAATAGCGGCGGGTGCCGCAAGGACGGGCGGATGCGGACTGGACGGCAGAAAGGAGCGGCAGAAAAGAAGGGAGCGGCCGAAGCCGCTCCCCAACGTCTCGACGATGTCGAGGGTGCCTAGAAGGCGAACCAGGTGCCGAGCAGGATCTGCGAGTATCCGCCGCCACCCTCAGGCTCGATGTTGGCAGCCTGCAGGCCGAGATCGACGCCCGGACCCATGTTGTAGTTGATGTTGAAGGCCGTCTGGGTCGTCGACGCTTCGCCTTGCTCGTTGCTGCCGTACTGGATGCCGACCATCATCGGGCCTTCCGACCAGGAGATGCCATACGTCGAATAGGTGTTCGTCGTATCGCCGATCTCTTGCTCGTAGATGGCGCCGCCGATCCCGATCTGGTCGATGCTGACCACGAGGCCGTAGCGCATCCCCGAGGGATCGTCGCCGACATTGCCCGCCGCGTCGGCTTCGGCCGTGTACATCTCCGTGCCGATGTTGGCGCTGACGCTGCCGCCGCCCACATCCATCGAGTAGCTCAGCGCTGCCGTGATCTGCTCGGAGTTGTGGCCGTCAGCCGTGCTGTCGCTGGCGTAGGAGGCGGTCGAGTTCTCCGGCGCATAGCTGACCGCGACACCCAGGCCGTTGAAGCTCGGCGCGAAGTACACGATCTTGGTGGAGTCCTCGTTCATGATGGCGTTGGTCGTCCAGCCGCCCATGATGCCGCCGAACCACGGCGACTTGATGCCGCCGATGGCTGCGCTGTTGCCCGGCACCCAGGTATCCATCTGCTGGGCCGCGCCCTCGATGTTGCCCATGTGGATGGAGCCGAAGCCGCCGCTGAAGAAGACTTCGCGCTCGTCGGAGTGCTCGTAGTCGTTCGTGGTGAGCCGCGCACGGACGCCGGCGGTCATGCCGTTGTCGAGCGTGGTCGAGCCGCCGATGTTGAACTCGTTGTTCTGCTGGATGCTGTGACCGCGGCTGGCGTCGCCGGTGTCAGCATTGATGATGGCGGCGGTGTAGTAGCCGCCGACGCTGACGGAGATGGGCTCCGCCATCATCTCGTCGTCGGCCTGCGCTACGCCGATCCCGGCGAAAGCGGCGGCCGCCACGAGAGCCGTCGTCCCCAACAAGACTTTCTTCATGACTGATTCTCCTCGCGAGTTAACGTCTGATCCATGCATGGTTCCGCGGCAACTCACCGTGACATCCGGCGCAGCCTGCCGCATCGGTGGATGCTACACGAGCGGGCCGCCCTGCCAAGCCTCGGCCGCCGGGAAAGGTGGCGATTCCGTGTCATGGCCGCGCTTTTCCTCCCCGACTGTGGCGCAATTGACACAGGTGTGGGCGCTCAGAACTGGCGCACGAATCTGAGCTCGCCGCGGGTCCGCTCGAAGTCGTGGAGCTGCGCGTTGGTATCCCGCTTCTCGTAGACGAGCGAGACCTCCGGGCTGAAGCCCAGCACCGTGATGCCCCGGTTGTGCAGCGACGCGCGCAGGCTGCGGGTGCGGTCCACCCGCGCGCCGTTGTCCGGTACATGCGGGAACCAGCCGCTGCCGTAATCCGTCCGCCGGTACTCGGCGCCGCCGCCCAGGGTGAAGCCCTCGGGCAGGATCACCGAGACGCCCGCGCCGATGCGCTTGCTTGCGTTGCGCGCCCGCGTGGACGCCGGCCGCTCCCGCCCGTAGCCGGTCGTGAGGTCCAGCCGCAGCGTCGGCGTGATGATCCACGCGGCGCCCAGCGAGAGATCCGCCACCGGGCCGTCGAGGGAGGTCTGCGTACGGTAGCGCCGCCCCTGCCACGAGGCGCCGCCGCTCAGCGTCAGGTGCGGGTTGAAGCGGTGGCGCACCTCGAGGCGCGTGCCCAGCGCGTGATGGTCCTTCACCGTGCCGGCCCAGCGCTGGCTCGCGGTGGCGAGCACGCTGGCCTCGGTATCCCGGTCGAGCAGCACGCGCGGGCCGAGATGGACCGAGGCGTAGGTCTCGTCGAAGCGGGATTGGCTGTACTCCCGCCGCGAGGCGTTGGCGCCGGCGCGGAGCCGCGTCTGCGGCCCGAGCGGCACCTGGTACTCCGCCCCGCCCCAGACCGAGAGGCCGAGGCCGGAGGTGACCAGGTCATCCTCGTCCCGCACGAAGGGGAGGCCGTAGATGTAGATGATCCGCTCGCCCGAGGTGCCGCCGAGGTTGCTGTCGGGCAGGAGCGCGAGGCCGGCGTTGTAGCTCCAGCGCCGGCGCGCGCGGATCAGAGTGAGGAAGTTCCGGACGTTGGCCACGACGGGCGGCGGCACGTCGCCCGCCAGCACCCACTCGAAGTGCTCGCGGGCGAGGTCGTCCTCGCCCTGGTGGAAGAAGGCGCGCGCGAGCTCCAGCCGCACCCGCACCAGCGAGGGATCGCGGTTGAGGATGTCCCGGAAGGCGGCGACCGCGAGGTCAAGCAGTATCTCCCGCCGCTCTTCCGAGACACCGGGCGCGAGCGAGGCCTGCGTGGCCGCGAGGCCGAGGAGGAAGAGCATGTCTGTGCGGCGGGGATGATCGGGATACTGCTCCACCAGCGCGTACAAGATCGTCAGCGCATCCTCGAAGCGGCCCGAGTCCACCAGCGCCCGCGCTAGGCCGAGGGCCTCGCCCACGGAAAGGGATGACGGCGCGGGCTCCTCCGCCGCCGTGTCCGCCTGCGTCTGCACGGTTGCCGGCTCCTCGGTGGCGCCCCAGGCAGGAAGGGCCGGCAGCGCCAGCAGAAGGCATACGCAGACCGCAAGCGCGCGGCAGAGGGGCGTGAGGGTCATCGCGAACCGGGGGCAGCGAAAGGGACGAAGGGAAAGAAAAGGGAGGGTGACGCTCTGTGCGCCACCCTCCCGACTGACGAGCCTCGCAAGGGGTCAGGGTGCCATGAGACGAACCCGGGCCCCGTCGTCGGCCTGCTTACTACTGCGTGGCACCGAAGCCGCCGATCACGCTGGCATTGTCGGTCACGGCGTCAAAGGTGCCTGCGACCGCGCTCGGCGCATCGTCGTCTTCCATGCCGTCATCGTAGAACGAGCCTTGCCACCTCCCGGCATCGGTTGTCGTGAGACCTCCACCGAAGTTCACTTCGCTGGTGCCGGCGAACGTCGCGCTGCCATCGGTCAGGTCGGCATCCTCCAAGACTACCCTCCATGACACGCTTTCCGTGTCATTCAACACGAAACCCGAGACCGAACCCCCAATCGTCCCCGCCGCATCATCTGCACCGAACTTCGCGGTCAGATTGGCGGTCGCGGTGAAGTGACCGACGCCGGAATCCGTATGCGCGCCAGCGGTGAAGGTTCTGGTCACGAACTTGCCGGCCGCCGGCCCCGTGTAGGACACGTTGCCTTCGATCTCGTTATTGGCAGTGGCCTCGTAGCCCGTGGAGCCACCGGCGAAGACCTCGACATCGTGCGTGCCGTCATTGGCCTTAGGCTTGTCCAGCCACCAGCCGAACCACGCATAGCCGGTATCTGCAACCTTGACCGTGGCCGAGTTGGGCGCGTTGGGGGTGAACGACCAAGTGTTAGTGGCGTCCCCCTGCAGTTCACCGTCCCCATTGGTGGTCAGTGAGCAGGTCGCGGCACTGCACGCGAACACGCCCGGCACGCCGTCATACATGCCGGTGAATGACGTCGGGCGTCCGCTGTCGCCGCCGTAATTGTAGGTCGTGCTGGCGGTGGAGGGGAAGTGACTGGACGAAGCCTTCGCTGGGTCGGCCTGGTCGGCGTTATCAGCATGAGCAGCACCGAGGAAGTTGGTGACGCCTGTGTAGACCGTTCTGAACAACGTGTCGGCCGGCGCATCGATGTCCGTATAGATCACCAATGTGTCCGTGGCCTCGGTTGCGGCATCAGTCATCGTCAGCATGACGGCGTTCCAGTCGCCACTGCCGGCCATGGCCGTGCCGCCGCTGTAGTCGTCAGGGTTCTCACCGTTCACGTCGACCGCGATCATCCCGGCGGCGTCGCGTGTCGCCGTAATCGCGGAAACGCCAGATCCAGTCGCGTCAGGACCTACTTTGGCGGTGTAGCTGGCCGGAATCCGGTTGTCGCCGCCGACCGTGCTGTCGGTGATCGACATCCTGATGGCCAGCTCTCTGGCGATCCTCTCCGCCTTGTCCAGATCGGCCTCGGTGTCGGCGAGCTCCGCCAGCTTGTCGGCAAGCGCCTTCTCCGCCTCGTCGGCACGCGTATTGGCCGCCATAGCGTCGGCCTCCGCCGCGTCGGCACGGGAGACAGCCGCGTCACGCGCGGCATTGGCCGCGTCACGCTCCATCTCCGCCGTGGCCTGAGCGGCCAAGGCGGCATCGCGGGCGGCGTTGGCCGCGTCACGCGCCATATTGGCCGCATCACGCTCCGACTCCGCCATGCCCTGAGCGGCTTCGGCGTCAGCCTGAGCCTGCTCCGCCGCCATCTGTGCGGCTTCGGCATTGGCCTGGGCCTGCTCCGCCGCCATCTGTGCGGCTTCGGCGTTGGCCTGGGCCTGCTCCGCCGCCATCCGCGCGGCCACGGCCGCGTCCCGAGCGGTGTTGGCCGCGTCACGCTCCGCCTCCGCCGTGGCCTGCGCGGCCAAGGCGGCGTCCCGAGCGGCGTTGGCCGCATCACGCTCAGCCTCCGCCGTGGCCTGCGCGGCCAGCGCGGCATCGCGTTCGGCCAGCAATTGCGCGGCGGTATCCTCGGCGTTGTCGGCCCGCGTGTTCGCGGCGTTCTCGCCGGAGCTGGAGCAGCCGTACATGACGGCCGAGAGGGCGACGATGGAGCACGCCGCCAGCAAACTGCGAGTCAGCTTCGTCTTCTTCATGGCTTCGAGGCTCTCCTCAGTCTGAAGAGGCCTCGTGCTATTCCCGGAGGCCTCGGTTGTTGAACTTCGCGGCCGTCAGCGTAAATGACGACTCGGGCAGAGTCCATAGCAATCCATCTCATCACGATGTTTCCGAGATGTCTACCCCGGAGACGCCCGCCGCGGTAACCCGCAACTGCGGCCGCCTGCCGAGACCGAAAGCCATGGTTGCTGCCGGGGGTCGTCCGGGCTCTCTGTCCCGCTCCACTGCAGCCCTCCCGCACATCCTGGCGACATCCTCCCTGTCGTAGGGCATGCTGTCACCGAAGCACGCCACAACTATGGCGCCGATGCAAGGGATTAATCGACATTAATTTATCTTGCCTCCGCTCAACTTGCGCCGGCATCGAGGGCGTAGCCGGCGGAGCGGACGGTGCGGATCAGGTCCGGCCTATCCTGGCCGTTGAGCGCCTGGCGCAGGCGGCGGACGTGGACATCGACGGTGCGGCTCTCGATGAAGATGTCCGGCCCCCAGACGGAATCCAGCAACTGCTCGCGCGAGAAGACGCGGCCGGGGTGCTCCATCAGGTGGCGCAGGAGGCGGAACTCGGTGGGGCCGAGGTGGATGGCGGCGTCCTCGCGCGTGACCCGGTGGGCGGCGAGGTCCATGCGGAGGTCGGCGTAGGTGAGCACCTCGTCGCCGAGGGCCGGGCGCAGGCGGCGCAGGATCGCGCGGATGCGGGCGAGAAGCTCGGCCGGCGAGAAGGGCTTGACCACGTAGTCGTCGGCGCCGCCGTCGAGCCCGCGCACCCGGTCGGCCTCCTCGCCGCGCGCGGTCAGCATGACGATGGGGAGCGGCTGCGGGTCCGAGCGGCGGCGCACGCGGCGGCAGACCTCGATGCCGCTGAGGGTTGGCAGCATCCAGTCGAGCACCATCAGGTCCGGGCGGCGCTCTTCGACCATGAGCAGCGCCTCCTCGCCGTCGACGGCCTCGCCCACCTCGAAGCCGGCCTTCTCCAGGTTGTAGCGGAGCAGGGTGAGGAGGGCGGCCTCGTCCTCGACGATCAGGATGTAGGGCTTCATGACGCGGGCGCCTCCGTTTCGCCGTCGGCCTGGTGGAAGGACGTGACGTCGCCCTTGGGGCGTTCCTCCTCCACCGGCGTGCCGGTCACCACGTAGCTCACGGTCTCGGCGATGTTGGTGGCGTGGTCGCCGATCCGCTCGATGTTCTTGGCGATGAAGAGGAGGTGCGCGCACGGCGTGATCCGGCGCGGGTCCTCCATCATGTAGGTGAGCAGCTCGCGGAAGAGGCTGTTGTAGGATTCGTCCACGTCCTCGTCGCGCCGCCAGACGGCCATGGCGCGGTCCACGTCGCGGTCGCGGAAGGAATCGAGCACGTCCTTGATCATGCCCTGGGCGACGCCGGCCATGCGCGAGATCGCGTGGGTGAGGCGGATGGGGTCGATCTCCTGGATGGCGATGGAGCGCTTGGCGACGTTGGCGGCGTAGTCGCCCATGCGCTCGAGGTCGCTGGCGACCTTGAGCGAGGCGGTGATGACGCGGAGATCCACCGCCACCGGCTGGCGCAGCGCGAGGATGCGGACGGCGAGGTGGTCGATCTCGGCCTCCAGCGCGTCGACGCGGCGGTCCTCGGTGATGACGCGGGAGGCGAGCTCGTCGTCGCGGCGGACGAGCGCGGCGATGGAGGCGGCGAGCTGCTGCTCGACGATGCCGCCCATCTCCAGGATCGCGTTGTTCATGCGATCCAGCTCCTCGTCGTAGGCCTTGACCGTGTGCTCCGCCGCCATCGGTCGCTCTCCTTGTCTCCGGCCTTCGCCTCGTTCCCCACGCCTAGCCGAAGCGGCCGGTGATGTAGTCCTGGGTGCGCTGGTCGTGCGGGTTGGTGAAGATCTGCTCGGTCGCCTCGAACTCCACCAGCTCGCCCAGGTGAAAGAACGCGGTGAACTGGGAGACCCGGGCCGCCTGCTGCATGTTGTGGGTGACGATGGCGATCGTGTAGTGCTGCCGGAGCTCGTCGATCAGCTCCTCCACCTTGGCGGTGGCGATGGGGTCGAGCGCCGAGCAGGGCTCGTCCATCAGGATGACCTCGGGACTGATGGCGATGGCGCGGGCGATGCAGAGCCGCTGCTGCTGGCCGCCGGAGAGGCTGGTGCCCGGCTGCTGCAGGCGGTCGGAGACCTCGTCGAAGAGGCCGGCGCGACGCAGGCTCTGCTCGACCACCTCGTCGAGCTCCCGGCCCTTTCTCGCGAGCCCGTGGATGCGGGGGCCGTAGGCCACGTTCTCGTAGATCGACTTCGGGAAGGGATTGGGCTTCTGGAAGACCATGCCGACGCGGGCGCGGAGCTGCACCACGTCGATGTCGCGGCCGTAGATGTCGCGGTCGTCGAGCGTGATGGAGCCGGTCACGCGGCAGATGTCGATGATGTCGTTCATGCGGTTGAGGCAGCGCAGGAAGGTCGACTTGCCGCAGCCGGAAGGCCCGATCAGCGCCGTCACCTTGTTCAGCGCGAGATCGATGTCGACGTCGAAGAGCGCCTGCTTGTCCGCGTAGAAGACGTTGACGTCGCGCGCGCGCATGCGCATCCGGGGCGCTGCGTCGGTGTCGGCGGCGCTGCCGGCGGCGGCCGGTGCTGCGTCGTCTTCCATCGTCAGCGAGACCATCGCGTCCGAGTCTTCCGTCACGATACCACTCCCTGCCCGCCTAGAAGCGGACCTCGAACCTGCGCCTGAGATAGATCGCCACCGCGTTCATGGCGATGAGGAAGGCCAGCAGCACCAGGATCGCCGCCGAGACCTTCTCGACGAAGCCGCGCTCCGGGCTGTCCGCCCAGAGGAAGATCTGAACGGGGAGCGCCGTCGCCGGGTCGAAGGGGCTGCCGGGGATGTCGACGATGAAGGCCACCATCCCGATCATCAAGAGCGGCGCGGTCTCGCCCAGCGCCCTCGCCATGCCGATGATCGTGCCGGTGAGGATGCCGGGCGTGGCCAGCGGCAGCACGTGGTGGAAGACCATCTGGATGGGCGAGGCGCCGACGCCGTAGGCGCCCTCGCGGATCGAGGGCGGTACCGCCTTCAGCGCGGAGCGCGCCGCGATGATGATCGTCGGCAGCGTCATCAGGGTGAGCGTCAGCCCGCCCACGATGGGCGCCGACCGCGGCAGGTGAAAGAGGTTGATGAACACCGCGAGCCCCAGCAGACCGAACACGATGGAGGGCACCGCCGCGAGGTTGTTGATGTTCACCTCGATCATGTCGGTGACGCGGTTCTTCGGCGCGAACTCCTCGAGATAGATCGCCGCGGTCACGCCGATCGGGAACGTCAGCACCAGCGTGACCAGCAACATGTAGAACGAGCCCGCGATGGCGCCGCCGATGCCGGCGATCTCCGGCTCCCGTGAATCGGCATTCGTGAAGAACGCGCCGTTGAAGCCCGTCTCGACGAAGCCCGCGGCATGGAGCGTGTCGATCCAGCCCAGCTGCTGGTCGTCGAGCCGGCGCTCGTCCTCCGGCACGTCGCGCGGCGCGCTCCCCTTGTTGAGCATGTCCACGTCGCTCGACGCGGTAAGCCAGACGCGCCGCGTGGTGCCGACGATCGAGGGATCGTCAACCAGCAGCTCCCGCAACTCGAAGCGCGCAGCCGTGCTCACGAGCTTCAGGAGCTTGCGCCGCTCCTTCCGCGACGTCACTTCGGGGAAGGCAGCGAAGACGGCTTCGCGCAAGAGCTTGCCGTAATCCGCGCGCTGCAGCTCTTCGGCCGTGGGCGCCTCGCCCACGCCGAGGACCTTGGGATCGAAATCGACCTCGAGCGCGACCGATGTCCTGACGAAGGCGGGGTAGCCTTCGACGATGACGCTGCCGATCAGGAGCGCAAGGAAGCCGAGGGCCACGAAGACGGCGACAAGGCCGTAGGCCTTGAAGCGGCGCTCGGCACGGTAGCGCCGGCGCAGCCTTCGCTTCGTCCAATCCGCGTCCTGCCAGGCTCCGGCGAGCCGCGGTTCTGCGATGTCAGTCATACTGCTCCCGATACTTGCGCGCGATGTGGAGCGCGAAGATGTTGAGCGCCAGCGTCACGACGAAGAGCATGAGCCCGAGCGCGAAGGCCGCCAGCGTCTTGGCGCTGTCGAACTCCTGATCGCCCACCAGCAGCGTCACGATCTGCACCGTGACGGTCGTCACCGCATCGAGCGGATTGGCGGTGAGGTTGGCGGCGAGGCCCGCGGCCATCACCACGATCATGGTCTCGCCGATGGCCCGGCTCACGGCGAGAAGGCAGGCGGCGACGATCCCGTGCAACGCCGCCGGCAGGATCACCTTGACCACGGTCTCCGACTTGGTGGCCCCCATGGCGAGCGAGCCCTCGCGCAGCGAATTCGGCACGGCGACGATGGCGTCATCGCTCAGCGACGAGATGAAGGGGATGATCATGATGCCCATGACGACACCGGCGGCGAGCGCGCTTTCGGAGGCCACGTCGAGGCCGATCGATTCGCCGATTCCCCTGAACGTCGGCGCCACCACCAGCGCAGCGAAGAAGCCGTAGACCACCGTCGGCACGCCGGCCAGGATCTCCAGGATCGGCTTGGTCACGTTGCGGAAGCGGGGGCTGGCGAACTCGGCCATGTAGATGGCGGCGAAGAGGCCGACCGGGAGTGCCACCAGCATCGCGATCAGCGTGATCATCAACGTGCCGGTGAAGAGCGGTATCGCGCCGAAGGCGCCGGTGCTGCCCACTTGGTCCGCGCGGATGGCGGTCTGCGGGCTCCATTTCAAGCCGAAGAGGAAGTCCCAGAAGGGGATGATCGAGAAGAAGCGGATCGATTCGAACAGCACCGAGAGGACGATGCCGATGGTGGTGACGATGGCGACGCAGGAGGACAGGATGAGCGCGATGTTCACGAAGCGCTCGACCTTGTTGCGCGCCCGCAAGGAAGGCGCAATGCGGCGCCAGGCCCAGCCGAAGCCGGCGCCTCCCACGGCGAGCCCGATCGCCAGCACCGCGGCCTGGGCGGTGGCTTTCATGCTGGCGTAGCGATCCGCTGCGGCCTGCAGGGCCGGGTCCACCTCGCGGCTCACCACGTCGCCCGATGCCAGGTTGCGCACGTCGTTGAGAAGGAGGCCGATCATCGCCTCCGACTGCTCCGCCACCACCGGCCCGAGCGTGGAGAGCAGCAGCGCCTCCAGGATCGGCGTCTCGATGATCAGCCAGACGACGAGGACGATGCCGGAGGGAATCCCGCACCAGAGCGCCACGTACCAGCCGTGATAGCCCGGCATCGAGTGGAGCTTGCCGAGATTGGAGCCGGCCGCGCTGAGCGCCCGGCGACGACCGAAATAGAGGCCGATGACCGCCAGCGCTAGAATCGCGATGAGGAGAATGGTGAGCTGCACGCCGTCCGGCCGTCCCCGCGGCTTGCGCTCGGTCGAGCGAGCGCGAGCCCAGCGTGTTATCGGGCCGGTTCAGGAATAAGTCAGATTTGTTACGCTATTATGACGGCGCCCCCGGCGCGGCGGCCGTCGTGCCACCGGCCGGACCCTCGCTGCTCCCCGCTACCGCTGCGTCCTGCGCGCCCTCAGCCGGCTGCAGGTAGACCGTGAACGTGCTGCCCTCGCCGGGGACACTGTCGATGGTGAGCGCGCCGCGGTGCCGGTTCACGATGTGCTTGACGATGGCAAGCCCGAGGCCGGTGCCGCCGAGCTCTCGCGAGCGCGCCTTGTCGACACGGTAGAAGCGTTCCGTGAGGCGCGGCAGGTGCTCGCGCGGGATCCCCGCACCCTGGTCGACGACGGAGACCGAGACCGCGCCGTCCCTCCCTGCCGCCCAGCCGGTCGCCTGCGCCTCCGCGACGCGCCGCGCCTCCACCCTCACCATGCCCCGGTCGTCGCCATACTTGATCGCGTTGTCGACGAGGTTGAGGAACACTTGGGTGAGCTCGTCGCCGTCGCCGATCACCGCCGGCAATTCGTCCTCGGCGTCGATGGCGACTGCGACGCCGCGCCTCTCGGCCTGCCAGGCGAGGGTGTTCCGGACATGGGTGAGCAGGGAGGGGAGCGGCACCGAGTCCGTGGGCGGCGTGTGCTCGTTCATCTCGATGCGCGAGAGCGAGAGCAGGTCCTCGACCAGGCGCGCCATGCGCTTGCCGTGCTGGTCCATGATGGCGAGGAAGCGCTCCCGCGCCTCCGCGTCGTCGCGGGCCGAGCCCTGCAGCGTCTCGATGAAGCCCATCAGGGTGGCGAGCGGGGTGCGGATTTCGTGGCTCGCATTGGCGACGAAATCGGCCCGCATCTGGTCGGTGCGGCGCACCGCCGTGAAATCGACGAGCGCAAGCAGCAGCGCGGCCCCGCCCTCTCTCGGCTCCGGCAGCGGCTCGACCCGCGCCGCGAAGGTGCGCTCGACGGGCGCCTGCAGGGTGAACTCGATGTCGCGCCCGCCGCCGCCGTCGATGGTCTGCTCCACCGCCTCGATGAGCTGCGGATTGCGCAGGGAGGCGGAGATGTGCCGCCCGCTCACCTCGTCGCCCAGCAGCGACGTCGCCGCCCGGTTGGCGCGGACGATCTTGCGGTCGGCACCCAGCAGGAGCAGCGGCTCGGGCAATGCGTCGAGCGCGCGATCGAGCTCGGCACGCTCGCCGGCGAGCCGCGCCCGTCCCTCCGCAGCCGCGCGCAGGTGGCGTTCGATCGCGGTCGCGAGCTCCCGGGTCAGCGTCCCCGCCGGCGCGGTCTCACCGCCGCCGCCGCTCCCTTCCTCGGCGGATGCCTCCACGTGGCGCGCCAGCGTGCCGACGTCCCTGAGCGCCACATGGGCCACCAGGGCCGCCAGCAGGCTGAGGCCGGCCCAGGCTGTGGCCGCGGGGACGGGCGGCGTGAGGTCGAGCAGGGCCAGCAGGAGAAAGGCGAGCCCGAGCGGGAGCGACGCCGCAAGGCTGATCCGTGCCCACCGGCGGAGCGGAACAACGTGCGCCGCCATCGTCCGGCTCCCTCCGCTCCGTGATCCGTCCACCTGAGTCTATCAGGGGCGCAGGGTGCAGGCATGACGAATATATGTCAGCCGGAGGGCAGCGGCGAAGGCGGCCGGCGCACGAAACGCCGGCCGTGACCGTGGCGAGAAATCCGGGCTAATGTCGCGCCATGCCCGAGGACGCCGAGGCGAAAGCGCCCGCCGCGCCGACCGCCGCCCGCGGCGCCCGCCGGGGTCGGCCGCGCGCCCGCCGCGTCGAGACGGCGACGCCGATGATGGCGCAGTATCTCAAGATCAAGGGCGCCCATCCGGACCATCTTCTCTTCTACCGGATGGGGGATTTCTACGAGCTCTTCTTCGACGATGCGCGCGCGGCGGCCGACGCACTCGACATCGCGCTGACCAAGCGCGGCCTCCACCAGGGGCAGGAGGTGCCCATGTGCGGGGTGCCCGTCGTGAGCGCCGAGGGCTACCTCCAGCGGCTCATCCGCAAGGGCTTCCGGGTCGCGGTATGCGAGCAGGTCGAGGACCCGTCGGAGGCCCGCAAGCGCGGGCCCAAGGCGCTCGTGCGCCGCGAGGTGATCCGGCTGGTGACGCCGGGAACGCTGAGCGAGGATGCGCTGCTCGATGCGCGGGCGGCGAACCATCTCGCCGCGCTCGCCCGGGCGGAAGGCGCGCTGGCGCTCGCCTGGGCGGAGATGTCCACCGGCGAATTCGCGGTGATGGAGGTCTCCGAGGCCGCGCTGCCGGCAGCCCTCGCCCGCCTCGAGCCCGGCGAGATCCTGGTGCCGGAGCCGCTGCTGGAGACGCCGACGCTCTTCGAGCTCTTCGCCGAGTGGAAGCAGGCGCTCACGCCGCAGCCGCGCTCGCTCTTCGACAGCGTTGCCGCGGGCCGCGACCTCGCCGCGCTCTATGGCGTCGCCTCCCTCGACGGCCTCGGCAGCTTCGGCCGCGCCGAGCTCGCCGCGGCCGGCGCCATCCTCGGCTATCTGCGCCTCACCCAGAACGGCCGCCTCCCCCGGCTCGCGCGGCTCCGCGCGACGCAGGCCAGCGCGTCGATGGCGATCGACGCCGCGACCAGGCGCAATCTTGAGCTTACGGCGACGCTCGACGGCGGTAGTGCGGGAAGCCTGCTCGCCGTCATCGACCGCACCGTCACCGGTGCCGGCGCCAGGCTGCTCAGGGCGCAGCTCACCGCACCGCTCACCGACCCTGACGCGATCGGCGAGCGGCTCGATGCCGTCGGCTTCCTGGTCGAGGCGGAGCGTGCCCGCCACAATCTCCGCGAACGGCTCCGCCGCTGCCCGGACGTGGAGCGTGCGCTCTCCCGCCTCGGGCTCGGCCGGGGCGGCCCGCGCGACCTCGCCGCCGTGCGCGATACGCTGGGCCAGGTTCCGGCACTCCGCGAAGCGCTCGCCGACGCTGCGGACGGCGGCCTGCAGGCGCCGCCGAAGGCGCTCCAGACGCACACGCAGGCGCTCGGTCACCACGAGGCCCTGGCCGAGCGGCTCGCCCGGGCGCTGGTGGCGAGCCCGCCGCTCGGCATCCGGGACGGCGGCGCGATCGCGCGCGGCTACGACCAAGCGCTCGACGACCTGGTGGAGCTGCGCGACCACAGCCGGCGCCTGATCGGCGAGCTGGAGGCCCGCTACCGCGCGGAGACCGGCGTCGGCGCGCTCAAGGTGCGCCACAACAACGTGCTCGGCTACTACGTAGAGACGCCGGCTGCGCGGGCCGGCGCGCTGCCGGAGCAGTTCATTCACCGGCAGACCATGGCCAGCGCCATGCGCTACACCACGGTGGAGCTGGGCGAGCTCGAGGCGCGGATCAACGGCGCGGCCGAGAGGGCCCTTGCCCTCGAGCAGCAGCATTTCGACGACCTCTGCGCCGACGTCTTGCGCCGGGCCGACGACATCGCGCGCACGGCAGGGGCGCTGGCCGCGCTCGACGTGGCCCAGGGACTCGCGCATCTCGCGGTCGGGCGGCGTTACACGCGGCCCGTCGTCGACGAGACCACGGCCTTCGAGATCGAGGGCGGGCGCCACCCGGTCGTGGAAGCGGTGGGCGCCGGCGGCGATGCGCCCTTCGTCCTCAACGATTGCGACCTCGGTACGGCGGCCCGCATCTGGCTCGTCACCGGCCCCAACATGGCAGGCAAGAGCACCTTCCTGCGCCAGAATGCGCTGATCGCGGTGCTGGCCCAGATGGGCTCGTTCGTCCCCGCCACCGCCGCCCGCATCGGCGCGGTCGACCGACTCTTCTCCCGCGTCGGCGCGGCGGACGACCTCGCGCGCGGGCGCTCCACCTTCATGGTGGAGATGGTGGAGACCGCCGCCATCCTCAATCAGGCCGGCGAGCGGGCGCTGGTGATCCTCGACGAAATCGGTCGCGGCACCGCCACCTACGACGGCCTCTCCATCGCCTGGGCGGCGATTGAGCATCTGCACGACGGCAACCGCTGCCGGGCGCTGTTCGCCACCCACTATCACGAGCTCACCGTGCTGGCCCGGAAGCTGGACGGGCTGGCCTGTCACACCATGCGGATCAAGGAATGGCAGGGCTCGGTCGTCTTCCTGCACGAGGTGGCGCCGGGCGCGGCCGATCGCTCCTATGGCATCCATGTGGCGCGCCTCGCCGGCCTGCCCGAGGCGGTGCTGGCCCGCGCCGAGGAGGTGCTGGCGCTGCTCGAGCAGGGCGACCAGGCCGCCGCCGCCGCCCGACTCGCGAACGACCTGCCGCTCTTCCAGTCCCGCCCGCCGGCCGCGTCCGCCCGGGCGGAACCCGCGCCCGACCCGCTCCGCGCCCGCCTCGCGGCGATCAACCCGGACGACCTCACCCCGCGCGCTGCGCTGGAGCTCCTTTATGAGCTTCGCGCGGCGCTCGAAGACGACCAAAGTCCTGACTGACTCCCGAAGGCGTGCCGGCAGGTATCGGCAAGGTTTTTGACCGCGAGGTCAATGAGACGACATAGATTTAGTGCCCGCATGTTATAGCAAAAAACATGACCATAAGGCTAACAGGCCGGTATAAAGTCTAGTGAGGGAGATCAACAACGGTTCCGCCAGGGGCCATGAAATCACCACCGTTCATCTGCGAGTGTCCGAGCGCTGTCGATGAGGCCGCTTCTCTGCCTGTGACACGCGGGGAGGACGTGCGCCCGCTTGCCGCCGGGCGGAGCCCGGCGCCGCCTCCCGGTATCCGCCTGGCGCGGCCCGTGTTTTCCTGCGCCCGTATCGCTCCACCCCTTCTCGGCATCGCTGCGATGCTCGGGCTTGCGGCCTGCCAGGGGCAGCACACGCTTCAGCTTGCAGACGGAGAGGAGCGTCCGGACCTTTCCCACACCGAGAACGTCTCCGGCGAGCCCATCGTTTCCGGCGGGGATGAGTCGTCCGGCGAGCCGGCGACGACTGAAACGACCGGGACCGGCGGCGGACCATCCGACGATGCCGGTCAAGACGATGACGAATTGCAGGACGACCAGCCATCGTCGGAGGCTGCCGTGGTGCTCGGCACGGCTGCAGGCGGCTCACGCCTGGTCCAGCTACCGCGCAACAACCCGACTGCTACCGACCTTCTCGATCACTGGGGGCATCGGCAGAGTGACGGAATCGCGGATGGTCTCTCGCTGGCCGAACCCGCCGACGGGGCCGATGCGGCGGACCTGCGGCGCCTGCAAGCGGCTGCGCAGACGGATGACGGGCCACCGGTGGCCCCCGATCTTCAGGAGGGCGACGAGGTCCGTGTGCTGGGCGCGCGCCGCGGGGTGACTTACGGGCGCTGGAGCGGCGGGCCGGCCGACACGCTCTCGATCGAATTCGACGTCTCGCGAGCAAGCTGGCGGGTGCGCAACGATCCCGCCTTCCGCGCCATGCTGAAGCGGGCCGGCAAGGCGTGGAGCCACCGCATCGCCGACACCTGGTCCACGTGGGAGCGGCAGGAAGGCGACTTCAAGGGCTATTACATCGACGGCGGCGATCACACCCAGGTCTACGTCGGAGCCGGCGGCGAGATCAGCACCGGCCTCGAAATAGACGTCAAGGACGAAGACCTTTCGGAGGGAACTGCCGGCTGGGCGAACGAGGGAGCCCGACGGCCTGGCGGAGCGTGGGAGCCTCGGTTCGGATCGATCGAGATCGATAGCGACTTCCTTCGGGATGCCGGCGAGGCCAATCTGTTCAGCACGTTGGCGCACGAGATCGGCCATGTGCTGGGTGCGTGGAAGGGAGGCGCAGAGACAGAGGGCTACGTCCCCTATACGGACACCGAAGCGGGCACCTGGACGGGGCCGAACGTGACTGCCCTCTATGGCGGCCCCGCGCCGTTCCAGGACGCCGCCAATTCACATGACTGGGTGGACGGCGAGCGCGATCCGCTGGCAATGGAGTACGACTTCGCCCACAGCGGCGTCTGCGCGTCGCTCATGGCCTACTGTGGCAGCGGCGAGGCGCTGGGGCCCTTTCTGCCTCACGCGATCGACTTCGCGTTCCTCGCCGACCTCGGCATGACGGTGACCGACGAGACCGAGCGGCCCGAGACATACGGCCTCGGGGGCTGGACCGACTATGCCGCCTTCACGCTCGCCGTCTCGCGCGATCTGCACGTGGCGCGCGCGGACCCGCAGCCGCATTACGACGGCGCAGCCAATCCGTGGCAGACGCTCGAAATCACCGATCTCCTGCGGGTGGGTGCCGACGCCTTCGGCTACCGCAGCACGGGCGACATCGGCATGTCCTATCCCTCGGCCGAGTCCATGGGAAGGGTCTGCTACGCGGGCGGGCTGATCGGCGCCGCAATCGATTATGACGGGATGCCGCCCGTCACCGGAGACGCCAATCTTGCGATCGATCTCGGAACCCTGGACGGCACGGCGAGTTTCACCTCGCTCGAAGTCGCTTCCGACGGAACGCCCGAGACCTTCGCCGGCGGTGCCCTCTACTACCCACTCGCCATCGCGGACAACGCGATTCGCGGAACGGAGGCGGAGTCGACGCTGTCTGCGGACTTCTACGGGCCCAAGCACGAGGACGTTGCGGGAACGCTCCACGATCCGAGGGCGGGTCTGCTGGCGAGCTTCGGCGCGACCCACGACGACCGGCCCGCCCGCGAGGACGTGATCGATGCCGCGACGTACCTGACGGGTCGGACCTATCAGAGCGATGCGCCCGGCTCGGCCGATGACGTTTGGACCGACTACTGGTGTGTGGAGGGGTCTTCCTGCGAAACGAACGTATTCAGGTCGGGCTCGTGGAGCGGTCGGACGGCGACAACGCGAGACGCTGTCGTTGCCGCCACGGCCGGATGGGACGGGCGCGAAGCGGCGATGCTCGTGGCGGACCGCGATGTCTTGCGGATCGAGCGGCAGACGGCCGCATCCACCGACGGCCGCCAGGGACGTCATGTCGTCGACGGCTACTTCGGGATCATGGAACACGGCGCGTTCGGAGTCGGGTTCGAGAAGTACAGCAGCGAATGGACGGACTCGATCGGCACGCCCGGGGGTCACTATCGCTGGTGGAAGGGTGCCCAAGGGGCAATGTCGGGCCACCCTCCGGATGTTCGCGCGCAATGGTCCGGCCTCATGCTCGGATACCAGGGCAGGCACGAGGCGCACGACGACCCGTTCGTGGAGGGCGTCGCGACCATCGACTTCCGCCTGGCTCCGAGCCGCGTGGACGTGACGTTCTCGGACATCGCGAGCCGGGATGGCCGGCGGTCCCTCCCCGACATCAGATTCCGGGGTCTTGAAGCGCGGGCCAACGGGACCATCTGGGGCAACCCTGAGAGTGGATGGCTGAGGGGATCCTTTGTCGGTCCCGAGCACGAGGAGGCGGTCGGCATCTTCTCTCACTCCGCGACCGTCGTGCGGGGCAGCTCCGGCGCTCAAGCCGTCCCGGACACGGTCACGCTGGAGGAAACGGGTGCCGTCTCGTTTATCGGAGAGTACAGCGACAGCTCCGGAACGAGATCGATCTATGCATACGACGACTGGGGATACTGGGGCCGGCAGTTCGGGGGCACCGTGTTCACGGCAGTCATCGAGCAAGACATCAGGCGCGAAGGCGATATCACCACCTACTATGCGCCAAGCACGAGTGTTTCCGGAACACGGAGCGGGAGTAATCCGGTATCCGGAGAGGCCGTATGGCGCGGGGGTGTGCGGGCATTCAGCACGGGCGCCTCGGGCTACCTGCCCGTGAGCGGTAGCGCCCGGCTGGAGGTCGACTTCTTCGACTCGACGGTGGACGTTGACTTCACCGATTTCGACAGGGGGCACGGCAACTTGTCGTGGCAGGGGCTGCAGATGACGGCGGGCTCGTTCCGCGACGCGCAGAGCCAGCCGACCATCGAGGGGGCGTTCTACGGAACGGACCATCAGGGGGCGGCCGGCGGTTTCGATCGCGCCAATCTCAAGGGCGTTTTCGGCGCCGTCCGCGACTGAACGACGATCTCCCACCGCACATCGGCCCTACGATGCGAGCCCGGACTGACCCGGGCCGCCGCGCCGGTGTAGGATCGGGGCCCGAACAACAGCGGGGTCGCAACAGGCGATGAAGCCGCCCCCTTTCGCCTACGAATGCCCGACCGAGGTGGCGGATGCCGTCGCCCTGCTGGCCGCGCACGGCGGCGATGCCAGGCCGCTCGCCGGCGGGCAGAGCCTGGTGCCGCTGCTCAACTTCCGCCTGGCGCGGCCGGCCATGCTGGTCGATCTCAACCGCATCGAGGCGCTCCGCTCCGTCGCGGTCGAGGGCGGTGTGCTCCGCATCGGCGCCATGACCCGCCAGGCGGAGATCGAGGCCGATGCCGCCGTGGCCCGCGGCTGGCCGATCCTGACCGAGGCCATCGGCCACATCGCCCATCCCCAGATCAGGAACCGCGGCACCGTCGGCGGCAGCCTCGCGCTGAACGACCCGGCGGCCGAGCTGCCGGCGGTCATGCTGGCCCTCGATGCGGAGATGCGCGCGCAGGGGCCAGTGGGGCAGCGCAGCATCGCGGCGCACGATTTCTTCGCGGGCACGATGGAGACGGCGCTGGCGCCGGACGAGTTGCTCACCGAGATCAGGGTGCCGGCGCTGCCGGCAGGCACCGGCTGGGGCTTCGAGGAGGCCGCGCGGCGCGCAGGCGACTTCGCGCTGGTTGCGGCCTGCGTCCTGCTGAGTCCTGGCACGGATGGCGGGCTCGCGGCCCGCGTCGTGCTCACCGGTATCGGCGCGGGCCCGGCCCGGGCGCGCGAGGCGGAGGCGATTCTCGCGGAGCGCGGCTGGGGCGCCGATGCCTGCGAGGCGGCGGGTGCTGCGGCAGCGGCAGCGTCCGAGCCGGCGGACGACCCGCACGCGCCCGCGTGGTACCGGCGCAGGCTCGTGGCAGCGCTGACCGCGCGCGCAAGCCGGCGGGCACTCCAGCGGATGGGGCGCTGAATGGCGGACGAGCGGCGCGGCATTCGCATGACGATCAACGGCGCGCCCTTCGAGGGCAGCGTCGAGCCCAGGCTGCTGCTCTCGGACTTCATCCGGCACGAGGCGGAGCTCACCGGCACACACGTCGGCTGCGAGCACGGCGTCTGCGGCGCCTGCACGGTGCTCCTGGACGGTGCGCCCGTGCGCTCCTGCCTCATGTTCGCGGTACAGGCCGATGGCGCCTCGGTCGAGACCGTGGAATCGCTCGCCGACGGTGATACCCTCCACCCCCTGCAGGAGGCCTTCCGCCGCGCGCACGGGCTGCAATGCGGCTACTGCACGCCCGGCATCCTGATGACCTTGAAGCCCTTCCTCGCCGCGCATCCCGCGCCGACGGAGGCCGAGATCCGCCGGGCGCTCGCCGGCACTCTCTGCCGCTGCACCGGCTACCAGCAGATCGTGGCGGCGGTGCGCCTTGCAGCCGCGATGCTGCGCGGGGACGAGTCGTGACTACCCGGCTGATCGGCGAGAGGGTGGAGCGCCGCGAGGATGCGCGGCTGCTCACCGGCCGCGCGCGCTTCATCGACGACATCCGGCTGCCGAACATGCTGCACGCGGCGGTGCTGCGCAGCCCCCACGCCAAGGCGCGGTTCACGCGGGTGGATGTCGGCGAAGCGCTCGCGCTCGCCGGCGTGCACGCGGTGCTGACCCACGAGGACCTGGGTCCCGCCAACGCGCCCATGCCGCTCTTGAACGACAACCCTGGCTTCATCCATCCGCGCACTCATCGGGCCCTCGCACCGGGCCAGGTGCGCTTCGTCGGCGAAGCGGTGGCGCTGGTGGTCGCCGACAGCCGCTATCTGGCCGAGGACGCGCTGGACCTGATCGAGGTCGACTACGAGCCGGAGACGCCTACGGTGGAGCTGGTGGCGGCGGCGGAGCCGGGCGCGCCGCTCGTCCACGACGATACGGACTCGAACGTCGCCTGCCGCACCGTCGACGAGAGCGGCAATGTCGAAGGCGCCTTCGCCGCGGCGGACGTCGTGCTGCGCGAGGAGCTCCGTCCCGAACGCGGCGCCGCCCAGCCGATGGAGACCCGGGGCGTCGTCGCCAGCTACGACGCGAGCCTCGAGCAACTCACCATCTGGGACACGACGCAGGCGCCGGTGTCGGCCCGCGGCGTCATTGCGGAGAAGCTGGGGCTGCCCGAGGCCGCCATCACCGTGATCGCGCCGGATGTGGGGGGCGGCTTCGGCGTCAAGATCTTCCTGGTCTACCCGGAGGAGCTGCTGATCCCCTTCGCCGCCCGCCTGCTGGGCCGGCCGGTCAAGTGGATCGAGGACCGCCGCGAGCACTTCATCGGCTCGAACCACGAACGGCTGATGGTGCATCGGATCGAGGTGGCTGTGGGGAGCGACGGGCGCATCCTCGGCATCAAGGACCACTTCCTCTACGACAGCGGCGCCTACTGCCCCTACGGGCCGATCAACGCGGAGTGCGCCCAGGCCATCCTGCCGGGCCCCTACAGAATCCCGGCGGTGCGGACGGAATACGCCGCCGTCTACACCAACACGCCGATCGTGAGTCCCTACCGCGGCGCAGGCCAGCCGCACGGCAATTTCGTCACGGAAGCGGCCATGAACCACGTGGCGCGCGAACTCGGCCTCGATGCGGCTGAGATCAGGCGGCGCAACCTGGTGCGGCCGGAAGACTGCCCGTGGGATTCGGGCCGCATCTTCCAGGGCAACACGCCGCTCGTGCACCGCGACGCCGACTATCCGGCGCAATTGGAAAAGGCGCTCCAGGCGCTCGACTATGACGGCATCAAGCGCGGCCAGCCGGCCGAGCGCGCGATGGGGATCCATCGGGGCGCAGGCATCGCCTTCTTCGTCGAGGGCACCGGCATCTCCCCCTATGAAGGGGTGGAGGTGCGGGTGGAGCCCACCGGCCATGTCCATGTGACGACCGGCTATCCCTCTCAGGGGCAGGGCCACCACACCACGCTCATGCAGGTCGTGGGCGAGACGCTCGGCGTCGCGCCGGAGCGGGTGGTGGTGGAGAGCGGGCGGAGCGACCGCTTCGCCTGGGGGGTCGGCACCTTCGCGAGCCGGGCTGCGGTCGTCGGCGGCAATGCGGCGCTCGGGGCGGCCAAGGCCGTCCGCGCGCGGGCGCTGGCGCTCGCCTCGGACGAGCTGGAGGCGGCGCCCGAGGACCTGGTGCTGGCGGACGGCGCCGTGCACGTGAAGGGAGCGCCGCAGTTGGCGGTGACGCTCGCCGCACTCGCGTATGCAGCCGATCCCATCAACACGCTGGCGGCCGGCAGCGAGCCGGGCCTGCGCGCCGCCGACTACTACCGCTCGCCCGACGGCGCGATCGCGAGCGGCGTGCACGGCGCGGTGGTGGTCGTGGACGTCGCCACCGGCATGGTGGAGATCGAGAGGTACGTGGTGGTCCACGACTGCGGCGTGATGATCAACCCCGCCATCGTGGACGGGCAGATCTTGGGCGGCACGGCGCAGGGGATCGGCGGCGCCTTCTACGAGAAGCTCCGCTTCGACGAGGCAGGACAGCCGCTGGTGACGACCTTCATGGACTACCTGATCCCCACCGCGATGGAGATTCCGCCGATCGAGATCCATCACATGGAGAGCAGCTCCAGCCTCAACCCGCTCGGCGTCAAGGGCGTGGGCGAGGGCGGCGCGATCCCGGCAGCGGCCGCCTTCGCCGGCGCGGTCGAGGACGCGCTGGAGCCCTTCGGCGCGCGAGTCCGGGCCCATCCGCTCGACCCGCCCGCGGTCCTGGCGATGATCGAGGGCGCCGCATAACACGGATTTCCGGCGCGGCGCCCGGCGGAGACGGGGCTTGACCTGCCCGTGCGGGGGCATCAGAGTGGCGGGCAGCAAGGGCGGCGCACCTGCAACGGCGGGGCCGCGCGCCGCGCGTGGCGACGGGAGTAGACCATGTTCAGCCCGATGAAGCTGCTTATCCTCGTGGTGCTGATCGCGGCCGTCTGGTTCGGGTTCAAGGCAATCAGCCGGGTGCGCAAGGCCAAGGCCGCCGAGCCGCTCGAGCACGAGGAGCATCAGAACATCGACGACAATCGCTAGCCGGCACGCTTGCGCGGCTGCCGCGGGGCATCCGCACCGTTGACCACGCCCGGCGCGGGGGGCATTGTCCGCCCGCCCGATCACCCGACCCGATGACCTTCGATGGACGCCAGCCACAGCGACCGGTCGTTCCAGTCGCTCATCCTCGGCCTGCAGTCGTACTGGGCCGAGCGGGGCTGCGTCATCCTGCAGCCCTACGACATGGAGGTCGGCGCCGGCACCTTCCATCCCGCGACGACGCTGCGCAGCCTCGGCCCTGAGCCCTGGGCTGCTGCCTACGTGCAGCCCTCGCGCCGGCCTGCCGACGGGCGCTACGGCGAGAACCCCAACCGGCTCCAGCACTACTACCAGTTCCAGGTGATCCTGAAGCCGGCGCCGGCGGACGTGCAGGACCAGTATCTCGGCAGCCTGGGGGCGCTCGGCATCGACGTGCGTGCCCACGACATCCGCTTCGTCGAGGACGACTGGGAGAGCCCGACGCTGGGCGCCTGGGGGCTCGGCTGGGAGGTCTGGTGCGACGGGATGGAGGTGACCCAGTTCACCTACTTCCAGCAGGTGGGGGGCATCGACTGCGACCCGGTGCCGGTGGAGCTCACCTACGGCATGGAGCGGCTCGCCATGTACGTGCAGGGCGTGGACGACGTCTACGCGCTCGACTGGGACGGCTGCGGCACCCGCTATGGCGACGTGTTCCTGCGCGCCGAGCGCGAGTTCTCGGCCTTCAACTTCGAGCACGCCGATGTCGACCGCCTGCGCCGCCACTTCGAGGATGCGGAGGCGGAGTGCACGGCCCTGCTGGCGACCGAGCCGCCGCTCGCGCTGCCGGCCTACGACCAGTGCATGAAGGCCAGTCACCTCTTCAATCTGCTGGATGCGCGCGGCGCGATCAGCGTGGTGGAGCGGGCTGCCTATATCGGCCGCGTCCGCGCGCTCGCCAAGGCGTGCTGCGAGGCCTGGCTGGCGGGGGCGGCGACGTGAGCATGCACCTGCGCGCGGGGACGCGCGATGCCTGATCTGCTGCTGGAGGTGCTGTCGGAGGAAATCCCGGCGCGCATGCAGCGGGACGCTGCGCGCGATCTCGAACGTCAAGTGCTCTCTCGGCTCGCAAGGGCCCGGCTCTTCGGCGGGCAAGTGGAACCCTTCGTGACACCCCGCCGTTTGGCCGTGCTCGTGCGAGACCTGCTGGAAGCACAGCCTGACATCACGGTGGAGCGCAAGGGACCCCGCGTCGATGCGCCCGAGAAGGCGATCCAGGGGTTCCTGAAGTCCACCGGGCTCACATTGGAGGACTGCGAGCGGCGTGAGACGCCCAAGGGGCCGGTCTGGTTCACGGTCAGCCAAGAGAAGGGGCGCCCCGCTGCCGACCTACTGGCCGAGCTTCTGCCCGAGGCGCTGGCGGCCGTCTCCTGGCCCAAGTCCATGCGCTGGGACGAGAGCGGCGTGCGCTGGGTGCGCCCGATCCGTTCCATCCTCTGCCTGCTGGACAATCAGGTCGTGCCCTTCCGCTTCGGCTCGGTCGAGAGCGGCCGGACCACCCTCGGCCATCGCTTCCTCTCGTCAGGTACGCTGACCATCGACGAGGTGGGCAACTACGCCGCGATCCTCGAAGACGCCAAGGTCATGCTCGACCCGGAGCAGCGAATTCAGGCGATCGTGAACCGCATCTGGGCAATTGAAGATGAAGAAGGGCTGCAACCGGCGCCGAACGATCGGCTGGTGGACGAGAACGCAGGTCTCGTGGAATGGCCGGTGGTGCTAAAGGGCCGCATCGACGCGCGCTTCATGGACTTGCCGCCTGAGGTGCTGCATTCGGCCATGAGCACCCACCAGCGCTATTTCGGCCTGCGTCGCGATAGTGGTCGGCCAGCACCCCACTTCATCATGGTTTCGAACGTCGAGACCGAGGACGAGGGCGCAGTCGTCGTCGCAGGCGGCGAGCGGGTGCTGCGAGCCAGGCTCGCGGACGCCCGCTTCTTCTGGGACCAAGACAGGCGAGTGCCGCTGGGGGAGCGCGTACCGAAGCTTGAAGGTGTGGTCTTTCACGCCCGCCTCGGCTCCATGGCCGACAAGGCGCGTCGTATCGCCAAACTGGCCAGCAACTTCTTCTCGGAGATCGCAGGAGCCGATTCCAAGAAGGCGGCACGCGCAGGACTTCTTTGCAAGGCCGATCTCGTTACCGAGATGGTGGGCGAGTTTCCGGATCTACAGGGAATCATGGGCCGCTATTACGCGCGCCCCGACGAGGAACCGGCAGTTTGCGCGGCCTTAGCACAACACTACGCACCGCAGGGACCGAGAGATCCCTGCCCAAGGACGCGGTTGAGCACTGCGGTGGCGCTCGCCGACAAGTTTGATACGCTGGCCGGGTTCTTCGCCATCGACGAGCGGCCGACAGGCTCCAAAGACCCCTTCGCGCTGCGACGAGCCGCCCTTGGTGTAATTCGGATCGTTATCGAGAAGGGCCTGCGATTCTCGCTCGGAGAGGCGCTGACGAAGGCGCTTGCCGGCTACGACGGGCTTCTGCCGCACGAACCGGAGCCGGAAGTGACGCGCGGCGCGTTGCTCGCCTTCTTCGCCGACCGATTCAAAGTGCACCTGCGAGAGCAAGGCGTGCGCCATGATCTGGTGAGTGCCGTTTTCGGTGTCCGGGGCGAAGACGACCTAGTGCGTTTGCGAGCACGCGTCATCGCGCTTGAGCGCTTCCTCAGCGGCGAGGACGGTGCCAACCTACTCACCGCCTACCGCCGCGCCGCCAACATCCTCCGCATCGAGGAAAAGAACGACGGCATGCGCTACGACGGCGAGCCCGATCCCGATCTGTTCAAGGACGAGAAGCCGGAGGAGCAAGCTCTCTACAGCAGCATTGCCGTAGCCAACGCGATGATCGAGCCGGCGTTGGAGCGCGAAGTGTTCGAGGAGGCGATGGAGGCCATGGCATCGCTGCGCGAGCCCGTCGACGCCTTCTTTGACCACGTCACGGTCAATAGTGACGAGCCCGAACTCCGCCACAATCGCTTACTGATGCTCTCGCAGATTCGCGCCACGCTGGACCGCGTCGCCGACTTCTCCAAGATCGAGGGCTGAACCGTGGCCGCGTGGGTCTACCGCTTCGGCGGCGGCGAGGCGGACGGCGATGCCGGCATGCGCGCGCTGCTCGGCGGCAAGGGCGCGAACCTCGCCGAGATGGCCGCCATCGGCCTCCCCGTGCCGCCCGGCTTCACCATCACGACGGCGCTCTGCAACGCCTACTACGAGGCGGGGCGCACGCTGCCTGCGGGCCTCGATGCGGAGATCGCGGCCGGCCTCGCCCATGTCGAGCGGATCGCGGGCGCGGGCTTCGGCGATCCCGAGCATGTGCTGCTGGTCTCGGTGCGCTCGGGCGGGCGCGCGTCCATGCCCGGCATGATGGATACCGTGCTCAATCTCGGGCTCAACGACGAGACCGCCGACGGGCTCGCGCGCGCGAGCGGCGATGCCCGCTTCGCCTACGACAGCTACCGCCGCCTGATCCAGATGTACGGCGACGTCGTTCTGGGTGTCCCCCACCGCGCCTTCGAGGAGCTGCTGGAGCGGGAGAAGGAGGCGCGGGGCTATCGCCTCGACACCGAGATGGAGGCCGGCGACTGGTTCCGCCTGATCGACGCCTACAAGGCACTGGTGCGGGACGAGACCAGTGGCGACTTCCCCCAGGACGCGCGGGCGCAGCTCCGGGGCGCCATCCGCGCGGTCCTCGATTCATGGATGAACGCGCGCGCCGTCACCTACCGCAGGCTGCACGGCATCCCGGCGGACTGGGGCACCGCGGTCACGATCCAGGCCATGGTCTTCGGCAACATGGGCGAGGACTGCGCCACCGGCGTCGCCTTCACGCGCGACCCGTCCACCGGCGAGGCGGCGCTCTACGGCGAATACCTGGTCAACGCGCAAGGCGAGGACGTGGTGGCCGGCATCCGCACGCCGCGCGCCGTGACCGAGGCGGGTCGCGAGGCGAGCGGCAGCGAGCCGCCCTCGCTAGAACGGGGCATGCCAGGCGCCTTCGCCGAATTGCAGGCGGTGATGGCGCGGCTCGAGCGCCACTACCGCGACATGCAGGACGTCGAGTTCACGATGCAGCGGGGCGCGCTCTGGATCCTCCAGACGCGTGCCGGCAAGCGCACCGCCGCGGCAGCGCTGAAGATCGCCGTCGACATGGCGCGGGAGGGGCTGGTGAGCGAGGCGGAGGCGCTCGCGCGGGTCGATCCGCTGGCCCTCGAGCAGCTGCTGCACCCGACCCTCGACCCGGCGGCGCCGCGCCGGGTGCTGGCGCGGGGGCTGCCGGCCTCACCGGGAGCCGCCTCCGGCGCGGTCGTCTTCGACGCCGACGAGGCAGAGGATCGCGCCGCCCGCGGCGAGGCCGTGATCCTGCTGCGCACCGAAACCAGCCCCGAGGACATCCACGGGATGCATGCGGCGCGCGGCATCGTCACCAGCCGCGGCGGCATGACGAGCCACGCCGCCGTCGTCGCCCGCGGCATGGGGCGCCCCTGCATCACCGGTGCGGGCGAGCTTCGCATCGACGAGGCGGCGCGCACGTGCCATGCCGGCGACGCGGTGATCGCGGCGGGCGACGTGGTCACCATCGACGGCGCCAGCGGCGAGCTGCTCGCGGGCGCCGTGCCCACCATCGAGCCCGCACTCTCCGACGACTTCACCACCCTCATGGGATGGGCGGACGCCGCGCGGCGCCTGCGCGTCCGCGCCAACGCCGAGACGCCGGGCGATGCGGAGACGGCGCTCCGCTTCGGCGCGGAGGGGATCGGGCTCTGCCGCACCGAGCACATGTTCTTCGACGACGAGCGCATCGTGCCCGTGCGCGAGATGATCGTGGCAGCCGACGCGGACGGCCGGCGCGCCGCGCTCGCGAAGCTGCTGCCGACCCAGCGTGCTGACTTCGCCGCGCTCTTCCGCATCATGGCCGGCCTGCCGGTGACCATCCGCCTGCTCGACCCGCCGCTGCACGAGTTCCTGCCGCGGTCCGAGGCCGAGATCGCGGGCGTCGCCGCCGCCGCCGGGGTCACCGTGGAGGCGCTGCGCGGCCGCATCGCGCAGCTGCACGAGACCAACCCGATGCTGGGGCATCGCGGCTGCCGCCTCGGCATCTCCTACCCCGAGATCTACGAGATGCAGGCGCGCGCCGTCTTCGAGGCGGCGGCGGACGCAGGCGGCACGCGGCCGGTCGAGCTCGAGATCATGATTCCGCTGGTGGTGGGCAAGCGCGAGCTCGACATCCTCAAAGCGGCGATCAAGCGCGTCCACGACGCGGTGGAGGAGGAGACCGGCACCAGCGTCGCCTACACGATCGGCACCATGATCGAGCTGCCACGCGCGGCGCTGCGGGCCGGCGAGATCGCCGAGAGCGCGGCCTTCTTCAGCTTCGGCACCAACGACCTGACCCAGACCGCCTTCGGCATCTCGCGCGACGATGCGGCGAGCTTTATCGGCGACTACGAGCGGGCCGGGATCCTGCCGCGCGACCCCTTCGCCAGCCTCGACCGCGACGGCGTCGGCGAGCTTGTCCGCATCGCCGCCGAGCGCGGCCGCGAGAGGCGGCCCGCGCTCAAGCTCGGCATCTGCGGCGAGCACGGCGGCGATCCGGCGTCGATCGCCTTCTTCGAGGAGGTCGGCCTCGATTACGTCTCGTGCTCTCCCTACCGCGTGCCGGTGGCGCGCCTCGCGGCGGCCCAGGCCGCCATCCGGCGGGCGAGCGGCGACGGCGGGCTCAGGGAAGAGCGGGAGGAATAACCCGCGCCTCGCCGGCGGTGAGCGGCACGCCTGCCTCGGCGGCGGCGGCGATCCTCTCCAGCCGCAGCACGGCGAGCGCGACATCGCCCTGGCCCGAGCGGATCTCGCCCACCTCCCGCTCGCCCGCCATGATCGGCGTGCCGGCCGGCGGCAGCGGGCCTTCGAGCGCCACCGGCGCAAGCTGCCGGCGCACCAGGCCGCGATGCTTGGTGCGGGCCGTCAGCTCCTGGCCGACGTAGCAGCCCTTGGCGAAGTCGACACCGTTGAGCGCCTCGAAGCCGCACTCCATCAGCGTCGCCCGGCCGATTTCCATGTCGCGGCTGCCGTCGGGCGCGCCGTGGGCGATGCGGTGGCGCTCGTAGTCGGCGGCGCTGCCCCGGGCGAAGCCCGCCCGTTCCAGGAACGCGAAATCCCGCGCCCGGGGCAGGACCGCGCGGAGGCCGAGCGCCGCGCCGCGCGGGTCGCGCATGAGCGTGCCGCCCTCGCAGGGCACGGCAGCGCCCGCGCCGGGCGGGAGGGCGAACGCGCCTCCGTCGCCGTCCCCGCCGCCGAAGAGCGCGACGACGCGAAAATCCTCGGTCGCGTCGGCGAGCGCGACGTCGGCGCGCAGGCGATAGGCCACGAGCCGCTGCCCGAGATCGGCGGTGCGCGCACCCTCACAGTCGAGCAGGTAGCCCGCGCCCTCGCGCAGCACGAAGAAGTCGTGCAGGAACTTGCCCTGCGGCGTGAGCAGCGCCGCATAGACGGCGCGCCCGCCGGACACGCGCTCGATATCGTTCGAGACGAGCCCCTGGAGGAAGGGGCCGGCATCGGGGCCCGCCACGGAGACGATGCCGCGCTCTTCCAGGACCACGTAGAGAGGAGTGCTCATCGCCTGGACCGGGGGCCTCCGGAGGTTCGTTGCGGCGGAGTGGCTACTATAGACCCGCCGGGCGGCGGGCCAAACGCCGGGTGCCACCAGCGCACGCGCGCGCGGCGCTTGAGGGTATGAAACGACCTGGCGGTGTGCGAGGTTGAGCCATGACCGGGCTCACCCGCATCGGTGGCAACGTGCTCTCGGGCATGGCGCTCGACCGGGCCGCCCATCGGCGGACCGACGCGGCCTGGCTCGCGGCCCGTCACGAGGACCCGGCGACCCGCTACGTCGCGATCTGGCGGCAGAACACGGTCATCCGGCTCGGGCCCGAGCCGCGCGCCGTGATCCACTACCGCGAGACCCTGGACGGGCTGCTCGACGCGCGCGCCGAGACCTCCCTGCTGGGCGTCGAGACTGACGACGGCGCCGCCGGGGCGGCGTACTTCGTCGTCGATCTTTCCCACGTGGAGGCCGAGGCGCTGCTCGCGCGCTCGCCCGGCGGCGAGCTGATGGACCTCAGGGAATTGGTGCAGATCGTGCCGGGAACGGATGCGGCGCTCGTCGCCTATGCGCGGGGGCTGACCTACTGGCACCGCCGGCACCGCTTCTGCGGCGCCTGCGGCGCGCCTGCGGCAGCACTCGAGGCCGGGCATCAGCGGCGCTGCACGGACGAGACCTGCGGGGCGGTCCACTTCCCCCGCACCGACACGGCGGTGATCACGCTGGTCCACGACGGCGACGAGTGCCTGCTCTGCCGCCAGTCGCGCTGGCCGCCGGGGATGCACTCGACCCTCGCGGGCTTCCTGGAACCGGGCGAGAGTCTGGAGGAGTGCGTGGCCCGCGAGATCGAGGAGGAGAGCGGCGTGCTCGTGGGCGATGTCCGCTACCACTCCTCGCAGCCCTGGCCCTTCCCCGGCACGCTCATGGTGGGCTTCATGGCGCAGGCGCTCTCCCGCGAGATCGCGGTCGACGAGATCGAGCTGGAATACGCCCATTGGTACGAGCGGCGCGACCTGCTCGGCCGCCGCGACAGCGACGAGTTCCGCCTGCCGGGCCGCTATTCCATCTCGCGGCGCCTGATCGAGGACTGGCTCGCCGGCCGCATCCCTCCTTGAGCCCGTTGCGTCGCAGGGCGCGTTGACAGCGGCGGGAGGCACGCTTATACAGCGGCGGCTCCGGCGCCCATGCGGGACGGAGCGCGAAGCGGAGGCGGGGCGTGAAGCGGACCTACCAGCCGAGCAACATCGTGCGCAAGCGGCGTCACGGCTTCAGGCAGCGCATGAAGTCGGTCGCCGGCCGGCGTGTGCTCGCGCGCAGGCGCGCCAAGGGGCGGAAGCGGCTCGCCGTCTAGCGCCGGCGCGGCCGCGCAGGCGCGCCATCCATCGTTCCCCCGACCGTCGGCCCATCTCGCCTTTGACGCGTGGAGATTGCACTGCGCCGTAGGCGCGCGGAGTTCGGGTGACGGCGATGCGCATTGCCACGCTCAAGAAGCGACAGGACTTCCTGCGGGTGCGGGCGGCGGGGCGCAAGTGGGCGGCGCCGGGGCTGGTCCTGCAGGCGGCGCCGGCGCCCGAGGCCGAGGCCGAGAGCGGCCAGGTGCGGGTCGGCTACACGGCGAGCCGGCGCATCGGCAACGCGGTCGCCCGCAACCGCGCCAAGCGCCGATTGCGCGCGGCGGTGGCCCATGTTATGCCGGCCTCGGCGCAGTGCGGCAGCGACTATGTCGTCATCGCGCGCGCCGCCACGCTGACCCGCCCGTTCGACGCGCTGATCGGCGACCTGTCCGCGGCGCTCGCGCGCGTCGGCGCGCGGGCGGACAATCGAGCGGCGGAGGGGAGGCGGCAGGCCGCCGCAGACCGTCCGCACGCAGCGGGCCCGAAAGCGGGAGACGCATGAAGCCGATAGCGGTACTGTTCGTGGGCCTGATCCGCGGATATCAGTATTTCCTCTCGCCCCTTCTGCCGCCGAGCTGCCGGTTCGAGCCGACCTGCTCGCACTACGCGGTCGACGCGCTCAGGCAGCACGGCGCGCTCGTGGGCCTGGCGCTCGCGACCTGGCGCATTCTCCGCTGCAACCCGTATTGCGCCGGCGGGGTCGACCTCGTGCCCGAGCGACCGCTCCGCATCTTCGGCGCCATGAGGGTCCGCGCCCCGCGCTGACAGGGGCGAGCGAGCGTCACATGTTCGGCAGCGGCCAAGACAGGCGCAATCTCCTGATCGCGATCGGGGCGATCTTCGTCGTCCTGGTCGGCTGGCAGTTCCTCATGCCCGCGCTCTTCCCGACGGACGAGCGGCCGAGGCGCGTCGCGGAGCAGACCGACCGTGCGCCCTCGCCGGCGGATCAGGCAGCGGCGGGCCCGGCGCCAGGCGTGGAGGCACCGGCCGAAGGGCTGGGCCAGGCCGGTATCGACAGCCCGCGGGTGACGATCGATTCGCCCCGGCTCAGCGGCTCGATCTCCCGGCTCGGCGGGCGCATCGATTCCGTCACGCTCCTCGACTATCACGAGACCGCGGACGAGGAGAGCCCGAACATCGTGCTGCTCCAGCCGCGCGACGCCGTGCGCCCCTACTTCGCCGATTTCGGCTGGCTCACCGCGGCCGACGGCATCGCGCTGCCGCAGCCGGACACCCTCTGGGCGGCCGACAGCGGAACGCTCTCGCCCGGCAAGCCGGTCACGCTGCGGTGGGACAACGGCGCCGGGCTCTCGTTCACCCGCAAGATCGAGATCGACGAGAACTTCGTCTTCACCGTCACCCAGTCGGTGCTCAACACCACCGGCGGCCCGCTCGCGCTCACGCCCTATTCGCTGGTCGCGCGCTTCAGCGACGCCACCGAATCCATCCTCCCCTTCAAGCCGCTCTTCATCTTCCAGGACGGCGCCCTCGGCATCTTCGGCGAGGACTACCGGGACGCCGACTACGAGGAGATGCGCGATGCCTTCGACGCGGGCGAGGGCTACCGCTACGAGGCCACCGGCGGCTGGCTGGGGCTGACGGACAAGTACTGGCTGGTGGCGGTGATCCCCGACCAGGAGGTCGCCTTCAAGGGCAGCTTCGAGTACGTGCCGGTGGACGGCGGCAACGCCGATTCCTTCCAGACCATCTACGAGGCGGAGCCGCTCACCGTGAATCCGGGGCAGACGGTCTCGCTCACCTCGCACCTCTTCGCCGGCGCCAAGGAGATCAGCCTCCTCGACGACTACGAGGAGTCGCTGGGCGTGGACCGGCTGGACCTCTCGGTCGACTTCGGGCCGGCCTGGTTCCTGTCGAAGCCGCTGTTCTACGTCATCGACTTCTTCAACCGGGCCACCGGCAACTTCGGCGTCGCCATCCTGCTGCTGACGATCTGCGTGCGCGTGCTGCTGTTCCCGCTCGCCAACAAGGCCTACGCCTCGATGAGCCGCATGCGCAAGCTGCAGCCCGAGATGATCCGCCTGCGCGAGCGCTACAAGGACGACAAGCAGCGGGCAAACACCGAGCTGATGAAGCTCTACCGCGAGCAGAAGGCCAACCCGGTCGCGGGCTGCCTGCCGCTGCTGGCGCAGATTCCGGTGTTCTTCGCCCTCTACTACATGCTGTTCGTCACCATCGAGATGCGCCACGCGCCTTTCTTCGGCTGGATCCACGACCTCTCCGCACCGGACCCGATGACCTTCATCACCGGCTTCGGCTTGCTCGAGTGGCCGGTGCCGGAGTTCCTGCTGGTGGGGATCTGGCCGATCATCTTCGGCGTGACCATGTGGCTCCAGATGAAGCTCAACCCGCAGCCGATGGAGCCGATTCAGCAGAAGATCCTGATGGCGCTGCCCATCATCTTCCTCTTCCTGTTCGCGCGCTTCCCGGCCGGGCTGGTGGTCTACTGGACATGGAACAACGTGCTCTCGATCGGCCAGCAATGGCTGATCATGCGGCGCATGGGCATCACCCGCCAGAGCCTCGCCGAGGACGCCGAGAAGATAAAGAAGATCAAGGAGGCCGCCGAGAAGGGCGACCTGCTGAAGCCGAGCCGGTCGAGCCGCAAGAAGACTACGCGCAGCGGGGCTGCCAAGGAAGGCGCGCGCGCGCGCGGCGAGGGCACAGCGCGGCGCGATGGCGACGCACGGCGGGACGGCGCCGCCCGTGCCCGCAAGGCCCGGCCCCGGCCGAGCGAGGCGCGGCGGGACGGTAGCGCGCGCGAGGATCGCCAGACGCGCCACGACGGGCCTGCGCGCCGGGACGACGCGCCCCGCCGCAAGCCTGCCGCCGCGCAGGCGCCAGGCAGCGCGCAGAAGGGCCGCAGGAAGGACCCCGCCCGCAAGGGTCCCGCCCGCAAGCGCACTCCCCAGGCCGATGAGGCGCGCGACGCCAAGCGGACGCGGTCGGCCCGGCCGGCAAAGTCACGGAGCGAAAGCGCAACGACGACCGCCAAGCAGGCCGCCGCCGAGCGGGCACGGCAGTCGCGGCGCAAGGCCATGGCCCGCAAGCAACAGCGCAAGGCGGCGGCGAGCCGGCGCAAGCAGCCGCCCACCGCCGACCAGCCGACCAGCCTGATGGAGCGGTTGAAGGTCGGCCTCGGCATTCCGCCGTCGGAGGCCGAAATGGCCGCCAGGCGCAGGCCGGCGCCTGCGTCCGAGGAAAAGCCCAGGAAGTCGCGCCGGCAGCGCAAGGCGGAACGCGCCGCCGCCCGCGGCACGGGCGAGAGCGACGCCCCGGCCGACGCGCCGCCCGGCGATGCGGCAGCGGACGATGCGGGCGCGCAGGAGACACCCCCGGGCACGCCCGGCGACGGCGGCGAATGGACGAGCCAGGACAGGCCGAGGCGGCGGCGGCAGAGAACGCGGAAGCGCGCGCGACGGCGATAGAGGAGGGCCGCCGGCTGTTCGCCAGGCCCTGCCGCTTCGTCGCGGGCGCCGCCGGGCCGGAGGCGCTGCCCGCGCCCGGGCTTCCCGAGATCGCCTTCGCCGGCCGCTCCAACGTCGGCAAGTCGAGCCTCGTCAACGCGCTCACGGGCCGGCGCGCGCTCGCCCGCACCTCCAACACGCCGGGGCGCACGCGGGAGCTGAACTTCTTCGAGCTGGACGGGCGCCTGATGCTCGTCGACCTGCCGGGCTACGGCTACGCCGCCGCCTCCAAGACCAGGATCAAGGCCTGGACCCGGCTCGCGAACACCTACCTGCGCGGCCGGCCGACGCTGAGACGGGTCTGCCTTCTGCTCGATGCGCGTCGCGGCATCGGCGCGGCCGACGAGCCGGTGATGGCCGCCTTCGACCGGAGCGCCGTCTCCTTCCTCGCGGTGCTGACCAAGTGCGACAAGCTCGCGCCGGAGGCGCTGGCCGCGCAGACCGCCGCACTCGAGAAGGCGCTCGCCGCCCACGTCGCCGCCTACCCGACGCTGATCGCCACCAGCGCGCGCACCGGCGCCGGCATCGAGGCACTCAGGAGCCACCTCGCGGCGCTGGCCACGGCAGAGAGAATGGGTTAGTGATCCGCGGCCGGGCGGCGCGCAGACGCCCGCCCGCCCCCTTCGCCACCCGTCGAGCACCCCGTGCAGCGCATCAGCGACACCAAACATTGGCTGCGCACCGCGGCCACGATCTCCGAGGCGCTGCCCTACATGCGGCGCT
>WTGU01000141.1 GCA_011523425.1 Alphaproteobacteria bacterium
TTTCATCATTCCGAGTGTCTGCATGGCTGGTGGGACAATAATGACTGGCCCAAGAAAAGCACCTTCGGAGCTCAAGTTCAAAACGATTGCCACCTATGGGGCACGGTGGTTGCCAAAGTCGACCTGGCGAGTTGCTCAGACAAGACGTGGCACCTCAACAACACCAGTAAGAGAAGAGGCAGTGAAGCTTGTCGAGTCAACGGCATCCATTGCTGCAAGGATGTCGGAGACTTGTGCAACAAGAGCGATCTCGTGACCATAGATGGGTGCACGAGCCAGTGGAACAGCAGTCCCGCAAGCGATACGTGCTACCTTTCAGGCGGTGAAACTACTGTGTTCGGCACGATAATGGGAACTGGTGTGCAATCCGTCACCGCGTCGAGCGCCAACTACACGTGCAGTTTCTGGGCGAAATGCCAGCAAATAGGACCCGACTGGACCCAGCAGGAAAACGCGACTTCGATCAAGGACGTGCACTGGCTCGATGCTGACGATGTGGTCAATTGCAATGGGGTGTTGAAGGAAGATTCATGTTGAAGCAAGGGTGAAGACCACGTGCCTGACGGAAGTTCGTTCCTGGCAGGCGGGGTGGGGAGGGGAGCCCGCAAGATGGGCGCCGGACGCGATTCTTCCCGGCGACCCGCACGCGCCGTCGTGGGCGAACGATCCCTGCAGGCCTTGCCGAGCCGGCGCTTGACCTATGCCGCCACCCCGGTCCCAGCTTCCGGAAAGGACGCGTGACATGAAGATGCGACGATCGATTCTCAGCCTGTTGGCATTCGCAGCGATCGTGGTCGTTGCGGGCGCAGCCTACGCCTCCTGCACGGGCAGCAATAGAGTGAGTTTTCGTCAGGCCGAGTGTCTGCATGGCTGGTGGGACAACAACCCATGGCCCGCGAAAAGCACCTTCGCAGTTCGAGTTAAAAACGATTGCCATCTATGGGGCACGGTGGTTGCCAAAATTGACCTGGCGAGTTGCTCGGACAAGACGTGGCACCTCAACGACACCAATAGGAGAAGGGGCAGTGAACGTTGTACAGTCAACGGCATCTATTGCTGCAAAGATGTTGGAGACTTGTGCAACAAGAGCGATCTCGTGACCATAGCGGGGTGCACGAGCCAATGGAACAGCAGCCCCGCAAGCGATACATGTAGTCTCTCAGATGACGCGGCGTCGTCCGTCACTGCGGACACGGGCGACCACACGTGCAATTTCTGGGCGAATTGCCAGTACACGGCGGACGACGGGACCACCCAGGAAAAAGCGACTTCGATCGGAGACGTGCACTGGCTCAACGCTGACAACGTAATCAATTGCGATGGGGAGTTGAAGAAAAGTTACAATGATTGTACGTCAACGGATGTAACTCCGAATTGGCGACCATAAGAACCGCTTGCAAAACTCCCGGTCGCGATTGCCCATGAAGGTATCAATGCGCGAATTTGCCTAAGCTGCAAGCAAAACAGGGCGGAACTCTCTTCCGTCTCTCCAATGTCGAGAGCTGATCTGGCGACGGCGAGCCGATTCGACGGTGAGGGCCGTGTGCCAGGCGGATGATGATGGCAACACCTTCATCGGGGAAAGGAGCGACGCGCCATGGCAACCGAAAGTAGGATTCGCCGGAGGGGGGCATGCGGGATTTCGCGGGATGGCGAGGGATTCCGGCGGGACAGGCGGCCTTCATATCCCACGCCGCCGCCGGCCTCCCCTGCCGCGCACCGCTCCTTCCCGCTTGCCTGCGCCCTCGCCCATCATGCCGCCACTCTCGCACGACCGCCCCACGCTCTGCATCGCACCATGGTGCGGGGTATCCGGTCCTGTAAGCGCGCGCCAACCGACAAGAGGTCGGCCAAAGAGAGGGTCGGAAAGCAGGTCTGAAGCGCCCCCTGAATCAACCGCTCGATGTAGTCGCGGTCCTTGGGGGTCAATTTTCCACGCTTAACAACAAACCACGCCTGAATTTCGCAAATTGAGCCTAATTTTTGACCAATTTCCCCAAAGTTGGGGACGCGAGAAAATCTGAAGTCTTCTAATACTTGTACCGACAGGGGCCGAGGCACCGCGCGGAACGACGTCTTGTCGTTTCCGCTAGGAGCCGTCGACAGCGAGTGTGCAAGGGGAGCCCACGAGGTGCAGCGTCGTCCCAGACTTACGCGCCTTTGTCGGAACCCGGTTGGCGCGACGAGCCGTCGGTGCGCGCACGACCTGAGTGCCGGATGCGATTCTTCCCTTCAACTTGCACGCATCGGCGTGGGCGAACGGACGCGGCAGGCCTCACAGAGTCGGCCGGCCGGGCACGTCGCTACCCTGTTCCCAGCGCCCAGAAAGGAAATGTGAAATGAAAATGCGATACCCAATTCTCGGCCTGCTGGCGTTCGTATTGATCGTGGCCGTTGCGGGCGAAGCCTACGCCTCGTGCACAGGCAGCAACAGGATCGCCCGCAGCAACGCCGAGTGTCTCTCAGGCTGGTGGGACAACAACAGTTGGCCAAGTAAATCGACCTTTGGCGCGCAGAATCTGTGCCCGGACTGGGGAAAGGTCGTCGCGAAAGTGGATATCAAAAACGCCAGCGACAGGACGTGGCATCTCGCCGACGGCGGCAAGAGGCGCGGCAGCACCTCAAGCACGATCCGTGACATATACTGCTGCAAGGATCTCGGCGACAAGATGTGCAACAAGGCTGACAGGGTCTCGGTGGATAGTTGCAAGACGCAGTTCGAGAAAAGCGCTGCCGACGACGGCGACTGCGATCTCAACGGCGATCCGACCGTCGATGAGACGCACTGCGCGCTCAATCTGACGTGCACGTATACGGATACGAACGAGGTAGAACACGAGCGCACCTCCACGTTCAGCGTGCCCTGGAACCGCGCGGATGACGTCGAATTCTGCGTCGAACATGTCGGAGTGCTACCCAGGATGTGGTTGTCCATCAGCGGCTGCTGAGCGCCTGACGATGGCCGATAGCGGCGCGGCGGCATTCGCTGTTCGGCGTCGGCCGTCGCAGGGCGTTTCGTCCAGGCGAATCGCTGTCCGGACCGGATCGGTCCGGTTGTGAACGATGAGCGAAGACGAACGGCGCCTACGGTCCTGGCAGGGTGCCATCCTCCCGATGCGGCCCTGCATGCCCGCGTTCGTGCTGCTGCTCGTCGTGCCGCTGTTGGTGGCCTCCTGGTCGCCGGCGTCTGGACAGGCGCAGGAGGACGGCGGAGGGGCGGCGCTCGAGCTGACGCTGGACGACGCGATCCGGCTGGCGCTGCATAACAACCGGGACCTGCTGGATGCGCGCCTCTCCCGCACCATCCAGGAGTTCTCCCTGGACGTGGCCGAGGACCGCTACCGGCCGACGGCCGCCTTCAGCCCGGTCGTGCGGGCGGCGCGGGAGCGGGACACGACGGCGGAGCTTGCCGCCGAGACGGGGCTTCGGATCGAGTCCGGCGGGCGGTTCTCGCTGCGCTTCTCGGAGCCCGTTGCGGGCCCGGACGACGCCGACGGGAGGGTCTCGCTCAGCTTCTCGCAGCCGCTGCTGCGGGGCTTCGGGATCGACATCGATACCGCCCCGCTGCGCATCTCGCGCCTCGGCGACAGGATCAGCGTCCTGGCGTTCCGCGAGACCATCGCCGGCGTCGTGGTCTCCACCATCAATGCGTGGCGCAACCTGGTGCGGGCCAGGCGGCAACTGGAGATCGGCGAGGCCTCGCTGGCGCGCGCCCGCCAGCAGCTCGAGACCAACCGCACGCTGATCGAGGCGGGCCAGATGGCGGCGCGGGAGATTCTGCAGAGCGAGGCGGACGTCGCGGACCGTGAGCTTGGCCTGGTGCAGACGCGGAACGGCGTGACGACGGCCAACTTCGGACTGATCGACATCCTCGATATCGACAGCGCGACGGTGGTCCGCCCGATGGAGTTGCCCGCCGCGCCGCGGCCAACGCTCTCGCTGGCCGACGCGATCGAGACGGCGCTCCGACAGTCGCCCCGCTATGCGCGCGCGCTGCTGGACAGGGAGATCGCGGAGATCGACCTGAAGTTGGCCGAGGACAACCAACTCTGGGATATGTCGCTGGATGCCGACGTGTCTCGGGGCACCGGCGGGGGTGCCGGGGAGACGGACTATTCCGCGGGCCTGCGTCTGACCATCCCGCTGTGGGACCGCTCGCCAGAGCTCGGTCTCAGAGCGGCGCAGGCCGGGGTCACGCAGGCCGAACGCGGCCTGGTTGAGTTGCGCCAGTCGATGGACATCCAGGTGCGCCAGGCGGTGCACGACGTGGAGGTGGGCCTCAGGCAGATCGAGCTCGCCCGGCAGGCGCTCAGGCTTGCGGAGGAGAAGCTCGCGATCGAGCAGAGCAAGCTGCAGCAGGGCCTGTCCTCCATCTTCCAGCTCGCCCGCTTCGAGGATGACCTGGTGCGGGTGCAGAACGCCGAGGTGGACGCACTCGTCGACTACGAGAACGCGCTGACGGCGCTGGACCGGACGCTGGGCACGACGCTCGAGACCTGGGGCATCGCGGTGGAGCAGGTGGGGCGATGACGGAGCCGCACACGGACGTCCACGGGCGCGTGCTGGAGAACCTGCTCGACGGGGTGATGGTGGTCGAGCTCGGCGGCACCATCGCAGTGTTCAATGCGGCGGCCGGCCGTATCCTGGGCATGGCGTCGGACGAGGTGCTTGGGAAGAGCTTCGCCGAGCTGTTCGTCCCGCACGAGGAGCTGGAAGAGTTCAGCGAGCTCGTGCTCGGCACCGTCGCGGGCGAAGGCGCGAGCGGCCGGCAGGTGGTGACGCTCGATCCCGGCGGCCAGCCGCGCTCGCTCTCGGTTGCGACCTCCTACATCAGGCAGACCGTCGACGGCGCGTCGGTGCCGATGGCGCTGGTCGCCGTCTTCAGCGACATCACCGAGCTCAGGGAGTTGCGCGAGACAGAGCTGCGCATGGCGAAGGAGGTGGAGGCGCAGCACACCGAGCTGCAGTCGGCCTACCGGCAGATCGAGGAGCGCAACGAGACCCTGGCCCGGATGCTGAAGAAGGTCCAGGTGGCGCGGATCATGGCGACGGTGTTGGTGATCGGCGTGTTCCTGGGGGCCGGCACCTACGTGTGGCAGCCGTTCGACCACTTCGACGTGCCGTTCATCGGCGGCTCGTCGGGCTCGTCGATGATCGCCGAGGCAGGTGCCGATACCGCGAGCGGCCTCTACACCCTGACGGTGGAGCCCGAGCCGGTGCGCGAGACGATCTCCCTGTCTGGACGGCTCGAGCCGTGGCGGGCGGTGTCGGTGACGAGCCCGCTGGCGAGCCAGATCGCCGTCGTGCACTTCCGCCAGGGCCAGGAGGTGAAGGAGGGCGACCTTCTGATCGAGCTCAACACGTCGGAGACGGTCCGCCTGCACCGCGAGGCGCAGGTGAAGCACATCGAGGCGCTGAGAGCGTTCGAGACCGTCAGGGACTGGGAGAGCGGGTCCGAGATGGCCGAGGCCCGGCGCTCCTATGCGCGGGCGCGCATGGCGCTGGAGAGCCAGGAGAATCAGCTGAAGCGAGCCGCGTTTCTGCTGGAGCAAGGCCTGATTCCCGCATCGGAGCACGAGGATGCGGAGCGCCAGCATCGGGGCCAGCTGCTGGACTTCGAGGCGGCCCAGGAGGATCTCGCCGCGGCGCGTGCCAGGGGTGGCGGGGAAGCGCTGGACAAGGCGGCGCTGGAGCTGAGGACCGCCGAGGAGGAGCTGCAGGAGCTGGCGCAGAGCCTGGGTCAGAGCCGCATCCATGCGCCGCTCTCGGGCGTCGTGCTGGCCCATTCCGGCACCTCGCGCCTGCAGGAAGGCAGGAACATCGGCAGGGGCGAGGTGCTGGCGACCATCGGCGACTTCAGCCGCATGGCGGCGACGGCCAAGGTCGACGAGGTGGACGTGGTGCGGATCGCGGTCGGCCAGCCAGTCTCGGTGACCGGCAATGCCTTTGGCGGCCTGCGCTTGCAGGGGACCGTGACCCACGTCGCCTCCCAGCCCGACCCCCGGTCGCGGGGCACGCCCCTGTTCGACGTGGCGGTGACGCTGGATCCGCTCGACGAGGAGCAAAAGGAGCGGATCCGCGCCGGCATGTCGAGCCGCCTCAGGATCGTCGTCTACAGCAAGGAGGCGGCGCTGATGGTGCCGCTCGAGGCGGTGGAGGAGCGGGGGCGCTCCTACTTGGTGAGCGTGGTCGACCCGTCGACCCGGGAGGTGGGCGAGCGGGAGGTGGTCATCGGACCGACCACCCAGGATTCGGTCGAGATCACAGCCGGGCTGCAGGCTGGCGACGAGATCGTGATTCGAGAACGATAACCATAAGCTTCGCAATGCTGCGGCTGGTGGACATCCAGAAATCCTTCAGGCTGGGCACGCTCGACGTGGAGGTTCTGTGCGGGGTCAACCTGGAGGTGGCCGCCGGCGATCTGCTCTCGATCATGGGGCCGTCGGGCAGCGGCAAGTCGACGCTGATGAACATCATCGGCCTGCTGGGCAGGCCCACAGCGGGCTCCTACTTTCTGGACGGGCGCGATGTCTCGTCCATGAAGGACCGGGAGCTCTCGGCCTTCCGCAACATGCACATCGGCTTCGTGTTCCAGTCCTTCAACCTGCTGGACCACCTGACGGCGCTGGAGAACGTGGCGGTGCCGCTGGTCTATCGCGGTCTGGGCCGGGGCGAGATCAGGCGCCGGGCGCGGGCGATGCTGGAGAAGGTCGGCATGGAGGACCGGCTCGGCCACAAACCGGACCAGCTCTCGGGCGGGCAGAAACAGCGGGTGGCGATCGCCCGCGCGCTGGTGGGGGAACCTGCGGTCGTGCTCGCCGACGAACCGACGGGCGCGCTCGATTCGGACACCGCCGAGGAGGTCATGCAGCTCCTGATCCGGCTCAACCGGGAGGAGCGCAACACGATCGTCATCATCACCCACGACCCCCTGATCGCCCGGCAGTGCACGCGCCAGACCCTGATCCGCGACGGCCTGCTGCTGGGAGGCCTGCGCCAGGCCGAAGCGGCGGAGTGAGGCGCCATGCGGAGCGTGCGCACGGACCTGGCGTCCACGCTGCGAGAGGCGGTGCGCAGCCTCCTGGGCGCCAGGCTGCGCACGCTGCTGGGGCTGATCGGCATCATGATCGGCATCGCCTCGGTCATCACCATGATCTCGATCGGGGAGATCGCGAAGTCCCAGTCGCGCAAGGACTTCGAGGCGCTGGGCACGGATATCGTCACCATCAAGCCGCCGGATTACCTGATCGGCCGTCCCGGTCGCGCGACCATCGGGCTGGAGGACGCCCTCGCCTTGGCGGAAGTGCTGCCGTCCGTCTCCGAGGCGGCGCCCCGGATCGAGACGCAGGGCTCGTTCCGCTACGCCGGCAAGCGTGTCGGCGGCGGCTCGGTGCAGGGGGTCTCCGCTTCCTTCGCGGACGTGAACAAGCTGCAGATGGCCGAGGGGCGCTTCGTCTCGAACCTCGACCGGGGCCGCTACTTCGCGGTCGTCGGCGCGGACGTGGCGGACGCCATGCGCCGGCGCGGCGCCGGTACCCTGGTGGGCCAGACCATGGAAGTCGGCGAGCGCCTCTATACGGTGATCGGCGCGCTGGAGTCTGCGCCGGAGACCTACGCGCTGCCGTTCTCGGTGGACGCGAACCGCTCGATATTCGTGCCCATCACCACCATTCGCCGCACCGAGCCCGAAGCGCAGATCGAGCTGATCGTCGCCCGCGCGGCGCCGGGCGTGCACTACGCCGATGCCACGCGCGACGTGCGGGCCTACTTCCACGAACGCGCCAGGGGGCTCGAGCTTGAGGTCGTCAGCGCCGAGCAGCTCATCGAGCAGATGGAATCGCAGCTCGGGCTGATGACCCTGCTGCTGGCAGCGGTCGGCTGCGTCAGCCTCCTCGTCGGCGGCATCGGGGTGATGAACATCATGCTGATCTCGGTGGCGGAGCGGCGCCGCGAGATCGGCGTCCGCCGCGCGCTCGGCGCGAACCGCGGCGACATCCAGCGCCAGTTCCTGATCGAGGCCCTGATCCTGACCCTCAGCGGCGGCATCGCCGGGGTGATCGTCGGCACCGGTGCCGCCTACGGGATCGCCCACATCTACGCGTGGGAGTTCTTCATCTCCCCGGCCTCGATCGTCGTCGGCGTCGGCGTGTCCACGGCGGTCGGCATCTTCTTCGGCTTCCAGCCCGCCTACCAGGCCTCGCGCCTCGACCCCATCGTCGCCCTGCAGGGGGAATAGCGTGGCCGTACGCAACGAGGGGCGGTGACGCAGCCGGCCGGCCGCGCGGGCGACGCCATGACGGGCGCGCTCACCCGCATCCGCACCCTCGCCACCCGGCCGGTCTGCGGCCAGTCGCTCGCCGTCTTCCGCATCGCCTTCGGCCTGCTGATGCTCAACGACGTCGTCCACCTGTTGAGGTACGACTGGCTCACGGGCTTCTACATCGACCGCGCCATCCTGTTTCCCTACTACGGGCTGGAGGTGCCGGCGCTGCCGGCGCCCTGGCTGCACCTGCTCTGGGGCCTCTGCGGGCTCTGCTGCCTGGCCGTGGCGCTCGGCGCCTTCTACCGGATCGCGATCTGGGGCTTCAACGCGATCTTCATCTACTTCTTCCTACTCGATCAGCTTCTCTACCTAAACCACTTCTACATGATCGCGCTCTTCGGGCTGCTGCTGGGCTGCACCGACGCGCATCGCTGCTGGTCGTTGGACCGCCGCCACGGGCGCATCGGGGGTACAACGGAGGTGCCGCTCTGGAACCTGCTCATCCTGCAGTTCCAGGTCGAGGTGATCCTCGTCTTCGCCGGCCTCGTGAAGATCGAGATCGACTGGCTGCGGGGCGAGCCGCTCAGGACCTGGATGCTGGAGCGCCCTTGGTCGCCGCTCTCGACCCTCTTCGAGGTGCACTGGATCACCCTCGCGGCCCCCGTTCTGATCATCCTGCTCCACACCGTGGGCGCGCCGCTGCTGCTCTGGTCGAAGACCCGGCTCTGGGTGTTCCTGCTCTATTGCGCCTTCCACGTGACCAATGCCCACCTCTTCAACATCGGCGTCTTCCCGTGGATGACCGTCGCGGCCACGACGATCCTGTTCTCGCCCGCGTGGCCCACGATCCTCGTCGGGCGGATCGGCGCCGCCCTGACATGGCTGCGGCTGCCACGGCCGCGCGTGCCCGCGTGGATCGGCCATGCGGCACGCATCGTCGGTGGCGGGCCGGCGGCGCGCGGGGGAGAGCGCGCCGCGTTCCGGCCCCTTCACCCGGCGGCGCTGGCCGCGCTCGTCCTCTACGCCCTGGTCCAGATCTGGCTGCCGGTCCGCGACACCCTCTTCGAGGGATACGTAGGATGGACCGAAGAGGGCCAGAAGTTCTCGTGGCGCATGATGCTCTACGTCCACGGCGCAGACGGTCGCCTCATCGCGGTCACGCCGGAGGACGAGGCCTGGGTCATCGACATGCAGGCGCACCTCGACCCCCTGCAGACCTGGATGGTGTTCGCCAAGCCCGAGATGCTGCTGCACTTCGCCCACCTGATGAAGGCGCACTACGCGGAGACCGGCGTCGGCGATGTGAGAATCTACGCCGACGTCGTCAAGAACGTGAACGGCCAGCCCTATCGGCGCCTCATCGACCCCGACGTGGACCTCGCCGCCGTCGATGGGATCAACTGGTTCGGCGAGGACCCCTGGGTGCTCCGCCCCGCGCGGATGCAGGCCGCCGAAGGTTTGGCCCCCGACTGGTATCCGCCGATTACCGCCGCCCGGTTCGGCGCCATGCTGGACGCGCTCGGCGCACCGGACCCTACCGCCGAGGCCGAGGCCGCCCCCGCGCGCGAGGTGAAAGAGTAACGCGGGTCAGTTCCGAAACCGGGCCACGCCCTTCGCCAGCAGCGCCGCGCGCCGCAGACGGCGCAGCCAGGGATAGACCGCACGCACCCGCGCGGGGCTCGATGCGAACCAGCGCGCGAACGCGTTGAAGCGGCCGAGGCCAGCGCTCATCGCCTTGAGCGCGACCATCGCCGCGGCCCCGTGATAGCGCCGGCCGTCGAGTGCCAGGATCATGCCCTGTTCGAGATCGAAGCCTTCGCGTCGCAGCCGGGCGACGAGGTCGGGCGCTTCCCTGCCGTCGATCAGGCGCAGGGGCTTGCCGATGCGGGCCTCGAACTGCGATTTCGCGACGTAGTAGCTGCAGAACGGGCATTCGCCGTCATAGAGCAGGAAGGGGTCCGGCGGGGAAGCAGTGGCGGTTTCGCCCGTTTCAGCCATCCGTCGGGTCACTCCGGCTTCAGCTCCCCATGTCGACCGAGAAACATTGGGTCAACCGCGCGTCGAGATCAATAGCCCCCCTCAGCTAGGCAAGGCCCCAATTGCACATGCAGTCGCAGTTTCCCATGAGACGCTGCAGTTGCAATCTTTGCCGCCTGACAATGACTTGTCGCGCCCAAGCGCCCGCCCGCGGCCGCGCGGGCCTAACCCCAATACCGCTCACTTAGGGATTGGTTGGCTCTGTAGTCGTGGGCCTGCGAACGCAGCAGGGGTAAGGCGGATGTCACGGGCTGTTGGGATGTCAATCGGCATTGAAGAAGGCTCAATTCGCAAGACGTAGGCATAGTCTGGTCATCGCCGCTTTCTTGGTAGACGCTTGGCTGATGTCGATTGCCGAGGAGAATCCGGGCGCTGCGAGCGTTGGTCAGGTCCGTCGCCGCCGGCGGCGACGGTGGAGCGATGCGCTGAAGCGTCAGATGGAGGCGGAGACCCAGGAGCCCGGGGTCTCTGTGCCGATGGTAGCGCAGCGCTACAACCTCAACGCCAACCAGATTTTCAGATGGCGGCGTCTGCTTCGCGAGCCTGAGCGCGCCGGTCCCACCGGCCGGTTCGTGCCGGTGGTGGTTGAGGCAGCACCAGGCCAGGAGCCGGACGCGGCGGCGCCCTGTCATGCGCCAATCCCGTTGTCAGCGAGGAAACCGCTGAACAGAGCGAAGCAGCGTTCCGGCTCCTCAAGCTGCAGGAGATGGCTTGTCTCGCGCACGACGGCGTAGTCGATGCCGAACGTATCGCAGAACAGCTTGCAGCAGGGCGCGGTCTTCGTCGCGTCCTCAGGCTCCGGGTCGGAGCCGACGATCAGGAGCGGGCGCGCCGGCGGGGCCGGCTTCCGCCAAATCGGCAGCCCGGCAACCTCGACGTAGAGACCGGCCTCGACCGGGCCGGGGCAACAGAGCAGCCACTCGCCGCTCGCGGGATCGAAGCGCAGCACCGAGCGCGCGTTGAGTTCCGCCACCCCTTTCCGCAGGCGGCGGAAGCGGTGCAGGTGACGAAACACGTCGGCCAGTCCGCCGGGGTCCGGGAACCGGTTCTGGCGGATCAGGGCGGCATCGCGCAGCACCTCGCCCTCGGTCATCAGCGGGCCGCGCAGCGGATTGCCTTCCGGCGGGACCACCGGCGGGTCGAACAGCACCAGCGCATCCCAGTGCCAGACGCCGTCGACAACCGCGAGCAGCGCCGCGATCGCCGACATGGAGTGGAAAACACCGATCGTGGTCTTCCCGCCCCATTCCTTCGCGATCGCGCCATGCACCGCCGCGTTGTCGCGCGCGAAGCGCGGGTAGTCATGCGGCTGGGCAGCGTGGAACGGGTTGCGCCCGCAGTTGCGGATATCGAAGAGGGCGAGGTCGAACCGCTCCAGCATCAGCCGCCAGAATGGGAAGTAGGAATCGCTGGCGAAGCCGTTGCCGTGGCTCAACACCACGCGCGGTCCGCACGGGTTGCCGTGGCGCACGACGCGTATCGGCGCGCCGTCGTCCATCGCGAGATCGAGGGTTGCGGAGGGCTCGGGCAGGGCGAACTCGAGCGTTTCCCGGCGGCCGTCCACATCGGAACGTGACTGATCGGTCAACTGTTGGTGACTCCCGCAACAGCGATCCCGGCGATACGCTCACGGATCATCGACAGACTCCTCAAACTCAGGGTGGTCCTTAAGACACGCCTCGGAAGCGGCCGCTCCCCCGGTCGCTCACCCTGCCAGAGTTCCCGCGATTGAAACAGGCGGCCTCCGCCGGACGAATATAACGGAGCGCGGCCTTCACCGGATGCTCACCAATCCGTCGCCATAGAGGCACAGATGGTCGGACGCGGCGCCCGCGGGGGCCTTGCGACGATACATGGGGTGGTTGAATCAGTAGCGGGACACCGCGATGATGCCGGCCGAGGCCCAGGCGGACACAAGTGGCGACTATCCTCGTGGCAGCGGCATGGCGGCCGCGCACGCGGATCTCACTCACCCGTCGACGGCATCCACCGCCGCACCTGGGAGCGCATCCAGCCGTCGGAACTCCACTCCAGCGCAACACTCGCGTCGCGGCGCACGTCGAAAGCGTGCATCAATCCGGCGCGACCGTGTCGCCCGTATAAAAGGCCGCCGTGCGCTGCGCCGCTGCGTGCGCAACGTCGGGGTCCGTTCCCGCCGCCTCGGCCGCCCGGCCCCATGCCGCGCTGCTTCCGACGATGAGCGCCTTTCCGTCACGGGTCGTGTGGAACGTTGCAGCGTCCAGCTTGGGTTCGTTCGGCCGCGCAAGATGCAGTTCCATCCCCAGCAGGCCCATCTCCCAGCCGACGCCGACGGCGCCGGGACCGAACTCGTGCCAGTGGTCGGACACCGGCGCGGTATGTGTAATCGCCAGGCGCGAGCGGCCGGTACCATCGTTGCACAGACGCGCCTCCACCCAGCTCACGTCACCACCGAACTCCCACGTCAGCCCGAGATAGGAGGGAGGCTCGCAGTGCCTGATCGTGCCGCCTGCGTGTCCCTCCAGCTGGTAGCGACCGCCGAGCTCGAGGCGGCCGCTGACTGGCAGGAACCAGCGTGGGATTCGTTCCGCGCTCGTCACGGCGTCCCAGAGGTCCTCCACCGTCGTCGCGT
>WTGU01000067.1 GCA_011523425.1 Alphaproteobacteria bacterium
GCCGGGGTGAGGTGGGGGAAGCTCGGGCAACACCGCACGAAGATTGGGCACCCGCGGCAAGTCGCTGCGATCGTGTCTGAACGAAAAATGCTCTAGCGGCTGGCGAGCCGCGCGGGCGCGGGCATCTCGGCGAGCAGCACCGTGATCTTCTGCACCTGCCGCTGAAACGCGGCGAGTTCGGGCCCCGCCAGCTTGCGGCCGGCCGGCAGCTTGAGCGTCATCGGATTGATTCGCCTGTCGCCCTGCATCACCTCGTAGTGGAGGTGAGGGCCGGTCGACATTCCGGTGGAGCCGACATAGCCGATGACCTGCCCCTGGCGGACCCGCTTGCCCCTCGCCATGCCCTTCGCATAGCCGCTCAGGTGCGCATAGCCGGTGCTGTAGGTGCTGTTGTGCCGGATGCGGATGTATTTGCCGTAGTTGCCGTAGCGGCCGATCATAGAGATCGCCCCGTCACCGGCGGCGAAGATCGGCGTGCCTATCGGCGCGGCGAAGTCGAGGCCCAGATGCTTCTTGTTGTAGCCGAGGATGGGGTGCATGCGCATGCCGTAGCCGGATGAAAGTCGCGCGCCGTTGATCGGTGTCCGCATGAGAGCCTTGCGCACGCTGGCGCCCGTCGCGTCCAGGTAGTCCGCCGGCCCCTCCGCGGGCTCGTAGCGGAAGAGCTCGATCGTGCGCTTGCCGGCTTCGAGCGAGGCGTAGAGGAGGGGACCGTTTTCCACGAACTCGCCGGCCATGTCGTACGCCGCCTCGTAGAGGACCTCGAAACGGTCGCCCGGCTGGAGATCGCGCTGGAAGTCGACGTCGTAGCTGAAGATGTGCACCATCTCCATGAAGACCTGGTTCGGCATTCCCGCCGCGTCCGCCGCCACGTAGAGGCTCGATTCGATGGTGCCCGCGTTCCTCTCCAGAATGCGGTCCAGCGGCCGGTCCACCACGCTCGGCAGGAAGAGGCCGTCATCGCCGCGCGTCACCACGACATCGCGGTCCGGCGCCACGTCGAGAGCGACGGCGGCGAGTCTCGGGGCGTCGCTCGACCCGTTCACCGGATCGAACGAGAGCGAGAGGGTCTGGCCGACCTGCAGCCGGCGTGGATTGTGGACCTGACGGAAGGCGACGATCACCGATTCGGCCTCCTCGCGCGAGCCGCCGGCCCGGGTCAGCGCGGCCGACAGCGTGTCGCCCGCGCGCAGGACGACCTGCTTCCGCACCAGGCCGTCGTCTTCGTCGACAAGGTCGCTGACGGTCCCGTTGACGGTGTTGCCGTCGATCGCGCCCATGGCGGGCGGCGGCAGCGGCGCGGCGGCGGCGACGAAAGCGCCGTCCATCACCTGCCCGCGGGTAGGTGCCGGCGCCTCCTGCTCCTTCTCGCCCTCGGCCGGTGCGCCGGTCGCGGCAATGCGCCGGAGCGGTGCGGGGGTCAGCACGATTCGGGTCGTCGTCTCGGCCTCGAAGGTTCCGGCGGCGGTGCGTGTCACCTTGACGTAGCGATCGTCGCCGGTGCGCAGCGCGACGGCGGCGAGCGTATCCGCTCCCGTCTCGTCGATGCCGGTCACCAGGGTGATTTCCTGTCCGATACGGAGCCGCCTCAGATTGAACATCGTGCGGGCCGCCTCGATGGCGCGGTCCGCCTCCACGCGGTCGATCCCGTGCCGTCGCAGGATTGCCATCAGGGTGTCGCCCGACCGCACCTCGATGTGCTTGGCCGATGTCGGCAGAGGTGCCGGCGCCGGCGCCGCAGCCACCGTCGGCGCGCTCTCGGGCTTGGCTTGCGTGCCCGTCGCGGTCGGTTCGGCCGGTTTCGCGGTCGGCACGGCCGGCTTCGCGGTCAGCCAGGCCCTGGGCGCCTCCCTGGTAATCCGGCTCGAGAAGCGCCCCTTCTCACCCCGCTCGACCTGGATGAATCGGCCCTTCGGGAGCGCGATATCCAGCCTCGCGATGCGCGGCTCGAAGCCCGGCACCGGCCGTTTCGTGACCCGCACGGTGATGCCGGCGGGAAGGCGGCGCGGATTGAACACGCGGCGCAGGCTCTGCACGAGCGCGTCCGCCTCGGGCCTGCGTACCTCCGCATCGAGGAGGAGATCCATCAGGGTGCTGCCCGCGCGCAGGGTACGGCGCAGTTCGACGGTCGCCTGCTCCGGCTCCGCCGCACCCGTATTTTCGCCGCTCTCGTCGGGCCGGGGGGCGGCCGGCTGTGCAGCGGCCGCGGCCGGTGCGATATCGGCCGCGACCGAAGCGACATCGGCGGCGGCAGGGCCGTCCGGCTTGAGCCGCGGAACTGCGAGCTCTCCCGTCCCGGCGCTCGCGATGGGAGCGAGCTCGGCCGCCCTGAGCGCGGTGCCGGTCGTCCGTTGCGCGGCGAATCCGCCGCCATCGGTGCGGATGACGGCCACCGCCCGGTCGTCGTCGAGATAGAGCGCGATGCCGCGCAGCCGGGCCCTGCCGTCCGCATCGCGCCCCGCCGCGATCGAGATGACCTGCCCCGGCATCAGCTCGCGCGGGTCGAAATCCGTCCTCAGTGCTCTCACGACGGCGTCCACGGTCTCGCCGTCGACGCCGTGGCGGCTCAGGATGCCGCCGATCGTCTCGTTGCGCCGCACCGTCACGGTGCGGCCTTCGCGGTCGAACGCCACTTCCGACAGCGGAATGGGGCGGGTGAGCGGGAGTCGGGTGCGGCGCGCGCTGTAGCGGCCGTTCGGGCGCCGATTCGCCTCGACGAACCGTTCCTTCCCCGTCTGGACGCTGATGGCGAGCGGAACGCGCCGGCCCTCATCCTCCAGACGGAACAGAAGCCGGACTTCGTGGCCGACCCGCATGCGCCGCAGGTTCGTCTTTCGCTGCACCGCGGTTGCGATCCAGCCGGCGTCCACCGGGCTCACGCCGGCCCTGCCCAGCAGGATGGAGAGCGTGTCGCCGCGCTCGACGCGGAGGGTTTCGAGCTCCGTCGCGTCCTCTGTTGACGCCAGTGCCGCCTGCATCGGCGCCGACAGGACAACCGCGACTCCTGCGATCAGCAGGAGTCCCGCAACCAGCCATGTCCAGCGTCGAAAGCGGCGATCCATACCCCGAATCAGTCCCCAAGCGACACGCACACGCGCCGACTTGTCAGTTGGGAGCGATGAGAGAACACCAAGCCTGAAGATACGCCGGCGCCTTGTCAATCGCGCGAGGGTCAATCGCGTGACGCCGGAGGCGATCCGGAAATCCCGTGATTCCCGAGACTTGGGCGTGTCGCTGGTTCACAACGCAGGCCCGGTGCCAGCCCTAGCGTCTGCTACTGGCGCCCGATCGGCGCCCTGCGCCTGCACTTGCCGTTTGCAATCGTGCGATCTCGTCCTTGACCTTGAGCTTGCGGCGCTTCAGGTCGGTGAGCGACAGCCCGTCCGGCGCCGGCCGCCGGGCTTCTTCCTGGATCGCCCGTTCCAGCCCCGCATGTCTCGCGGCGAGAGTGGCAAGATAATCGTCGACCCCGATCTCGTAGACCAGTGTGAGAGGGTCGATCCGCGAGTACATCTGTCGTTGGATCTCTCTGGGACTGTCTCGTCGGAGCGTGCTGTAGGCGTGCCACGGAAGATTGGCGATTCCGACGTCAGTATGTCATATCGCCCGCACCATTGCCACCGCGCCAGCCGGCCACGACACGGCCCCGGGGAGTTCGTCGATGCCTGACGCGCAAGGCCGGCCCATCGCCCGCGCCCTGATCTCGGTTTCGGACAAGAGCGGCCTCGTGCCGTTCGCCTCCCGGCTGGCACGATCGGGCGTCGCCATTCTCTCCACCGGCGGCACGGCACGGACGCTTCGCGAGGCCGGCATCGCGGTCACCGACGTCTCCGACCACACCGGCTTTCCGGAGATCATGGACGGCCGGGTCAAGACCCTGCATCCGGCGATCCACGGCGGGATTCTCACCCGCAGGGACGACGCCGGCCACCGCGCGGCACTGGAGGCGCACGGCATCGCCGGCATCGACCTCGTCGCGGTCAACCTCTACCCCTTCGAGGAGGCGGTGCGGGAGGGTGCCGCGCTCGACACCTGCATCGAGACCATCGACATCGGCGGCCCGGCGATGATCCGGGCGGCGGCCAAGAACCACGAGGACGTGACGGTGGTGGTGCAGCCCTCGGACTACCAGGCCGTGCTGGACGACATGGAGGCGCTCGGCGGCGCCACCAGCCTGGCCCTGCGCCGCCGCCTGGCGGCGACGGCGTTCGCGCGGACCGCCGCCTACGATGCCGCCATCGCCCGCCGGTTCGCGGCCGAAGCTGAGGGCGAGATGCTGCCGTCCCGCATGGTGCTCGGCGGCGCGCGCGCCCGGCTGCTGCGCTATGGCGAGAACCCGCATCAGAGCGCCGCTCTCTATGTCGACCCCACGGCCCCGCCGGGCATCGCCCAGGCCGATCTGATCCAGGGCAAGGAGCCGAGCTACAACAATCTGGCCGATGCCGATGCGGCGTTCGCGCTGGTGCGCGAGTTCGGCCCGCCCGCCATCGCCATCGTCAAGCACGGCAACCCCTGCGGCGTCGGCGTCGCGGACAGCCTCGCCGCGGCCTACGAGAAGGCGCGGGCCTGCGATCCGGTGAGCGCCTTCGGCGGCGTGGTCGCGGCCAACCGTGCGCTCGACGGCGCTACTGCGGGCGCCATCGCCGACCTCTTCACCGAGGTCGTGGTCGCGCCCGAAGCGGATGCGGACGCGCGCGCCGCCCTTGCCGCCAAGCGCGACCTGCGTCTGCTGCTCACGGGCACGCACACGGGCGACGGCGACGAGCGGCTGGTGCTGCGCGCTCTCTCGGACGGCTTTCTGATGCAGACCGGGGACAATGTGCGCGTCACTGCCGACATGCTCGAGACGGTGACCAGGCGTGAGCCGACGGAAGGGGAGCGCGCGGACCTCCTGTTCGCGTTCACCGTCGCCAAGCATGTGAAATCGAACGCCATCGTCTATGCCAGGGGCGGCGCCACCGTCGGCATCGGCGCGGGCCAGATGAGCCGCGTCGATTCCTCCCGCATCGCGGCGCAGAAGGCGGCCGACGCGTCGGCCGCCGCCGGCGAGGACCGCTCGCGGGCGGAGGGCTGCGTGGTGGCGTCGGACGCGTTCTTTCCCTTCGCCGACGGGCTGCTCGCGGCCGCCCAGGCCGGTGCCACGGCGGTGATCCAGCCGGGAGGCTCCAAGCGCGATGCCGAGGTCATCGCCGCGGCCGACGAGAAGGGCCTCGCCATGGTCTTCACCGGCGTCCGCCACTTCCGCCACTAGGCGCGGGTTCCGATGATCGTCGTCTTCGGCTCGATCAACGCCGATCTCCTGTTCGCCGTCGACGCCCTGCCGCGCGCCGGCGAGACGGTGCTCTGCCCCGGCCATCGGGCAGTGGCCGGCGGCAAGGGCCTCAATCAGGCGGTCGCCGCCGCGTGTGCCGCTACCGACCCCGCGACCTCCGTCCAGATGGTGGGCCGCGTCGGCCCCGACGGCTTCGCCACGCTCGCGCTCGGCGCGCTCGAGGACGCCGGCGTCGGGACCGAGGCGGTCACCCGGAGCGCGCTGCCCACCGGCTGCGCCGCGGTGATCGTGGACCGGGCGGGCGAGAACCAGATCACCGTGGCGAGCGGCGCCAACACGGACCTTTCGCCAGACGCGCTGCCCGACGCGTGGCTCGAGCCGGAGACGGTGCTCGTGCTGCAGATGGAGGTCCCGCTCGAGTCCAACTGGGCGGCGGTCGAGCGGGCCAAGGCGCGCGGTGCCCGCGTGGTCCTCAACCTGGCGCCCGCCAAGCCGGTGCCGGCCGCCCTGCTGCCCGCATTTGACGTCGTGGTGGTGAACGAGATCGAGGCAGGCATGCTGGCCGAGGCGCTGGGACTGGTCGCCGCCTCCGGCGAGGACGCCGGGTGCGCCATCGCAGGCCGCTACGGCGTGACGACGGTGGTGAGCCTGGGCAGCGCCGGGGCTGCCGCCTTCACGCCCGATGCGGCCTGGCGCTCGGGCGCGCTGGCGATCGAGCCCGTGGACACGGTCGGCGCGGGCGATGCCTTCGTCGCCGGCCTCGCGCTCGGGCTGGAAGCGGGCGCGCCGCTGCCCCGGATGCTGCAGCGGGCGAGCGTCATCGGCGGGCTCGCCTGCCTCGGCGAGGGCGCCGCGCCGGCGATGCCGCAGGCCGCAGAGGTCGAGGCCCGCCTCGCCGATCTGGCGCCGGCGCAGCCCCTCGATCTATGACGAGGCCACCTCGCCTCTCTCGGGGAAGAGGTCGCGGAGGCCCCGCTCCGATGCCTCGCACACGCCGCGGTCGGTGATGAGAGCGGTCACCAGCCGCGCTGGCGTCACGTCGAAGGCGTAGTTGGCGGCGCGGCTGCCGGCGGGCGTCAGCGCCACTTTCGTCTCCCGGCCGGCCTCGTCGCGCCCGGTGATGGTCAGCACCTCGTCCTCGGCCCGCTGCTCGATGGGTGTGTCGGCGCCGTCCGCGAGGCTCCAGTCGATGGTGGGATGGGGCAGCGCGACGTAGAAGGGGATGCCGTTGTCGCCGGCGGCCAGCGCCTTCAGATAGGTGCCGATCTTGTTGCACACGTCGCCGCGGGCGGTGGTGCGGTCGGTGCCGGTGATGCAGAGGTCGACCATGCCGCGCTGCATCAGATGGCCGCCGGCGTTGTCCACGATGACCGTGTGCGGCACCCCGTGGCTTGCGAGCTCCCAGGCGGTAAGCGCCGCGCCCTGGTTGCGGGGCCGCGTCTCGTCGACCCAGACATGGACCGGAATTCCCTCGTCGTGGGCCAGGTAGAGCGGCGCCAGCGCCGTTCCCCAGTCGACCGCGGCGAGCCAGCCGGCGTTGCAATGGGTCAGCACGTTGACCGGGCCGTCCTTCTCGCCGGCCGCCCGCTCCACCAGCGCGAGCCCGTTCTCCCCGATCGCCCGGTTGATGGCGACGTCCTCGTCGCAGATCTCGCCCGCGCGCCGATAGGCTGCGGCGGCGCGCTCGCCCGCGCCCAAGGGGCGGAGCCTCCGGCCCAGGTCCTCCAGCGCCCAGCGCAGGTTGACCGCGGTCGGCCGGGTGGCGGCGAGCAGCGCGATGGCGTTCTCCAGACTGGCATCGCCCGGGTCGTCGGCGAGCGCCAGCGCCAGGCCGTAGGCCGCGGTCGCGCCTATGAGCGGCGCGCCCCGCACCACCATCGTCCTGATGGCGTCCGCCGCATCGTCCACGGTGCGGAGCGGGCGGGTCGCGAAACTGTGCGGAAGCCGCGTCTGGTCGATGACGACGACCGTGCGGCCGTCCTCGTCCAGCCAGATGCTGCGATAGGGGCGGCCGTCGACCTTCACGAGCCGGCGCCCGCCTTCGTCATCATGTCGTAGCGCACCCTGTCGTGGGCCTCGACCGGGTCCACGCCCTGGCGCACCGCCTCGATGATGCCTTCCTCGATGTTCTTGAAGAGCGTGGCATGCTCCAGCACCTCGGCGGCGCGGGCGCGGGGGACGACGCAGACGCCGTTCTCGTCGGCCACGATGATGTCGCCCGGCGCCACCGGGACGCCGCCCAGCCGCACGGGGATGGCGTAGCCGGCGCAGGCGCAGCGGTTACGGATCGACTGCTGGATGAAGCCCCGGCCGTAGACCGGCAGGTTCAGCGCCTTGTACTCGTCGATGTCGCGGGTGACGCCGTCGATCACCGTGCCGACGAGGCCGAAGTGCCGGGTGGTGAAGCCGGCGACGCCGCCATAGCTGTTCACGTCCATCCGCCCGCCCTGGTCGATCACCAGCACGTCGCCGGGATTGCCCCGCTTGACCGCCTCGAGCGTGCCGAGCACGGGCGATTCCTCGGCCTCGCCCACGGGCATCAGCTTCAGCGTCGCGGCGGGGCCGACGATCCTGGCGCAGCTGTCCCACAGCGGGCCGATGCCGTGCGGTGCGCCGGCGATACCGGCGCGGTCGAGGCCGTCCGAGACGTTGGCGGTGGAGAGGCGGCGAAAGCCCTCGATCAGGTCTCTGAGGTCGGCGGCGGTCATGGTCGCTCCCGATCCGATTGCTGCATGGGTCTACTGCTGCTCGTCCGGCGGCCCGCGGAAGCCCCTCTCCTTGGCCCGGATCAGCGCCGAGACGAGCGTGTTGTAGGGCGCTTCGAGGCCGAGCGCCAGAGCCTCCGGCGGGATCGCACCGTTGATGGCGTCGATCTCCGAGCGGCGGCCGGCGAGGTGGTCCAGCAGCATCGAGGGACGTGCGCCGGGGATCTTGGCGCCGAAGTCGCGCACGTAGGCGACGGGCTCCTCGAAGTCGAGGCGGACGCCGCGTGCGCGCGCGACACGGAATGCCTCGGCGGCGCAGCCGGACGCGATGGGCCAGGCGTCCGCATCGGCCATGATCTCGCCCACCGTGAGCCCGGTCAGCGCCGCCGTGCCGCTGTAGCAGACGTTGCAGATCAGCTTCTCCCAGACGAGCTGGTCGATGTCGTCGAAGCACCTGACGGTGAAGCCGGACTCCCGCCAGAGCGCGGCGATGCGCTCCAGCCGGGGCGTCACCGCGCCGTTCGCCTCGCCAAGCCGTACCAGCTCCATGCCGTTGTGATGAGCGTGGCCCGGCGCCTTGATCGAGGCGCCGAAGCCGCCCACCACCCCGATGATGACGCGTTCCGCGCCCATGATGCGGGCGACCCTGGCGGCGCTGCCGAGGCCGTTCTGGATGGTCAGCACCGGGGTCTCCGGGCCGAGCAGGGCGCGCGCGCCGGCAGCCGCCTCCTCCACCTGCGGCGCCTTGGTGGCGATGATGACGAGGTCGCAGGGGCCGACGGCGGCCGGATCGCTGGTGGCGCCCAGCGCCACCGTGCGGTCGCCGCTCGCGCCTTCGAGCCGGAGACCGTTCGCCGCCATCGCGTCGACATGGGCCTGCCAGGTGTCGATGGCCCAGACCTCGTTGCCGGCATCGGCCATGAGCGCCGCATAGACGCAGCCCATGGCGCCGGCGCCGACGATCCCGATCTTCATGGCTCTCGCACGCTCCTTCTTGGTGAGGACCCCGGTTCAGGCCGGGCCGACGCGTTCGCCGTGCATCGTGCACGAGTCCTCGGCGAGCGCGACGAAGGCCTCGGTGACCGCGTCGGGTGCGGGCAGGCGGCTCGGGTCCTCGCCCGGATAGGCGCGGCGGCGCAGAGCCGTCGCCACCGGGCCGGGATCGAGCAGGTTGACCCGGAGTGCGCTGCGCCGGGTCTCGGCCGCGTAGCAGCGGACCAGCGCCTCGAGGCCCGCCTTGCTCGCGGCATAGGCGCCCCAGAAGGCGGATGCGTCCCTGGCGGGGGCGGCGGTGACGAAGATCGCCCGGCCGGCCGGAGACGCGCGCAGCAGGGGGTCGAGACTGCGGATCAGCCGCCAGTTGGCGCCGAGGTTGAGCGCGAGCGTCGCTTCCCAGTCTTCCGGCGCATGGTGGCCGACCGGACTGAGCTGGACCAGCATGCCCGCGTTGGCGACGAGGACATCGAGGCGGCCGAAACGCTCGGCGAGCGCCGCGCCGAGCCGGTCGATCCGCTCCCCGTCGCGGAGGTCCATCGGCACCAGCGTCGCGGTCTCGCCGGAGGCGCGCTGCACGGCGTCGTCCACCTCCTCCAGGCCGCCCGTGGTGCGGGCGACGAGGACGAGGCGCGCCCCCTCGGCGGCGAAGCGGCGGGCGACGGCGGCACCGATGCCGCGCGAGGCGCCGGTCACGAGAGCGATCCGGCCGTCGAGGCGCGGTGGCGCCATGATGTCGGCTAGCCGCTCTCGGCGAGCAGAGAGAGCTGCGCCGGCGGCTCGTCGCCCTGTTGATCCAAGAGCGCGATGGGATAGTCGCCGGAGAAGCAGGCGTCGCAGTACTGCGGGCGCGCGGGGTCGCGCCCCGGCTCGCCCATGGCGCGGTAGAGGCCGTCGATCGAGATGAAGGCCAGGCTGTCCACGCCGATGGAGCGCGCCATCGCGGCCACGTCGTGGCGCGCGGCCAGAAGCTGCTCGTGCGCCGGCGTATCGACACCGTAGAAGCAGGGATGCGCCGTCGGCGGACTCGCGATCCTCATGTGGACCGTCGCCGCGCCTGCCGAGCGCACCATCTCCACGATCTTGGTCGACGTCGTGCCGCGCACGATGCTGTCGTCGACGAGCACGACCCGCCGACCCTTCAGGATCTGGCGGTTGGCGTTGTGCTTGAGCTTGACGCCGAGATGCCTGATCCGGTCGGTCGGCTCGATGAAGGTGCGCCCGACATAGTGGTTGCGGATGATGCCGAGCTCGAACGGAAGGTCCGCCTGCGCGGCATAGCCGATCGCTGCCGGCACGCCCGAATCGGGGACCGGCACCACCACGTCTGCCGCGGCCGGCGCCTCGCGGGCGAGCTCGGCGCCGATGCGCTGCCGCGCCTCGTAGACTCCGATTCCCTCGGCCACGCTGTCGGGCCGCGCGAAGTAGATGTACTCGAAGACGCAGAAGCGCCGCCCGGCGGGGCGGAAGGGCTTCACGCTCTCCACGCCTGCGTCGGTGATGATCACCAGCTCGCCCGGCTCGATGTCGCGGACGTGGCGGGCGCCGATGATGTCGAAGGCCACGGTCTCCGACGCCAGGATCGTCGCGCCGTCGAGCTGGCCCAGCACCAGCGGGCGCACGCCGTGGGGGTCCCGTACGCCGATCAGCGAATCCCCGGTGAGCGCCACCAGCGAATAGGCGCCGTGCACCCTGCCCAGCGCCTCGATCATGCGCTCGACGAGGCGTGCGCGCCGGCTGATGGCGATCAGGTGGACGATCGTCTCGGTGTCGGAGGTGGACTGGAAGATGCAGCCGCGCGAGACGAGATCGGCGCGCAGCGAGAGCGCGTTGGTGAGGTTCCCGTTGTGCGCGATGCTGAGCCCGCCGGTGGCGAGGTCCGCGAAGAGCGGCTGGATGTTGCGCACTTCGGGTGCGCCCTGGGTGGAATAGCGGTTGTGGCCGATCGCCGCGCGGCCCTCCAGGGCGTCGATCACCTCGCCCGAGGAGAAGATGTCGCCGACCTTTCCCAGCGCCCGGTGCGAATGGAAGAGGGTGCCGTCGGTGCTGACGATGCCGGCCGATTCCTGCCCCCGGTGCTGCAGCGCATGCAGACCGAGCGCCGCGTGGGCGGCGGCGTCGGGGTGCCCGAATATGCCGAAGACGCCGCACTCCTCGCGCAGCTTGTCCTCGCTCGGCCCGTTGCCTGTCCGGGGTGCGTTCATCACTCGACGCTTTCGCTCAGCCCGTCGAGCTGCTGCCGCTCGCCGCCGCTGTAGCCGGTCTCGCTTTCCTCTTCCGGCTGGTTTGCGGGAACGGGCTCGGTGAGCTCCCGCACGCTTCGCTCGCGGCCATCGTCGAAGGTCTCCTCGATGTGTCTGGTGCCTTCGTCTGCGACTTCCTCCGGCACCACCTCGCGAAGCGCGGCGACTCCCTGCTTGATATAGGGCAAGGTCCTGGCCTCGTCGACCCACGGCGGCCAGTCGCTTTGCTGCACCACCGAGCCGAACAGCATGTAGGCGATGCAGACCAATGCCGCGCCGCGCAGGATTCCGAAGATGAAGCCGAGCGTGCGGTCCAGCGCCCCGCCCCGGCTGCGCTGGATGCGGCCCGAGATGAGCTGGTTGACGATCGTGAGCACGATCAGGACGACGACGAAGACCGCGAGGCCGGCGACCACGTCGGCGATCAGCGTGGATGAAGTGATCAGGTCGCGGGCGATCGGCCGGGTGTGGGGGAAGGCGAAGAAGGTGGCAAGGCCGGCGCCGACCCAGGCGCCGATGCCGAGCAACTCGCGCGCCGCCCCGCGCCCGAAGGCGAGCAGCGCCGAAAGGATGATGATCAGCGCCACCAGGATGTCGATGAGATTGACCGGCAGGTCTTCCATTCTCTCGCGATCGTCAGGGCGTCTCGAGCGACGCGGGAAAGAGCGCCACCAGGTCTCGTACATGGGTGAGCCGCGTCACCGCGATTCCCGGACCCTCCGCCTCGCCGCGGGCCGTGTCCGGCACCGGCGCCAGCGCGTGGCTGAAGCCGAGCTTCGCGGCCTCCTTGAGCCGGGCGCCGCCCTGGCTCACCGGCCGGACCTCGCCGGCCAGCCCGATCTCGCCGAAGATGACGGCGCCCTGGTCGAGCGCCCGGCCCGCAGCCGATGAGGCGAGCGCGGCCGCGACCGCGAGGTCCGCGGCGGGCTCGGTGATGCGGAGCCCGCCCGCCACGTTGAGATAGACGTCGCAGACGCTGAGCCTGAGCCCGGCGCGGGCCTCCAGCACGGCCAGCACCATGGCGAGCCGGCCTGCATCCCAGCCGACCACGGTGCGCCGCGGCGATCCCGCCGGTCCGGGCGCCACCAGGGCCTGGATCTCCACCAGAACCGGCCGCGAGCCCTCGACCCCGGCGAAGACCGCGGCACCGGGCACGGGGCCGCGCTCCGGGTCCACGAAGAGGCTGGAAGGGTTGGGGATCTCCACCAGGCCGCGGTCGGTCATCTCGAAGACGCCGATCTCGTCGGTCGGTCCGAACCGGTTCTTGATGGCGCGGACGATGCGGAACTGGTGGCCGCGCTCGCCCTCGAAATAGAGCACGCAGTCGACCATGTGTTCGAGCACGCGGGGGCCCGCGATCTGCCCCTCCTTGGTGACGTGGCCGACCAGCACCAGGACCGTGCCCGTGCGCTTGGCGAGCCGGATCAGCTCCTGGGCCGCGCCCCGCACCTGGGCGACCGTTCCCGGCGCCGAATCCAGCGTGTCGAGATACATGGTCTGGATCGAGTCGACCACCACCATGTCGGGCGGCGCGTCGTCCTCCAGCGTCGTCAGGATGTCGCGGACGTCGATCGCCGCCGCGAGCCCGACTGGCGCGCCGGCGAGGCCGGTGCGGGCGGCACGCATTCGGATCTGCTCGATTCCCTCCTCGCCGGAGACGTAGGCGACGCGGGTGCCGCGCACGGCCAGGGCCGATGCCGCCTGCAGCAGCAGGGTCGACTTGCCGATGCCGGGATCGCCCGCCAGCAGCACCGACGAGCCGGGCACGAAGCCGCCGCCCACGACCCGGTCGATCTCGCCGATGCCGCATTCCCGCCGGGCGAGCACGGCGCCGGGCCCGTCGAGGGGCAGGAATTCGATGCGGCGGCCCTTGGCGGTCCCCAGCCCGCGCGGCGGGGCTGCGCGCGACACCTCCTCGACGATGCTGTTCCAAGCCCCGCAGGCATCGCAGCGCCCGGCCCAGCGGGGCCGCGCGGCGCCGCAGGCGTCGCAGACAAAGCGCTTCTCCGCCCGCGCCATGGGTCTCCTTACCCGGGTGTCGGCACGGCCGGCCGGCGCCGCTCAGGCGCGCCCGTCGGCGGCGACCGCAAGCCTGATCGGCCCGTCCGCCCGTCCGTTGATGAACTGCTCCACATGGGCGTTCCCGCTCTCGTCGATCTCGCCGGCCGGGCCCTGCCAGATGATCGTGCCGTCGTGGATCATGGCGATCCGGTCGGCGATCTTGCGCGCGCTGGTCATGTCGTGGGTGATGGTGAGCGTGGTCGCGCCGAGCTCGCGCGTGCAGGCCACGATCAGGTCGTTGATCACGTCGGCCATGATCGGGTCGAGACCGGTCGTCGGCTCGTCGAAGAAGATGATCTCCGGCCGGGTCGCAATGGCGCGCGCCAGCCCCACCCGCTTGCGCATGCCGCCCGAGAGCGCGGCCGGATAGAGATCGGCCGAATCCTCGGCGAGACCGACCTGGGCCAGGGTCTCGATCGCGATATCCCGCGCCTCGCGCCGCGCCATGCCCTGCGCCTGGATCAGTCCGAAGGCGACGTTCTCCCACACCGGCAGGCTGTCGAAGAGCGCGCTGTTCTGGAACAGCATGCCGATCCTGCGCATGGCGGCCTCGCGCGCGGCGCGGTTGCCGGCGAGCTCCTCGCCGTCGATGGTCACGCTGCCCGCGTCCGGGTGCAGCAGGCCCAGCAGGCACTTGAGCATGACCGACTTGCCGACGCCCGAGCAGCCGATCACCACCACCGACTCCCCGCTCCCGATCTCGAGGTCGAGGCCGTCGAGCACCACCTGGCCGGCGAACCTCTTGCGCAGGCCGCGAAGGGCGATCTTGGGCTCGTTCGCGCCGTGCGCGGCGCGGGCGCTCGACGGCGCGCTCATTGGGCGAAGAACGCCTCCGTGATGATGTAGTTGAAGATCAGAACCAGGATGGCGCCGGTCACCACGGCGTTTGTGGTGGCCTTGCCCACGCCCTGGGCGCCGCCCTTCGAGTGGAAGCCATGGTAGCAGCCCATCAGCGCGATCAGATATCCGAAGACGGCGGCTTTGACGAGGCCCGAGACCACGTCCATCGTCTCCAGATACTCGAATGTGTTGGTGATGTAGGTGTCGGCGTTGAAGCCGAGCTTGTAGACGCTGACCAGATAGCCGCCCAGAACACCGATGATATCGGCGACGAGAACGAGGAAGGGCAGCATCAGGAAGCCGCCGAGGAGGCGCGGCACGATCAGGTACTTGTGCGGATTGGTCGACAGCGTGGTCAGCGCGTCGATCTGCTCGGTGACACGCATGGTGCCGATCTCCGCCGCCATGGCGGCGCCGACCCGCCCGGCGACCATGAGGCCGGCGAGCACTGGCCCCAGCTCCCGCGTGATCGAGAGCACCACCACGGTCGGGATCGTGCTCTCGGCCGAGAAGCGCGAGAAGCCCGTGTAGCTCTGCAGCGCCAGCACCATACCGGCGAAGAGCCCGGTCAGACCCACGACCGGTAGCGAGTAGAAGCCGATCTCCACCATCTGGCGGAGCAGGAGGCGCGGGTAGAGCGGCGGCCGGACGCAGTGCGAGGTCGCCTCGAAGGCGAAGAGGGCGAGGCGGCCTATGGCCCCGAACAGGGCCAGGACGCCGTGGCCGATCGCCTGCAGCGGATTGCTCTTCACGCACTCTTCCCGTCGACGACGCACGCGGGCCGATCTCCGACTCGGCGCCCGTCGCCGGGGACTCTAGCCCGGAATTCTCGTCAGGGTCATGGCCCGAGCGGCTCCGCGCGGCGTGCGCCCAAGGGCTCGGTCCGACTCGATCCCGACGTCTCGGGCCGTGACCCCGGCGAGACAGGCGGGCTAACATCGGCCATCGCCGCACGACATCGAGCTGGCCGGAGAAGCGATGAGCACGACGATCAAGGAGACCGAGTGGATCTGGCGCGACGGGGAATTCGTCCGCTGGCGGGATGCCACCCTCCATCTCCTCTCCACCGCCGTCCAGTTCGGCTCCTCGGTCTTCGAGGGCATCCGCTGCTACGACACCCCGGCCGGCCCCGCCATCTTCCGCCTGCCCGAGCATCTGAGACGGCTCCGCAACTCGGCGCGCATCTACCGCATGGAGTGCGCCTATGACGACCGGGCGCTGACCGAGGCCTGCTTCGCCCTGGTCCGCCGCAACGGGCTCAGCGCCTGCTACATCCGCCCCGTGATCCTGCGCGGCTACGGTGCGATCGGGATGGACGGCGTCGGCAGCCCCATCGAGACCTGGATTCCCGCCTGGGAGTGGGGCGCCTACCTCGGCGAGGAGGCGCTGGAGAAGGGCGTCGACGTCTGCGTCTCCTCCTGGAGCCGGGCTGCGCCCAACACCTTCCCCGGCATGGCGAAGGCGACCGGCCACTACAACAACGCCCAGCTGATCAAGCTCGAGGCCATGGCCAACGGCTTCGTCGAGGCGATCGCGCTCACTCACGACGGCCAGATCAGCGAGGGCAGCGGCCAGAACCTCTTCGCGGTGATGGACGGCACCGTGCTGACCCCGCCGATCGACGGCAGCAACCTCTCCGGCATCACGCGGAACGCGGTGATGACCATCGCCGGCGACCTCGACCTGCCGCTTCGCGAGTGCCCGATGCCGCGCGAGCTGCTCTACTGCGCCGACGAGCTCTTCTTCTCCGGCACGGCGGCGGAGATCACGCCGATCCGCTCCGTCGACCACGTCACCGTCGGCCCGGGCGGGATCGGCCCGGTCACGCGGCGCATACAGCGGCGCTTCGCGGACATCGTCAGCGGTCGCTCCAACGACGATCACCGCTGGCTGACCCTGGTCCCGCCCGCCTGATCTACCCGTCTCGCGAGGAGGATGCGCATGACCGAGAGCCGCGATCCTGCGGCCGCCCTCGCCGACCGGCTCTTCGCCGAGCATGCCGATGGGCGGCCCTTCCGCCCCATCCGGGGCGCCGACCGGCCGGCTTCTCTGGACGAGGGATACCGCGTCCAGAATCTGCTGGTCCGTCGCTGGAGCGAGGCCGGGCGGGGTGCGTCCGCCGGCTACAAGGTCGGCCTCACTTCCGAGGCGATGCGGGCGATGTGCAACGCCGATCAGCCGATCAGCGGCGTGATATTCGAGAGCACGGTGTATCGCTCGCCGGCGCGGATCGCGCTCGCCGACTTTGCCCATCTCGCGATCGAGTTCGAGCTCGCCGTCGAGATCGGTCGGGAGTTTCGGCCCGGGGACGGCCCTTTCACGCAGGACGACGCGCGAGACCGCGTCGCCGCCTGCTTGCCCGCCTTCGAGCTGATCGAGGACCGCAACGCCGACTATGGCGACCTCGACGTGCTCTCCTGCGTGATGGACAACGCCTGGTGCGGCGGCGTCGTGCTCGGGCCGCGCCAGAGCGACTGGCAGGCCCTCGACCTCGCAGCCACGCCGGCCTCGCTCTCGGTCAACGACGGAGCGCCGGAGCCGGCGGCCACGGGCGCGGCCATGGGCAATCCGCTGAACTCGGTGGTCTGGCTGGCCAACCAGCTCGCGGACCGGGGCACTGCCCTCGAAGCGGGCATGATTGTCATGACCGGGAGCACGCTCGCCACGCGCGTCCCGGAGGCGGGCGACCGCTTCGTCTACGCGATCGAGGGGCTGGGCCGGGTGGAGGCCACGATCGTCTGATCGCGCGGCGCTAAGGAGAACCGCCGCCGGCGGGGCGGCGCGAGATGACGACGTCGCGGTGGACGCCGACGCAGAGCAGGAGCCCGAGACCGAGCATCAGGCTCAGCATGGCGCTGCCGCCATAGGAGATCAGCGGCAGCGGCAGGCCGACGATGGGGATCAGGCCGATCACCATCGCGACGTTGAAGAACACGTGGAAGAAGAACGTGACCGTCATGCCCATGCCGAGCAGGCGGCCGAAGTGGTTGTTGCTGCGCGAAGAAATCACCACGCCGTAGGTGGCGATCGCCAGGTAGAGCAACAGAACGCCGGTCACGCCGAAGAAGCCGAGCTCCTCCGCCATCATCGTGAAGATGAAGTCGGTCTGCTTCTCGGGCAGGAAATTGAGGTGGCTCTGGGTCCCCTGGAGATAGCCCTTGCCGAAGAGCCCGCCGGAGCCCAGCGCGATCTTCGATTGCAGGATGTGATAGCCCGCGCCGAGCGGGTCCGCCTCCGGATCGAAGAAGGTCAGGATGCGCGCCTTCTGGTAGTCGTGCAGGAACTGCCAGACGACCGGCCCGGAGCCGAGCACGACGGCCACGGCCACGCCCATCTTCCACGCCTTGAGCCCCGCCAGGAACAGCATGATCCCGCCGCCGAGCGCCAGCAGCAGCGCCGTGCCCAGGTCCGGCTGGCGCAGGATCAGCGCAGCCGGCGCCAGGATCATCAGGAGCGGCGGGATGTAGATCCGGATGCGGCCCAGCGCGTCCAGCGGGATGCCGTGGAAATAGCGCGCGAGCGCCAGCACCAGTGCGATCTTCATCAGTTCCGACGGCTGCAGCTGGATCACGCCGATGTCGATCCAGCGCTGCGCGCCCATCACCGCCGCGCCCAGCAGCTCGACGCTCACCAGCAGGATGAAGGCGAGGCCGTAGATGGTGTATGCGGCGCGCAGCCAGAAGCCGATGTCGATCACCGCCACCGCGAGCATCACGACGAGGCCGGCACCGAACCAGACGATCTGGCGCGCCGCCCAGGGCTCAGTGGTGCCGCCAGCGGCCGAGATCAGCATCCCGATGCCGACCGCGCCGAGGGCGCAGACCAGGACCACCAGGAGCCAGTCGAGCCTCAGAAGGCGCTCGGCGAGCCGGAAGCCCCGATGGCTTCTGATCTCCAGCTGCGCCATCAGGCGGACTCGCTCGGTCGGACCGCGGGGGCGAGCAAGGGGGCGCGCGCGGACGGGTCACGGCGTTGGACCTCACGCAGGATGTCGCGCGCGATCGGGGCTGCGACGGAGCCCCCGCTGCCCCCGTGCTCGACGACGACCGCGACGCCGTAGCGGGGCCGCTCGATCGGCGCATAGGCGACGAAGAGCGCGTGGTCGCGCTCCTTCCACGGGCGGTCCTCGTTCTTGACCACGCCGGAGCGGTGCTCGCTTTCGGAGATCCGCCGCACCTGCACGCTGCCGGTCTTGCCGGCCATGGCGAGCGTGGGCTCCTCGATACGGGCACGATAGGCTGTCCCCTCGGGGTCGTTCACCACGTTCAGCATGCCTTCGCGGACGATGTCGAGGTGGGCGGGCGACATCCCCATGGTGGGGAACGCCGGGCGCTCCGGCGCGAGCGGCTGCCCGTCGCGGATGGTCTCGCCGAGGATGCGGGGCTGAACCGCGATACCCCCATTGGCGATGCGCGCGACCATCACCGCGAGTTGGAGCGGCGTGGTCAGCAGATAGCCCTGGCCGATGCCGACCACCAGCGTCTCGCCGCCCTGCCAGGGCTCGCCGATGGCGGCGAGCTTCCAGTCGCTCGTCGGCACGAGGCCCGGCTTCTCCCCCGGCAGCTCGATGTCGAGCGTCCTGCCGAAGCCGAAGCGCTCCGCCATCGCGGCGATGCGGTCGATGCCGACGCGCTTGGCCACCTCGTAGAAGTAGACGTCGCACGACTGCGTCAGGCCCTTCACCATGGCGACGTGGCCGTGACCATGGCGCCGCCAGCAGCGGAACCGCCGGTTCCCGAGCTCGAGATACCCAGGGCAGTAGAATCTGTGACCGGGGCTCACCTCGCCGCCTTCGAGCGCGGCCAGCGCCACGATCATCTTGAAGGTGGAGCCCGGCGAATACTGCCCGGTGATCGACTTGTTGCTGAGCGGGAAACGCGGATGGCTGATCAGCTCCCGCCACTGCTGGTTGCTGATGCCGGCGGTGAACATGTTGGGGTCGTAGCTGGGCAGCGACGCCAGGGCCAGTATCTCGCCGGAATGGATGTCGAGAACCACGGCCGACCCGCTCTCGTCGCCGAAGCGGGCCGCGACATACTGCTGCAGCCCGAGGTCGACGGTCAGCATGTGGTCGTCGCCGGGCCGGCCGGCCCTGCGGCCGAGCTCGCGGATGACACGGCCGTAGGCGTTGACCTCGACCTGGCGGGCGCCGGCCTCGCCGCGCAGGGAGGTCTCCAGCGTCTTCTCGGCGCCGTTCTTGCCGATGCGGAAATCGGGGAGCGACAGGAGCGGATCGTCCGTCAGCTCGGATTCGGTGACGGCGCCCACGTAGCCGACGATGTGGACCGTGTCCGCGCCGAAGGCGTAGAGGCGTCGCCGGCCGACGTCGATCATCACCCCAGGCAGGTCCGGCGCGTTGACCTCGATCTGGGAGACCTCCTCCCAGGTCAGGTTCTCGCGAACCATGATGGGGACGAATACTTCCTTGCGCCGGGCCTCGCGCAGCACCCGCTCGCGGTCGTGGTCCTCGATCGTCACCAGCGCCGCGATCTTGCTCAACGCGGCGTCGAGGTCCAGCGCCGCCTCCGGCACCACGACCAGCCGGTAGTTCAGCCGGTTCTCCGCGAGAATCCGGCCGAAGCGGTCGAAGATCCGTCCCCGTGCCGGCGGCAGGAGCTGCATGTTGATCCGATTCTCGTCGGCGAGCACCGTGTAGCGCTCGGACTCGACGACCTGGAGCTGATAGAGGCGTCCGGCGAGGCCGGCCGTGAGCAGCGCCTGCGCGCCGCCCACGATGAACGCGCGGCGCGTGAACAGGTTGGCGCGGCCCGTCTCGCCCCGCATCTCAGCCGGGCCGTGGCGTGGCCAGCACGCCGAGAGGCCGGAAGAACACCGCGAATACCGGGAAGACGAGCACGGTGATGACGATCTGCACGATGATCGGGAGCAACGGGACGAGCGTGCCGAAGCAGGCCGAGGCGATGGCCCAGCCGAGCAGTCCTGCCGCCGGCATCACCATGGCGAAGCCCCACCAGACCACGAGAAACGGCTTGCCGCGGAAGAAGGTGCGCTGCGAGGCGACGACTCCCTGAACGATGAGCAGCACCAGCGCCGTCATGCCGAGCGGCGTGCCGGCAAGCAGGTCCTGCAGCACGCCGATGGCGAAGGTCGCCACGTAGGGGAGCCGCTCCGGCCGGTAGATGGTCCAGTAGAAGACCGCCATCGCGGCGAACGCCGGCGTGACCTCGACGAAGGCGGGCAGCCTCCAGGGGAGCGATCCGGCGAAGACCAGCGCCACCGTGACGGTCACCGGGATCAGGCCGCGCAGCGAGCGACCGGCCCGCAGCACCCAGTCGCTCATCACTGGAGGCTCCCGGTGCGCTCGGCGCGGCGCGTTTCGGGGAAGACGCCCGGCACCACGTAGTCGAGGATCGTGACGTAGTCGAGCCGCTCCCACACCACGAAGGGATGCACGGTGGCGCGGTCCTTGTCGACCGCAGACACGATCCCGACATCCAGCGCCGGCGGGAACATGCCGCCTTCTCCCGATGTCACGATCCGGTCGCCGGGCTTCACCTGCGCCCCTGTCGCGAGGAAGGCGAGATAGGGATGCGGGCTGTTGTCGCCGCGCAGGATGGTGCGGTCGCGGCTCTCCTCGAGGACCACCGGGATACGCGAGTTCAGGTCCGTGAGCAGGAGGATCCGCGCCGTGTGCTCGCCGGCCTCCAGCACGCGGCCCACCAGCCCGTCGTGGTTGACCACCGCCTGGCCCCGGCGGACGCCGTGGGACTGGCCGGCGTTGACCATCACCATGTGGATGAACGGCCCACCCGAATCGGCGATGACCCGGGCGGTGACGAATTGCGTCCGCTGGTCCGGCACCACCTTGAGCAGCCGGCGGAACATCTCGTTCTCGTAGCCGAGCTGCTCGGCCACCGCCTGCCACTTGCGGAGCGTGGCGTTGTCGCTCTCGAGGCGCTCGTTGCGCTCGTGCACGACCAGCATGCCGCCAAGCTCGTCCACGCCGTCGGCGATCGTCGTTGCCGGGCGCGAGAAGAAACTAAAGACCGGAGCCACGGCATCGGCCACGCCGACCCGCAGCGTCTCAACCAGACGAGGCTCCGCCTGGCTGATGATCATGAGCGTGATCGCGGCACACGCCAGGATCGCGTAAGCGAAGCGTTGGGCGAATGCCCTCCCCGGCACGGCCAGAACGAGATGGCGACCGCGGCCAACCCTCACTCAGACCTCCATGCGACACGCAGCCTCCCCGACTCGGAGGCCGCGAAGCTGGGTGTCTAATATGTCTCGTGTAGGGCGTGCTTCAAGACCTTCATCTCTTCGAGGCATCGTCCGGTCCCGAGAGCGACGCATCGCAGGGCCTGGTCGGCGATCGAAACAGGCAGCCCGGTCGCGTGGCGCAACACGTAGTCGAGGTTGCCCAGCAGCGCGCCTCCGCCCGTCAGCACGATGCCCTTGTCGACGATATCGGCCGCGAGCTCCGGCGCGGTGTTCTCCAGCCCGACCTTGACGGCGTCGATGATGGCGCCGACCGGCTCAGCGAGGCTCTCCGATATCTGCCGCTTGGAGATGACGATTTCCTTGGGCACGCCGTTCATCAGATCGCGGCCCTTGATGTTGAGCGTCTCGCCGTCGCCGTCCTCCGGCGGACAGGCCGAGCCCAGGTCCTTCTTGATCCGCTCGGCGCTCGCCTCGCCGAGCAGCAGGTTATGGGTGCGGCGCACGTAGGCGATGATGCTCTCGTCCATCTTGTCGCCGCCGACGCGCACCGAGCGCGAATAGACGATGCCGCCGAGCGAGAGCACGGCGACCTCGGTGGTGCCGCCGCCCACGTCGACGACCATCGAGCCGGTAGGTTCCGTCACCGGCAGGTTCGCGCCGATGGCGGCCGCCATCGGCTCCTCGATCAGGAACACGCGGCGGGCGCCGGCGCTCTCCGCCGATTCCTGGATCGCTCGCCGCTCGACGGCAGTGGAGCTGGACGGCACGCAGATGATGACCTGAGGGCTGGCGAAGCTGCGCCGGTTGTGCACCTTGCGGATGAAGTGCTTGATCATGTCCTCCGCCACCTCGAAGTCGGCAATGACTCCGTCTCTCAGGGGGCGGATCGCCTCGATGTTTCCGGGCGTGCGGCCGAGCATCTGCTTCGCCTCGTTGCCGACCGCGAGAACCTGCTTCTTGCCCTTCCAGGTGGTGAGCGCCACCACCGAGGGCTCGTCGAGGACGATCCCCTGGGACTTCACGTAGACGAGCGTGTTCGCCGTTCCCAGGTCGATCGCCATGTCGGCGGACAGGAACCCGAGCAACTTAGAGAACATGCGCCGCTTCTCCTCTCAGACGGCGGCGGAGCGTAAGGGTATCGGCCGCCGCCCGCCGCCGTCGTTCATGCCGACAATGCCTCCGGAGCCGACTTCTCGCGCTTGACCAGAAGCTTGTTGAGCGCGTGCACGTAGGCCAGCACCGAGGCCACGATGGTGTCGATGTGCGCGCTCTGCCCGTTCACCGTGCGCCCGTCCTCCTCCAGCCTCACGCTCACCTCGGCCTGGGCGTCGGTGCCCTCCGTCACTGCGTGGACCTGATAGAGCTGGAGCCTGGCCTCGTGCGGGTAGATCGCCTTGATTGCGTTGAACGCCGCATCGACGGGGCCGTTGCCGGTGGCGCGCGCCTCCGCCTCCTCGCCGTCGATGGCGAGCGTCAGCGAGGCTTCCTGCGGCCCCGACGAGCCGCAGGAGACGGCAAGCGAGCCGAAGCGGATACGGTCGTTCGCGCCGGCGACCTCGGTGTCGACGAGCGCGATGATGTCCTCGTCGAAAAGTTCCTTCTTCTTGTCGGCGAGATCCTTGAAGCGCACGAACGCTTCCTGAAGCGCGTTGTCGCCGAGCTCGGTGTAGCCCAGGCTGCGCAGCTTCTCGCGGAAGGCATGCCTGCCCGAATGCTTGCCCATGACCAGCGTCGACTGCACCAGACCGACCGATTCGGGCGTCATGATCTCGTAGGTCTGCGCGTCCTTCAGCACGCCGTCCTGGTGGATTCCCGCCTCGTGGGCGAAGGCGTTGGCGCCCACGATCGCCTTGTTCGGCTGCACCACGAAGCCGGTGACCGCCGAGACCAGACGCGAAGCGTGCATGATGCTCTCGGTCCTGATGCCGGTCTCGTAATCGAGCAGGTCGTTGCGCGTGCGCAGCGCCATGACGATCTCTTCCATCGCGGCGTTGCCGGCGCGCTCGCCGAGCCCGTTGATGGTGCATTCCACCTGGCGCGCGCCCGCCTGCACGGCGCTGAGCGAGTTGGCGACCGCGAGGCCGAGATCGTTGTGGCAATGCACGCTGAGCACCGCCTTGTCGATATTGGGCACCCGGTCCAGCAGCATGGCGATCAGCGCCGCGAACTCGTCCGGCACCGCGTAGCCGACGGTATCGGGGATGTTGATGGTGCCGGCGCCGGCCTTGATCGCGGATTCGACGCAGCGGCAGAGGAAGTCGTGCTCGGTGCGCGAGCCGTCCTCGCAGGACCACTCGACATCGTCGGTGAACTTGCGCGCGTAAGACACGCTGTCGATCACCGCCGCATGCACGGCGTCCGGCTCCATCTGCAGCTTGACGCGCATGTGGAGCGGGCTGGTGGAGATGAAGGTGTGGATGCGCCCGGAACGCGCCGGCGCCAGCGCCTCGGCCGCCCGGTCGATGTCGCGCCGGCCGGCGCGGGCGAGACCGCAGACGGTGCTCTCCTTCACCACCTTGGCGACCTCGCGCACCGCCTCGAAATCGCCGTTCGATGCGATGGGGAAGCCGGCCTCGATCACGTCGACCCGCATCTCCTCGAGGACCTCGGCGATCCTGAGCTTCTCCTCGAGATTCATCGACGCGCCCGGCGACTGCTCGCCGTCGCGCATCGTCGTATCGAATATTCGGACTCGGTTCCCTGTGTCGGTCATGGCGGGCACCCCTTCACCCCGGCGGCTACGATGGTCATCGCGCTCCCCTGGACGGTGGTCGATCGCGCGCGACGCACCGCTCAGGGGCAGCTAAGTCGCCGCCCGCCTGGGGTGAGACCTGCCGCGGCCGCCGCTTCGCACACCTCGGGCGTGCCCTTCGGCTCGTTCTCCCACGATGCCATCATCGGACCATGCCCCAGACCCTGCCTGCACGAATTCGGCAACCCACCGGCGCGGCGCGACGCAGAATCGCCGCGGCCACGCACCTTTTACGCCCAACTCATTGGGCTAGGCAATAATATTGTCGCTGCCCGCCTGCGCCCATCCGGCCGCGGCGGGGCCTCAGTTCTTGCTGCGGTCCACCAGCCGGGCCTCGGCGATCCACGGCATCATCGCCCTGAGCCGCTCGCCCACCTCCTCGATCGGGTGCTCGGCCGCGCGCGCGCGCATCGCCTTGAAGGAGGACTGGCCGGCCGCGTTCTCGGTCATCCATTCGGTGGTGAAGCGGCCGTTCTGGATGTCGGCGAGGATCTGCTTCATCCGCGCCCGGGTGTTTTCGTCGACCACCCGCGGCCCCCGCGTGTAGTCGCCGTACTCGGCGGTGTTGGAGATCGAGTAGCGCATGTTGGCGATGCCGCCCTCGTACATCAGGTCGACGATCAGCTTCACCTCGTGCAGGCACTCGAAATAGGCCATCTCGGGCGCGTAGCCGGCGTCCACCAGGGTCTCCCAGGCGGCGGTGATGAGCGAGGTGAGGCCGCCGCAGAGCACCACCTGCTCGCCGAAGAGGTCGGTCTCCACCTCCTCGCGGAAGCTGGTCTCGATGATGCCGGCGCGGCCGCCGCCGATTCCGGCCGCATAGGAGAGGCCGATCTCCTTGGCATTGCCGGATGCATCCCGCGCCAGCGCCAGCAGGCAGGGGACGCCGCCGCCGCGCTGGTATTCCGAGCGCACCGTATGCCCCGGCCCCTTGGGCGCCACCATGAAGACGTCGAGATCGGGCCGGGGCTCGATCAGGCGGAAGTGGATGTTCAGCCCATGGGCGAAGGCCAGCGCCGCGCCCTCCTTCATGGCGCCGTGCAGCACGTCGGCATAGAGCTGGCGCTGCAGCTCGTCCGGGGTGAGGATCATCACCACGTCGCCGAACCGGGCGGCTTCCTCGATGTCCATGACCGTGAGCCCGGCGGCCTCGACCTTGGCCGCGCTCGTCGACCCCGGCCTGAGCCCGACGGCGACGTCGGCGACCCCGCTCTCCTTCAGGTTGTTCGCGTGCGCGAAGCCCTGACTGCCGTAGCCGATGATCGACACCTTCTTCGACTTGATGAGGTTCAGGTCGGCATCGCGATCGTAGTAGACCCGCATCGTGCTCTCTCCCGATAGGCTGATTGGGTGTTGTCTGCGGCCGGCCGCCGCGTCGGTCAGATCGACCCCTTGCCGCGCGAGATCGCGACCACGCCGGTGCGCGATATCTCGGTCAGGCCGAGCGGGGTCATCAGCCGGATGAAGGCGTCGATCTTGTCGCCGTTGCCGGTCATCTCGAACACGAACGAATCGATCTCGCTGTCCACCACATGGGCGCGGAAGATATCCGCGATCCTGAGCGATTCGACCCGCTTCTCGCCGGTGGCGACGACCTTGATCAGGGCGAGCTCGCGCTCGATGTAGGGGCCCTCGGTGCCGAGGTCGGAGACCTTGTGGATCGGCACCAGGCGATCGAGCTGCGCCTTGATCTGCTCGATGACCATGGGCGAGCCCGAGGTCACCAGGTTGATGCGCGAGAGGCGCTGGTCGCGCTCGACCTCGGCGACGGTCAGGCTCTCGATGTTGTAGCCGCGGCCTGAGAAGAGGCCGATGACCCGCGCCAGCACGCCGGGCTCGTTCTCGACCAGCACCGACAGCGTGCGGCGCTCGGCAGTCTCGTCCACGGCCGTTCCTCCCGGCCGCCTAGCGGCGTCCGGCGCGGCGCGTCCGGCGTACTGGCGTGCCGGACGGCGGCTTGGCGATTGGCGTCATCGGTCGGTGTCCGGGATCCTAGACGAGCACCATCCCGTCTTCGGAGCGCTCCTCGAGCTCGCCGTGCTCGGGCCCGAGCTTCATCTCGTAGTGCGCGGCGCCGGCCGGGATCATCGGATAGACGTTCTCTTCCTTGTCCACGAGAATGTCGGCGATCACCGGCCCCGGCGTCTCGATCATGGCCCGGATCACGTCGTCCACCTCCTCGGGCCGGCGGGCCCGGAGCCCGGTTGCGCCGAACGATTCCGCCAGCTTCACGAAATCCGGCAGCGAATCCATGTAGCTCTCGGCGTAGCGGCCGCCGTGGAAGAACTCCTGCCACTGGCGCACCATGCCCATGTATTCGTTGTTGAGCAGGAAGGTCTTCACCGGCAGCCGGTACTGCACCATGGTGGAGAGCTCCTGAATGACCATGAGGAGCGAGGCCTCGCCGGCGATGTCGATGACGAGCGAATCGGGATGGGCCACCTGCACGCCCATCGCCGCAGGAAAGCCGTAGCCCATGGTGCCCAGCCCGCCGGAGGTCATCCAGCGGTTGGGCTCCTCGAACTTGAGGAACTGGGCCGCCCACATCTGGTGCTGGCCCACCTCGGTGGTGAAGTAGGCGTCCCGCCCCTTGGTCGCTTCGTAGAGCCGCTGGAGCGCGTATTGCGGCTTGATGGAGCTGTTGGAGCCCTTGTAGCGCAGGCAGTCGCGCCCGCGCCACGCATCGAGCTGCCGCCACCACGCCGCCAGCGCCTCGGCGTCGGCCGCCGCGCCGCCCGCCTCCCACTCGGCCGCGATGGCGTCGACCGCGAGCCCCGCGTCGCCGAGGATGGCGACGTCCACCGGCACGTTCTTGTTGATGGACGAGGGGTCGATGTCGATCTGTACCTTGGTCGAGCCGCGCGAGAAATCGGCGAGGCGGCCGGTGACGCGATCGTCGAAGCGGGCGCCGACCGCGATCATCAGGTCGCACTCGGCCATCGCCATGTTGGCTTCGTAGGTGCCGTGCATCCCCAGCATGCCGAGGAAGAGCGGGTCGGAGCCCGGATAGCAGCCGAGCCCCATGAGCGTGTTGGTGATCGGGAAGCCGGTGCGCCGCACCAGCGCCGAGAGGCTCTGCGCGGCACCGGGGCCGGCGTTGATGACGCCGCCGCCGGCATAGAAGAGCGGGCGCCTGGCGGCGGCCATCAGCTCGACCGTGCGCTTGACCGCGTCCGCGTCGGGCTCCCGCTGCGGCCGGTAGGAGCGATGGTCCAGGCCGTTGCCCGGCGCCCTGGCTTCCTCATAGGGCGCCTTGGCCATCACCACGTCCTTCGGCAGATCGACGACCACCGGGCCGGGCCGGCCTGCGCTCGCGATATGGAAAGCCTCGCGGATCGTCGAGCAGAGCCGGTCGACCTCCTTGACCAGGTAGTTGTGCTTGGTGCAGGGGCGCGTGATCCCCACCGTGTCGGCTTCCTGGAAGGCGTCGTTGCCGATCATGTGGGTCGGCACCTGGCCTGTGAGGCAGACGACCGGGATGCTGTCCATGAGCGCATCGGTGAGCCCGGTGACGCTGTTGGTGGCGCCGGGGCCGGAGGTGACCAGCACCGTGCCCACCTTGCCGGTGGAGCGCGCATAGCCCTCGGCCGCGTGGACCGCGCCCTGCTCGTGCCGCACCAGGATGTGGCGCAGCTCGTTCTGCTTGAAGATGGCGTCGTAGATCGGCAGCACCGCGCCGCCGGGGTAGCCGAACACCACGTCGACGCCGAGATCGACCAGGGTGCGGACGACCAGCTCGGCCCCGGTCAGCTCGGCCGAGGCGTGATCCGCGGCTTCCGATGTCACGACGATCTCCTTCCTGCGCGCATGCGCAACCAGCCCTCTCTCCGGCGGGAGGGTCGGTCGGCCCCCGACCGTGCGCACGAGCGCGCCCGTGTCGGTCGGCGGACAGTAGTCGCTCACCCGGTGCCGGTCAATAGCAGCCGCTCGACCAGGGCAAGGGATTCCCGTTTCGATTCCGCATGGTAACGGTCCGGCATCCGGGCCTGACCGGGCATCTGGGTGCGGAACCAGGTGGTCTGGCGCTTGGCGTAGCGCCGCGTCGCCTGGCGGCCCAGCACGACCGCACGCTCCAGCGGACTCTTGCCCGCGAGATGATCGAGCAGGGCGCGAAGGCCGACCGCCTTCATCACCGGCAGGCCGGGATCGAGACCGCGCGCGAGCAGCCGCGCCGCCTCGTCGAGCGCGCCCGCCGCCATCATGCGATCGAAGCGCGCGTTGCAGGCGTCGTAGAGCGCCTCGCGGGGCGGCTCGAGGACGAGCACGGCCGCGCGGCCCGCATAGCGCTCGTGCCGCTCCTCCTGCCAAGAGAGCAGCGAGCGGCCGGTTGCCTCGATCACCTCGTAGGCCCGCATGATCCGCTGGCTGTCGCCGGGCTCGAGCCGCCGCGCCGCCTCGGGATCGCGCCGGGCGAGGCGCGCGTGCAGGGCGGCGCTGCCGTCCTGCGCAAGCAGCGCGCGGGCCCTCTCGCGCACGTGCTCTGGTATGGCCGGCACCGGCGCGAGGCCTTCGAGCAGCGCCCTGAGGTAGAACCCCGTGCCCCCCACCAGGATCGGCAGCGCGCCGTCTGCGTAGACTTGCTCGCTTTCCGCCATCGCCAGGGCGCGCCAGCGCCCGGCCGAGCAGCGCTCCGCGCCGTCGAGCACGCCGTAGAGCCGGTGCGGCGCGCGCGCGCGGAGGTCTTCGTCTGGCCACGATGTCAGGATCGGCAGGTCCCGATAGAGCTGCATGCTGTCGGCGTTGACCACCACGCCGCCGACGCGCCGGGCGGCATCGGCCGCGAGCGCCGACTTGCCGCTCGCCGTCGGGCCGCCGATCACCAGTATCGAGGGCCGGTCCCGGGCTTCGGCGTGCATGCGCGGCGTCAGGACAGGACCAGCGAGAGCAGTCCGTCGGCGAGCTTGGGTTCGAACCAGGTGGTCTTCGGCGGCAGGATCGCGCCGGCGTCGGCGACCGCCATGAGGTCGTCGACGGAGGTCGGATGGAGGGAGAAGGCGACCGAGGCCTCGCCGCCGTCGACCGCCGCGGCGAGCGCTGCCGCGCCGCGCCCGCCGCCCACGAAGTCGATGCGCGCATCGAGCCTCGGATCGCCGACGCCGAGAACGGGACCCAGCACCAGGCGCGCGAGGATCGAGACGTCGAGCCGGTCCACCACCGAGGCCGTGTTTCGCTCCCGCTCGTCGGCCGCGAGGCTGTACCAGCGGCCGTCCACGTACATGCCGAACGTGGCCGGCCGCGCAGGCTCCACCGGGGCATCCGCCGGCTCGCAGCGCAGCGCGGTGCCGACGGCCTGCAGGAACACCGCCGGCGTCAGCCCGTTCAGCCCCCGCACGATGCGGTGATAGCCGAGGATCCGCACCTCGTCGACGGGGAAGTTCACTGTGAGCAGGCGGGGGTCCGGCCCGCCCGCCGCGCGACACGCCGTGCGGCCTGCGGCGGCACGGTGGTGGCCGTCGGCGATGTAGAGCGCGCCGATCGCATTGAAGCGCGCCGCCAGCGCCTCGATCTCGCCCGTGCCGTCGATCGGCCAGAGCGTGTGGGTCACCGCGCCGTCGAGCACGCAGCGGCTGAGCGGCGGCGGCTCGCAGGCCGCCGCGATCAGCCGGCGCACCTCAGCGTCCGGCCGGTGAATCGCGAGGATGGGGCCGGTATGCGCGCCGAGCGCCGCGATGTGGCGGGCGCGGTCGGCCTCCTTGTCGGGCCGGGTCGATTCGTGCCGCTTGATCGCACCCCGCTCGTAGGCGGCGAGCGAGGCCGCCCCTGCCAGCCCCGTCTGCGCGAGGCCGCCCGCCTCCATGCGCCAGGCGTAGAACCGGGGCGTCTGATCCCGGATCAGCAGCCCGTCCGCGATCATGCGCGCGAAGGTTGCGGCCGCGCTGTCATAGAGGGCCTGGGCGCCGGGCGGCGTCCCGGGCGCGAGGTCGATCTCAGGCCGCGAGACATGGAGGAAGCTCCAGGGCCGCCCGTGCACGGCGGCGCGGGCTTCCGCCGCCGACAGCACGTCGTAGGGCGGTGCCGCCACCGCGTCCGCGTGCTCGCGCGCCGCGCGGAGCCCGGCGAAGGGCGCTAGCAGCCGGCCGCTCACCCTGCGTGTGCTCCCCGAGTCACGACCGCCCCGCTCCTAGTTGACGAGCCAGACCAGCAGCAGGCCTGCCAGCGCCGCGCTCGTGCCGACGGCGCGGATCCGGCCCACCGGCTGGGCCAGCACCCGCTCGATGCTGCGCCGCATGGTGCCGGGAAAGAGCGCATAGAGGCCGCCTTCGATGACGAAGATCAGCCCGATGGCGGTCAGGAACAGGGTGAGCTCGTCGCTCATCGCCGGATCGTTCGGAGCGGCCCGCGTCCCGGCACAGGTCCGGCCCGCGGCCGGGGCGCGCTACTCGGTGGTCGCCGGAGCGGGTGCCGGGGGCAGCACGATGTCGTCGAAGAAGCGGAAGAACTCGCTGTCGGGCGACAGGACCATGCTCGTGTCGTCGTCGCCGAGGGATGCGCGATAGGCCTGCATGGTCCGGTAAAAGGCGTAGAACTCGGGATCGCGTCCATACGCGTCGCGCGAGATGCGGAGCGCCTCTTCGTCGCCCTCGCCGCGCAGGGTCTGGGACTCGCGCTCGGCCTCGGCCAGAATCACCACCCGCTCGCGGTCCGCGCGGGAGCGGATGCGCTGCGACTCTTCCTCGCCCTGCGCCCTGAACTCCTTGGCCTCGCGCTCGCGCTCGGTCTGCATGCGCTGATAGACCGCCTGGCTGTTCTCCTCCGGCAAGTCGGCGCGGCGGATACGCACGTCGATCACGTCGACGCCGAAGCCGGTCGATTGCCGGTTCACCTGGTCCCTGATCTCGGTCATGAGCTGCGCGCGCTCGCCCGAGAGCACGGTGATCAGCTCGACCGTGCCTAGCACCTGACGCGTGCTGGCGTTGAGGATCGCGCCGAGCCTGGCGCGGGCCACCGCCTCGTTGCCGACCGACTGGAAGAATTTTAGGGGATCGATGATCCGGTAGCGGATGAAGGCGTCCACCACCAGCCGCTTCTGGTCGCCGAGGATCATTTCCTCCGCCGGCGCGTTGAAGTCGAGCACGCGCTTCTCGAAATACTCGACGTTCTGGACGAAGGGCGTCTTGAAGCGGAGCCCCGGCTCGTCCGTGCCCCACTGGTTCACCACCTTGATGGGCTCGCCCAGCTGGAGGAGGATCGCCTGTTCGTCTTCCCGCACCTTGAAGGTGGAGATCAGGATCAGGACGATGGCCACGAGGATGACCGCAGCGCCGATGATGATCTTGGTCCGGGTGCTCATGGCCTACTGCGTGCCTGTCGTGTTGCCCTGCCGGCGCTGCAGCTCCGGCAGAGGCAGGTAGGGAACGACGCCGCTGCCGCCCTGCGCCGGCGAATCGATGATGATCTTGTCGATCCCGCCGAGCACCTCCTCCATCGTCTCCAGGAACATGCGGCGGCGGACCACGTCCATGTTCTGCGCATACTCGCCGTAGACCGAGAGGAAGCGCGCCGCCTCACCCTGGGCCTTGGCGACCACCTCCTCCTTGTAGGCCGTGCCTTCCTGCACGAGCCGCTCGGCCGCGCCGCGCGCTCGCGGAATGATGTCGTTGCGGTAGGCCTCGGCCTCGTTCTTCGCGCGCTCCTGGTCCGCGCGCGCGGCTTGCACGTCGCGGAACGACGCAATCACGGCCTCCGGCGGCGCGATGTCCTGCGGCTCGACCTGGGTGATCTCGATGCCGGCGCCGTAATAGTCGAGGATCGATTGCGTGAGCTCGTGCGTCTGCTGGGCCAGCAGCAGGCGTTCCTCGGCCAGCGCCGACTGCAGCCGCGACTTGCCGATCACCTCGCGCATGGCGCTCTCGGCCGCGTCCTTCACCGTGCGCTCCGGCGCCTGGATGTTGAAGAGGAACTGGCCGGCGTCCTGGATGCGCCAGAAGACGGTGAACTTCACGTCGATGATGTTCTCGTCGCCGGTGAGCATCAGGCTCTCGTCCGGCACCGCCCGCGTGAAGGCGCCCCGCTGGGAATCGACCAAGGTGCGATAGCCGATCTCGGCCCGGTTGATCTTCGTCACCTTGGGCCTGATGACCGTCTCGAACGGCCAGGGCAGGTGATAGTTGAGGCCCGGCTGGGTGGTCTTGGTCCACTCGCCCCAGCGCAGCACCACCCCCTGCTCGTCGGGCTCGACCCGGTAGAACCCGGTCAGCAGCCAGATCCCGATCACCACCAGAAGGAGCAGGATGAGCCCGCGGCCGCCGCGCAGCCCGGGCATCCACCTGCGGAAACGGTCCTGCCCGCGCCGCAGCATCTCTTCGAGATCCGGCGGAGGGGGTTGCTGTCCACGGCGGCCGCCGCCCGGCGAGCGACCCCAGGGTCCGCTCCCACCGCCGCCGCCACTAGACCAAGTCATGAATCGGCCTTCCCGCCAAAACTATGCAAGCTGCCATCGGCGCCTTATAAGTCATGCGGTTGCCGCACGCAACGGCGCACGCACGCTGTGTCGGGCCGCGGCCACGGCGGTCGGAGCGGAACGATGGCGTCGGTCACCAAGGAACAGGTTCTGGCTGCGCTCGCCGATGTCGCGGACCCCGACAGCGGGCAGAACGTCATCGCGGCCGGCCTCGTCAGCGGCGTCGTCGTGCGCGACGGCAACGTCGGCTTCGCTCTCGAGGTCGACCCGGACGACGGTGCGGCGAAGGAGCCGCTGCGCAAGGCGTGCGAGGTCGCGGTCGAGCGGCTGCCGGGCGTGCTCTCGGTCACGGCCGTGCTCACCGCCGAGAGGCCGTCGGGCGGCCCCGCCCGGCCACAGGGGCAGGCACACGGCCACACCCCTGGCGGGCAGGCCGGGGCGGCGGGGCAGGCGCAGCCGGGCGCCCAGCTTCTGCCGGGGGTGAAGAGCGTCATCGCCATCGCGTCCGGCAAGGGCGGCGTCGGCAAGTCGACGACCGCCGTGAACATCGCTACCGCCATGGCCTCCCAGAACGTCCGTGTGGGCCTCCTGGACTGCGACATCTACGGCCCCTCGATCCCGCGCATGCTCAACCTCAGCGGGCAGCCCGAGGTGGTGGGGGAGCGCACCCTGCGCCCGATGGCCAACTACGGCATCAAGTGCATGTCGATCGGCTTCCTGGTCGCCGAGGACACCGCCATGATCTGGCGCGGGCCCATGGTCATGCAGGCGCTCGAGCAGATGATGCGCGACGTCGAATGGGGCGAGCTCGACGTGCTGCTCTGCGACCTGCCGCCAGGTACCGGCGACGCGCAGCTCACCATGGCGCAGCGGGTGCCGCTGACCGGCGCGGTGATCGTCTCCACTCCGCAGGACATCGCGCTGCTCGACGTGACCCGGGGCATCAACATGTTCCAGCAGGTCAACGTGCCGATCTTCGGGGTGGTGGAGAACATGAGCTACTACGTCTGCCCGGAATGCGGCCACCGCGCCGAGCTCTTCCACCACGGCGGCGCGCGCGAGACGGCGCAGCGGCTCGGAGTCGACTTCCTGGGCGAGATTCCGCTCGACATGGCGATCCGCACGACCTCGGATTCGGGCCACCCGATCGTGGTCACCCAGCCGGAAAGCCCGCACGCGGCCGCCTACCGGCGGATCGCCTCGGGCCTGATCGACAAGGCGAGCGCGGCGGTGGGCGGCGCGGGGCGGGCGCAGCCACGCATCGTCATGATGTGAGGCGGGCCGCCGATGGCGCGCAGGTCGAGCGACGATGTCATCCGGACTTTGGCGGCTCGCCTGGGCCGCAGGCGGTGGATCGGCGCATGCCTCCTCGCCCTCCTCGTCGCGCTGCTCGCGGCAGGCTGCACTCCCTCGGTGCCGGACCGCCAGCAGGACGTCTGCGCCGTCTTCGAGCAGCATCCCGACTGGTACGACTACGCCAGCGACGCTGCCGACGAATGGGGCACGCCGATCCACGTTCTCATGGCCTTCGTGCAGCGCGAATCGAGCTTCCGCAGCGACGCCAGGCCGCCCCGCAAGTACGTGCTGTGGTTCATCCCCTGGGGCCGGGTCTCGTCGGCCAAGGGGTATGCCCAGGCGCAGGACCCGGCCTGGGAGGACTACACCAGGGATCGGGGCTCGTGGTTCCGCAGCCGCGGGGACATGGAGGACGCCCTCGACTTCATCGGCTGGTACAACGACGGGACGGCGCGCGAGCTGGGGATCGCCAGGGACGACGCCTACAACCTCTATCTCGCCTATCACGAGGGGAGGGGCGGCTACCGGCGCGGCACCTGGAAGAAGAAGCCGGAGGTGCAGGGCTACGCGCGGCGGGTGGCGGAGACGGCGCAGAGCTACCAGGCGCAGCTCAAGCGCTGCGAGGAGGATTACCGCTGCGATTCCTGGTACCAGCTATGGCCCTTCTGCAGCTAAGCCCAGCACGGCCATGAGCTCGCGCCACTCGCGCTTGGACAGGCCGCTCGACTCCTGATCGACCGCCTCGCCGGCGAGCATGCGCCTGACCACGTCGAGCCCGCCGGAAGACAGCGACGCCGCGTTCATCGCGTAGTCCCGGAAGGCCCGGCAGGTCTCCGGCACCCAGCGCGAGACGATCCTGTCGAGGATCGCGTCGGCATAGGCGCGGATCTCGTACTGGGCGTGGGCATCCGCCCGGAGCGAGAGGAAGTGCAGCAGGTTGTGCAGGTCGATCTTCCAGTAGAACTGGGTGTAGTAGTTGACCGGCAGCGCGGCGCGCGCGAGCTCGCGGGCGAGGCCGGCTCGGTCGGGATCCTTCTTCTCGCCGCTCTCGGCCTCGTTGAGCAGGTTCTCGTAGACGCCGTAGGCGCGCGTCGAGACCCAGTTGATGCGCGACAGCGCCTCCCGGGCCTCCTCGTCCGCCAGATCGTCGTCCCGGCCCTGCTTGTTGCTGCCCGACTGCGCGGCCAGCTCCTCGCGTTCCGCCGCCGCCTCCCGCCACCCGAACAGGTCGTCCATGCCGCTGCTGCTGGCCCGCTGGCGCGCGATCTGCTCCTCCAGGACCGATTGGAGGTGGGCCGGGTCGGGCACATAGAACTCGCGGTCGAGCCTGGAATAGCGCGCGGAGTACTCGTTGACGCTGGCGGTACGGTGGCGGAGCCACTGGCGGGCGACGAAGATGGGCGCCTTGATGTGCAGCTTGATCTCGCACATCTCGAAGGGGGTGGTGTGGCGATGACGCAGCAGGTAGCGGATCAGCGCCCGGTCCTCGCGCACCTTGCGCGTGCCCGCGCCGTAGGAGACCCGCGCCGCCTGAACGATCGCCCCGTCGTCCCCCATGTAGTCGATGACGCGGACGAAGCCGTGGTCGAGCACGTCGAAGCGCTCGTAGAGGATTTCCTCCAGCGCCGGCACCGTGACCCGCCTGGTCTTCTCCCAGGCGGCGCGCTGCGCCTCGATCTCCGCCCGCTTGTGGTCGTCGATCGGCATGAAGAGGGGCATCCCCGGCGAAGTGAAGCGGCGGATCGCGCCCGCGATCATACCGCGCTCCCGCTGTCGCGTGCAGGGGCGCTGGTGCGGCTTCTCATGCGGGCCGCGAGCACCTATATTGTCGGGGTCGGCGGGAGACCGCCGACTATGGCGATAAACGCCGTTCGAAATAAGCGTTGCGGACCCGGGGGCAGTACCCGGCGCCTCCACCACCCGGCCGGCAGACCGGATCACGGGGGCGAACCAGGATCGACGTGCGTGGTAAAGGTGCGGTCTTCGCCCGGCATGGTACCGCCGTTATCGGGCCAACTCAGAGGTGCGAACGACAACGAAGTCGCACTCGCTGCCTAGCATCGCTAGGTAAGCGCGGCTCGGGGGGCGCCGGGCAACAGAAGCCCCCCACTCAGGCCAGCCCTGCGCAGAACGCACGTCCGGAAGCGATGCGGGCCGTGACCCCGCCGAAGCATCCGGGCTAAGCTGCCCTACATCGCCGGGCCGACACCAGCACGGCCGTGGGCACGGACAGAGGCGCGAACGCGGGCGCGATCATGGGCGCGGACTCGGGCAAGGATCTCATCGGCTACAACGCGTTGGTCGAGAACGGGCTTCGCACGGTCGTCCGCGAGGCGCTCCGCCGCGTTGCCGAAGAGGGCTGGCCCGGCACCCATCACGCCTACCTCACCTTCAGGACCGGCGCTCCCGGCGTCGAGGTCCCCGACTTCCTGCGTCAGCGCTATCCGGAGGAGTTGACGATCGTCCTGCAGCATCAGTTCTGGGGCCTGGAGGTGGGCGAGGAGTCGTTCTCGGTAACGCTGAGCTTCAACAAGGTGGGCCAGCGCATCACCGTGCCCTTCGCCGCGCTCACGAGCTACGCGGACCCCTCGATCAAGTTCGGTCTTCAGTTCGGGCAGGCCCCGCAGCCGGGCAGGAAGGCCGGCGCGAAACGGCGGCGGCCCGCGGCGGCGGACGCCCCGCCCGATGTGCACGAGGAGGAGTCGGCGCCGGCGGCGCGCAGCGAGCGGGTCGAGCCGGAGGCGCCGGAAGACGAGTCTGGAGCGACGCGGGACGCGAACGGAGAAGAGGCAGGCGGCGACAAGGTCGTCGCGCTGGACCGGTTCCGCAAGAAGTAGGCGGCCTCGCTCTATTCCTCCCACTCGAGATTGCCGCAGACCCCGATCAGCTGGCCCGTGATGTTGCGGGCCGCGTCCTGCGCCAGGAAGAACGCCGCTTCCGCGACCTCCTCGCAGTCGATGAGCGAGCGCGTGGAGATGAAGCTCACGTAGCGCTCGTGCGCCTCCTCGACCGTCTGCCCCCGCTCGGCCGCGAGATGCGTGATGAGCCGCCTGCCGCGCGGGTTGTCGATGATGCCGGGCAGGATGGCGTTGCAGCGAATGCCGAAGGGGCCGAGCTCGCGCGCGAGGTTCCGGGTCATGCCGTCCACGGCGCACTTGGAGGTGACGTAGGAGGTTCTGAGCGGCATCCCCACCCGGGTCGACGCGGTGGAGATGTTGATGATCGCTCCCGCCCCTCGCGCCTTCATGACCGGCACGGCGCGCTTGATGCAGTGGAACATCCCGTGGAGGTTGACGTCGACCACCCGGTGCCACTCGTCGTCCTCGATCTCCTCCACCGGCGCGCGGGGTCCGCTGATGCCGGCGTTGTTCACCAGCACGTCGATGGTCCCGAGCGTCGACAGCCCTTCCTCGAACCAGCGCCCGACCGCGTCGGCCGAACCCACGTCGGCGATGCTGCCGGACATGCCGGGATTGGCGCCGAGCACGGCCTCCAGGCTCTCCTCCGTGAGACAGCAGATGTGAACGCGGGCGCCTTCGGCGCAGAAGCGCTCGGCGACGGCCTTGCCGATGCTGCGGCCGGCACCGGTGACCATCACGGCCTGCGGCCTCTCGCTCGCCATGGCTCCCTCCTCGTCCTTGCTCGCCGACGGCGGGAGGATAGGGCGCGCCGATGCCTGCGCCAAACGCTCCGCCTCTATTTCTGATCCCTCAGTCGCCGGGCGCTCGCTCCGCTCGCTTGGCTTCGCGCCGAGGGCGCGCGACGCAGATGCGCCGTCCGGACCTGACGGTCCGGCGTTTCTCCCCCACTCGTTCAACTGTTGGCGGGCAGTCGTGACCGATCGCATGTGATAAATGATGTCGACAAAGAGAGGGGCAGGGCCATGACCAAGGATTCGGCGGAGACCCGGCGCGAGACGGATTCGATCGGCGCGATCGACGTGCCGGCCGACGCCTACTGGGGCGCCCAGACGCAGCGCAGCCTGCAGAACTTCAGGATCGGCGGCGAGCGCATGCCGGCCCCGCTGATCCGCGCGCTCGGCATCATCAAGCAGGCGGCGGCGCGGGTGAACGTCGAGGCCGGCCTGCTCGACGCCGGGCTGGGCCGGGCGATCGACCAGGCTGCCGGCGAGGTGATCGCGGGCGCGCTCGACGACCACTTCCCCCTCGTCGTCTGGCAGACCGGCTCGGGCACCCAGAGCAACATGAACGCGAACGAAGTGATCGCCAACCGGGCCTGCGAGATCCTGGGTCAGCCCATGGGCGCCAAGGAGCCGGTCCACCCCAACGATCATGTCAACCGGAGCCAGTCGTCGAACGACACCTTCCCGACCGCGATGCACATAGCCGCCGTCGAGCAGTGCCACCACCTGCTGCTGCCGGCGCTCGAGCATCTGCACGGGGCGCTCGCGGCCAAGGCGGACGCCTTCGCCGACATCGTCAAGATCGGCCGCACCCACCTCCAGGACGCGACGCCGCTTACCCTCGGCCAGGAGTTCTCCGGCTACGCGACGCAGGTGGCGTACGGGATCGAGCGCGTGCGCGCCGCGCTGCCGAGGCTTTCCGCGCTCGCCCAGGGAGGCACCGCCGTCGGCACCGGGCTCAACACCAAGGCGGGCTTCGACGAGCGCTTCGCGGCCGAGGTCGCGGCGCTCACCGGGCTCCCTTTCCGCACCGCCGAGAACAAGTTCGAGGCGATCGCCGCCAACGACGCGGTGGTCGAGATGTCGGGCGCGCTCAACACCGTGGCCGCGAGCCTGATGAAGATCGCCAACGACATCCGCCTGCTCGGCTCGGGCCCGCGCTGCGGCCTCGGCGAGCTGGAGCTGCCGGCCAACGAGCCGGGGTCGTCGATCATGCCCGGCAAGGTCAACCCGACCCAGGCCGAGGCGCTGACCATGGTCGCGGCCCAGGTCATGGGCAACCACGTCGCCATCTCGGTCGCTGGCGCGAGCGGGCACTTCGAGCTCAACGTGTTCAAGCCGGTAATGATCTACAACCTGCTGCAATCGATCCGGCTGATCGGCGACGGCGCCCGCAGCTTCACCGACAACTGCGTCGCCGGCATTGAGCCGAACCGGGAGCGGATCGACCGGCTCCTGCACGAGTCCCTGATGCTGGTGACGGCGCTCAACCCCCACATCGGCTACGACAACGCCGCCAAGGTGGCGAAGAAGGCCCATGCCGAGGGAACGACGCTAAAGGAAGCCGCGCTTGCGCTCGGCGTGGTGAGCGAGGCCGACTTCGAGCGCTGGGTCGATCCCGCGAAGATGACCGGGCCGGCGCCCTAGTCCCCTAGAGCGCCGCGGTCGCGGCGCGAAGCCAGGCCAGCGTCGCCTCGTCGCCCGCGAGCAGCGGGGCGAGCGTCTCCGCCACGCGCGCGTGGTAGCCGTCGAGCCAGGCGCGCTCGCCGTCCGTCAGCATGGCGGGCTCGATCAGCGCCCGGTCGATGGGCGCGAGCGTGAGCGTCTCGAAGCCGAGGAAGCCGTCGTCGCCGTCATCGGCTAGCGCGACCGTGACAAGGTTCTCGATGCGGATGCCGTAGGCGCCGGTCTCGTAGTAGCCGGGCTCGTTGGAGACCACCATGCCGGGAGCGAGCGCGGCCGCGCTGCCGAGGCGGGAGATGCGCTGCGGACTCTCGTGCACGTTGAGGTACGCACCCACGCCGTGGCCCGTGCCGTGATCGTAGTCGAGGCCCGCCTGCCACAGGAACTGGCGCGCCAGCGTATCGAGCTGGGCGCCCGTGGTGCCGCGCGGGAAGCGCGCCGTCGCCAGCGCGATGTGGCCGCGCAGCACCCGGGTGAAACGGTCCCGGTGCTCGGGCTCCGGTCGGCCGATCGCGACGGTGCGGGTCACGTCCGTGGTGCCGTCGAGATATTGCCCGCCCGAATCGACCAGGTAGAGGGAGCCCGGCTCGAGGGTCCGGTTGCTGTCGGCCGTGACCCGGTAGTGAACGATGGCCCCGTTGGGGCCGGCGCCGGAGATCGTGTCGAAGCTCGGACCCCGGTAGTGCTCGCCGCCGGCGCGCATGGCCGCGAGGCGGTCGATCGCATCGAGCTCGCTGACGGACCCCGGCGGCGCGGCCGCGAGCCATGCGAGGAAGCGCACGAGCGCAGCGCCGTCGCGGCGATGGGCGGCGCGGATGCCGGCGAGTTCGACTTCGTTCTTGCACGCCTTGGGGAGCGCGCAGGGATCGGCGCCACGCACCACCTGAGCGCCCCCTTCGGCCAGGCGGTCGATCATCCAGACCGGCGTCGCCGCCTCGTCGACCAGCACCGCCTTGCCCGCACCGGCGAGGCGATCGAGGACGCCCGCCAGCGCTCCCGGCGGCCGTACCCGCACCGCATTGCCGAGATGGGCAGGCACCTCGGGCAGCAGCTTGCGTGCGTCCACGAACCAGTCCACGCCGCCATCGCCGTCGACAACCGCGAACGAATGCGGCAGCGGGCTGTTGGCGACATCGGCGCCGCGCACGTTAAGTAGCCAGGCAATCGAATCGGGCGCGCTCAGGATGGCGGCGTCTACCCCCTTCTCCGCGAGGCGGCCGGCGACGGCCTCTCGCTTCTCGCTCGCATCCCTGCCGGCGAAGCGCACCGGGTGGGGCGCGATGGGGCCGAGCGGCGGCGGCGGCTGGTCCGCCCACAGCACGTCGATGGGGTTCTGCTCGCAGGCGACCAGGCGTGCGCCGGCGGCCTCGCACGGCGCCGCCAGCCGGTCGCGCTCGCGCGTGCCGTGCAGGGCTGGATCGTAGCCGAGCGCCGCACCTTCGGAGAGATGCTTCCCGAGCCACGCATCGGCCGGCGCGTCCGTCATGTGGCGATGCTCGTAGAGGGAGCCGTCCACCTGCGCCGCCGCCTGCAGCACGTAGCGCCCGTCGACGAAGAGCGCCGCCCGTTCCCCGAGCACGATCGCCATGCCGGCCGAGCCGGTGAAGCCGGTCAGCCAGGCGAGGCGCTGCGCCCGGCGCGCGACGTACTCGCCCTGGTGCTCGTCGCTGAGGGGGACCACGAAGCCGTCGAGGCCGCGCCTCGCGAGCTCCGCCCTGAGCGCCGCGAGCCGCGCCGCCGGCTCGGGCTCATCGATGCCGTCGGCTGCGTCGGCGCAGGTCCGGCGCAACTCCTCGAGCCGGTCGGCGAGCGCGCCCGTGGCCTGGGCCTCGGACAGGATCAGGCGCAGCCAGCTCCGGTCCCGCACGTCCGCCGCGGCGACGCCCTGCACCAGCGCCTCGACCTCGTCTGCGGATCTCTCGATCCCGGCCGCGGCGAGCGCCTGTGCCAGCGCGTCGCGCCGGCCCGTTGTCGCGGTGTCTTCCGGCATGGGGGTGTTTCTGCCAGCGCGCCGCTCATGCCGTCAATATCAGCGTGACCCAGTCGCCCACCGGAACTCGGCGGCGGAGCCTGAGGCGGGCGGCGCGGCAGGCGGACAGCACCAGCCGCTCCTCGGCGTCCAGAATGCCCGAAAGGACCGCGGCGCCGCCGGGGCGCAAGCGCCGGGCGAGAGCCGGCGCCATCGCCGCGATCGGCCGTGCCCTTATGTTGGCGCAGATCAGGTCGGCCCGCCCGCCCCCGACCGCGTGGCCGGCGGGGAGGCCCACCGCCCACACCACCGTCACCCGGCGGGAGAGCGCATTCCGCCGCACCGTCGCCCGCGCCGCGGCCACCGCCAGCGGATCGACGTCCGTGGCGACCACATGGGCCGGCCAGAGCCGCGCCATCGCCACCGCGAGAATGCCGGAGCCGGTGCCGATATCGAACGCGAGCCGCACCCGCCGGCGCCGTGCCAGCCAGTCGAGGGCGAGCAGGCAGCCCCGGGTCGTCTCGTGGCGGCCGGAGCCGAAGGCGGGCCCGGCATCGACGGCGAGCGCGAGGCGCCCGTGCGGCACGGCCTCGCGCGTGCCCCGGATCGTGAGACGGCCTACCGTGAGCGGCGGAAACGAGGCGAGCGACTGCGCGGCCCAGTCGACAGCGGGCACGGGCTGCGCGGCTTCGGTCTCGGGCGCGACACCGGCCGCTTGGAGCAGCGCTAGCAGCCGCGCGGGCCGCGCGTCGTCCGCCGGCGGGCCGGCGCCGATGAGTGTCGCGCGCAGCCGGTCCTCCGGCGCCTCTCGGACCGGATGAGCGGCCTCGATCGTCTCGGCTACCACGGCGTCGGCATGCTCGGCGAGCGCCGGCTCCAGCGCCTCGAAGGCGGCGCGCGTGAGGGTGAGCGAGAGCCGCCAGCCTGCGGCCTCCTCGCCGCCCGCGCTCATCGCAAGCGCCCCCGGTGCGGCGCAATCCCGGCTATGATGGGGAGGCGGACAAGCACCGCCGGAGAGATGTGATGCCCGAGATACCGGACTGGCAGCGCTTCCTGAGCGAAGACGACAGGACCACCATCGAGAGCGGCCGCTGGGCCAGGCGCGTCGGCTTCGGCGCCCGACCCGCCGTCATTCTCATCGACGTGCAGAACTACATGGTGGGGGAGGAGGGCAATCACGACCTCGCCGCCTACCCCTATAGCTGCGCCACCGGCTGGGCTGCGGTGCGGCAGACCGCGCGCATCGTCGACGCGGCGCGGGCCGCGCGCGCGCCGGTGATCTACACCCGCTTCGCCATCGACCGCACCGTCGGCGATGCCGGGCTCTTCGACGCCAAGATCGGCGCGGAGGCGGGCGAGAACGTCTATTTCGAGGGCACCCACGGCAGCGAGATCGTGGCGGACGTGGCGCCCCGGCCGGAAGACCTGGTCTTCACCAAGAAGAAGCCGAGCTCGTTCCACGGTACGCCTCTTCTGCCCTATCTGATCGACCGTGCCATCGATACGCTGATCGTCACCGGCGGCGCCACCTGCAACTGCGTGCGCGCGACGGTCTTCGACGCCTTCTCCTACAACTATCGCACCATCGTACCGGCGGATGCGGTGTTCGACCGCCTGCCGATCTCCCACGAGATCAACCTGTTCGACATGAATCGCTGCTCGGCGGATGTGACGGACACGGACGCCGTGCTCGCCTACCTCGGCGACATGGCCCAGCGCGCGGCCTAAACTCAGACTCACGTATCCCTCAGTCGCCGGGTGCTCGCTCCGCGAGCTTGGCTTTCGCGCTATTCGGCGCGCGGCGCGGTCGCGCCGTCCGGGCCTGCGGCCCGGTCCTCCCACAATCTCACTCCCTGCGTTGACCGGCCGCTGATGCCGGCGACGGCGCCACCTGCTATAGTGGATGCGGGAGGTCGGCGGCGGACGGCTTTCTCGCCAACCCGGTCAGGTCCGGAAGGAAGCAGCCGTAACGAGCTTCAAGCCGGGTCGTCCGTCGGCCTCCTGCCGCCAAGCCGACGCACCGCCCGCCGCGCGCACGCTGCGCACCGCGAGCCCGAGGACGACAATGCTCCCATGAGCGAGGACGCCGCCGCCTATCGCGTGCTCGCGCGCAAGTACCGGCCGGCGAGCTTTGCCGGCCTGATCGGCCAGGACGCCCTGGTGCGCACGCTGAGCAACGCGATCGCGATGGACCGCCTGGCCCATGCCTGGCTGCTGACGGGCGTGCGCGGGGTGGGCAAGACCTCCACGGCGAGGATCATCGCGCGCGCTCTCAACTGCATCGGCGCGGACGGCACCGGCGGCCCGACGCCCGAACCCTGCGGGACCTGCGATCACTGCGTCTCCATCGCAGAAGACCGCCACGTCGACGTGATCGAGATGGACGCGGCATCGCGCACCGGCATCGACGACGTGCGCGAGCTGATCGAGAGCGTGCGCTACCGCCCGGTATCGGCGCGCTACAAGGTCTACATTATCGACGAAGTGCACATGCTCTCGAAGCAGGCCTTCAATGCGCTGCTCAAGACGCTCGAGGAGCCGCCGCCCCACGTCAAGTTCGTGTTCGCGACCACCGAGGTCCGGCGCCTGCCGGTGACGGTGCTCTCCCGCTGCCAGCGCTTCGACCTGCGCCGGGTCGACATGGAGACGCTGGTCGCGCATTTCGCCGGGATCGCCGAGGCCGAGGGGGTGGAGGTGGAGCCCGCGGCGCTCGCGCTCATCGCCCGGGCCGCCGATGGCTCGGTGCGGGACGGGCTTTCCGTGCTCGATCAGGCGATGGCCCACGAGGGCACGCGCGTCGCCGAGGAGGCGGTGCGTGCCATGCTGGGGCTCGCCGACCGGACTCGGCTCTTCGACCTCTTCGACATGCTGATGCGGGGCGCGATCAAGGACGCGCTCGACTGCTTCGCGGAGCTCCACGACGCGGGCGCCGAGCCCCAGGCCCTGCTGCAGGACCTGCTGGAGCTCTGCCACTGGCTGACTCGGCTGAAGCTGGTGCCCACTGCTGCGGACGACCCCGCGGTGCCGGAGGCGGAGCGCACGCGCGGGCGCGCCATGGCGGATGCGCTGGCGGTGCCGTCGCTCACCCAGACCTGGCAGATGCTGCTCAAGGGGCTGGAGGAGGTGGGCCAGGCCGCGCGGCCGGCGCTCGCGGTGGAGATGACCCTGGTGCGCATCGCCTATGCCGCCGACCTGCCGAGCCCGGCGGACGCGCTCCGCGCCCTCGGCGCGGGAGGTGCGCAGCCGAGGGCCGACGGCGCGGCAGAGACGGCGGCGGCGCCCGCGTCCACCCCCGTCGATGTGCCTCGCGGGGGCGCTGCGGCGGCCGATTCCGCTGCAGCGGAGCCGGTACCGGCTGCGACGCCGTCGCCGGCGACCGCTCCGGCCCCAGCGCCGACTCCTGCGCCGACATCCGCTCCGACCGCCGAGGCGGCCCCCCGGCCGCGCCCCGAGTCCTTGCGCGCGATCGCCGCGCTCGCCGAGGAGCGGCGCGAGCCGATCCTGAGCGCGTGGCTCAGGACCGAGGTGCGCCCGGTCCGCGTGACCGCCGGCACCGTCGAGATCAACTGCGTGCGCGCGCCCGACGGCAGGATGCTCGACCTGCTCCGGGACAGGCTCGCGGAGTGGACCGGCGAGCGCTGGATGATCGCGCTGACGGACTCGGGCGGCGAGCCCACGCTTGACGAGCAGGCCCAGGCCGCGCAAGAGGCAGCCGACAGGGCGGCGGCGGATCACCCGCTCGTCCGCCAGGTGCTCGATGCCTTCCCCGGTGCGCGCGTGCGCACCGTTCACCGGCCGGTGCCGGACGGCGGAAACGACGGAGACCCCTCCCCATGAAGAACATCGGCAAGATGCTCAAGCAGGCCCAGGAAATGCAGACCCGGATGGCCGAGCTGCAGGAGAGCCTGGGCGCGCTCGAGGTCGAGGGTGCGGCCGGCGGCGGCCTCGTGCGGGTCACGCTCACCGGCAAGGGCGAGATGCGCCGCCTCTCCATTGACCCGGCGCTGGTGAAGGGCGACGAGGTGGAGGTGCTGGAGGATCTGATCGTCGCCGCCTTCAACGACGGCAAGGCCAAGGTCGAGCAGCTCGTTCAGGAACGGATGGCGGAGGTCACCGGCGGCCTCAAGCTGCCGCCGGGTCTCGACCTGGGCCTCTGAGCCCGCCCGGCGGCGCGCGATGACGAGTCCGGCGATCGAGCGGCTGGCGGGCCACCTGGGCAAGCTTCCCGGCCTCGGGCCGCGCTCGGCGCGCCGCGTTGCGCTCCACCTGCTGGAGCGTCGCGAATCGCATCTGGAGCCGCTGCTGAGCGCGCTGCGCACGGCCGCCGAGAGCGTCCGCCCCTGCTCAATCTGCGGCAATCTCGACGCCCAGGATCCCTGCGCGATCTGCGCCGATCCGGAGCGCGACGGGGCCGCCATCTGCGTCGTCGAGCAGGTGGCGGACCTGTGGGCGCTTGAGCGCACGCTGATGTTCCGCGGCCGCTATCACGTGCTGGGGGGCCTCTTGTCCGCGCTCGACGGCATCGGACCGGAGGATCTCGCCATCGCCGGCCTCGTCGCCCGCGCCGGCGCGCCCGAGGTCAGCGAGATCATCCTCGCCACCAGCGCCACCGTGGACGGGCAGACGACCGCGCACTATCTGACCGACCGCCTGGCCCAAAGCGATGTCACGGTCTCCCGTCTCGCCCACGGCCTGCCGGTCGGCGGCGAGCTCGACTATCTCGACGACGGCACGCTCGGCACCGCGCTCAAGGCGCGCCAGCGTCTGCTCTGAGCCCGTCCGCAGGGGAAGGGGCGGCCGCATGAGACGACCGCCCGCGGTTGATCCCACGCCTCGCCGGTGGCGCGTTCCTATCGCTCCCGCGTTCAGAACTTGATGCGGGCGCCAACGCCGGTGATGGTGATGTCGTTGGTCGACATGCCCACGATGTCGGCGCTGTAGATCCCGTAGATGGCGTAGAGCTCGGTCCCCAGGTCCTCGATCTTCTGCACGAAAGCGAGGTCGTAGTAGCTGCCCGCGTTGCCCTCTCCGCCCTGGTTCTCGGTGTCGCCGATACCGAACGAGAGCGCCCTGCTGCCTTCGAGCTCCTGGCCCAGCTTGAGGTAGGTGAAGGTCGGGTCTGCGCCGGCGCTGCGGCTCGTCGTCGAGTAGGCCCCGGTGAAGCTCGTGCCCGACGGGGCGAGGAACGAGACCGAGCCGCCCTGGCCCGTGGTGTCGGCGTTCTTCTGCCAGGTAGAGGCGGCCGCGGCGACGTCGAAGTCGCCGAGCTCGGCGCCGTAGCGGAGCGCAAGATCCCATGCGCCGGATTCGACGCCGTCCTTGTAGCGGCCGCCGAGGAAGGACGTCGAGACCTGGAAGCCGTTGAGGCTCGGCGAATCGTAGCGGATCCGGTCCTTCCGGCTCAGCCCGTCCTGGTTGCCGAAGAGATCGTCGACGACCACGCCGGAGCCCACGCGCCCGGCCATGTCGGACCGGATGAACTCCAGCGACGCGCCGGTGCCGCCGAAGCCGGCGCCGGTGATCACGCCGGTGCCGGAGAGGTCCTCCTCGATCGTGCCGTCGGAGGCGGTGCTGCCCTGGCCGAGCGAGATCTTGCCCACGTCCCCGTTCTCGAACCAGACCTCGAGCTTGCGCTCCTTGAGCGAGGCCTTGTTGGTATCGCCGCCCTCCTTCGGGTCCTCGATCGCCACGCTGGCGGACGAGTTCGACTCGAGCTCGGCCTCGAAGGTGGTGCCGGCGGACCAGCCGCCATCCAACTCCGCCTTGCCCTTGAGGCGGAAGCGAGTCGAGGACTGGTCGTTGTCCGCGAAGAAGTTGCGGCTCTCGTTGCCGTCATCGGCCATGAGGATCATCCGGTTGACCTGGCCGGAGACCGAGAGGCTCACATTCCTCTTGCCCGAGGTGACCATCTTGGCAGGCGCTTTGGGCTCCGCCGCCTCCATCACTTTCCTGCCCTGCTCGATCACCATGTTCTTGAGGATACGCACTTCCTGCTCGAGATCCTCGATCATGGCGCGGAGCTCGGCATTCTCCGATTCGAGACGGCTGTCGGCGAGCGCCGGGCCCGCCAGGCCGATCAGAAACGTCGTCCCGAGAAGCGCCGCGGCAAGGGATCGCCCCCCGACGCTGCGCCGAATCCGCTTGAATTCCATGATGCTCTTCCTCCTCTCTGACACACGTTGAGCCCGCCCAGGCGGCTCCTTCCGCCGTCACGCTAGGCGGCTGTCGTGAAGCGTGGATTGCGCTTGTGTGACGAATGAATGGCATCGCTTGCCGGCCTGGACCCAACTCTCTGGGCGACATCGTTACCATATTGCAACTAAGACTTATTCGCGTTTAGTTGTCAAGGGGAGTTACGAGGGAGTGAGTGTCGAGGCAAGACGGTGTCAGGGGGAGTCAGCGTCTAGGGCACTTTTCGACCAGACGCGATCGCAGCGGGTTGCCGCGGGTGCCCGCACCATGGTGCGGTGCACGGGGCGGGGTGGCCGTGCGAGAGTCGCGGCATGATGGGGAAGAGCGGGAAGGAGCGGGGCGCGGTAGGGGAGCCGGTGCTCAAGTGGGATTCAAGTGGGATATGGAGGCCGCCAGACCCCGCGGAATCCCTCGCTATCCCACGAAATCCCGCATGCCCCCCCTCCGGCGAATCCCA
>WTGU01000003.1 GCA_011523425.1 Alphaproteobacteria bacterium
AACGCCGATTCCGCATGGACTCGCTGACGCGAGTTAAGGTTCTCACACCCGACACGCCCAAGTGCGTTTGCGGTCGGCGTTTGCCGTTGATGCGATGGACGGAAAGGCCAGCATGTAGAGTGCCTTAGGAGTTTTTCCGGTTTCGCCCGGCGGGGCGGCTTCCTTGTGCAATCGCCGCCGCGGCCGCTTCCTATTCTGACGACCGGCCGCGCGGCCCCGACAAGGAGCCGCCACATGGCCGAGCCGCGTTCCCGCCCCTCCTTCGCCCGCCGCCTCGCGGCGGCCCGCCCCCGCGAGAAGAGATATTCGGTCTGGGACGACACGATCTCGGGGCTGGGGGTCTACGTCTATCCCAACGGCACCCGGACCTTCTGCCTTCGCCGCGTGCTGCCCAACGGCCGGGTGCGCTCGGCCACCCTCGGGTCGGCCAACGCGATGAGCCTGCCCGAGGCGCGCAACGAGGCGCGGCGGGTGCTCGCTTCCCTGCTCGACACGCCGGAGACGGTGAGCGGCCCCAGATACCCCGGCCATCCCATGGCGGCGTTCGCCGAGGAGTTCCTCGAACGCCATGCCCGGCACTGGAAGCCGAGCACGCTGGCGAGCAACCGGCGCTTCATCCGCGACGTCCTCCTGCCCGCCTTCAGGCACATGACCGTGGACGCCATCGCCGTCGAGCACGTCCAGGACTGGTTCGCCTCGATGGCGCACCGCCCCGGCACCGCCAACCGGACGATGCCGGTGCTGTCGGTGATGATGCGGATGGCCGAGCTGTGGGGCTACCGGGTCCACAACACCAACCCCTGCAAGGGCACCCGGCGCTACCGGATGGCACCCAAGGAGCGCTATCTCACGCCCGAGGAGCTGGCCCGGCTCAACGCCGTGCTCACCCGTGACGAGTTCTGGTGCCCGCACATCGTCGCCGTCATCCGCCTGCTGCTGCTGACCGGCTGCCGGGTCGGCGAGATCGTCTCGCTGGAATGGGACTGGATCAAGGGCAAGCGCATCCTGCTTCCGGATTCGAAGTCGGGGCCGCGCACGGTGTGGCTGTCGAGCGCCGCCCGTACCGTGATCGACGCCATCCCGCGCTACGGCGAGGACTGCCCGTACCTGTTTCCGGGCCGCCCGCCGACCCGGCCGATCAGGAACATCGACGTGCAGTGGGGTCGCATCCGCCGCGAGGCCGGGCTGTTCGACGTGCGCCTGCACGACTGCCGGCACAGTTGGGCCTCGGTCGCCGCCATGAACGGCGTGGACATGGTGACCATCGCCAAGCTGCTCGGCCACGCCCTGGTCGAGACCACCGAGCGCTACGCCCATCTGTCGGAGCAATCCGTCGCGGAGGCCGCCGACCGGGTGTCGGGGCGCATTCAGGCGGCGCTGGCCGGAAGCGGCCGGGAGCGGGAGGGAGGGGCCGGCCATGCCGACGGTTGACCTCACCGCGAAGCTCGCCCGCCACAGCCGGCCCGGCGAGAAGGAGACCATCCTGTTCGACCGGGCGCTGCCGGGCTTCGGGCTGCGCATCCACCCGAGCGGGCGCAAGGTGTGGATCGTGCAGGCGCGCATCGAAGGCCGGACCCGGCGCATGGCGATCGCCCGGCACGGCGAGATGGCGCTGGTCGAGGCGCGGCGCCGCGCCCGCGAGATGCTGGCGCGCATCCGCGCGGGCGACGATCCCGCCGAGGAGGCCCGCGCGGCGAGGGCCGCGCCGACGGTGAACGATCTTGCCGAGGCGTATCTCCGCCAGTGCGATCCCAGGTGGAAGCCCTCGGGGCGCGAGGCGGTCCGCATCTACCTGAAGGCGCGCATCCTGCCCGCCTTCGCCGCCAGGCGCGTCGACGAGATCGGCCCCGAGGACGTGGCCGCCTGGTTCGATGCCGCCAGCCGGACCCGCACCGGCGCGGCCAACCGCGCGCTGGAGATCCTGCGCGCGATGATGTTCTGGGCCGAGCGCTGGGGCTGGCGTCCCCGAGGCTCCAACCCGTGTCTCGGCATCCGCAAGAACCCGAGGAACCGGGTCGCGCGGTTCCTCGATACCGACGAGCTCGAACGGATCGGCCGGGTGCTCGATGTGCGCGCGGCCCAATGGCCCGAGACCGTAGCCGCGATCCGGCTGCTCGCGCTCACCGGGTGCCGGCGCGGCGAAGTGCTCACGCTGCGATGGCGCAATGTCGGCCGCGACGCGATCCACCTCGAAGACGGCAAAACGGGACCGCGCGCCGTGCCGCTCGGTGCAGCCGCCGGTGCGATCCTCGATGCGCTGCCCGGCGAGCGGCGCCCCGACGCCTTCCTGTTCCCCGAGCATGCCCCAAGCACATGGCGGCAGGACCAGGTGCGGGTCCGGTGGCAGGAGATGTGCGCCGATGCCGGGATCGGCAGGGCGCGGCTTTACGACCTCCGGCATACCCTGGCCAGCCACGCGGTGATGGCCGGCGAGAACCTGCCGCTGGTCGGCAAGCTGCTCGGGCACCGCCGTCACGCCACGACCGCCGGCTACGCGCACCTCGCCGACGATCACCTCGTCGCCGCCGCCGAGCGTGTCGGCGCCATCATCGCCGAGGCGATGTCGCTTGCCCCCGGCGCGTCCGATCCCTGACGGCATCGCCGTCGGCGCCGTCGCCGCGTCGGCACGAGCACGCGGCCCGGTTGCCCCGGTGGGCCAACAGGCACCCCCCGCGCGCCTTCGCTACGCGTAACGCGGGGCGCTACGCGAAGCCGCGCGGGTCCCTCCTGTTGACTACCGGGACAACCTCCGTCCCGTCGAACGCCACCGGCCCCTGCGTCGCCAACAGCGCGCTTGCGCCGACAGAGCTGCTTCCTATAATGACGACCGGAAGCCGCGCGACGGGTCCGGAACCGTTCCATGACATGTGCGGCGGACGCTGCCGCTCAGGCACCGCTCGGGCTAAGCCACGGAAACTCCGTGCTTCATGCTGCCCGAGACTGGTTGGTGTGGCCAATCGTGTATTGACGCCCTTACGGGCGTTATGCGCGTCACACCCGAC
>WTGU01000074.1 GCA_011523425.1 Alphaproteobacteria bacterium
GTCGGCGGATCGTTGGCCAGCACCTTCCAGAAGTTGTTGATCCAGTCGGTCTTGCGGGTCTCCATGATGTCGTCGTAGACCGCGCGGACCTCGGGCGGGGCGTCGTCGTACTCCAACAGCGGGACCGTCGCCATGCTCTCCTCCCATGATGCTGCGTGTGCGTCTCGTGCCGGGATAGCCCGAATGGCCTGACGCGGCCAGTGCGGCGTGGTTCAGACCTCGCCGCGGCCCATCATGCGGGCGATCTCGCCCGCCTGGCGCAGCGCCAGCGCCACGATGGTGAGCGTCGGGTTGCCGGCGATCGACGAGGTGAACTGGCTGCCGTCGGAGACGAAGAGGTTGGGGATCTCGTGGCTCCGGCCCCAGCGGTCCACCACACCGGCACCCGGATCGGCGCTCATGCGACAGGTGCCGAGATTGTGCGAGACCGGCAGCGGCGGCGAGCAGAAGACCCGCAGCGCGCCCGCCGCCTCCAGCAGCGCGATGCCGTTGCGGTAGCCGTAGCGCTTCATGGCGAGGTCGTTGGGGTGGTCGTCGAGGTGGAGGCTGGGGATCGGCAGGCCGTGGGCGTCCCGCTTGCCGGGATGGAGCGTCACCCGGTTGGTGGCGATGGCCATGTCCTCGCCGTTCATGAAGAGGCCACCGATGCGCTCGTAGGCCTCGATCCAGCGGGTGTAGTCGCGGCCCCAGCGCCCCGGGCTGAGGAAGGCCGCGAAGAAGGGCAGGCCGAGCCCGATGGTGCCGTAGAAGAAGCCGCCGGCGAAGCCGCGACCGGGATCGTGCCGCGCCTCGTCCTTGATGATGCCGGAGCAGACCATGCCGCGGTACATCCGCACCGGCCGTGGGAACTCGGCGTACATGTAGGCCGTGGTGTGGCGCATGTAGTGCTTGCCGACCGCGCCCGAGCCGTTGGCGAGCCCGTCCGGCCAGGCGCTCGATTCCGAGTTGAGCAGCAGCCGCGCGGTCTCGATCGAGTTGGCCGCGACACAGACCAGCCGCGCCTTCTGCAGGTGATGGCGCCCGGCCGCGTCGGCGTAGAGGACGCCGCTGGCGCGGCCCGCGCAGTCGTGCTCGATGCGGAGCGCCATGCAGCGCGTGCGGATCTCGCAGCGGCCGGTCGCCTCTGCGCGCGGCAGCTCGGAGACGAAGGTGGACCACTTGCCGCCCGACTTGCAGCCCTGCATGCAGAAGCCGATCTGGTCGCAGGCGTTGCGGCCGTCGCGGGGCACCACGTTGATGGCCACGTTGTTGGGGCCGTAGTCGCGATAGCCCATGCGCTTCGCGCCGAGCGCCATCACCCGGTAGTTGTTGGAGCCGCGCTGCAGCGCGAGCCCGCCCCGCCCGGTGACGCCCATCTTGCTCTCGGCCTCGCGCAGGAAGGGCTCCAGCTCGTCGAAATCGAACGGCCAGTCCTCCAGTGCCGCGCCGTCGACCTCGCCGTAGGTCGTACGCACCTTGAGCTCGTAAGGCCGCGGGCGCGGGCACATGGCCGCCCAGTGGAGGGTGGTGCCGCCCAGCCCCTTGCAGGTCCAGGTCGGCGCGGTGGGATAGTCGCGGGCGATGGGCGAGGCGCCGGTGCAGGCGCGCTCGTCCTTCCAGGTGAGGCGGTCGTACATCGCCCATTCGTCGTTGACGATGTCGTTCGTCCCGAAGCGGGGGCCGGCCTCGAGCACGACCACGTCGATTCCCCGCCGGGTCAGCTCGTCGGCGACGGTCCCCCCGCCCGCGCCCGAGCCGATGATGACCACGACGCTGTCGTCGTCGAGGTCGTAGGTGACGGCGGGGACGTCGTCGTCATCGAGGTGGAGCGCGCTCACCGATCCGCCTCCAGCTCCTCGTCGGCGATCCAGTCGATGTCGTCGTAGCCCCGCTCGATGTAGCCGCCCAGGTGAAACGACGCTCCCTCGTAGCCGAAGCGGGGCCAGAGCGAGCGGTCGTCATAGAGGTGGCGTGCCGTGCCCGCGCGCACGACCTCGAAGAAGGGCCGGTCCTGCAGCGCCTCGACCGCCGCGAGCCGCTCCTTCTCCCCGCGCTCGACGAAGCGGCCGTCCCCGGCCTCGTCCAGCGCGGCGGCACCGTCGGCCAGCAGGGCGCGCTGCGCCGCATCCGCGCCAGCCACGACGATGTCGACGACCCGGCGGTAAGGGGTATCGTCCAGAAAGTCGTGGGGGTAGAGCACGCGCGCCATCGCGGCGAGCGTCGCCAGCGCGTGGGCGTCGAGAGGCGCGTCAGACGTAGATGCCATAGCTCATCGCCATTAGCTCGATCGGATGATGGGCGCGCGCGGGCGCGGCGCCGCCCGCACCGATGCGCTCCATCCCCTGCACGATGTGGTCGCCGGCGAGCGGACACTCCGAGGCGAGGTACCTGCGGCCGCTCTCGGCCGCCTGGCGCATGACCGGCTCGCCCACCTTCATGCCGGTCTCGAAATTCCCCTTCATCACGCCCCAGGTGCCGCCGTGGCCGGCGCAGCGCTGCATCATCATCACGTTGCAATCGGGGATCATGCGCAGCATGACCGCGGCCTTGGCGCCGACGTTCTGGGCGCGCGCGTGGCAGGCCTGGTGCAGCGCGACGTCGCCGGCGAGCGGCGCCATGCCGGGGGCGAGGCCCTCGTTGCGGGCGATGCCCACGACGTATTCGGAGATGTCGCTCGTGTGCCGGGCGAGGCGGGCCACCGCCGGCTCCTCGGGCAGGTGTTGCGGCCAGGTCGTCTTCATCATCAGCGCGCAGGAGGGAACCGGCGCGATCACCTCCCAGCCGCGCTCGATCCACGGCACCAGCGCGGCGGCGGCTCGCCGGGCGCGGCGGCAGACCCCGGCGATGTCGCCCCGCTCGAGCTGCGGCATGCCGCAGCACTCGTCGTAGACGATGCGGGTCTCGACCCCGTTCCGCGCGAGCACGCCCTGGGCGGCATGGCCGATCGCCGGATTGTTGTACTCGACGAAGCAGGTGGCG
>WTGU01000079.1 GCA_011523425.1 Alphaproteobacteria bacterium
TTCAAGTGGCTGGTGATCGCGCCGTCGATCATCGTGCTCCTGCTGATCGGCCTCTACCCCATCATCCACACCGGCATCGTCAGCTTCCAGGACATCACCATGCTGGCCGAGGACACCTCCTGGTCCGGCGGCAAGCACTACGCGGCCCTCTTCTCCGACACGCGGCTCTGGGAGTCGATCGGGCACACCTTCCTGATCTTGGCCATCGCGCTCCCCATCGAGCTGGTGCTGGGCCTGCTCATGGCGCAGCTCTTCCTTGAAAAGATGCCGTTCAAGCAGGTCTTCGTCGCGCTCCTCATCATCCCGACCGTGATCTCGCCCATCGTCGCGGGCTCGACCTGGCGGCTGATGTTCGACAACCAGTACGGGCCGATCAACCAGATCATCGGCTGGTTCTCGTCGGAGCCCGTGGCGATCCTCTGGCTGTCCAGGCCCGAGTGGGTCTATCCGGCGATCCTGATCTGCGAGGTGTGGCAGTGGACGCCGTTCATGTTCCTGATCCTGCTGGCCGCGCTGTCGAACGTCGACCGCAGCCTGATCGAGGCGGCTGAGATCGACGGCGCCTCGTTCTGGAAGATCTTCTTCAGGATCACGCTGCCGGTCATCAAGCCGGTCCTCATCATCGCCATCCTGATCCGCGCGCTCGACCTCTTCCGCATCTTCGACATCATCTGGGCGATGACCAAGGGCGGGCCGGGAACGCTCACCGAGACGATCTCGATCTACACCTACATCCGGGCCTTCAAGGAGTTCGAGACGAGCTACGCGGGTGCGATCGCCTTCCTGGTGATCATCCTGCTGTCGATCATCGTCATCTTCGCGCTCAAGCGCGTGGAGATCGCGCGATGACGGTGGACGCCGCGCCCGTGCGCACGAGCAGGTGGCCGCCCTGGCTGACGCGCGAGCGCCGGCGCATGGCCTGGCGCTTCCTGATCGCGCTCGTGGTGCTCGTCTTCTTCCTCTTCCCCGTCTACTGGCTCTTCATCACCTCGATCAAGTCGGCGGGCGACATCTTCGCCCGCCCGCCGGTCTGGTTCCCGGAGCAGCCGAGCTTTCGCATCTTCGGTGTGCTGTTCAAGGACGGCGACGTCTGGGCGATCTACAACAGCCTGATCATCGCCAGCGTCTCGACCGTCGCGGCGATGATCCTCGGCACCGCGGCCGCCTACAGCCTCGCCCGCTTCAAGACCGGCGGCCAGAACCTCGCGATCTGGATCATCTCGCAGCGGATGATCCCGCCCATCGTCATCGTCTTCCCGATCTTCCTGCTGTTCGTCTGGTTCGGCTGGATCGACAGCTATGTCGGGCTGATCCTGCTCTACATCGCGTTCAACCTGCCCTACGTGATCTGGATGATGCGCGGCTACATCGAGGACATCCCGGTGGAGGTGGAGGAGAGCGCCCTCACCGACGGCTGCTCGCGCTGGCAGGCGCTGCGCAAGATCGTCTTCCCGATGGCGCGCACCGGCATCTTCGCGACCGCGGTGTTCACCTTCATCTTCGCGTGGAACGAGTTCGTCTTCGCGCTGATTCTGACCCGCACCGAGGTGCTCACCTTCCCCGTGCTGGTCACCCACTATTACGGCGCCCAGTCGACCTTCTGGTCGAAGATCGCGGCACTCTCCGTGCTCGGCACCCTGCCGGTGTTCTTCGCCGTGGCGACGCTCCAGCGCTTCCTCGTGCGCGGGATCACCATGGGCGCGGTCAAGGGTTAGGAGGAGCCGGATGGCGGGCGTCAGGCTTCACGGCGTGCACAAGCGCTTTGGCAAGGTCCATGCCGTGCGGGGGGTGGACATCGAGATTCCGGACCGCGCGTTCACCGTGCTGGTCGGCCCGTCGGGCTGCGGCAAGAGCACGCTCCTGCGCATGATCGCGGGGCTCGAGGAGGTGACCGAGGGCGCGGTGGAGATCGACGGCGCCGTGGTCAACGACGTCCGGCCCAAGGACCGGGACGTGGCGATGGTGTTCCAGAACTACGCGCTCTACCCGCACATGTCGGTGTTCGAGAACGTGGCCTTCGGCCTCAGGATGCGGAACGCGCCCAGTGCCGAGATTCGCCCGCGGGTGGAACGTGCGGCGGCGATGCTGGGCATCGCGGACCTGCTCGACCGCCAGCCGCGCCAGCTTTCCGGCGGCCAGCGCCAGCGCGTCGCCATGGGGCGCGCGCTGGTGCGGGACGCGAAGCTCTATCTCTTCGACGAACCGCTCAGCAACCTCGACGCCCAGCTGCGCGACGAGATGCGCACCGAGATCAAGCGGCTGCATCAGGACATGCAGCGGACCATGATCTACGTCACCCACGATCAGGTGGAGGCCATGACGCTGGCCGACCGCATCGTGCTGCTGCGCGACGGCCAGATCGAGCAGGAAGGGCCGCCGCTCGAACTCTACGAGCGGCCGCAGACCCGCTTCGTCGCGGGCTTCATCGGCTCGCCCGCGATGAACTTCTCCCGCGCGCGGATCGAGGCGGCGGACGGCGCGGCCGGCGTGAGCGTCGGCGACCATGCCTTCGCCCTGCCGCCGGAGCGCGCGGCACGCCATGCGGGCGATGCCGAGCGCGCGGTGCTGCTGGGCATCAGGCCCGAGCACATGTACCGGGCCGAGGGCGAGGCGCCGCGGCCCGGCTGCGCCAGGCTCGCGGTGGCGGTCGAGATCGTCGAGCCCATGGGCGCCAACACGCTCGTCAACTTCCACCTCGGCGAGACCTCGATGCTCGTGCGCCTCGACGGCTCGGCCGCCGAGAAGCCCGGGGACGTGCTCGCGCTCGACGTGGACATGAACCGGGCCGTGCTCGTCGACCCGGAGAGCGAGCGTGTGATCTGAATTAGAGCACTCTTCGTTCAGACACGATCACAGCGAGTTGCTGCGGGTGCCCAATCCTCGCGCGGTGCCGCCCGAGCCTCCCCCCACCTCACCCCGGCCCTCTCCGCCCCCGGG
>WTGU01000143.1 GCA_011523425.1 Alphaproteobacteria bacterium
GTCGTTCGGCCTGTCGCGTATCCGTCAAAGACGGATACGCTTCAGCACTTGAGGATCGGGCGGGCGGGCTTGCCGGCGATCGCGGGCCTGAGCGCGGCCCAGGCGTTGAACAGTGCCTCGTGGGCCTGCCACGTCTCCCGGCTCAGGATGCGGACGATCACCAGTTGACCGATGCGCGTGACGCCGGCCTCGGTGCCGTCGACGCCAGCGACCGCCTCGTGCACCTCGTCCTCGACGCCGGGCGCGAGGTCGGGCGCGTAGGCAAAGGCGGTCGCCATGTGCAGCCGGCCGAGCCAGAGCCGCTCCAGCGCCGCGATGGTCTCAGGGTCGGTTGCGACCAGGCGGTCGAGGGCGACCGGGCGGCCCTCGATGGCGATGCGGAACTCCGAGACCAGATGGTGGAAGCGGAAGACCTCGCCGTCGCCGTAGTGCACGCGGCCGGCCGAGACCATGTCGGTGGCGAAGAGTCGGGACGACGGCGCCAGCTCGATCCGGTTGAGCCGGTGCACACGGCTGCGGGCGAAGGGGATCGCCTCGTCCGGGCAGAACTCCAGCAGCGCGCCGTCGCCGACATGAAGGTCGACGATCTCGCGCGAGACGGCGCCGCCCGGGCACTTGTAGAACTTGCTCGACGCCGTGGTGGTGAAGAGCGCGCGGGTGCCGGGCTCCAGCACCGCATGGAAGTGCGAGACGTCGCCCTCGACGAAGCCGCCGCCGCTGTTGACCAGCAGCATGAACGGCTGGTCGTCGTGATCCTGGTAGTGGTAGCCCTGCCACTGGAAGGGGATGCGCCAGCTGTGGGGGTCGATCTCCGTGCGCCCCAGGCGGGCCTGGGCGCGCACGTTCATCAACGCGTACTTGCCGACGATCCACTCCGGATCAGGCAGTACCGGCGCGCTTCTCGGCTCCACCGTGGCCTTCCATCAGGAGAACGTCGCGCTCGATCCAGCCGATCACGTCTGCCAGCCCCTCGCCGGCGCGCAGGTTGGTGAAGAGAAAGGGCCGCTCGCCCCGCATCCTCTTCGAATCGCGCTCCATGACGCCGAGGTCCGCGCCCACCATCGGCGCGAGGTCGATCTTGTTGATGACCAGCAGCGGCGACTTGGTGATGCCCGGCCCCCCCTTGCGCGGGATCTTGTCGCCCTCGGCCACGTCGATCACGTAGATGTAGCTGTCCACCAGCTCCGGGCTGAAGGTTGCCGCGAGGTTGTCGCCCCCGCTCTCGACGAAGACGATGTCGAGGTCGGGATGCAGCGCCGCCATCTCCTCGATGGCATGGGCGTTCATGGAGACGTCCTCGCGGATGGCGGTGTGCGGGCAGCCGCCCGTCTCCACGCCCGCCACGCGCTCGGGCGCGATGGCGCCGCTCCTGACGACAAACTCGGCGTCCTCCTTGGTGTAGATGTCGTTGGTGATGGCGGCCAGCGAGTGGTGCTCGCCCATGCTGCGGCAGAGCGACACCAGCAGCGCCGTCTTGCCCGACCCCACCGGCCCGCCGATGCCGATCCTCACCGGCTTGCGCATTCCGCGATCCTCCTCGCTTGTCCCGTGTCTAACCTATCATGACATGCAGAGCCGCGTGTGCAGGCGCTCGTGCCGCATGCTGGCGACGTCGAGGCCGGCGGTCGCGCTGCCGAGCGCGTCCAGCTCCATGGCGCAGGCCGTATCCGCTCCTTGCGTGAGCAGCGGCCAGGCCTCGCGGATGATCCTCTGGCTCTCGATCTGGCCGAGCGGGATCAGCCGCGCGCCGACGCCGACGAGGTTGGAGAGCGCGGCATGCAGGAAGGCGAGGGTCGCCTCGCCGATGGCGATGCCCTGCGCCTCTGCGGCTGCGCCGAAGATCACGGCCTGATGCCCCTCGCAACGCCGCTCGCGCACCGCCTCCGCGAAGGGTGCGAGCGGATCGGCCGAGAAGACGTCTCGGTAGGCGCCCAACAGCGCGCGGCCGGTCTTGAATGAAGCCTCGCGCGATTCCCGGCTGAGCTTGAGCGCGCCGACCACATGGTCGAGCGCCACCAGCGCGTCGAGATCGCCTGCCGCAGCGAGACGATGGGCGTGGGCGACGGTGGCGCCATCCGTCGGCGCGGCGCCGTAGCGGAGCCAGTCCCGGCAGGCGCTCTCGAAGCGCGCGCCGTCGTCGAGCGTGCCCGCGTCGATCCAGGTCTCGAAGCCGTAGGAGTGGTTGAACGCGCCGGTGGGGAACGAGGCGTTCGCGACCTGCAGCAGGTAGAGGAGCCGGTCGGGCGCGTCAGTGGTCATGGTGATGGTCGTGGTCGTGATCGTGATGATGGGCGCCGTGGGCGCCGAAGCGCCGGCCGACGAAGGGCATGGTGCGCTCTTCGAAGGCGATGCCGAGGCGCGTGAGCAGGTCGGCCACCATGGGGTCGGCCGGCGTCAGCATGCCGGCCTCGGTGAAGCGGACGGGCCTGTGCAGGTTGCCGAGCTGGTAGCCCGCGACGCCCCAGGTGAAGGCGTCCTCGGGCCGGACGACATAGAGCGCCTCCGGCGCCGCGCGGGCCACCACGGCGGTGGTGCCGTCGAGCGCCAGCACGTCGCCGTCGTTGATCTCGGTGCCACGCGGCAGCGAGATGCGCACGGCACGGCCGCCCTCCGAACGCGCGGCCAGATGGGCGCTCGCGCGCTCCTCCGAGTTCAGCAGGATCGGGTCCTCGCTCGCGATGCGCCCGCGCATGCCGTCCACGGTGCCGAGCACCGCCGTGACGATCGCCATGCGCGCTAAGGCCCGCCGGGCCCCCTAGCGGAAGTAGAAGAGCTGGGTCAGCGGCAGGGTCTTCGCCGGCTTCACCGTGATGCGCTCGCCATCGACATAGACGTTGTAGGTCTCGGGGTCGATCTCGATGTCCGGCAGCGCGTCGTTGTGGATCATGTCGCGCTTGGAGATGGTGCGGCAGCGCTTCACCGGC
>WTGU01000035.1 GCA_011523425.1 Alphaproteobacteria bacterium
GCGCCGGCACGTCGGTGAAGCCGCCGGTGATGTTGGAGCAGTGGCCGAAGCAGACGAGGCGGGTGCGCTCGCTCAGCAGCGCTTCAAGCCGCTCCGGCTCCAGCGTGAAGGTCTCCCGCTCGAAGCGCCACTCGCGCAGCGTGATGCCGTCGCCTGCGAGCCGGCGCCAGGCGCCGACATTCGCCTCGTGGTCGAGGTCGGTGACGACGATCTCGTCGCCCTCGCGCAGGCCCGGCCTGAGCGCCTGCGCGAGGAGGAAGACGTTCATCGTCGTCGACGGCCCGATCATCACTTCTTCCGGCGAGGCGTTGATCATGGCGGCCATCTCCCGGTGGCTCTCCGCGATCATCGCGGCCGCGCGGGCAGACGCCGGGTAGGCCGCGCCGGGCTGCACCTGGCACTCGTCCATGTAGCTGCGGATGCGCTCCAGAACGGGGTCTGCGGCCAGCGTGCCGCCGGCGTTCTCGAACAGCGCCCAGGGGCCGGCGAGGGCCGGGAAGTGCGTGCGGGCGAAGTCCGTATCGAGCGGCGCGGCCGGAGGGTCCGCCGCCCGGCGCGTCGTCATTCGGTGGGACCGCCCGCCTCGCTCCAGGCCTGGAAGCCGCCGGTGAGGTTCGCGACGTCTGCGTACCCCATGTCCTGCAGGGTCTTGGCGGCGAGCGCGGAGCGACCGCCCGAGGCGCAGTAGATCACCAGCCTCTTGCCGGCAGAGAGCGCCGGGTCGTGCATCGGCGAGCCCGGGTCGGCGATGAACTCCAGGAAGCCGCGCGGCGCGGCGACCGAACCTGCGATCGTGCCGGCAGCGTGCTCGGCGCGTTCGCGCACGTCGACGAAGACGGCATCGTCGCCGCCTGCGAGCGCCAGCGCGTCGTCCACCGAGATGCTGGCGACCTCGGCCAGTGCCTCGCCGATCAGTTGCATGGATGGCGTTACCATTGTCCCTCCGCTCCCGCGTCAGGCGCGGGCCGGGCCTGCGGCCCGCTCAGTCCACCTTCGCGGCCACAGCCTCGATCTCGACCACCCATTCCGTCAGCGCCAGCGCCGGCACGATGATGGCGGTCGACGCCGGGCGCACGCCGCCGAGCGCCTTCTTCCGCGCCGCCGCGTAGGCCGGGAAGTTCTCGTGGCCGACGATGTAGCCGGTGATCTTGACGATATCCTCCACCCCCATGCCGCCCTCGGCGAGCAGCGCGAGGATGTTGGCCCAGGTCTGGTCGGCCTGGGCGGCGAAGCCCTCTGCCGTGGTGCCGTCCGGCGCCACCCCCACCTGGCCTGCGGTGTAGACGAGCCGGGCACCCGCCGGGATCTCGAGCGCCTGGCTGTAGCCGCCGCCGAAGGCCTCGACGACGGTGGCCGGATTGTGCCGCTTCAGCATGGTGCCTCCTCCTCGGTCTGGTCTCGTGTTCGCTTAGCGCGATCGCCCGCCCGCTTCCGGGCCGGCTCAGCGGAAGTGCGGGATCACGTGGTCGCCGTAGTCGGCGACGATACGCTCCTCCGCGCCGTTGGTGAGATAGATGGTGAACTGGGTCACGCCTGCCTTCTGAAGCGCCTTGAGCTTGGCCACGTGCTCGTCCGGCTCGCCCAGGACGCAGAAGGAATCGGTGATCTCCGGCGTGATGTAATAGGTGTTGTCGGAGACCTTGTCGGCGTGCTGGCGGTAGTTGTAGCCCTCGCCGCCGGCGCCCGCGCCGCGCCGCGCCTCGATGTAGGCGGTGAGGCTGTCGGGCACGAGGTCGGTGCCGGCGCCGTACTTCTCCACGATGTCGGCCACGTGGTTGCCGACCAGCGCCGGGAACCACTTGGTCTGGGCGACGCCGGCCTCCTTGTCGCCGACCCAGACGGGCGCGGCAGAGAGCACCCGGTAGCCGCTCGTGTCGCGACCCGCGGCCTCGCCCGCCGCCTTGGCCTGGCCGCCGAACCATTCGCAGAGGCCCACGTCGGCGAGCTGGATGATGAGACCGTCGCCCACCTCGCCGGCGGTCTTGAGCGCCTTCGGCCCGTAGGCCGCGAACCAGACAGGCAGGGGGTGGCCGGCGACCCAGTCCATGTAGACGGGCTCCGGGCAGTCGGCGTACTGCACGGTCTCGCCCGCCACCATGCCCCGCATCGCCTGGCAGAACTCGGCGGTGTAGGCCAGCGTCGCCGGTGACTTGCCCATGACCCGCATGGAGCTGTCGCCGCGCCCGACCGCGATGTCGAAGCGCCCGCGCCCGATGTCGCTCAACGTCGCGAAGAGGCTGGCCGCCACCGACCAGTCGCGCACCTTCGGATTGGTCACCAGCGGGCCGAAGCGCACCCGCTCGGTATGCGCCATGCAGACCGCCATCTTGGTGTAGCAGTCGGACCAGAGGATGTGGGAATCGAAGAACCAGACGTAGTCGAAGCCTGCCGCCTCGCACTGGCGCGCGATCGCGACCGTGCGCTCCATCCCGATGTCGCCCTTGAAGGCAATGCCGAACTCCATGCCGAACCTCCCGGTACTCGTCTGCTCGTTATCCGTGCGTTCCGGCGCCCGCCCCGTTTCCGGGCGCCTTGAGAAGCCGCCCCAGCGGATGCACCTCGCCCGGCCCGTAGCCTTCCGCCGGCGGCCGGGCGCCCGCCCGTTGCGCCGCTGTCGCCGCCTCGTCGATGCGCAAGGGCTCGCCCGCGCCGTTGCCGCCGGCCACCACGACGCCATAGACCCGCTCGGCCTTCGCGCGCGTGATCCAGCCCTGCTCGATGTCCGCCAGCACGGCCTCGGGCGGCCTCGCCAGCGGGTCGCCGAATCCGCCGCCGCCGTTCGAGCGGTAGATGAGCTGGTCGCCGGGCGCGAGCCGGATGCCCATGGCGTGCATGCCGAGCTCCTCCTCCTCGCCCGGCGCGGCGGCACGCCGGAGCCGGAGCGTGTTGGGGCCGCCGTTGGTGCCGCCGGCGAGGCCGAAGGGGGTCACCTCGGCACGGTCGCCGTGCATGGTCATGGTCATGGCGCCGAGGGTCTTGAAGCTCCGGTCGATCCCCACCCCGCCGCGCCAGGTGCCGTCGCCGCAGGAATCCGTGACCCCCTCGCAGTTGGTGTAGAGCAGCGGGTACCAGCGCTCCAGGATCTCCACCGGCTGGTTGGTGGCGCCGCCGATGAAGATCATCATCTGGAAGGGGTTGCCGTCCTTGTAGCTGCGCGCGCCCTGACCGCCCTCGTTCCAGAGATAGTTGACGTAGTGCTTGCCGGTCTTCGGGTGGACGCCGCCGATGCAGAGGTTCGCGAGGTTGATGCCGGCGGCGTGCATGCGCTTCGGGTCGGTATCCTGGAACGCCGCCGCCCAGCAGGCCATGGTGACCGCCGCCACCTTCTCGTAGGCGCCGCTGGCATAACCCGACGCCGGCGTCGGCTCCTCGATATGGACGCAGCTTCCGGGCGTCGACAGCACGTCGACCGCCCGGCTCAGCCCGTGGTTGAGCGGCGCGAGCTGGGGGAAGCAGTGCAGCGTGCCGTCGAAGACGGCGGTCTCCAGCGAGGCGCGCGGGAAGCCGAAGGGGCCGACCGGGGCCGCATCGCTCTCGCGAAAGTCGAAGCTCGCGCGGTCGCCCTCGATGGTGAGCCGGCAGTGCACCCGGATGCGCGGCGTCTCCGGGTGCATGATGTCCTTGTCCGAGAAATCCTCGAACTCGAAAGTCCCGTCCGGAAGCTGGGCGACCTGGGCGCGGAAGCGCTCCTCGGTGTAGTCGAAGATGTCCTCGAAGAGCGCCTCGATGGTGTCTGCGCCATGGCGGGCGTAGAGCTCCAGCAGGCGGTCCTCGATCAGCGAGCCGGCCTGGCGCTGGGCGTGGATGTCGGCGATGCGCTCGCGGCCCGTGCGCATGTTGTACTCGATGAGCGTCATCACCGTGCGGTCGAGCTCGCCCTCGTGGAAGAGCCGCATCGGCGGCATGCGCAGCCCCTCCGAGTAGCAGTCCACCGCGCGCGGGTTGAAGCTGCCCGGCAGCGCGCCGCCCACGTCGGGCCAGTGGCCGGTGCTGGAGTTGAAGGCGACGAGGCGGCCCTCGTGGTGGATCGGCCGGATCAGCTTCACGTCGTTGCAGTGGATGCCGCCGGTGTAGGGGTCGTTGAAGATGTAGATGTCGCCGGGCTCGAACTCGCCCACCCACTCCTTCACCACCTGCACCGAGGGCTCGAAGGAGCCGATATGCGGCGCCTGATCCCGGTTGCCGTGGGCGACCAGCCGGCCGGCCGCCGTCAGCAGCGCGCAGGAGTGGTCGTGGCCCTCGCTGATGGTCGGCGCGTAGGCGAGGCGGGCGATCATCTCGCTCCCCTCGTCGCACATGCTGCCGAGAGCGTTGCGCAGCACCTCGAAGGTGATGGGGTCCAGCTGCATGGTCTTCACCCGCTCGTGCAGATCAGGTTGAAGCGCTCGTCCACCCGGGCCGCCGAGCCGGGGACGAGCAGGGTCGTGCTGTCCAGCTGCTCGATGATGGCAGGGCCGGGAATGGCGAAGCCGACGGGCAGCGTCGTGCGCTCGTAGACCGGCGCCTCCAGCCAGCCTTCGCTTTCGTCGAACATCTTCCGGCGCCCTCTCGGCGCAGGCTCGCCCGCGCCGTTCGCGCCGAACCTCGGCTCCGCACCGGCCGTGGCGCGGGCCTCCGCGGCGACGCGAGCGTTGACGATCTCGAGCTCGGCAAGGTCCTCCGGCAGGGTATAGCCATAGTCCTCGGTGTGACGCTCGTGGAAGGCGCGGAAGAGGCCCCTTATGTCCTCGTCGTCGAGCGCGCCCGCCTTGACCGGAAGCGTGAGCCCGCCCGAGACCTGGCCATAGTAGCGCACATCGATCTCGCGACGGAGCGCCACATCCTCGGCCGCCACGCCGTCCCGGCCGAGGCGGGCGTGGGCTCGCGCTTCAAGTCCGGCGAAGGCATCGTTGATCTCGGCCGCATCGAAGCGCTCGTCGGTGGCGAAGATCGACTGCACGAAGTCGTGTCGCACCTCCACGTGGAGCACGCCGGTGGCCGAGCCGAGGCCGGGGCGGAACGGCACGATCACCTCGGGGATGCCGAGCTCGCGGGCGAGCTCGACCGCGTAGAGCGGGCCTGCGCCACCGAAGGCGACGAGCGCGAAGTCGCGCGGGTCGTGGCCGCGCTTCACCGACATCAGCCTGATCGCGCCCGCCATGTTGGCGCGCATGACGCGCAGGATGCCGGCCGCGGCCTCCGCCCGGGAGTAGCCGAGCGGCTCCGCGATGCCGTCGATCGCCCGCTCGGCGAGCGCCGGGCTGAGCGCGACGCGGCCGGCGAGCTTCATGTCCGCGCCGAGGCGGCCGAGCACGAGGTTCGCATCGGTCGCGGTCGGCTCGCTCCCGCCGAGGCCGTAGCAGGCCGGCCCGGGCCGCGCGCCCGCGCTCTCCGGCCCCACCTTGAGCACGCCGCCCTCGTCGATGCGCGCGATGGAGCCGCCGCCCGCGCCGATGGTGGTGACGTCCACCGAGGGGAAGCTGATGACGATGTTGAACTCGATGTTCCACTCGGGCCTGACCAGCGGGCGCCCCCGGCGGGAGAGGGAGACGTCGGCGCTGGTGCCGCCCACGTCGAGCACGATCACGTCGGGCCTTTCCGCCAGCCGGCCGATGGCGGCGCCTGCCATCACGCCCGCCGCCGGCCCCGACTGGCAGATGCGCGCCGGAATGCGCCGCGCCGCCTCGATCGACATCACGCCGCCGCCGGAATGGGTGATGAGCACCGGCCCCGCGTAGCCGATGCCCTCGAGGCGGGCGATAAGGGAGGCGAGATAGCGCTCCAGCACCGGGCCGAGATAGGCGTTGGCGACGGTGGTGCTGGTGCGCTCGAACTCGCGGATCTCGGGCAGGATGTCGGAGGAGCGGCAGACATAGCCCTGCGGCATCTCCTCGCCGAGTATCTCCTGGGCCCTCTGCTCGTGCGCATCGTTGATGTAGCTGTGGAGGAAGCTCACCGCCACCGCCTCGACGCCGCGTTCGCGCAGCCGCGCGGCGACGGCGCGCAGGCCCGCCTCGTCCAGCGGCTCCAGCTCCTCGCCCTCGTAGGTGGTGCGCTGGGCGACGGTCATGGTGTCGCGGCGGTCCACCAGCGCCGGCGCCGGGTCCCAGTCGGAATCGTAGAGGGTGGGCCGGGCCGCGCGGGCGGCGTGCAGCACGTCGGTGAAGCCCGCCGTCGTCACCAGCGCGGTGCGCGCGCCGGTACGCATGATGACCGTGTTGGTGGCGATGGTGGTGCCGATCTTGATGAGCTTGATCCGGGACGGCCTGGCGCCGACGGCGGCGATGCCGTCCAGCATGCCGTCGATGAAGTCGGGCGGGGTGGAGGCGGTCTTCGCCACCTCGACCGCGCCGGTCTCCGTATCGTGGCGGATCACGTCGGTGAAGGTGCCGCCGACATCGACGGCGAGCACGAAACGGGCGCTGTCGGCTCCGCTGCTCATCTGCTCTCACGCTCCTGCGGCACGGCATTGCCCCGCGCTGTCGCGACAAGCCGCGCACGATAGTCGCCCGCCGCGCCCGCGCCAAGCCGGCGCGGGCTGTGCGAAGCGGCCGGCATGCGCTAGGAGTCCGCTGCCGAGCCCAGGAGAGACCCACGATGGCGGCATCCCCGCCCAAGCCCCCCATTGCTGCGCGCAGGCCCGTCGCCACGACCCTGCACGGGACGGCGCGCAGCGACGACTATGCCTGGCTCAAGGACCCCGACTGGCAGCGGGTCATGCGGGAGCCGGATGCGCTCGACCCCGATATCCGCGCCTATCTCGAGGCGGAGAACGCCTACACCGATGCCGTCCTCGCGCCTCACGGGGCGCTGCGAGAGGCGCTCTACGCCGAGATGCGCGGGCGCATGAAGGAGGACGAGTCATCGGTGCCCGCGCCCGACGGGGAATGGTCCTACTTCGTGCGCCATGTCGAGGGCGGCGAGCATCCGCTCTACTACCGCGCCTCGCGCGAGGACGAGGCCGCGGAAGAGGTGCTGCTCGACGGCAACCGCGAGGCCGAGGGCCAGGCCTATTTCAGGATCGGGGGCTGCGAGCACAGCCCCGACCACCGCCGCCTCGCCTATGCGCTCGACCTCAACGGCTCGGAGCGCTACCGCCTCTTCGTCCGCGACATCGAGGCGGGCGCGGTCATTGACGGGCCGATCGAGGATGCGCGCGGCGACGTCGTCTGGGCGGCCGACGGCGAGACCGTCTTCTACACCGTGCTCGACGAGAACCACCGCCCCTACCAGGTGCGCCGGCACCGGGTCGGCAGCGAGCCGGCCGCGGACCCCGTGGTCTACGAGGAGGCCGACCCCGGCTTCTTCGTCGCCCTCGGCAAGACCGAGAGCGGGCGCTTCGTCACGGTCTCGGCCCACGACCACACCACCGCCGAGGTCCACCTGATCGAAGCCGCCCGGCCGGAGCGCGCGCCCCGCCTCATCGCCGCACGCGAGCGCGGCATCGAGTACGACGTCGCCCACCGGGGCGGGCTGCTCTACATCCTGACCAACGCCGGCGGCGCGACCGACTTCAGGATCGTCACCGCGCCGGTGAACTCGCCCGGCAGGCAGGGGTGGCGGGAATGGCTCGCCCACGAGCCCGGCACCTACGTTCGGGCCCAGCTCCTCTTCGCCGGCCACCACGTCAGGCTGGAGCGCGCGCACGGCCTGCCGCGCATCGTCGTCACCGATCTGGAGAGCGGCGAGGCCCACACCATCGCCTTCGACGAGGAGGCCTACGACCTCGCGCTCGTGCCCGGCTACGAGTTCGAGACCGAAACACTGCGCTTCGTCTACAGCTCGATGACGACGCCGCGTCAGACCTTCGACTACGACATGGCCGGGCGCCGCCGCACGCTGCGCAAGACGCAGGAGGTGCCGAGCGGGCACGACCCCGCCGCCTACGTCACCCGCCGACTCTCGGCCACGAGCCATGACGGGGCGGCCGTGCCCGTCTCCCTCCTCCATCGCCGCGACACCCCGCTCGACGGCTCGGCGCCGCTGCTGCTCTATGGCTACGGCGCCTACGGCCACGCCATGCCGGCCGCGTTCTCCACCAATCGCCTCAGCCTGGTGGATCGCGGCATCGTCTACGCCATCGCCCATGTGCGCGGCGGCAGCGATTGCGGCTACGGCTGGTATCTCGACGGCAAGCTCGCGAAGAAGACCAACAGCTTCGCCGACTACATCGCCGCCGCCGAGCACCTGATCGCGGCGGGCTACACGGCGAAGGGGCGGATCGCCGGCCACGGCGGCAGCGCCGGCGGCATGCTGATGGGAGCCGTCGCCAACATGCGGCCCGATCTCTTCGCCGCCGTCGTCGCCGAGGTGCCCTTCGTCGACGTGCTCAACACCATGTGCGACGCGGACCTGCCGCTGACCCCGCCGGAATGGCCGGAATGGGGCAACCCCATCGAGGACGAAGCGGCCTTTCGCGCCATCGCGGCCTACGCGCCCTACGAGAACGTGGCGGCCAGGGCCTACCCCGCGATCTTCGCCACCGCTGGGCTGACGGACCCGCGGGTGACCTACTGGGAGCCGACCAAGTGGGTGGCGAAGCTGCGCCGGCTCAAGACCGACGACAATCCGCTGCTGCTGCACACCAACATGGAGGCGGGCCATGGCGGGGCCTCCGGCCGCTTCCGCCGGCTGGAAGAGGTGGCGATGGCCTACGCCTTCGTGCTGGCCGTCACTGGCCGCGCCTGACGGCGTGGGAGCGCCGCTCACACCAGCGGGATCACCTCGCGGGCGAAGCGCTCCATCGAGCGCCGCCGGCTCTCCTTGGGCCGGCCGGGCTGGGCCGTGTTGATGGCGAACTGGGTGACGCCGATCTCGCGGTAGCGCCGCACCTGGGCCGCCACCTGCGCGGGCGTGCCGACGAGCTGGTGCGCGAGGAAGGGCGGCAGGTTGGCGGCCTGGGCCATCGCCTCCATCCGCTCCATCTGCTGCACGTTGCGCTCGTAGGTGGGCACGCCCCTCCACGGGTCGGCGTGGGTCTCGTAGTGCGCCACCACCGCGCGGAAGAAGCTGACGAGATGGGTGATCGCCTCCTCCCTCGCGTCCTCCTCGCTGTCGGCGATGAAACAGTGGATCCAGAGCGGAACGTTGGCCCCGGCGCTGCCGCCGTCGGCCGCCGCGATCGTCTTCCACGCCGCGATGGAGCCGGCGTTCTGCTCGAACGGCGAGGCCGAGGTGCAGAGCAGGCCGAGGCCCATCTCCGCCATGCGCTCGGCGGTGCCGGGATTGTTGCAGGCGCCGTAGAGGTGGATGCGCTCCCGCGCAGGCCCCGGCCGGAGCGTCACCTCGCGCGGGATCGTCGCGTGCGTGCCCGCGTAGCGGAAGGGCTCACCGCTCAAGAGCCCGCGCGCGATCTCGTAGTGCTCGCGGAAGAGTTCGCGCGAGTGCGCCATGTCGATGGCGCGCGCCTCGTACTCGATCCGCGCGACACCGCGCCCGAGGCCGATGTGCAGCTCGCCGTCGGTCATCAGGCTCAGCATCGCCACTTCCTCGGCGAAGCGCACCGGCTCGTACCAGGGCAGCACGATCACCGCGGTGCCCAAGCCCAGGCCGGGGCAGGCCGCGGCGACGTGGCTGAGGAAGAGGAGCGGGGAGGGCGAGGGGTAGTAGTCGGTGAAGTGGTGCTCCAGCGCCCACACGCTGCCGAACCCGAGCGCCTGCCCGAAGCGGCAGTCCTCCAGCATCTCGCGGTAGCGCTCGCGATCGCCGGCCGGGCCTTCCCGCGATGCCGGCATCACCGGGCCGACGGTGAAGCCGAAGGTCGCCTCCGCGCGCTCGCTCATCGCCCAGTCCTAGCGAACCCGGCGTGGGTGCCGCAACCGCGCGACCCGCCGCGGCCGAGGGGAGGGGCTGCGCGTCAGCGGCCCCCGCTCCGTCCTTACTCGAGGATCACGCCGCAGGCGATGCGGGGGCCCGCCGCGCCCGCCGGATCGGACACGTAGTCGTCCGGCCCTTCGTGGATCACGATCGCCGCGCCGTCCTCGTCGAAGAGCGCGGCATCGAGGCTCACCAGCGTGTTCAGCACCTCGATCTCCAGCGCGCCCGAGGCCGGCACATGGATGTTGGGCATGTCGCCCGCATGCATGCCTTCGGGGTTTTCGATCCCGTGCTTCGCGCCCGTCGGGTTGTAGTGGCCGCCCGCCGACTTGAACGGCGGCTCGCAGACACCCACGGCATGGATGTGGAAGGCGTGGGCGCCCGCCGGCAGGTTCTGCAGCGTCGCGTGCAGCAGCGTGCCCTGCGGCGTCGCGCGCAGCGCGACGGTGCCGACGGACTCGCCGTTCGCGTTCATCATCTCCGCGCTCGCCCGGTCGGCCGCGCCTGCCGTCTGGGATGCCGCGACGAGCACGAAGCCGGCCGCGAGCATGGTGACGCCGATGCGTCTCATCATCGCTCTGTCTCCCCTTTCACCGTCAGGTGCCGCCGCGATCCGGCGCGTGCCGGGCGGGGCGCCCGCTCATTCTATGCCATTGGCCCGCTGAAGCTCCCGCACGTAACGCGTGATCTTCGCCACGTCCTCCTGCGAGACGCCTCCCACCGGCGCCATGTCGCCGAAGCGCCAGTGATGGGCGCGGACCCCGTACAGCACGGCGCGCAGGAAGGAGACGTCGCCGTGGTGATTGGGCTCGTAGATCCTGTGGACCAGCGGCGGCCCCTGCTCCGTGCCGGTGGCGTGCTTGCCATGACAGGCGATGCAGTTCTCCTCGAACAGCGCCTGGCCCGCCGCCGCGTCCGCCGAGAGCGCCGGGATCGTCAGCGTGGCGGCGGCGCCGTCGGAGTGCGCGTGGTCGTCGTCGAACCACTGCATCCAGCCGACCACGCCCACCACCACGGCGACGGCGATCGCCGCCAGGTAGAGCCTGTCCGTCAGCTTCTTCGGCATCAGTCGTCGTCGGCGTGCGGGCCCGCGAGGTCGTCGAGGATCGGGCAGTCCGGCCGCGCGTCGCCGTGGCAGCGCGCCACCAGGTTCCCCAGCGTGCCGCGCAGGCCCTCCAGCTCCGCGATCTTGCGGTCGATCCGACGCAGGTGAGCCTCCGCCACCGCCTTGACGTCGGCGCTGGCGCGGCTGCGGTCCTCGTAGAGCGAGAGAAGCGTGCGGCATTCCTCGATCGAGAACCCGAGCGAGCGAGCGCGGGCGATGAAGGCGAGCTTGTGGACATCGGCCTCGGCGAACGCGCGATAGTCGTTCTCGCCCCGGGCCGGCCGGATCAGGCCGATGTCCTCGTAGTAGCGGATCGTCTTCGCGGTCAGGCCGCTCGCCTGCGCAACATCGCCGATCTTCATGGCCACCTCCGCTCCGTGACCATAAAGGTTCTAGCAGCAGGAAGGTCAAGGACCGGCGCGCGTCGGATCGGCCGGGGTCTCCTTTCCCTTGACCTTCCCGTCGCTGGAATTCCTACCTTGCCTTCGGGGAGAAGGATCGACAGGGGCCGGCAGTGGCGCAGGATGTATCCGCCGGAGAGGTGGCGCGCGATCCCGTCTGCGGCATGACGGTGGAGCGGGCCGGCGCCAGGCACACGGCCCGGCACAGGCGGCAGACCTACTACTTCTGCTCGGCCCGGTGCCGGGAGCGCTTCGTCGCGGCGCCTGCGGACTTCCTGAACGGCCGCGCCGGCCCGCGTGCCGAAGCGGAGCCCGCGCCGGAGGGAAGCCTCTACACCTGCCCGATGGACCCCGAGGTGGTGCAATCGGTGCCGGGGGACTGCCCGAAGTGCGGCATGGCGCTCGAGCCCATGACGCCCGCGGCCGACGCCGGGCCGAGCCCCGAGCTGATCGACCTCCGACGCCGGCTGTGGCTGGCGGCGCCCTTCGCCGCCGCGGTGTTCGCGCTGGAGATGGGCAGCCACGCGGGCATTCCCTTCGCTGCCTGGGTCGGGCCGCGCCCCTTCATCGCCCTGCAGTGCCTGCTGGCGACGCCGGTGCTGTGGATCGCGCGCGCCTTCTTCCTGCGCGGGCTTGCATCGGTGCGGAACCGCTCGCCCAACATGTGGACGCTGATCGCGCTCGGCACCGGCGCCGCCTGGCTCTTCAGCCTCGCCGGGCTGCTGGCGCCGGGCGCCTTCCCCGCGGCGGTGCTCGCCGCGAGCGGGCAGCCGCCGGCCTATTTCGAGGCGGCGGCGGTCATCCTCGTGCTCGTGCTGGCCGGACAGGTCATGGAGAGCGCCGCCCGCGAGCGCACCGGCGACGCGATCCGCGCGCTCATGGGACTTGCGCCCCGGACGGCGCGGCGGCTGGAGGAGGGCGGCGAGGCCGACGTGCCGCTCGATGGGGTCCGCGCCGGCGACCGGCTCCGCGTGCGCCCCGGCGAGAGCGTGCCGGTGGACGGCGTCGTGACCGAGGGCCGCTCTGCCGTCGACGAGAGCATGCTGACGGGCGAGCCCCTGCCGCTGGAGAAGGGGCCGGGCGATGCGCTCACCGGCGGCACGCTCAATGGCTCGGGCGCCCTCGTCATGCGGGCGGAGAGGGTCGGGTCCGAGACCACGCTCGCCCGCATCGTCGCCCTGGTGGCGCGGGCCCAGCGCAGCCGCGCGCCGGTGCAGGCGCTGGCCGACCGCGTCGCCCGCGTCTTCGTGCCGGCGGTGGTTGCGATCGCGGTCCTCGCGGCGATCGGCTGGGCGGTGGCCGGCCCGTCGCCCGCCCTGGCTCTCGCGTTGAGCACGACGGTGAGCGTGCTGATCATCGCCTGCCCCTGCGCGCTCGGGCTGGCGACGCCGATGTCGATCATGGTGGCGGCCGGGCGCGGTGCCCGGGCCGGCGTGCTGGTGCGCGACGCCGAGGCGCTGGAGCGCCTCGCCAGGGCGAACCTGCTGGTGGTCGACAAGACCGGCACGCTGACCGAGGGCCGGCCGGCCGTGACCGACCTCGTCGGCGCAGACAGCGACGATGGCGACCGCCAGCGCCTGCTCGCGCTCGCCGCGGCGCTCGAGCGGGGTGCGCAGCACCCGCTCGCGGATGCGGTCGTGGCCGCGGCGGAGATTGCCGGTGCTCCCTACCTCGCGGCGGAAGAGGTGGAGACCGTCGCCGGCCGGGGCGTGCAGGGCCGAGTGGCCGGCCACGCGGTCGCCCTCGGCAACGACGCCATGATGCGGGCCCTCGGCATCGCCCCCGACGATCACACGGCGCAGGCCGAAAGGCTCGCGGCAGCCGGCAGGACGGCGATGTTCGTCGCGGTGGACGGCACCGTCCGGGGCGTGATCGGGGTCGCCGACGCGGTGAGGGAGACCGCGCCTGCCGCCATGCGCGCCCTGCGGGCACGGGGCCTGCGCGTCGTGATGGCCACCGGCGACAGCGAGGCCGCAGCCCGGATCGTGGCGGACGCGCTCGGCATCGACGAGGTGCACGCCCGGCTCGGGCCGGAGGAGAAGGGCGCGCTCGTCGAGCGGCTCCGCCAACAGGGCCTGACGGTCGCCATGGCGGGCGACGGGGTGAACGACGCGCCGGCGCTGGCGCTCGCCGATGTCGGCATCGCCATCGGCAGCGGCGCGGACATCGCCCTGGAGAGCGCGGGCATCACGCTGGTCCGGGGCGATCTCGGCGGCATCCTGCGCGCACGCAGGCTGGCGCAGGCGACCATGGGCAACGTGCGCCAGAACCTCTTCCTCGCCTTCGTCTACAATGCGGCCGCCATCCCCATCGCCGCCGGCGTGCTGTTCCCTCCGTTCGGGATCCTGCTGTCGCCGATGATCGCCGCCGCTGTCATGAGCCTCTCCTCGGTCTCCGTCATCGGCAACGCGCTCCGCCTGCGCGCTTCGCGCCTCTGAGGGGAGCGGCGCCGCTGCAGGCTGGCCCAGCCCATGCGAATGGGCCACCATGGCGCCGCCAACCGTGGAGTCCCGATGGAATCGCGGCCGAGGGCGGCGCTGCGCCCTTACTTCCCGCTCGCGGCAGGGGTCCTGATCAATCTCGCGATCGGGAATCTCTACGCCTGGAGCGTCTTCGTCGAACCGCTGGAAGCCGCACTCGATACCGGCCGGGCGACGGTGAGCGGGGCGCAGTCGCTCTGCCTGTTTGTCGCGACGATCGGCACGTACGTGATGTACCGGCTGCTGCACTGGTTCACGCTCCCGCAGCTCACCCTGATCATGGGTGCGGTGACGGCAGGCGGTCTCGTGCTCGCCGGCTTCGGCCAGTCGATCGCCGGGCTCTATGTCGGCTACGGCATCTTCTACGGGTTCGCCATCGGCGTCCTCTATTTCGTCGCGATGACGGCGGCCAGCATCGACGGGCCGGTAAGGCCCAGCATCGCCATGAGCATCAACATGTCGGCCGTCGCCATCGGCGGCATCGCCTGGGCGCCGGGCCTGGCCGCCGCGATCGATGCGGTGGGGCCGGCGACGGCCTTCGGCATGTCGGCCGCAATCGTCCTCGCCGCAGTAGCGGTCAGCGCTGCGCTCATCGCGCTCTCCGGCAGGAAGCCGCCCGCCACCGGCACGACCGGGCTGTTCGAGGACGTCCTGACCGACCGGCCCCGGGTGGTGATCGCGATCTTCCTCGGCTTCCTCTGCATCGCCTTCACCGGGCTCGCCGTCATCGGCCATGCGGCGACGATGATGGCCTCCTGGGGCGCGTCCGCCGGTCAGACCCAGTTCGCGCCGATGCTTTCCAGCGCCGGCTACGTGGCCGGCGCGCTGATCGGCGGCCCGCTCACCGATGCGCTGACCGGCCGGCGTGTGCTCGCGGGCGTCGGGCTCGCGATGGGGGTGTTCCTGCTGGCGCTCTTCCTCGCCCCCGGCGTCATCATGGGGCTCGTTGCCATCGGCGCGGTCGGCATGGCCTTCGGTGTGCTCGCGAGCGCGCATCCCGTGACCATCGCCGGGTACTACGGCGCCGCCGCGCTGCCGCGGGTCTTCGGCCGCATCGCGCTTGCCTATGGCCTCGGCGGCCTGCTCGGCCCGTTCAGCGCCGGCGCGATCTACGACGCGGACCAGCACTACGGCAGCGTCGTCGTCCTGATGACCGTCCTCGGCTTCGCCGGCGCGGCGTCCTACGCCTGCCTGCCCCGCCGCGAGCGGCTCGGCGCATCGGCGGGGCGGGCCGCCTGAGGGGCGCGCCGACGAGGCGGAGAGGGGAGGGGAGCATGCCGCACATCGTCACCAACGACGGAGTCCGCCTCCACTACGTCGAGCGGGGCAGCGGCGCACCGCTCGTCATGATCCCCGGCTGGTCGCAGTCGGCCGCGCAGTTCGAGGCCCAGACGGAAGCGCTCTCGGCCGGGCGTCGGGTCATCGCCATCGACATGCGGGGGCATGGCGAGTCCGACAAGCCGGAGCACGGCTACAAGATCCAGCGCCTCGCCATGGACGTGCGCAACGCGATCGAGGCGCTCGGGCTGGCGCGGGCGAGCCTGCTCGGTCACTCCATGGGGTGCTCGGTGATCTGGTGCTACCTCGACCTCTTCGGCGACGAGGGACTGGAGCGGCTCGTTCTCGTCGACCAGATGCCCTGTGCCGCCGCGCGGAGCGAATGGTCGGAGCAGGAGAGGCAGGACGCCGGTGCGATCTTCGACGGCGCGGGCCTCTACGAGACCATCGCCGCGCTCGCCGGGGCGGACGGGGTGGAGACGACGAAGGGCTTCGTCGGCTCCATGTTCACCGACGGCTTCCCGGCCGAGCGGGTGGCCTGGGTGATCGAGCGCAACCTCATGATGCCGCGCCGCCACGCGGCCTCGCTCCTCCTCAACCACGCCATGCAGGACTGGCGCGACCTGATCCCCCGCATCGCCCTGCCGACGCTGATCGTCGGCGGCCGCGCGAGCCTGATCGACTGGCGCTCGCAGGAATGGATGCAGCGACAGATCGCCGGCTCCCAGCTCGAGATCTTCGAGGAGGCCGACGGCGGCAATCACTTCATGTTCATGGAGAATCCCGAGCGCTTCAATCGTCTGGTGGACGATTTCGTGCGCTAGAGCACTTTTCGTTCAGACACGATCGCAGCGAGTTGCTGCGAGTGCCCAATCTTCGTGCGGTGTTGCCCGATCTTCCCCCACCTCACCCCGGCCCTCTCCGCCCCCAGGGGCGGAGAGGGAGAGAAGGCGGCGCCCTCACGTTCCCCCTCCGCCTTTGGGGGAGGGGGACAGGGGGAGGTGGGAGTCGCCGTGGTGACCTCGTAAGGTCGGATAATGCTCTAACCCTCAACTCCGGCCGGGTGCCGGGGTGTCCACGCGGATCGTGACGATGTCGGTGTCGTGATACTGCTGGTGGCGGACCGAGGACGCGAGGTGCCGCAGCAGCCTGAGCGAGACCTCATGCTCGGGCGCGCCGTCGGCCTGCTCGCTCATCACGGCGATCCGGTCCTCCAGATTGTCGTCGCCGGGCGCGGCGATGAACTCCAGCACCGCGCCGCCGCCCTCCCTGTGGGCGGTGAGAAGCAGGCGCCGCTTCCGGGCCGCCGCGCCGCCCTCTTCCTCGCCTTCGCCTTCGCGCAGCAGCGTCAGCAGCGCCTCCTCGGCGGCGGCATCGAGGCGCTGCGCCATCGCCGCGCTCCAGCCGCTGCGTGAGGCGAAGCGCTCGAGAAACGCCCTGATCTCGGGCAGCGACGCGACCTCGAAGGGCGCCTGCATGCGGCGTCGGCGGGGCGAGGTCAGCTCCACGAAGAGGGTGAGCAGGATCGCCACCAGGCCGCCGCCGGTCATGCCGTTCTCCAGCAGGCCGCCGGCGATGCCGGAGACGTGCTCGGGGAAGATCACGCCGTTCTGCAGGCCGACCCCGATCCAGAACGAGATGCCGGCGATCAGGCCCTTGCGGTAGTCGAGCCCGTCCTGCACGACGATCCGCATGCCGACGACGAAGAGCAGCCCCAGCAGCACGGTGATGTAGGCCGCCGCCACCGGCCCCGGTATCGCCATTACCACGGCGAGCGCCTTGGGGATGAACGCCACCGCGACGAAGACGATGCCGAGCGCGATGCCGACGCTGCGGGCGCCGACCCCGGTGAGCGCGGTGACGGATATGCTCGTCGAATAGGTCGTGTTCGGTACCGTCCCCATCAGGCCGGAGAGCAGGTTGCCGACGCCGTCCGCGCCGACCGCGCCCTGCACCGCGCGGAAGTCCACCGCCCGGGGCTTGCGCCAGGAAACGCGCTGGATGGCGACCCCGTCGCCCACCGTCTCGATGGCGCCGACCAGGGTCACGAAGACGAAGGCCGGCAGCAGCCCCCAGAAGACCGGCCCGAAATCGAGATCGAAGCCGGGCCACGCGCCTTCGGGCAGACCGACCCACGCGGCATTGGCGATGCGCTCGACCTCGTAGAGGCCGAAATAGCCGGCGACCCCGCAGCCGGCGACGATGCCGATGACCGGCGCCCAGAGGCGGAGCGCTCCCGTCGCCTTCAGCGCGATGGCGGCGATAACCAGCGCCGTCACCAGCGCAGACAGCGGCGCCGCCAGCGCCGGCGAGCCCTCCGGCACCTGACTCAGCATGCCGAAGACGATGGGCATCACCGTGACCGGGATCAGCATGATGACGGTGCCCGCGACCGTGGGCGTCAGAATCCGGCGCAGCAGCGACAGCCGCCACGCCAGCAGGAACTGGAAGAGGGACGAGATCACCACCAGGGTGGCCAGCATGGCCGGTCCGCCCTGGGCGATGGCGGCGACGCAGATCGCGATGAAGGCGCCCGAGGTGCCCATGACGAGGACGTAGCCGGCGCCGATCCGCCCAATGCGGCGCGCCTGCAGCACCGTGCTCACGCCGCTCACCAGGACCGCGGCGAAGACGGCCCACGTCAGGTAGGATTCGCTGCCGCCGGCGGCGCGGACCACGATCGCCGGCGCGAGCGCGACCCCGGCGATGCAGAGGATCGCGAGCTGCAGGCCGAGTCCGCCGCTGAGGAGTATCGGCGGCCGTTCGTCAGGCTGATAGCGAACGCCGCCGGGCCGCTCCGAGCCGCCCGTCGTCATGCCGCACCCTCCCTGTCCTCGAGTGCGGACGGAAGGGTGACACAGATTCGCGCGGGATCGAAGGGCCGGCCCGTCCCGCGGGGCCGTGCGGCGGCGACGCCGGCCGCCCTTCCGTGCGCGCCGCTCAGCCGGCCACTCCCGAGACGGCCATCTTCACGTTGTGCTCGATGTCCGAGATCGCGCCCGCCAGCTCGCGGCCGATCAGGTCCATGTTCCGCAGCTGCTCAACGCGCGGGCGCAGGGCCTCCATCTTCCGGTCGGGGAAGACGTCGCCCAGGATGTCGCAGGCGTCCGCGAGGCCGATCAACGCCACGTCGCGGGGGTCGGGGATGTCGTCGGTGAGCAACACCCTGCCTATGCGCCGCTTGACCTCGCGCTCGGCCTCAACGTCGATCGTGCGGTAGCGCCGGACGTCGAGGGCCCGGAGGAAGCTTTTCTCCCCCCGCTCCAGGACGCCGAGTCCCGGCTGGAAGGCCGAGCGGAAGCTGTCCGGCCGTTGCGCCAGGACGCCCTGCAAGACGAGCCCCTGCAGCGCCTGCTCGCGGATGGACTCCGCGTCCTCGACCGAGAGCAGCTTGATCCAGCTGCGGGTGTCCATCGCCTCCTTCCGGGCCCCGATCTTCGCGAGCGCCTGGTCGAGCATGGGAGTGCCGGTGGGAGTCCGGTTGGTGACCGTGAGCGTCTGAAGATCGGTGTCGATCCGGTTGGCGAAGGCGAGGTCCATCAGCACGGCGCCGGCCAGCGCGCATGTGAGGCTGGTCCTGGGGATGGGGACGAAGGTTCCGGTCTCGTCGTCCAGCAGGAGCAGCAGCATCTGTTCAGTAAAGGTGAGCACGGCGCAGTCCAGCCGGAGGGTCATCCCAGGGCCGTGCAATCGTCGAACACCGGGCACCGGCCTGTCAACGGCGTCGCGCGATCCGGTGACGTGCAAGGCGGTCCGACGCCGGGTCCGCCTCAGACGTCGTACTCGAGTCCGATATCGCGGTAGCGCTCCGGGTCCTCGGGCCAGCGCTGGCGCACCTTCACGAAGAGCTTGAGGTCCACCGGACGGCCGAGGGCCTCGGCGAGCCCGGCGCGCGCGGCCGTGCCGATCGCCCTGATCTGCTGCCCGCCCTTGCCGAGGACGATGCCCTTGTGGGTCTCGCGCTGCACGTAGATCACCTGCTCCACCCGCACCGCCCCGCCGCGGGCGGCAGTCCAGCCCTCGGTCTCGACCGCGACGGCGTAGGGGAGCTCCTGGCGCAGTTGCAGGAAGAGCTGCTCGCGCGTGATCTCCGCCGCCAGCAGGCGCTCCGAAATGTCCGCGAGCTGGTCTTCGGGATAGAGCCAGGGGCCCGGCGGCATGCGGTCCTTGAGGACTGCCAGGAGGTGGTCGACCCCGTTGCCGTCGAGCGCCGATACCATGAAGATCTCGGCAGCGAGGCCGGTCTCCTCCACTGCGGCCGCGAGCGGCAGCAGCCGCTGCCGGGGCACCAGGTCGATCTTGTTGAGGGCGATCAGGGCCTCGCGCCCGGACTCCTTCAGCCTCTCGATGATCGCCCCGGTCTCGCCCGTCAGCCCGCGCCGCGCGTCGACCAGCAGGAGGATGGCGTCGGCGTCGTGGGCGCCGCTCCAGGCGGCGTGGACCATCGCGCGCTCGAAGCGCCGCTTCGCGGCAAAGATGCCGGGCGTGTCGACGAAGACGATCTGGACCTCGTCGACCACGCGGATCCCGCGCAGCCGGCTGCGGGTGGTCTGCACCTTGGGCGAGACGATCGCCACCTTGGCCCCCACCAGCCGGTTGACCAGGGTCGACTTGCCGACATTGGGCGCGCCCAGCACGGCCACGAAGCCCGCGCGCATGCCGGCCTCAGCCATCGTCGGCTGCGCGAGCGCCGTCCGCCGCCCGTTCCGTGCGCGCGAGCAGGGCGCCTGCTGCGCCCTGCTCGGCGGCGCGCTTGGTGGTGCCGGCGGCGACCGCGCTGCCGAGCCCGGCGACCGACGCCTCCACCTCGAAGAGCGGCGCGTGGTCCGGCCCGCTCGACGACAGCGTGCGGTAGGCGGGCAGCCCCAGGCTCCGCGCCTGCGTCCACTCCTGCAGCTTCGTCTTGGCATCGCGCGGGGGCCGGACGTCGGCGCCCATCGCCGGCTCCCAGTGGCGGCGGACGAAGCGCTCGGCAGCCGCGAGCCCGCCGTCGATGTAGAGGGCGCCGATGACCGCCTCGCAGGCGTCTGCCAGGTAGGCCGGATTGTCGCGACCGCCGGCCGCGCCCTCGCCGCCGCCGAGCACGAGGTGGCGCCCGAGCGCGAGCCGGCGGGCCACGTCCTCCAGCGCCTGCCTGCGCACCAGCGCGGCGTATCGCTGCGAGAGCGCACCTTCGGCCTCGTTCGGAAAGGCCTCGTACAGCATCGCCGCCACCACCATGCCGAGCACCCGGTCGCCCAGGAACTCCAGGCGCTGATTGCTGCCGGCCTGCCCGGCCGCGCTGGGGTGGCCGAGCGCGAGTGCCAGCAGCGCGGGTCGCGCGAAGCAGTGGCCGAGCGCCTCTTCGAGGCGGCGCGCGGAGTCTTCCGCCGCGTCCGGCGGCGCTAGTCGATCGCCTTGAATATGCGCTCGTCCCGTGTCGCGCCCGGCCAGTTCCAGACCTCCCCGATGCTGGTGCCGTCCTCCAGCGAGTGGAAGATGAACTCGGCCCGGCCCACCAGGTTCTCGGCCGGGATGAAGCCGACCGAGTGCACGCGGCTGTCGAGCGAGTTGTCGCGGTTGTCGCCCATGGCGAAATAGTGGTCGGGGGGCACGGTGAAGATCTGCGTGTCGTCGAGGCCGCCGGTGGGCGTGGCGTCGAGTGTCATGTACGAGGCTCCGTTCGGCAGCGTCTCGCGATACTGGCGCAGGACGCGCTCGCGGCCGTAGCGGTCGTGGTAGCTGTAGTCGTCCACCCGCTCGCGCCGGACCGGCGTACCGTTGATGTGGAGCACGCCGCGCAGCACCTGGATACGATCGCCCGGAAGCCCGACGATGCGCTTGATGTAGTCGGTCTCGTTGTCGCTGGGCAGCTTGAAGACCGCGACGTCGCCGCGCTCGGGCGGGCTGTCCAGAATGCGCCCGTCGAAGATCGTGAGGTTCCACGGCAGCGAGTAGGTGCTATAGCCGTAGGCGTATTTCGAGACGAACAGGTAGTCGCCGACCAGCAGGGTCGGGATCATCGAGCCGGACGGGATGTTGAAGGGCTCGATGGCCACGGTGCGCACGACCAGCGCCGCGAGCACGGCGTAGATGAGGGTCCGGACGGTATCCCAGAGACCGCCGAAGCGTCGCTTGGCCGTGCCCTTGCCTTGGATCTTGGCGCGCCCCATGTGCGGTCGCTCAGCGGTCGGTTCGGTTCCAGCCAGTCGCGGCCCGGGCCGCCCGCAGCCCTCGTTGCCGTCACTCGCTCGCGGGCATCGCCGTGATCACCACGATGGCCTGGGCGATCGGCGGCTCATCGGTCAGGGTCACGTCGATGCGGCACCTCATGCCCGAAGGCGTGAGCGATTGCAAGCGCCTGAGCGCGCCGCCGCTGAGCTCGATGGTCGGCTGGCCGGTGGGAAGGTTGACCACCGCCATGTCGCGCCAGAAGACGCCGTTGCGCAGCCCGGTGCCGAGCGCCTTGGCGCAGGCCTCCTTGGCGGCGAAGCGGCGGGCATAGGTCTGCTCCGGCCGCAGGCGGCGTTCGGCGCGGGCGCGCTCGGTCTCGGTGAAGACGCGATGGGTGAAGCGCGGGCCGAAGCGTTCGAGCGTTTTCGCGATCCGCCTGATATCGACGATGTCGGAGCCGAGGCCGACGATCATCGGCCGCGGTCGACGTACACCTGGTCGAGGTGGGTCACGTTGGCGGCGACCGGCTCGGCCCCTTGCGCGGGCGCGACATCGGGAATGGTGATGTCGTCCTCCGCCTGCGCCGCCTCGAGCCTGGAGCGCTTCTCCTCGTCGAGCGCCCGCCGGCGGCGCAGGCGCCTGGTCATGCGGTGGTGCTGGTAGTTGGCGACCACCCGGCGGATCGGGAAGAAGAAGAGCAGCCACACCAGCGTCGCCACCGGCAGCCCGCCCACGAGCATCGGCAGCAGCACCGTCCCCGGCTCCTCGAAGATGGTGCCGAAGGTGACTTCCTCCGGCAGCTCCTGGCCGCGCTCGTAGCCGAGGATCCAGGTGCCGATCCAGAGGATGCCGGCCCAGATGAAGGGGAAGGTCCACGGATTGCCCACGGCGGTGCCGATCGCCGACGCGATGACATTGCCGCGCAGCGCCCAGGCGAGCACCGCGGCAAGGATGAAGTGGAAGCCGATGAAGGGCGTGAACGAGACCGCCGCCCCGCAGGCGAAGCCGCAGGCGATGGCATAGGGCGAGCCCTGCAGCCGCTTGAGCCTGAAGGTCCAGAACCTGAGGGCGCGGCCCCAGCCCATGCGCGGCCAGAGAAAGCCCTGGACGCGCGCCCACGGGCTCAGCTTCTCGCGGCGGCGGAAGAGGCTCACCTTGCCCCCCGCTTCAGCCGGCGCCCGACACGGCGAGTCCTGCCGGCGGCGCGCCCGGCGCGCATTCGTGAAGCGGCGCCTCTCTCACCAATCCCCCCAAACCGCGGGACGACCCTTCTTCTTTTTTGTCCCAGATACGGACAGTTAGCCCAAGAGCCGGCCACCGCGCAAGAGCCTGTCCGCCTCCCGGCCCGTCCGTCCGGCGCTGCGGCCGGTCCGGCACGGGGGCCAACGGTTGCCAAGCCCGGCTTGCATTTCGTGGGTGCTACTGTATATTGCGGTTTTGGGACAGGGCATCTCTAGATTTTGAATGACACTGTCAAGGGGTGCATGCCCGGCACCGGACGGAGGTACGGTTATGACAACCTGGACACCGGAACGGATCGCCGCCGTGACCCGGCTGTGGAACGAGGGACTCACGACCGCCGAGATCGGACGCGCCATCGGCATGTCCAAGAATGCCGTCGTCGGCAAGGCCCACCGATTGCAGCTTCCGCCGCGCCCGTCGCCGATCAGGCACGGCAAGAGCGTTCAGAGGACGACCCGGGCGCCAGGCGCGCCGAAGCGGGCTCCGGCGTCGGTCTCGGTCCTGCCGCAGGCCCGGCCGCGGGCGCCTGCGCCGCCAATCGCCGTCGGCAACACGGCGTGCAAGTGGCCCATCGGCCATCCCGACGAGCCGCACTTCCACTTCTGTGGGGAGCGCGCGCTCCTCGGCAAGCCCTATTGCCTGGAGCACTACAGGCGGGCCTACGTGGCGGCGAAGCCGCGCTCCGACGCGGCCTGAACACACGCGCCCTGTGCTGCGCCGGCGCCGCCTCTAGGGCGTCGGCGCCTCGGGCTTGGCGGCGGCCACCCGCTCCGCCTCCGCGTCCATGCGGCCCTGCCACATCAGCGCCCACATGTGGAAGTCGCCGGCCAGGCTGAACAGTGGATAGGTGAAGGTCGCCGGCCGGTTGCGCTCGATCAGGAGGTGGCTGAGCCAGGCGAAGAAATAGCCGCAGACGAGCGCGGCCGGCAGCAGCAGCGGCTCGCGCAGGGCGGCAGCGGCGACCACCAGGGCGACGGCGCCCGTGGTGCCGACGAAGTGCATCCGGCGGGTCCAGCGCCGGCTGTGCTCGCCCACGTAGAAGGGCCAGAATTCCCGGTACCGTCCTATGCGCTCGCTCATGATCGTTGCCCTGTCGTCGCGTCCGCCTCGTTGCGTTTTCGGGCGATGTTTGTGATCCTACACCATTGTCCTGAACGTGCGATCGCGCGGCGGCCAGCCGCGGCAGGGAGACAGTGCCCATGGCGGCGATGACCACCCCCCTCTGCGATGTCGGCTGGAGAGCGCCCGACTTCAGTCTCGGGGGAACCGACGGAAAGAGCTACACGCTGGAGGACTGCCGCGGCGAGCGGGCCACGCTCGTGATGTTCCTCTGCAACCACTGTCCGTTCGTGAAGGCCGTCATCGACCGCATCGTGCGCGACGTGGACGAGCTCGCCGGCTGGGGCATCGGCGCGGTCGCGATCATGCCCAACGATACCGACGCCTATCCCGCCGATTCCTTCGAGAACATGACGCTCTTCGCCGCCGAGAACGGGTTCGGCTTCCCCTACCTCATCGACCCGACCCAGGCGACGGCGCGCGCCTACGACGCGGTGTGCACGCCGGACTTCTTCGGCTTCGACGGCGCGCTCGGCCTGCAGTACCGGGGCCGGCTGGACGCCTCCCGGATGGAGCCGGTGCCTGGCGCGCGGCGCGAGCTCTACGAGGCCATGCTCCGTATCGCCGAGACCGGGAGCGGGCCCGAGGAGCAGCTTCCGTCGATGGGCTGCTCGATCAAGTGGCGCGAGGCCGCCTGAGCCAGGTCCCCCCTCGGGACGGGCCGGCAGGGCAGCGACGCTCACGGAGGCGCGGGCGGTGGCGGACATCTTCCGAGAGGTCGACGAGGACCTTCGGCATGAGCGCTATCTCAAGCTGTGGCGGCGCTGGCGCTACTGGCTGCTCGGCGTCGGCGTGGCGGCGCTCGGCGTCGCGGTCGCCTTCGTCCTGATCGACAACGCCAGGGAAAGCGCCCGCGAGGCCGAGGGGCGGCAGTTCGCCGCCGCGATCGCAGGCATCGAGGCCGGCCGCGGCTCGGAGGCGGTGGAGCGCCTCGCCGCACTGGCCGCCGATTCCGAGACCGGTTACGCCGCGCTCGCCCGGCTCGCCGAGGCCGACGCCCGTGCCCGGCGCGGAGACGTCAGCGGCGCCGTGCATACCTACGACATCATGGCCGGCGACAGCCGGCTCGACCCGCTCTACCGCGATCTCGCGACCCTGCTGGCGGCGCAGCGGCTGGTCGACCGGGCGCAGGTGGCGGAAATCAACCAGCGGCTCGCTCCCCTGCTCGCCGGCGGCTCCCCCTGGCGGCCGCTTGCGGTCGAGCTCGCCGCGCTCGCCGAGATGCGCGCCGGCAACGACGCCGCGGCGCGGGCCGCCTTCGCCGAGCTGGTGCGCGATCCGGCCGCGCCGTTCAGCCAGCGCCAGCGGGCGGCGGAGCTGTTGCTGAGCCTCGGCGGCAATCTCGAGGAGGCGATGGCCGGCGGCGCGGACGCGGCCTGGGACGACGACGCGGCCGGCGCAGAGACCGACGCAGCGGCGGAATGAGCGGCGCCTTTCTGCCGGCGGTCGCGCGCGGCATTGCCCTGACGGGCCTCTGTCTCTCCTTCGGCCTCGCCGGCTGCGACACCGTCTCGGACCTGTTCGGCGGCAGCGAGCCGTCGGAGCTGGAGGGCGAGCGGCTCTCGGTGATCCTGCTCGACCGCGCGCTCGAGCCGGACCCCGAGACTGCCGGGATCACGGTGCGCCTGCCCGCGCCCACCCTGAACGACGACTGGCCGCAGGCCGGCGGCAATCCCAGCCACGCCATGCACCACCTCGCCTCGGCCGACGCGCTCGCCGAGAGCTGGCGGGTCGATATCGGCAGCCCCATCGACGACGAGGGGCCCCTGCTGACGCCGCCGGTGATTGCCGGCGGCCGCGTCTTCACCATGGATTCGACGAGCCTGATCGCGGCCTTCGACGCTAAGACCGGCGCCCGGCTCTGGGCCGCCCGGCCGCTCGCCGGCGGGGATGAGGAGGGCGGCTTCGGCGGCGGTCTGGCGGTGGCGGGCGAGACCCTCTTCGCCACCACCGGCCTCGGCAGCGTCGTGGCGCTGGAGGCTGCGACCGGGGCGGTCATGTGGCGCCACGCGATCGGCGTTCCCGTCCGCGCGCCGCCTGCGGTCTCCGGCGGCCGCGTCTTCGTCATCAGCCACGACAACCGGATCACGGTGCTGGATGCCGCCACCGGCGCCGTGCAGTGGAGCCACGGCGGGATCGTGGAGAACGCAGGCCTGCTCGGAGGCGCGAGCCCGGCGGTCGACGGCGGCATCGTCATCGCGCCCTTCTCGTCGGGCGAGCTGACCGCGCTCAGGGTCGAGAACGGCCGTACGGTCTGGGCGGACATCCTCGCCGTCCAGGGCATCCGGGTGGGCGCGATCGCGACCTTCAACGACATCAACGGCAGCCCCGTGATCGACCGGGGCATCGTGTTCGCGATCGGCCACGGCGGGCGCCTGGTCGCCATCGACCTGAGAAGCGGCCGCCGCGCCTGGGAGCGGGAGATCGCCGGTCTCGATACCCCGTGGGTCGCCGGCGACTTCCTGTTCGTGCTGAGCGCCGACGGAGAGCTCGTCTGCATCGAGCGGCAGAGCGGCGGCATCGTCTGGGTGCAGGCGCTGCCGCGCTTCCGCGATCCCGACGACCGGGAAGACGCGATCTTCTGGACCGGCCCCGTGCTCGTCGGCGACCGGCTGGTGGTCGCCGGCTCCGACGGCAGGGTGCTCTCGGTCTCGCCCTACGACGGCCGGCGGCTGGGGGAGCATGCGGCCAGGGGCCCCGTCCGCGTGCCGCCGGTGGTCGCCGACGGGACGCTCTACATCCTGACCGACCGCGCGGAACTGATCGCCCTGCGCTGAGACGGGCCCGTGGGCTTCACCGTCGCCATCGTGGGCCGCCCCAACGTCGGCAAGTCGACGCTCTTCAACCGGCTCGTCGGCCGGCGGGCCGCCCTGGTGGCGCCCACGCCCGGCGTGACCCGGGACCGCCGCGAGGGCTGGGCGCGGATCGGCCCGCTCAGGTTCCGCGCCATCGACACCGCCGGCCTCGAGGAGGCCGCGCCGGAGACGCTCGAGGGCCGCATGATGGCGCAGACGGAGCGTGCGCTCGCCGAGGCCGACGTCGCCCTGCTGCTGATCGACGGGCGGGCCGGCGTGACGCCTGCCGACGAGTTCTTCGCCAGGCAGCTGCGGCGGCTGCGGCTACCGGTGATCCTCGCCGTCAACAAGTGCGAGGGCGCTGCCGCCGAGGGCGGCATCGCCGAGAGCCATGGCCTCGGCCTCGGCGTGCCGATCCCGATCTCGGCCGAGCACGGCGACGGCATGGCGGATCTCCACGATGCGCTCAGCCCCTTCGAGCCCGACGAAGCCTCGGCCGCGCCTCCGGCGGACGACGTGCTCAGGCTCGCCATCGTCGGCCGGCCCAACGTCGGCAAGTCGACGCTGCTCAACCGGCTGGTCGGCGAGGCGCGGGTCATCACCGGCGCGGAGCCGGGCCTCACCCGCGATTCGATCGCCGTGCGCTGGTCCTGCGAGGGCCGCGCCGTCGAGCTGGTAGACACCGCCGGCCTGCGCCGCCGTGCCAGGACCACGGCCTCGCTCGACAAGCTGTCGGCGCGGGACGCCGAGCGGGCGCTGGGCCAGGCGGCGGTCGTGCTGGTCGTGCTCGACGCGGCCGAGCCCGCCGGCCGCCAGGACATGACCATCGCCGCCCGGGTAGCCGAGGAGGGGCGTGCCCCGGTCATCCTGCTCAACAAGTGGGACCTGGTGCGGGACCGCAAGGCCGTGCGCGCCGCCCTCGACGACCGGCTCGAGAATGCGCTGGCGCAGGCGAAGGGGGTTCCGGTCGTGACCTGCTCGGCGCTCACAGGCGCCGGCACGGAAAGGGTCATGCCGGCGGTGTTCGCGGCCTTCGACACGTGGAACCGCCGCGTGCCCACCGCCCGGCTCAACCGCTGGCTGGAGGCGGCCGTCGAGCACCATCCGCCGCCGCTCGCGGCAGGCCGCAGGCTGAAGCTCCGCTACATCACCCAGGTGAAGGCCCGGCCGCCGACCTTCGCCCTCTTCGTCAGCAAGCCGTCGGCGCTGCCGGAGAGCTATCGCCGCTACCTGGCGAACGGGATCGGCGCGGAGTTCGGCCTTGCAGGCGTGCCCATCCGCCTGCTGCTGCGCGCGGGAAAGAACCCCTACGCGCCGGGCTGAAGCCGCGCGACTACGCTCCGGCCTCCGCTTCCAGCTCGTCGCGGAGCGAGCGCTTGAGCACCTTGCCGTAGTTGTTCTTGGGCAGGCCGTCCACGATGCGGTAGGCGCGCGGGCGCTTGAAGCGGGCGATGCTCTCCAGGCAGAGCCGGTCCAGCCGCTCCGCGGTGACGCTCCGGCCCTCGTGGGGCACGACGAAGGCCACCACCTCCTCGCCCCATTCGGGGTGGGCGCGGCCGATGACCGCGGCCTCGCGCACCGCCTCGTCGGTCAGCAGCACCTCCTCGATCTCGCGCGGATAGATGTTGGTCCCGCCGGAGATGATCATGTCCTTGGCGCGGTCGAGCAGGGTGAGGAAGCCGTCCTCGTCGAAGCGGCCGACATCGCCGGTGTGCAGCCAGCCGCCCCTGAGCGCCTGCGCCGTGGCCTCCGGGTTCTCCCAGTAGCCGCGCATCACCACGTCGCCGCGCACGACGATCTCGCCGGTCTCGCCCGCCGGCAGCGTCCGGTCGTCCTCGTCGACCACCCGCACCTCGACGTCTGTGCGCGCGACCCCGGCGGAGCCCAGGCGCTCGCGGTAGCGCGCATGCCCGCTCTCGCCGTGGCGGGCGCGGGAGAGCGCGGTGATGGTCATGGGCGCTTCGCCCTGGCCGTAGATCTGGGCGAGCTTGGGGCCGAAGGCGGCGAGCGCGCGCTCCACGTCGGCGACGTACATCGGGCCGCCGCCATAGATGATGAGGTCGAGGTTGGCGGTATCGGCGCCGGCGAGAGCCGGGCTGTCCAGCAGCCGCACCACCATGGTGGGGGCGGCGAACATGCTGAGGCCCGGATGGCGCTCGATCAGGGCCAGCACCTCCGCCGGCTCGAAGCCGCCGCTCTCCGGGATCACGTTGCCCGCGCCCATGGCGACGAAGGGCAACGCATAGAGGCCGGAGCCGTGGGAGAGGGGCGCGGCGTGGAGCACGCAGTCGTCTGCCGTGACGCGGTTCAGGTCGGCGAAGTAGCTCAGCGTCATCACCAGCAGGTTGCGATGGGTGATGGTCGCCCCCTTGGGCCGGCCGGTGGTGCCGCTGGTGTAGAAGAGCCAGGCGGCGTCGTCGGACCGGGCGTCCGCGGGCGCGGCCGGATCGTGGCCGAGCATGGCGCGCCAGTCGTCGGCGCCGGCGATCACCGGCGGCGCCAGGCCGGGCAGGTCGGCGCGCACGCCCTCGATCCCGTCCGCATGGGCTTCGTCGGCGATGCAGAGCCGGCATCCGGCATTGCCCAGGATGTAGGCGACCTCGCGCGGGTGCAGCTTGGCGTTGACGGGGACGGCGACCAGGCCCGCGTACCAGATGCCGAAGAGCGCCTCGAGGTAGTCCGGCCGGTTGGCCATGACGATCGCCACCCGCTCGCCGGGCGCGAGCCCGTGCCTCCGGCGCAGCGCACCGGCGATCGCACCGGCCCGCGCGTGGAGCGCGCCGTAGCGGACAGCGACCCGGTCGCCGAGCGAGACCGCCGGCCGCTCGGGCAGGGTCCGGGCGGTCTTGGTCAGGAGCGCCGCGATGTTCATGGCTGTGTTCCGCTCACCCGTCTCTCGTTCGCGCGCCATCCTATACCGGCATCCTATACCGCCGGGGCGGGGCCGGTGCCACCGGTGTCGGGCACAAACGCTTTGTCCGCCATGCGGGTCGGAGGTATTCTCCCCGGCGTATGTGAATAAACGGCCGGCGGAGGCGGCGTGTCCCAGGTTCAGGTCGAAATGACCGTCAACGGCGAAGCGGTCGCGCGCGAGGTCTCGACCCGCACCTTGCTCGTCGAGTTCCTGCGCTACGATCTCGGTCTCACCGGGACCCACGTGGGCTGCGACACGAGCCAGTGCGGCGCCTGCAACGTGCATGTGGGGGGCGAATGCGTGAAGGCCTGCACCATGCTAGCCGTGCAGGCCGACGGTGCCGACGTGCTCACCATCGAGGGCGTGGCGGACGGCGATGCGCTGCACCCCATGCAGGCGGCGTTCAAGGAGCATCACGCGCTGCAGTGCGGCTTCTGTACGCCCGGCATGGTGATGTGCGCGCTCGACCTGGTGAAGCGGAACGAAAGCCCCAGCGAAGCAGAGATACGCGCCTATCTGGAGGGCAATTTCTGCCGCTGCACCGGCTACCACAACATCGTGAAGGCCATCGCCGCCGGCGCCGAGGCGATGGCGGGCTAGGGGATCAAGGCGCAGATTGTCCGCTGCATGGCGGGCCGCAAGTGGTGTAGAGTGTAGGCAGAGTGTCAGTGAGCGCCCGAGGGGCGCGTAGGGGGGTTACGAACGTGCTGAAATCGCTTCACATCGACCCGGACAAGTGTACCGGTTGCCTGCAATGCGAGCTGGCGTGCTCCCACGTGAACGAGGGGGTGTTCAACCCCGCCAAGTCTCGCATCAAGGTGTTCAACTTCCATGACCAGGGGCGGATGGTCCCCTACACCTGCACCCAGTGCGACGAGGCCTGGTGCATGCAGGCCTGCCCGGTCGACGCGATCACGCTCGACGCCGAGACCGGCGCCAAGGTGGTCTCAGACGCGCTCTGCGTCGGCTGCAAGGTGTGCACCATCGCCTGCCCCTTCGGGACGGTGAACTACAACGCGTCCACCGGCAAGGTGATCAAGTGCGACCTCTGCGGCGGCGATCCGGAGTGCGCCAAGGCCTGCCCCACGGCGGCGATCACCTATGTGGACGCGAACTGGACCGGCCTCGATCGCATGCGCCAGTGGGCGGCCAAGACCGACGCCGGCGCGCAGGCCGAGGCCTAGGGAGGGCTAGTCATGGCGTGGGCAAGGAACGTACTGCGGGTCAACCTCACCGAGGGCACCTGCAAGAACGAGCCGTTGAACATGGAGTGGGCCCAGAAGTACCTGGGCCAGCGCGGGCTCGCGACCAAGTATCTGGTCGAGGAGACCGACCCCAAGGTCGACCCGCTCTCCCCCGACAACAAGATGATCATGACCACCGGTCCGCTGACGGGCACCTGCGCGTCCACGGCCGGGCGCTACTCGGTCGTGACCAAGGGCGCGCTCACCGGCGCCATCGCGTGCTCGAATTCCGGCGGCTTCTTCGGCAACGAGATGAAGAACGCCGGCTACGACATGATCATCTTCGAGGGCCGCGCGCCCGAGCCGGTCTACCTCCTGGTGGAGAACGAGAACGTCCGGCTGCTTGACGCCGGCGAGTACTGGGGCAAGTCGGTCTGGGATACCGAGGAGGGGATCAAGGCCAAGCATCAGGATCCCCTGATCCGCGTCGCCTCGATCGGCGTCGCCGGCGAGCAGGGCGTCAAGTTCGCCTGCGTGGTGAACGACATGCACCGGGCCGCCGGGCGCTCCGGCGTCGGCACGGTGATGGGGTCGAAGAACCTCAAGGCCGTCGCGATCCGCGGCACCCTCGGCGTCTCCGTCGAGGACGTCGGCAGCTTCATGCAGGCGACCGCAGACGGCAAGAAGACCCTCGCCGAGAACCCGGTCACGGGCCAGGGCCTGCCGGCCTTCGGCACCCAGGTGCTGATGAACGTCATCAACGAGGTCGGCGCGCTGCCGACACACAACCACCGCGACGTGCAGTTCGACGGTGCGAAGAACATCTCGGCCGAGGCGATGGCCGAGCCGCGCGCCGACGGCAAGCCGAACCTGGTGACCAACGCCGCCTGCTTCGGCTGCACCATCGCCTGCGGGCGGGTCTCCACGGTCGAGCGCAGCCACTACACGGTGGCGGAGCGTCCGCAGTACCAGATCGCCTCCGGCGGCCTCGAGTACGAGGCGGCCTGGGCGCTGGGCGCGGCCACCGGCGTCGACGATCTCGACGCGCTCACCTTCGCCAACTTCATCTGCAACGAGCAGGGCATCGACCCGATCTCCTTCGGCGCCACCGTCGGTGCCGCCATGGAGCTCTACGAGGAAGGCGTGATCGGCGACGCCCAGACCGGCGGCATCGAGTGCAAATTCGGCTCCGCCAAGGCGCTGACCGATCTCGCCGAGCTCACCGGCAAGGGCGAGGGCTTCGGCGCGGAGATCGGTCTCGGCTCCAAGCGGTTGTGCGAGAAGTACGGCAGGCCGGAGCTTTCGATGTCGGTCAAGGGCCAGGAGTTCCCGGCCTACGATTCGCGCGGCATCCAGGGCATGGGCCTCGCGTACGCGACGGCGAACCGGGGCGCCTGCCACCTCAGGGCCTACACCGTCTCGTCCGAGATTCTCGGCGTGCCGGAGAAGACCGATCCGCACGTGACCGAGGGCAAGGCCGGGCTGGTCAAGGCCTTCCAGGACGCGACCTCGGCGGTGGATTCGACGGGGCTCTGCGTCTTCACCACCTTCGCCTGGTCGCTCGACGACATCGCGCCGCAGGTCAACGCGGCCTGCGAGGGCGACTGGACCGCCGAGCGGCTGCTCGAGGTCGGCGAGCGGATCTGGAACCTGGAGCGGCAGTACAACACGGCGGCCGGCTTCACGGGCAAGGACGACACCCTGCCCGCGCGTCTCCTGAAGGACGCGGCGAAGACCGGCCCGGCGGAGGGGCTCACCAACGGCCTCGACAAGATGCTACCGGAATACTACGAGGTGCGCGGCTGGACCGACGACGGCGTTCCCAGCAACGAGACAGTGGAGCGTCTCGCGCTCTAGGCCGGGGACGGCCGGCCGTCGGGTGTCCCATCCGGCGCCGGATCAATCGTCATTCTCGTGACGGCGGGGGGCCGGACGTGCCGATCAGGGCACCGGCCCCCCGGCTCGCATCGGGGGTGGCGGGAGTGAGCACGACGAAACGGGCCGCAGCCGGCCGCACCTCCGCAGGTGCCGGCAGGGCGGCGCGAAGAGCCAAGCGGGAGCCAACATGCAGCATGTGATCGTGGGTGCCGGCCCGGCCGGCGTGGTTGCTGCCGAAACCCTGCGCAAGGGAGACCGGAACGCCGGGATCGTGCTGATCGGCGACGAGCCGGAGCCGCCCTATTCCCGGATGGCGATCCCCTATGTCCTCGAGGGCATGATCGAGCAGAGCGGGACCTACCTGCGCAAGGCGGACGGCCACTACGAGGGCCTCGGCATCGAGTACCGCCAGGGCCGGGCCGAATCGCTGGCGCCGGCGGACGGCGCGCTCACACTCAGCGGCGGCGACAAGGTGGCCTACGACCGGCTGCTGATCGCCACCGGCGCGACGCCGCTCAGCCCGCCGGTGCCCGGCCTCGATTCGCCTGGCGTGCACAACTGCTGGACGCTGGCGGACTGCCGCGAGATCGCGGCGCTGCTGAACGACGACGCCAACGTCGTGCTGATCGGCGCCGGCTTCATCGGCTGCATCATCATGGAAGCGCTGGCCAAGCGCTGCGGCACCCTCTCCGTGGTGGAGATGGAGGACCGCATGGTCTCGCGCATGATGGACGCGACGGCCGGCGGCATGCTGGAGCGCTGGTGCGCGGCCAGGAACATCCGGGTGCTCACGTCTACGCGGGTCACCGGAATCGAGGCCGCGTCGGGCGCAGGCGGCGACAAGGCGGTGGTGCTCGACAGCGGCGAGAGGCTCGAAGCCCACCTCGTCGTGCTCGCCGTCGGCGTCGCCCCCAATATCGGCTTCCTCGAGGGGAGCGGCATCAAGACCGACCACGGCGTGCTGGTCGACCAGCACCTGGAGACGAGCGCCGAAGGCGTGTTCGCCGCAGGCGACGTGGCCCAGGGCCTCGATTTCTCCACCGGCGAGTACTCGGTGCACGCGATCCAGCCGACCGCGACCGAGCACGGCCGCATCGCGGCGCTCAACATGCTGGGGCGACAGGCCCAGTACAAGGGCAGCCTCAACATGAACGTGCTCGCCACCGTGGGCCTCGTCTCCAGCTCCTTCGGTAGCTGGGACGGCGTCGCCGGCGGCGACAGCGGCGTCGTCGTGGACGAAGACCAGTTCAAGTATCTCCGGCTCGAGTTCGACGGCGACCGACTCGTCGGCGCGCTCGGCCTCGGGCTCACCGACCATGTCGGCGTGATCCGCGGCCTGATCCAGAATCAGACGGCGCTCGCCGACTGGAAGGAGAAGCTGCTGGAGAACCCGCACCGGGTGATGGAGGCCTACGTCGCGCACAGCCAGACCTGAGCGGCGGGAGAGCGATGGGCGCTGAGACGGCGGCTCCCTGACGGCGCCGGACCGACGCCATGAAGGTCAACGTCAAGCTCTACGCGCTGCTGAGCGACTATCTGCCGGCGGGCGCCGTCGACAACCAGGTCGAGCTGGAGCTGGACGACGGCACCACGCCGGAGGACGTCTTCGCCAGGTTCGGCCTGCCGCGCCAGTACTGCTCCATCGTGCTGGTGAACGGCGTCTACGTGGAGCCGAGCGAGCGCGCCTCCCACGCGCTGAGGGAGAACGACACGCTGGCGGTCTGGCCGCCGGTGGCCGGCGGCTGAGCCGGCGCCCGGCCCGAGCGCGCGCCGGCGCCCGCCCGAGCACGAAGAGCGCCCGTGGCCCGCTCGCTCACCGTCGAAAAGGAGATGACGATCGAGCGCAGCGCGTTCCTGCGCACCCTGGAGCGCGCGCTCCCGCATGCGCGCATCGCCTCGGACGGCGACAGGATCACGGTGGAGGACGACGACGGCACGCTGGAGATCACCCTCTCGGACGAGCGCGTGCGCCGCATCGCGTCGCTCGCGCTGCCCGTCCTCACCGCGCGCTTCCGCTACGTCGACCACGCGGACCCGGCGGGGCACCTCGCCCGGCTCGAAGTCTCCTTCCAGCGGGGCGGGGGGTAGGCGTATCCGTGCCAGATCGCGCGTTGCGCTGGCCGCGCTTTGCGTCCACCATTCCGGCGCGCCGCAAACAACGAACGGAGGGAGGGCAATGGCGTACACGCGAGCGAAGGTGGTCGAGGAGATCAGCGCATCGGCCGACCGAGTCTTCGGCGAGTTGGGCGCGTTCAACAATCTGCCCGTGATCATGGCCGGCGCCATCACCAGGAGCACGCTCAACAAGAAGGGCACGGTGCGGACGCTCAGGATCAAGGGGATGAAGGGCACGCTCGACGAGACCCTGTTGAAGTACGACACGGCGACCCGCACGCAGATCTACAGGATCACCGACGACCCGAACGACCTGGTGCCCTTCAACGACTACACCGCCACCATCAAGGTGAAGCCGATCACCTCGCGGCGCTGTCAGGTGGAATGGACCAGCCGCTTCGTGCCGAAGAGAGGCAAGACCAAGGCGGAATGCCTGGAGTTCGTCGACGGCATCTACCGCGGCGGCATCCAGGGGACGCGGGAGGTCCTCGGGGTCAAGAAGTAGCACGCCCCGCGCCGCCGTCCGTTTCGCCAGGCGCGGCGGCGATCAGCACGCGGGCGGATAGAGCACCGCCTCCAGATAGAGGCCGTAGGCCGGAGCGGTCGGGCCGCTCCGGCTGCGGTCGCAGGCCGCGAGCGCGGCGCCCACGTCGGCCGGTGTCCGCCGTCCCTCGCCCACCTCTGCCAGCGTTCCCACCATCGCGCGCACCTGGTGGTGGAGGAAGGAGCGCGCCCAGGCACGGATGACGATCTCCTCGCCGCAGCGCCTGACGGCGAGGCTCTGCAGGGTGCGGACCGGCGATGCCGCCTGGCACTGGGCGGCGCGAAAGGTCGTGAAGTCGTGGGTGCCCTCGAGCCGGCGCGCGGCGTCTGCCATGGCGCCCGTGTCGAGCGGTCGCGGCAGGTGCCAGGCGCGCTTGCGGGCGAGCGCCGGCGGCGCCTTGCGGTTCACGATCCGGTAGAGGTAGACGCGCATCGTCGCGTCGCGCCTGGCGTCGAAGCCGGGCGCCGCCTCGGCCGCATGGGTCACGACCGCCGGCGCGGGCCGGAGATGCGCATTCAGCGCCTCGCGCAGGACCTTCGGGCGGACCGTGCGGGCGAGGTCCAGGTGGCAGCACTGGCCGAGCGCGTGCACGCCCGAATCGGTCCGGCCGGCGCCGTGAACCCTGACCCGCTCGCCGGAGAAGCGCTCGACCGCCCGCTCCAGCGCCTCCTGCACCGAGCGCCCGTCGCCCTGGTGCTGCCAGCCGACGAAGCCGGTGCCGTCGTATTCGAGGGTCAGCCTGTAGCGGGGCATGGCAGAAGCGTGCCCGCTGCGATCGGCCGGCCGCGCAGGAAGGCGTCCCTACCCATCGGCGCCTTGCCGGCGCGCTGGAGCCGGGTCGGGCTGAGCGCCGCGCCGTCGCCGCAGGCGATGGTGAGCGCATGATCGAGAACGGTTCCGGGCGGCGCGTGGGCGTCCGCCTCGATCGCTGCCGCTGCCAGCAGCTTGATGCGCGTGCCTTCCAGGGTGAACCAGGCGCCCGGCGCAGGCGCCAGCGCGCGCACCTTGCGCTCGATCTCGGCCGCCGGCGCGCGCCAGTCGATGGCGGCCTCGTGCTTCTCCAGCTTCGCGGCATAGGTGGCGCCGCCGGCGGGCTGGGGCGTCTCCGCGAGACCGCCCGCGGCGAGCGCGTCGACTGCCGCGACCATCATCCGGGCCGAGAGCGCGGCGAGCGTGTCGTGGAGCGCGCCTCCCGTGGTCTCCGGCCCGATGGACACGCGCTCGGTGCCGAGGACGGGGCCGGTATCCAGCCCCTCGTCCATGCGCATGATGGTGACGCCGGTCTCCTCGTCGCCCGCCATGATGGCCCGCTGGATGGGCGCGGCGCCGCGCCAGCGGGGCAGCAGCGAGGCGTGGGCGTTGATGCAGCCGAGGCGGGGCGCGGTCAGCACGGCGGGCGGCAGGATCAGGCCGTAGGCGACGGTGACGGCGAGGTCCGCGCCGAGCGCCGCGAACGCCGCCTGCGCCTCCGCCGGCCGGAGGCTCGCGGGCGTTCTCACCTCGATCCCGGCGGCGTCCGCGCGCACCGCCACCGGCGTCGGTCGCAGCTTTTGCCCGCGCGCGCCCGTGCGCGGCGGCTGGGTGTAGACCGCGGCGACGGCATGGCCGCACGCCGCGAGCGCATCGAGGGTGGGCACCGCGAAAGCCGGCGTTCCCATGAACACCAGCCTGAGCGGCTCAGGGGACTCCGGCAGCGGCGCGGCCCCGCTTGCGACGGGAGCCTCAGGCGCCGGCGGCGGCGCGGCGCGCCTTGGTCAGCTTGCGCAGGATGATGCTGCGCTTGACCAGCGACAGGTAGTCCACGAAGAGCACCCCCTCCAGATGGTCGATCTCGTGCTGGAGGCAGACGGCGAGCGTGCCCACCGCCGTCACCTCCTGCGCCGTGCCGGTCTCGTCCCGATAGGCCACCGTCACCGATTCCGGCCGCTCCACCTCCGCATAGTGGTCGGGGAAGGAGAGGCAGCCCTCCTCGCGGCTGACCCGCTCGTCCGAGCGCCACACGATCTCCGGATTGACCAGCTTGAGCGGCGTCGGCGGCTCGTCCGCCATGTGCACGTCGGCCACGATGCAGCGCTTCGGCACGCCGACCTGGATGGCGGCGAGGCCGATCCCGTCGGCGGCGTACATGGTCTCCAGCATGTCGTCGAGGAGCGCGCGCACCTCGTCGTCGACGCTGTCGACCGGCTGCGAGCGCGCCTTCAGCCGCTTGTCGGGCGCGGTGATGATCGGGCGTACAGCCATCGCTTTCGACCGAAGCAGGGTCGTCGTCTAGCTATGACGGCCGACGATCGAGGTCAAGCGCGCGCATTCACCCGTCGGCCTTGGGGCGCACCTCCTCGGCGAACTGGGTGATGGCGTCCAGCGTCTCCTCGATGGTCGGGCGCAGCATCTGCAGCACCAGGTGGCGCACGCCGAGCTCGCGCATCGCCTTGATGTCGCTCGCGATGTCGTCGGCCGAGCCCGAGATCAGCATGCGCTCGCCGGTATCCGTCAGGATCGGCTCCTCGCTGGCGCCGTACCAGACGGCCCAGAAGGCGACGTCGATACTGGCAGGATCGCGGCCCTCCGCCTCCGCCATGACGCGCACGTCGTCGAGCCCGGCGGCGAAGCGGCCGATCGTGTCCATCGGGAAGCGCGGGTTGCAGCCGATGGGGAACCAGGCGTCGCCGTAGCGGGCGGTGCGTCGCTTTGCCGGCTTGCTCTCGCCGCCGACCCAGATCGGCGGGTGCGGCTTCTGCACCGGCTTGGGATGGAACAGGATGTTGTCGAAGGAGGTGAACTCGCCCTCGTAGCTGGGCGCGTCTGCGGTCCAGAGCTCCTTGTAGATGCGCAGGTACTCGTCGGTCGCCCGCCCCCGCGCGTCGAAGGGCGGCGCGCCGACGGGCGGGAACTCCTCGGCCATCCAGCCGGCGCCGACTCCCACCACCGCGCGCCCGCCGGAGAGCAGGTCGATGGTCGACAGCAGCTTGGCCGTCAGCACCGGCTGGCGGTAGGGGACCACCATCACCGAGGTGAGCAGCCGCATCTCGCTGGTGATGCCGGCGAGATAGGCCATCAGCGCGATCGGCTCCAGGCACTCGCCGGCGAGCAGCGTCGGGAAGTTGAGCGTGCCGTCGGGCGAGTAGGGGTAGGGCGAATCGATGCCCTTGGGCACCACGATGTGGTCCGGGATCGCCAGGATGCGATAGCCCATCTTCTCGCCGTGCCGGGCGATGGTGCCGATGTGCTCCGGCACGGCCAGCGGCCCGCCGTTCGGTACGTTGAAGCCGTATTCCATTCCCCTGTCCCGTCCTGTCATGTCTGGTTGTCGCCGCGATACGGCGGCCGTGAGCGATGGCGCCCGTTCTAGCCCGGATGTCTCGCCGGAGTCACGGCCCGCGCCGGGCCGCTCACAGGTAGCCGTTGGCGCGGAACCAGGCGAGCGCGTCGGCCAGCGCCTCCTCGGCCGGCCGGGCCGCGTAGCCGAGTTCGCGCGCGGCCTTGGCGGACGAGAAGAACATCATCTTGCGCGCCATCCGCAGGCTGTCGCGGGTGAGCCTGGGCTCGCTGCCGGCGAGCCTCGCCCAGGCCTCGGCAGCGACGGCCACGGGCGCCAGCACCCGATGCGAGAGCCTGATGCCGGGCGGCTTCCGCCCGCTGAGCCGCGCCAGGCACTCGAGGATCTGGCGCAGCGTCATGTCCTCGCCGCCGAGGATGTAGCGCTCGCCGATCGCCCCCCTCTCCAGCGCCAGCAGGTGGCCGGCGGCGCAGTCGTCGACGTGGACGACGTTGAGGCCGGTATCGACGTAGGCCGGCATGCGGCCGGCGGCGAAGTCGACGATGATCCGCCCGGTTGGCGTCGGCTTGATGTCGCGCGGGCCGATGGGGGCCGACGGGTTGACGATGACCGCCGGCACGCCCTCGTCGCGGACGAGCGCGCGCACCGCCTCCTCGGCCAGGTACTTCGAGCGCTTGTAGTGGCCGATCATGGCGGCCTCGGTGACCGGCGTCTCCTCGTCGGCGGGCGAGTGATCGGCGTTGAGGCCGAGGGTGGCGACCGACGAGGTGTAGACGATGCGCGTGGCGCCGGCTTCCGCCGCGGCCCGCAGCAGGTCGCGGCTGCCCTCCACGTTGGTGCGGTAGACGGCGGCGGGATCCGGAATCCAGAGGCGATAGTCGGCCGCCACGTGGAACAGGGTATCGCAGCCCCTGGCCGCTCGCTCCAGCGAGGGGCGGTCGGTGAGATCGCCCGTGGCGCGGTCCACGTCGAGGCCGTCGATGTTGCGCGTGTCCGCGCGCGCCCGCGCTAGCACACGCACGGCGTGGCCGGCATCGAGCAGCGCGCGGGCGACCGCCGAGCCGAGAAAGCCGGTAGCGCCGGTGACCAGCGTGGTCATGGCTGGGCCGCCGGCCGCTTGCCGAAGAGCAGGCCGCGCTCCTTCCAGGCGAGCCAGGCCACGTAGAGCGGCGGCAGGGCGACGCCGGCAAGCAGCAGCACGATCAGACCGCCGCTCCAGGTGATGGGTCCGATGAAGTACATCGCGTCCTCCAGGTGGATTCCCTTGAACATCGGCTGACGCGCCTGGCGCGTGCCGGCGCGCTGCTCGATCCGCCAGAACATGAGGAAGAGCGCGGAGACCGAGACGCCGGCGATGAGTCCGAGCCAGGGCGCCCAGTCGCCGATCCAGCTCTCCTGCAGGCCGATGCCGATGCAGACGAAGAGCGCGACGTGGAGGAAGGCATCGGAGTAGTTGTCGTAGTGATAGCCGAAGCGGCTCGACTTGCCAGAGAGCCTGGCCAGCTCGCCGTCCATGTGATCGACGAAGTTCGACAGCATGAAGAGCCCGGCGGCGTAGAGGATCTCGGGCCGCGTTCCCATCGCGAAGAGCCCGCAGGCCGCGAGCCCGAGGAGGAGCCGGACCGTGGTGATGTGGTTGGGCGTGACCGGCGTGTGCACCAGCGGCCGCACCATCCAGCGGGCGAGCCGCTGATCCCAGGCCACGCGCGGCTTCTTCTCGGCAGCCGTGCCGGCCTCGTCGCCCGGGCCTGCGCCGGAGGCCTCGTCCTCACCCGTCTTGCGTTCGACCATGCGCCGACATATAGCCGGAATCGGGGTCGTGACAACGCCGAACGTTCCGCCATGCGCGCCGTCATGCTCGCCGCCGGCGTCGGCCGGCGCCTGGGACAATCAACGCCGAAGGTGCTGCTCAGCTTCGGCGGGCGCAGCCTGTTGCACCGTCACCTCGCCATTCTCGACGCCCTCGGCGTGAGCGAGCTCGTGATCGGCATCGGCCACGAGGCGCTGGCGATCGAGCGGGCGCTCACGGCGCTCGGCCGGAGCGAGGTCTCGACCGTCTACAACCCGGAATACGAGCAAGGCAGCATCCTCACGCTCTGGTGCGTGCGCGAGGCGCTCACGGCAGGCGGCCCGGTGCTGCTGATGGACGGCGACGTGCTCTACGACCGGCGCGTGCTCGCGCCCCTGATCGAGACGCGCCATGCCGACTGCCTGCTGGTGGATCGCGCCTGGGAGCCGGGCGAGGAGCCGGTCAAGCTCGGCCTCAAGGGAGGCGTGCCCGCCGATTTCGGCAAGACCATCGACCCGGCGACCGAGGTGCTGGGCGAATCGGTCGGCTTCTTCCGGCTGAGCGAGGGGACGGCGGCGGCGCTGGTCGCCACCGCCGGGCGGATGATCGATGACGGCGGCACGGAGCGCCCCATGGAGGATGCCGTCGCCGCGGTCCTCCGCGCTGCGGCGCCGCCCTTCGGCTTCGAGGACGTCACCGGCCTGCCCTGGATCGAGATCGACTTTCCGGAAGACGTGACCCGCGCCGAGAGCGAGATCCTGCCCCTGCTCGTGGGCGACGAGAGCTGACGCGGGGCCCCATCGGAGGCGATCTGCCACCCCTCGTCGATTGGACTGACACGGGCCGCCTCCCCATAATGGAGCCCGCGCGGGGGAATAGACGCGGGGGAGGCGCACGATGAAGCTCGGCATGTTCATGCACCCGATCCAGGACTTCCGTCGGGGCTATCACACGCTGCTCAAGGAAGACTTCGAGATCATCACGTGCGCCGACGCGGTCGGCTTCGACGAGGTCTGGCTGGGCGAGCATTTCGCGCTTCCCTCCGAGCCGATCCAGTCGCCGCTCATGCTGTTCGCGGCGCTGGTGCCCCAGACCGAGCGGATCAAGTTCGGCTCCGGCGTCCTCTGCCTGCCCTATCAGCACCCGGCGATCGTCGCCGGCCAGGCGGCGCAGTTCGACCATATCTCCGAGGGCCGCTTCCTGATGGGGATCGGGCCCGGCGCCACGCCGCCCGACTTCGAGATGTTCAAGATCACCGACCTCGACCGCATGGAGATGCTGGTCGAATCGATCGACATGATCCACGGCATCTGGGCCTCGGACCCGCCCTACGAGTTCCACGGCAAGTACTGGGACTTCGTGATCAAGGACAACGTGCTGCCCGACATCGGCGTCGGCGCCATGGGCAAGCCCTACCAGAAGCCCCACCCGCCGGTGATGATCCCGGCCATGAGCCGCGGCTCCGGCAGCATCCGGCTCGCAGCCCAGCGGGGCTGGAGCTGCATCTCCGCCAACTTCGTGCCCGACGAGGTGCTCAAGGGCCACTGGCGCGACTATCTGGACGAGTGCAAGAAGCTCGGGAAGCAGCCCGACCCGTCCATGTGGAAGGCGGGCCGCACGCTGCTGATCACCGAGACCGACGAGGAGGCGCGCCAGTATCTCAGGCGCGAGGACAACGCCTTCCGCTGGTACTTCGAGTACATTATCGGCGTCACCAGCCACGGCGGCTTCGTCCACATGCTGAAGTCCGACCCCGACATGCCGGACGAGGAGGTGACGCCCGAATACTGCATCGACACCATCGTCACCGCCGGCAGCCCCAAGACGGTGGCCAAGAAGATCGCCGAATTCCGGGACGAGACCGGGCCCTTCGAGACCCTGATCGTCTCGCATCACGACTGGGTCCATAAGGACCTGTGGCGGCGCCACATGGAGTTGACCGCGACCGAGCTGATGCCGAGACTCCGCGCCGAGATCGGCTGGCAGGCGGCGGCGGAGTAGGGCGCGGCGGCGGCCCGGGCGGAGGCGCACTACTCGAGCACCTCGATCTGCTCCGGATGGGTGGCCTCGATCATGGGGCCGTTGAAGGACTCGATCCAGCCGCGCACGCGCACCAGGCGCCCCTCGTAGTCGCCGACGGCGATGCCCGCAGCCTCGAAGCGCCGGCGGTCGCGGGGCGCGATCGAGACCGTGAAGTCGCTGCGCCAGTCCGCGCCGAAGTTCAGGTAGCCGCGGCCGCGCACGACTGCCGCGCGCCTCACCCGCCCCTCCACCAGGCCGAAGCTGCGGAGTCCTTCGCCTGCCTCGGCTGCTGCCAGCACCCGGTAGCGAGGCTCGGCCCAGAGGCCGCGCCGCGCTGCGCGCGCGCTGCGCTCGTGCGCCAGCATCTCGGCAACCGCCGCTCTCTCCTGGGCGAGGCTCATCACCCGCGCGAGGCCGGCCTCGATCAGGGTTCCCTGTATCCAGGCGCCGTCGTCTGCTCGCACGAGGTGGGCGCGCAGCCGGCCGTGGCGATCCCGCCGGATGTCGTCGAACGCGAGGCCCACGAGGCGGCCCTGCACCAGCCCGGCGAGCGCCTGGTGCGCCTCTGCCGCGAGCCGCGCCCCGGCCGATCCCGTGCCGGTCCCGTCCCGCTCCGGGTGCGGGACCCGGATGCCGGCAAGCCGCACCGTTTCGCCATCGTCGAGCAGCATCGTGGCGCCGTCGATCACGTCCGCCACCCGCGCCTCGCCCGCGAGCGTGAGCCCGGCCGGCGACGGGACGATGGGGATGGCGCCGCCGGCCGCGGTGCCCGCGCCCGGCAGGGCGATCAGCAGGAGGGCAGTCAGGACGAGGCGGGCCATCGCAGGACTATAGCGTGCACCTCGCCTGCCGACGCCGGCCGTGACCCTGGCGCGACATCCGGGCTATTGTCGGCGCCGGGCGCGGCCGAGCGCGGGGAGGGCGCAGCATGGACATGGTGACGATGAACATCATCGATTCGTCGATGGTGTCGATCTGCCGGGAAATGGGCATCACCCTGATGAAGACGTCCTATTCGACGATCTTCAACGAAGGCCTCGACTTCACCTGCGCCATCGCCGACACCGACGGCGAGATGGTCTCGGTCGCCGAGTTCTGCCCGGCGCAGATCGGCGGCATGCCGCTCCTCATCAAGACCTGCGCCGAGGAGATCCCGATCGACGAGATCGAGGAAGGCGACGTCATCATCCACAACGACCCCTACAGGGGCGGCCTGCACGTGCCGGAGCACACGCTGTTCAAGCCGGTCTACGCCGACGGCAAGCTGCTCGCCTTCGTCGTCGCCATCGGCCACATCGCCGAGGTCGGCGGCATGGTGCCCGGCGGCTTCGCCGGCGAGGCGACGGAGATCTTCCACGAGGGCGTGCGGGTGCCGCCGGTCAAGATCATGAAGCGCGGGCAGGACGTGGATTCGGTGTGGAAGCTGATCCTCGCGAACGTCCGCACGCCCCGCTACAACTACGGCGACCTGCGCGCCATGATCGGCGCGCTCGACCTCGGCGAGGCGCGGCTGAAGGAGATGGTCGCCAAGTACGGCCGCGCGCTCTGGCGCGAGACCTGCAACGACCTGATGGACTATTCGGAGCGGCGCATGCGCGCCGAGATCGCGCAGTTCCCCGACGGCCGCTACCACTTCGAGGATACCGTCGAGAACGACGGGATCGAGGACAAGCCCTACCAGCTCCGGGTCGACGTCTTCGTCCAGGGGGACGAGCTGATCGCCGACTTCTCAGGCACCGACGACCAGGCGAAGGGGCCGATCAACGCCACCCTCGGCGTTACCTGGTCGGCCACCTACAACGCGCTCTTCCACATGACCGATCCGTCGATCCCGAAGAACTCGGGCTGCTTCCGCCCGATCAAGATCGTGGCGCGGCCCGGCACGGTCGCCAATGTCGACTATCCGGCGCCCGAGGTGGCGGGCAATACCGAGACCCACCCGAGGCTCGCGCTCATCGTCATCGGCGCGCTGGCCCAGGGCGCGCCGGAGCGGGCGATGGCGGCGGAAAGCGGCACCGGCGGCAACTTCGTGTTCGGCGGCCATCACCCGGAATACGACGAGTACTTCGCCTGCTACGACCTGATCTCCGGCGGCTGGGGCGGGCGCGACTTCGCCGACGGCAACGACTGCGTCATCGCCATCAACGGCAACTGCCGCTTCAACCCGGTCGAGGTGTTTGAGACCCGCTTTCCCTTCCAGGTCGAGGACTTCGCGATGACGCCCGATTCCGGCGGCCCCGGCCGGCATCGCGGCGGGCTGGGCTATCGCAAGACGCTGCGCACGCTCTCAGCGGAAATCACCGCGAGCCAGTGCACCGACCGGCACCGGATCAAGACCTGGGGCCTCTTCGGCGGCAAGGAGGGCGCGGTCGGCGCGACGCTGGTGCGGCCGGAGGGCGCGGACGAGTGGCGCCCCGTGACCGAGACCCACGGCAAGGCATCGTCGTCGAAGTACGCCAACATCCGCCTCCGTCCCGGCGACCGCGTGCGGCTCATCGTGCCGGGCGGCGGCGGCTACGGCGAGCCGCACGAGCGCGCCCGCGACGCGGTGGAAGAAGACCTGGCGGAGGGCTACGTCACGCCCGCAGCCGCCAGCCGCGACTACGGCTATACCGCCTGACCCGAGAGCGGCCCTGCGTCCCCGCTCACGGCGCGGGCAGGGTACCGTCCAGAAAATCCAGGATCTGGCCGTCGATCTCGGCGAGGAAGGCGCGCCGGTCGAAGCCCGCCGGATCGCGCGCCGGCGCGCCCACGCCATCGACCATCGCGTCCGGGAACGGCGTGATGAACGCGAAGTGGTGGGCCGCCGGGTGGACTATCAGGCGCGCGCGATCGCCCAGCAGCGCCGCGATGTTCTCCGCGTGCCACGGCTCGCGCAGGACCCGGTCTTCGGCGAGGCGATGGATTTGCGCCGGTACCGTGACGTCTGCGAACGCACCTTCGCCGAAGAGCGCACCGACGGGTGCAACGGCCGCAACGGCACCCACCCGCGGGTCCGAAAGGCTCGGCATTGCGCTCGGCAACGCAGTGTCGTCTTGCCCGCCGGGCCGGCCATAGGCGCAGAACTGCGGGTCCTCGTCGCGGTGACGGGTGCAGTGATGCAAGAGGGACGTCAGGTCGGCCCGTCCGCCGACCAGGGCGAGCACGCTGTAGCCCCCGGCCGAGTGCCCGATGGCCCCGATCCGCGCCGGGTCGATGCGGGGGCCGAGCTCGGCGTCGCCGATGAGCCGGTCCAGAACTGCGCTGAGCTGGCGCGGGCGCCGGCGCCAATTCTCCGCCGTGCCGCTGTACGTGCCGTCGCGCCAACTGTCGCCGGCGTGTTCCGGCGCCGCCACGATATAGCCGCCCTCGGCGAGACGGATCGCCGTCTCACGGTGGTTCAGGCGGCCGCCTCCGGTCCCGTGCGAGATCAGGACGAGGCCGTATGGCCCGGCTCCCGGCGATGCATCCCTGGTCGCGTTCATGGTGAACGGCCCGACGGTCGTCCGTTCGCTCGCCGCTTCGGTCGGATACCAGAGCGCGGTGCGAAGCCTCTCGCCGCCGGCCTCGACGAGGACGTCGCGGAAACCCACGCCTTCTGCTCTCGCGCTCCCGACCGAGAAGGCGACCGCGATGGCGAATATGGCCAGCAACTTCATCGGCCGTGTTCCGACTCCTGGCGCGGCGGGGCCGCCTTGGTAGCAATCGCTCCCCGGTGTGACAATCGGGCGGCGTCACGGGAGCGTGCGCGGGAGCGTGCTTGCGCGCCGGATTTTTTCGGCGACAATCGACAAGGCGCATGAGCCGGGAATCGATGGAATTCGACGTGGTGATCGTCGGCGCGGGCCCCGCCGGGCTCGCCGCCGCCATACGCCTGCGTCAGCTCGCTCAGGAGACCGGCCGCGAGATCACCGTCACCGTGCTCGAGAAGGGCTCGGAGGTGGGCGCCCACATCCTCTCGGGCGCCGTCTTCGAGCCGCGCGCGCTGGACGAGCTGATCCCCGACTGGAAGGAGAAGGGCGCACCGCTCGACACGCCGGCGCGCACGGACGAGTTCCGCTACCTCACCCGCAAGGGCGGCATCAGGATGCCCGGCGCGCTGCTGCCGCCGGCCATGCGCAACCACGGCAACTACATCATCAGCCTCGGCAATCTCTGCCGCTGGCTGGGCCAGCAGGCCGAAGAGCTCGGCGTCGAGATCTACCCCGGCTTCGCCGCCGCCGAGGTGCTCTACCACGAGGACGGCCGGGTCAAGGGCGTCGCCACCGGCGACA
>WTGU01000083.1 GCA_011523425.1 Alphaproteobacteria bacterium
GCCCGGTTCGGGTTTGTCGGTCTCGGCCAAAACGGGGACTCGTTCCGGGCATCTCTATCGGCCTAGCGCGACCGCGAGACGTGGATGGCCGGAATAAATCCGGCCATGACGTGGAGGGGGCACCGCGGGCGTCCATACATGGCGTCATGCTCGCCCAGTTTTCGTCATGTCCGGCCATGACGCGAAGGAAGATGCCTTCATGATCGGCATCGGGTTCCGGGCCGTCGTCCCGGTGGCCCGAAGCAGGGAACGGGCCGCGCGGGGCGGCCCGTTCCACCCGCTCGGGCAGGCTACATCGAGCAGTCGTCGATATAGGCGTTGGCATGGTCGGTCATGGCCACGCCGATGATCTTGTTGGTGAAGACGTCGCCTTCCTTGATCACCTCGCGGACGTAGATGTCCTGGATCGGGTGATGGTTGGGGGCGAAGGCGAAGTCGCCGCGCGTGGACTTGAAGTCGGCCATCCTCAGCGCGTCGCGGAAGGCGCCCGCGTCCGAGACGCTGGCCTTGCCCATGGCCGAGATCAGCAGGTTCGCCGTGTCGAAGCCCTGGCTCGCATAGAGCGAGGGCAGGCGGTCGTAGGCGGCCTGGAAGCTCTCCACGAAGGCGTTGTTGGTCGGATTGTCGATGTCCTTGTTCCACTGCGACGTGTTCCTCACGCCCAGCGCCGCCTCGCCCACGGCCTGCAGGATGCCCTGGTCGAAGGAGAAGGCCGGGCCGACGAGCGGGATGTCGACGCCGGCCTGCGCATACTGCTTGAGGAAGGCGATGCCCATGCCGCCCGGCAGGAAGAAGTAGACGCTGTCGGCGCCCGAGGCCCGGATCTGCGCGATCTCGGGCGCGTAGTCGGAGGCGCCCAGCTTGGTGTAGACCTCGTCGGCGACGGCGCCCTTATAGAAGCGCTTGTAGCCGGTCAGCATGTCCCGGCCGGCGGGATAGTTGGGCGCGAGGAGGAAGCTGTTGGCGTAGCCCGCGTCGTTCGCGTAGCCGCCGGCGGCCTCGGCCAGATTGTCGTTCTGCCAGGCGACGTTGAAGTAGTTCTCGTGGCAGCGCTCGCCGGCGAGCATCGAGGGCCCGGCATTGGGCGAGAGGTAGAACTTGCCCTGCTGCACCACGGCCGGCACGACGGCGATGGCGAGGTTCGACCAGATGATGCCGGTCAGCACGTCGACCTTGTCGCTCTGGATCAGCTTGTCGGCGAGCTGGACGGCGATGTCCGGCTTGCGCTGATCGTCTTCCACGATCAGCTCGATATCGGCGCCGGCCTGCTCGGCGGCGAGCATGAATCCGTCGCGCACGTCGATGCCCAGCGCGGCGCCGCCGCCGGTGAGCGTGGTGATCATGCCGACCTTGAGGGTCTCCGCATGGGCGGCGGTGGCAAGGGTCATCGCCGCGACCGCCGCGATCAGGCTGAGTGGCTTTCTCATGGCTCTCGGTCTCCCGTGGTGTCTTTCGTCCCGTCTCCTAAAACGAGCTGTCACGCCCCCGCATTGACGGGGGGCACGCGGTCCGCCCAGGGCTGCGCCTGCTCGAGCTGGGCGGCGAGGCGGAAGAGCAGCGCCTCGTCGAGGTCCCGCCCGACGAGCTGGCATCCCACCGGCAGGCCGCTCTCGGTCCAGTGCAGCGGCAGCGAGATTCCCGGCAGGCCGGTCGCGTTGAAGGGTTGGGTGAAGGCGCAGTCCGGCCCCATGACGGTCGCGTTGTACTCGTCCACGCCGAGCGACATGTCGTAGTAGCCGATCTTGCGCGGCACCATCGGCACCACCGGCATCAGCCAGGCGTCGTAGGCGGCCATGCGGGCGACGATGTCCCGGCACATGACGCGCAGCGTCGCGACGTCGTTGTGATGGTCGACGCCCGAGATGCCGCGCCCCCGCTCGATCGTGGTCCAGTAGAGGTTCTCGGTCTCGTCCTGGCGCAGCGGGTGGCCGACGAGGCCGGCGCTGCCGTCGAACCAGGCCGCGGTGACCACGGCGCCGACCCGCATGTAGGTGTCGTAGAGCGGCCAGAAGTCGTAGGGCACCGCCTCGGGCGTGACGCGATGGCCGAGGCTCTCCAGCAGCCGGCCGGCGTTCTCGATGCCCTCGCGCACCTCGGCGTCGACCGGCGTGCAGCCGTCGGGCGACGCCGTGACCATGGCGATGGAAAGCGCGCCCGGGTCCTTGCCGAGCTCGTCCATGTAGGGGGTGCCGGGCATGACGGCGTAGTAGGGGTCGCCGGGGAGCGGCCCGCCGACGGTATCGAAGAAGGCCGCCGTGTCGCGCACGCTCCGCGAGACGCAGAGGAAGGTGACGCCGCCGTACCAGAAGTCCGCCCCCGGTGCCATGGTGATGCGGCCGCGCGCGGGCTTGAGGCCGACCAGTCCGGAGTTGCAGGCCGGCGTGCGGATCGAGCCGCCGCCGTCGCTCGCTTCCGCCAGCGGCAGCACGCGGGCGGCGACGGCCGCGGCGGAGCCGCCGGAGGAGCCGCCGGGCGTCCGCGTCGTATCCCAGGGGTTGACGGTCGCGCCGTACATCTTGGGCTCGGTGGAGAGCGCCCAGCCGGCCTCGGGCGAGTTGGACTTGCCGAGCAGCACGAAGCCGGCCTGCTTGACGCGCCTCACCTGCTCGCCGTCGCTGGTGGAGACCACGTCCTTGAAGTAGGGGCAGGCGTTGGTGTTCTGCAGCCCCTCCCAGTCGGTGGCGATCTCCTTCACCAGCCAGGGCACGCCTTTGAAGGGGCCGTCGGGCAGCGCCGGGTCCGCCGCCATCCGGCGGCCTTCCTCGTAGGCCTTGTAGGTGAGGAAGTTGAGGGTGCCGTTGACCGCCTCGGCACGGCTGATCGCCTCCTCGATCACCTCGCTCGGCGAGACCTCGCCCGTCCTCACGAGCTCGGCGAGCCCGACCCCGTCGAGCGTGCCGTAGACATCGGACAATCCGCCCGTCATGCGTCCCCTCCCGCGTCGTGCAATGACAGCGTCGGCCCGTTATCGCACGGCGGCGGGTGGCGCGATACCCTGTGCCGGACCCTACGCCGGCCCTATGCCGGCTGGGGCTGGCGCGCGGCACCGAGGCGCTCCGCCCGCAGCCTGCGGGTCGCCTCCTCGTCCAGCCGCATCCGTTCGGCCTCGATCACCACGCCGTAGTCGTCCCTGGCGCGCTCGATGGTGGTGAAGCCGTCGAGCACGTCGGCGAGCACGAGCGCAGGCTCCCGCTCCAGCGGCTCGCCGTAGCCGCCCGAGTTGGGGACCGTGATCTCGATGCTGTCGCCGGCGGCGAGCCGGAAGCCGGTGAACTTCGACGGCCAGGCCTCCTCGTCCGTCTCGCCCCGGTTGCGGACCACCGAGGCGTTGAGGCCCGCCATGCCGCCAAAGATGCCCCAGGGCTCGTCGGATTCGTGCCGCTCGCCCTCGCAGGTGACGATGGTGTCCTCCAGCATCCGGTTGACCCGCACCATGCCGATGCCGCCGCGCCACTTGCCGGCGGCGCAGGGCTCGTCGCGCAGCTCGTAGCGCTCGGTGCGGATCGGGAAGCGCCACTCCAGCTCCTCGATCGGGTTGTTGCGGGTGTTGGCGATGAGGCAGTCCACGGCATCCAGCCCGTCGCGATCGGGGCGGCCGCCGTAGGAGCCCTCATCCACCTCCAGATAGACCCAGTACTCGCCCTGCTCGGTGTCGAAGCCGGAATAGGAGATGAAGTGCAGGTGCGCCGAGTTGCCTGCCGTGACCTTCTCCGGCACCACGGGCGCGAGCGCCCGCAGCACCAGATCGACCGCGCGCTGGACCTGGCAGAAGCGCGCGAAGCAGGATCGCGGGAAGTTGGGGTTGAAGATCGAGCCGGCGGGCGCGATCACGTTGATCGGCCGCGTCATGCCCTCGTTCTGGGGCACGTAGACCGGGTGCGTCACCGTGTCGAGGAAGATCATCCGCGTGATGAAGGACATCGCCGAGCAGGTCGTGCCCTCGAAGGGCACGTTGTAGCCGGTCGGCACCTCGTCGCTGGAGCCGGTCAGGTCGTAGGTGATCTCGTCGCCCGCGACGATGACCTTGACCTTCACCGGCAGCTTGCGGCCGCGGTTCACCCCATCGTCGTCGAGGAAGCCCAAGGCGGTCTCGTACTCGCCGTCCGGGATCTTGGCGATCTCGCGCCGGAGCATCTGCTCGGAGTAGGTCATCCAGTGCTGGCCTGCCGCATCGACGGCGCCGAGCCCGTAGCGCTCGACGAGGTCGAGATAGCGCCGCTTGGCGAGCTCGCAGGCGGCGATCATCGCCTGGACGTCGCCCTCGTTGGGCGTGGGCGTGCGCATGTTCTCAAGGATGTGCTTCCAGAGCCCATCCTGCCGCACGCCCTTCTCGGCGAGCTTCACGGCGCGGTAGATGTTGCCCTCGGCGTAGATGTCCACGGCGTTGATGTTAAGGCCCGGATAGGCGCCGCCGATGTCGAGCAGGTGGGCGGACGCGCCGGCGAAGCCCACCAGCTCCCCCCGGTGGTAGATCGGCATCACGATCGCGCAGTCGGGCGAGTGTGTGGCGCCGTGGTAGGGGTCGTTGTGGAAGATGATGTCCCCTTCGTGGATGTCGCCGGCGAGCAGCTTGATGACGTTCTGGACGATGCGCGGCATCGCGCCCATGAACATCGGCGTCGATTCCGATTCCGCCAGCATGAGCCCATCGCGATCGAAGATGCCGGCGCCGAGGTCCTCTGATTCGCGGATGATCGAGGAGTAGGACATGCGGTAGAGCACGCCGGCCATCTCCTGCGCGATAGCGGTGAACGCGCCGCCGATGACCCGCTGCATGATCGGCGCAGCCAGGTCGTGCCCGTGCTGCGCGGCCGCGCCGGCGCAATCGATGACGATGTTGCCGCGCGCATCGATGCTCGCCTCGCAGCGGGGCGGGATCACCACCGTGGTATCGTACTGCTCGACGATGGCGGGGCCTGCGATGCGCTGGCCGGCGCGTAGCGCGGCGCGCTCGTAGAAGGGCGTCTCGTGGGTCTCGCCCTTGCCCTCGACCTCGAACACCACCGGCTGGCTGAGCAGCGGCGTGGCCTCGCCGCCGCCGCCCTCGATCTCCGGCCAGTCGAGGTCGGGGATGCGGCCGATGCCGACCGCGCGGATGTTGATGATCTCGACCGGCGCATCGAAGCGATGGCCGTACTCGGCCTCGTGCGCCTTGTGGAAGCGCTCGGCCAGCTCCCCGATCCAGGCGTCGTCGATGGCGCCCGTCGGCGCGTCGAAGCGCACTTCGTAGCCCTGGCCGGCGTAGCGGCAGTCGGCGAGACGGCGGACCAGCCGGTCGCCCTCCGGCACCCCATCGGACTCGAGCCGGGCCAGCGCCTGCGTCGTCAGCGCCTCGAAGCGAGCGGCGAGGTGGGCGCGGTCGAGGGTGGCGAGCGGCTGGCGCTCGGTGGCGACGAACTCGTGCTGCATGTCGGTGGCGAGCAGCCCGGTGGCGGACAGGATGCCGGGATGCGGCGGCACCAGGACCCGGGGAATCTCGAGCTCGACCGCGATGTCGCAGGCGAAGAGGGGACCCGCGCCGCCGGCGGCGACGAGCGTGAAATCGCGCGGGTCGTAGCCGCGCCGCACGCTGTTGAGCTCGATCGCCTGGACCATGCTGAACTTCTGGATCTGGAGCGCGCCGAGCGCGGTCTCCTCCAGCGTCATGCCGAGGGTGTCGGCGAGCCCCTGCAGGGCCTGCTGCGCGAGATCGGCGTGCAGTGTCATGCGCCCGCCGACCAGCCCGCGATCGGTGCGGAGTCGGCCGAGCGCCACCTGGGCGTCGGTCGACGTGGGCTCGGCGCCGCCGCGGCCGTAGCAGGCGGGCCCCGGATCGGCGCCCGCCGACTGCGGGCCGACGCGGTAGATGCCGCCGTCGTCGACATAGGCGATGGAGCCGCCGCCGGCGCCGATGGTGTCGATATCAACCATCGGGATCATGGCCTGGTAGTCGCCCACCTTGGTGTCCAGCAGGTGGCGCATCCGCAGCCTGCCGTCCGCGGCCACGCCGATGTCGGCCGAGGTGCCGCCGATATCGAGCGTGAACACGTTGTCGTAGCCGGCCATCTTGCCGGCCCAGATGCCGCCGATGAGGCCCGCGACGGGCCCCGACATCATCAGGTTGACCGGGCCGCCGGTGGCGCTGTCTGCCGTCGTCATGCCGCCCGAGGACTGCATCAGGCGTACGCCGCGCTGCAGGCCGGCGTCACGCAGGCCGGCCTCGAGGCGCCCGACATAGCTGCCCACCCGCGGACCGACATAAGCGTTGAGGCAGGTGGTCGAGAAGCGCTCGAACTCGCGGTAGAGCGGCAGCACCTCGCTGGAGAGCGAGAGGTAGGCGTCGGGACATTCCTCCCGGAGGATCTGCCCGATGCGCTTCTCGTGCGCGGGGTTGAGGTAGGCGTGCAGCAGGCAGACGGCGATCGCGTCGACGCCCGCCTCGCGCAGCGCGCGTGCGCGCTCGCGCACCTCCGCCTCGTCCAGCGGCACGACGACCTCGCCATTGGGCGCGGTGACGCGCTCCCTCACCGTCATCCGGTGGCGCCGCCTGACCAGCGGGCGCGACTGCCACGGCAGCTCCTGCTGGAGCGAAAAGTTGTGCGGCTTCTTGTGGCGGGCGATGTGCAGCAGGTCGCGGAAGCCCTCGGTCGTGATCAGGCCGACCTCGGCGCCCTTGTGTTCGATCGCGATGTTGGTCGCCACGGTGGTGCCGTGCAGCAGAAGGTCCACCGCCGGCAGGCTGACGCCGGCCTTCTCGCACAGCGCGTCCACGCCGGTCATCACCGCCCGCGCCGGATCGTCCGGCGTGGACGGCACCTTGTCGACCGTGATCGCGCCGGCCCCCTCGTCGATCAGGATCAAGTCCGTGAACGTGCCGCCGACATCCACCCCGATGCGCCGCATGGCTCTCCTCCCGCGTCAGCCGGCGGCGCTGCCGTGCGCCGTCGCGTGACGCTCGTTCGCTGCCGGCGCGCCGCTCGTCTCCCGTGCGCCGGCACGCCCAATCTTCGCCGACGCCCGCGCCCACGACAATCGCCATGCGAGGCGCGATGGCGGCTTGCAACCCGCCGGCCCCGTCGCCACCTGACGCTTGAGGGTCGCCTCCAAGCCAGCGGGGCTGCGTCAGTGGGCGAGCATCGAGCCATGTTCCTGAGCGCCTTCGACATCTTCAAGGTCGGCATCGGCCCTTCCTCGTCCCACACCATGGGGCCGATGGCGGCGGCCGGGGCGTTCGTGGCGCTGCTGGCGGAGCGGGTCGCACGCGATCCACCGCCCGATTCCTGGCTGCGCATTCACGTCTCGCTGCATGGCTCTCTGGCGTTTACCGGCCGGGGCCATGCGACGGACCGGGCGATCGTGTTCGGCCTGCTCGGCCACCGCGCCGGCGACATCGACATCGACAAGGCCGAGGCCGAGGTGGCGGTCCTCAGGCAGAGCAGGCACCTGCCTCCCCTTGGCGGCGTCACGCTCGTATTCGATCCACTTCACCACGTCTTCTTCGACTATGGCCCGGCGCTACCGGGCCATCCCAACGGCATGGAGTTCCATGCCATCGACGCCGAGGGGACGGGCTATCTGAGCCAGATTTACTATTCCATCGGCGGCGGCTTCATCGTGACCGCCGAGGAGCTCGGCGGCGACCGGGCGAGCGCCGGCGACGATGCGGGCACGCAGGTCCCGTTCCCGTTCGAGAACGCCGCCTCCATGCTGCGCATGGCGGACGAGAGCGGCCGCTCCATCGCCGAGATGATGGAAGAGAACGAGCGCGTGGCGCTCAGCGACGCCGAGGTCGATGCGGGCCTCGATACCATCTGGCAGGCCATGAACGGGTGCATCGAGCGCGGCATCTCGCGGCGGGGCGAGCTTCCCGGCGGGCTCCGCGTGAAGCGGCGGGCGAGCGCGCTCTTCGAGCAGCTCACCTGCGAGCAGGGCTCCAACAGCGCCCAGCCGCACGTCTATGCCGACTGGCTCACGGTCTACGCCATGGCGGTGAACGAGGAGAACGCGGGCGGGGGCCGGGTGGTCACAGCGCCCACCAACGGCGCAGCCGGCGTGATTCCGGCGGTGCTGCGCTACTACCTGGATCACTGCATCGGGGCGAAGCCGGGACGGATCGGCGAGTTCCTGCTCACCGCCGCGGCGATCGGCGGCCTGATCAAGGCCAACGCGTCGATCTCCGGCGCCGATGCGGGCTGCCAGGCGGAGGTGGGCTCGGCGGCTGCCATGGCCGCGGCCGGCCTCTGCGCGGTTCTCGACGGCACGCCGGCCCAGGTGGAGAACGCGGCCGAGATCGCGCTGGAGCACCATCTGGGCATGACCTGCGACCCGGTCGCCGGCCTCGTCCAGGTGCCCTGCATCGAGCGCAACGGCATCGGCGCGACCAAGGCCGTGGCCGCCGCCTCGCTGGCGTTGCGCGGCGACGGCACGCACTTCATGCCGCTCGACAACTGCATCGAGGCGATGCGCGAGACCGGCCGGGAGATGAGCGCCAAGTTCAAGGAGACCAGCCTGGGCGGCCTCGCGGTCAACATGCCCGAGTGCTGATCGGTTCCGCTCCCGGTTTCAGTCCGACTCAGGACTCCGCCGCGTCGACGACAAACACGGACCGGAACTGTTCGATCTCCGGCGGCGCGGCCTGGCACTCATCCAACACCGTCTTCGTCCCGATATAGCTCTCGGTTTGCGTCCACGCGTCGTAAGCTTCAGGCGAACGCCAGCGGCCAACGATGACTCGCTGCAACGGGTTGTCCGCTGGTGCCCAGACGGAAACCCCGAGCCAGCCCGACGCCGATCTCGCGGCTTCGACCCGCTCCCGCAAGACGGACTCCCATTGCGCCTCTTTCCCTGGGCGGAGCGCGAATCGCCCTATGACCTGAAAGACGGGACTTGGTTGCACGCCGTCAGCCACGGTGCATGACGCTTGTCATTGCTGGATCGCTTCGAGGTGCCTCGCGGCGGAGCGGTTGATCGCCGCCTTGCCGTCTCTCTGGACCATGTGCCCCGACCACAGCGAGTAGACGCGATCGAACGCGAAGGGCTCGAGCCTCCGGACGATTTCCTTCACCGCTGTCGGTCCCATCGGGATCAGGTTGACGATGCTGTACATGAATCCGACGTAGCGCCGGTCCATCACAGGCTTGATCGTGTCACCCGAAATCAGTGCGCCGAGACCGTCGCTCGTTCCCGCCCAATGAAGCGCAGCCGATCCGGGAAAATGTCCGCCAAGATTGATCAACGTTACGCCCGGCGCCAAATCGAACGTCTCGCCCTCCCAAAACACGAGTCGGTCGCTTGGATCCATCACCCAGTCCCGGTCTGCGGCGTGAAGATAGACCGGAATATCGAGGGCCTCGGCCCAGGAACTCATCGTTGCGTAGAAGTGCGGGTGCGAGACCGCCATGGCGCTCACGGGACCGCGCGCCCGCACGAGCTCGAGCGTTTCCTCGTCGAAGTAGGTCGTGCAATCCCAGATGACAATTCCTGAAGGCGTATCCACCAGCAGCGCTCGTTGTCCAATCGCGGTCGCTGGCACAATTTCGAGGCTGTAGAGGCCCGGTTCCTCTTCTCGCATCTTCGTGGCGCGCGGGTGTTGGCGCAGACGATCGAGACTTGTCCACTGCTGGCCTTGCCAACCGGTGTATTGACGTTCGTCGGCGCAAATCGGGCAGTCCTTTAGCGCGACGTCCGTGGGTGCAAACTGAACGCCGCATGTGATGCAAATTGGCCGCCAGGGTGGGGGGCCCAACTCCGAAAGGTCGAGGACGCCTCGTTCGTCGGGCGATCCGGCGCGCCCCGCAGAAAACGCCTCGCCCTCAACCTCGTCAGGGCGATTTGCCTGGGGTGTTGGCATCGGGCCCTTTCCCCGTCGGACGCAGTGCGCGGAGCCTCGGCCAATCCCGCTTACGCGGCCGCGGCCATGCGTCTGTTAAATGCCGAGCGCGCGCGTTGCTGGAGCACCAGCGTATGGCTCACTCGTTGCCGGACCCGTTGCTGCTGTTCCTGGGTGACGCAATACTTCTTGATGCACTGCCGCCCGAGTCCCATATGGAACTTTTCGTCGGGTAATATCCGATCGAATGTCTTTTGCACGAACGGCGGCACACGGTCGTAGACCTCCTCAAAGGACTTCAGGGCGCCCAGCTCGCCCGTGACGTTGTGAGCGGCGACGCGTTCTATGGTGTCGTCGCCTGACGGATACCACTGATCGATCCATTCCGCCCATTCCGGTTCGATCTCGTAATCGTCCAGCGAATGAATGCCGAATCTAGAGAGCGATTTCATGTGCAGTTGATAGTGGATCGCCTCGTCTTCGATCTGTTGCGCCAGCATCACGAACATGTCGAGTTCCGGCGTGTCGGGAAGCCAGCTGGCGATGAATTCCGCAGCTCTCCGTTCGTAGTATGCCTGAAACTTGAGAAATTCAATCAACTGTCCTTCGCTGAATTCGCCCGCAAAGAACGTCGCCGAGTCCGAGGGTGCGTTCGCCTGACTCGTCTCTATTGACGAAATCAGTTCCTCATAGAATGCATTGGTGGCCATATCGTTGCCCTTCCAAGCGCATCAATCTTCGAACGAGCGTAGGTAACCCCCGGGTGGACTGTCAAGCAACGCGCGGGACGTCATTCCCCGAGTAGGGCGCTGGCGGTGGCGCGTCCTCACTCGGCCGCTTCGTCGGTCCGGCTCTCGATCAGCTCCTCGGCCTGGACCTCGCGGGGCTCGAGCTCGACCGGCTCCGGCGGCGGGATCGACGAGCTGGCGGACGTGACGCCGAGCGTCTCGAACTTTCGCGCGGCCGGCAGGATCCGGCTCTCGAGCGAGCCGATCCCCTTGTTGTAGCGCTCCACCGTCTGCCGCAGCGACTTCCCGAGGTCGCCCATGTGCCGCCCGAAGGTCCCGATCCGGTCGTAGAGGTCGCGCCCCAACGCCGCGACCTCCTGCGCGTTCTCGGCCAGCTTCTCCTGCTGCCAGCCGAAGGCGATCATCTTGACCAGGGCGATGAGGGTGGTGGGCGTGCTAATCAGCACCTTGTCGCGCCAGGCCTTCTCGAGCAGGTCCGGATCGCTCTCGATCGCCGCGGCGAAGAAGGATTCGCCGGGGACGAACATGACCACGAAGTCGGGCGCTTCCGTCACGGCCTTCGAGTATTCCCGCGAGGCGAGCGCGCGCACATGCTCCCGCATCTGGCGGGCGTGGTCGGCGAGGCGGCGTTCCCTGCTCTCCTCGTCGGGCGCATCCAGGGCACTGAGGTAGGCATCGAGAGGCGTCTTGGCGTCGACGATGATCGAGGTCCCGCCGGGGACGTGGATGATCACGTCGGGGCGGAGCCGGCCCTCGTCGCCCGCGATGGTGGGCTGCTCCACGAAGTCCACGTGCTTGGTCATGCCCGCCATCTCGAGCACGTTGCGCAACTGGTACTCCCCCCAGCGGCCGCGGGTCTCGGGTCGCCGGAGCGCCTGCACGAGGCGGCTGGTCTCCGAGCGAAGGGTCGTCTGGCCCTCCGCCAGGCTCTTCACCTGCTCGGTGATCTTCTCGTAGGCGCCGGTGCGCGCCTTCTCGATCTCGCCGACCTTCTGCTCGAACTTGCTGAGGCTCTCGCCCAGCGGCTTGACCAGCGTCTCGATCGCCGTGTGGCGCTTCTCCAGGTCTTCCCTGGCGCTCTCGCTGTGCTTCTCGAAGCGCTCGCTCACGAGCTTCAGGAAGCTCTCGCTGTTCTTGCCGAGCGCCTCGGAGGCGAGGCCCGCGAACTTCCGCTCGAGCTCGGCGCCCATGCGGGTGAGCTCGGCGACGCGCTTCTCGTGGCTCTCGCGCTCGGCCTTCCGCGCCGCTTCGAGCGCCGCGTTCCTGTTCTCGGCCTCCTGCAGCCGCTCGCGGAAAGCGGCACCCTCCTCCTCCAGCCGGGGCACGCGCTCGGCGGCGGCTTCGAGCCGGGCCGCCCGGCGCGCGAAAGCGAGATAGCCGAGCGCCGCGCCCGCGAGCGCCGCGAGCACGATGACGATGATGGTTAGCCCGAGGCCCATGTCGTCGATCCGCCCGTCAGAAGCTCAGGCGCTTCAGCCTGATGACGGCCGCGCGCGCATGGAGCCGCGCGAGCACCGCATCCGGGACCGGCGAATCGACCCCGACCAGCCCCACCGCATCGCCGCCCGGCTCCCAGCGTCCGAGATTGAAGGTGGCGATGTTGATGCCGGCCTCGCCGAGGATCGTGGCCACCGCGCCGATCAG
>WTGU01000118.1 GCA_011523425.1 Alphaproteobacteria bacterium
GCGCGTAGAGCGCCGGAATCTCCGCGTCGTCGATCCCGAACTTGTCGCCGCGCCGGCCGGTGGCGATCTTCTCGTGGGTCCCGGCATCGACATCGGGGTTGACCCGCAACGCGACCGGCGCCCTCGTGCCCTGGGCGCGGGCGGCCGCGTCGAGCGCGTCGAGTTCGGCCGGCGATTCGACGTTGAACTGCCCGATTCCGGCGGCGAGCGCCTGGTCCATCTCGTCGCGCGTCTTGCCCGGGCCGGCGAAGACCAGCCGCTCCGGCGCCACGCCGGCCCGGAGCGCGCCATGCATCTCGCCGCCCGAGATGATGTCAGCTCCCGCGCCGAGGCGGGCGAAGGTGCGGATCACCGCGACCGCATCGTTCGCCTTGACCGCGTAGCAGATGAGCGCGCCCGGTGCCGCCTCGGCCAGCGCCCGGTAGCGATCGACCAGCAGCGCATTGGCGTAGCAGTAGGTGGGCGTGCCGAAGCGCGCGGCGACCGCCGGCAAGGGAACTCCCTCGGCGTGCAGGACGCGGGCGCCGTTCTCCTCGCGATAGGCGAAGGCCTCCACGGCAGGCGTCCCTCAGCCCGCCGGCAGCCCGAGCTCGATCCGCGCTTCGGCAGGGGGCGGCTCGAGCGGCCCCTTCCTGCCGCAGCTGGACAGCGCCACGACCAGGCCGATCGCGGCGATGATCGTCATCAGCAGGCTGAGTTTGCGGATCATGTGAGCGGCCCCTCCGAGCGACCTCCCTGCCCCTGCCGGCGCGAACCTGCGTCTTCTACAGGAAACGCTGGCGAGCGCGGGCGATCTGCTTCTCGACCTCGCCGGGCGCGGTGCCGCCCTCGCTGGTGCGGCGCGCGATCGCCTGCGCGGGGTCGAGCAGCGCCAGCGCGTCTGCCGTGATGCGCGGCTCGATGGCCTGCAGGTCGGCGAGCGCCAGGTCCTTGAGATCGCAGCCGCTCTCGTCGGCGTGCTTCACCACCCGTCCGGTAATCGCGTGCGCCTCGCGGAATGGCAGGCCCGCCTCCTGCACCAGCCAGTCGGCGAGGTCGGTCGCGGTCGCGTGGCCGGTGCCGGCGGCACGGGCCATCGCACCCTCGTGCACGGTCATGTCGCGCACCATCCCGGTCGCGGCCGCGAGGCAAAGCTCGAGGGAATCGAAGGCGTCGAAGAGGGGCTCCTTGTCCTCCTGCATGTCCTTCGAGTAGGTCAGCGCGAGGCCCTTCATCACAGTGAGCAGCGCGATCAGCGCGCCAACGATGCGCCCGGACTTGCCGCGCACCAGCTCGGCGGCGTCCGGATTGCGCTTCTGCGGCATGATGGAGCTGCCGGTGGAGAAGCGATCGGAGAGCGTGATGAAGCCGAACTGCGCGCTCGACCAGAGGACCAGCTCCTCGGCGAGGCGCGACAGATGTGTGGCGATCAGCGCGGCCGCCGCGAGCGCCTCGATCACGAAGTCGCGGTCCGAGACGGCGTCGATGGAGTTGGCCGCGGGCCGGTCGAAGCCGAGCTGTTCGGCGGTCATGGCGCGGTCGATGGAATAGGAGGTGCCGGCGAGCGCGGCGGCACCGAGCGGCGATTCGTTGAGCCGCCTGCGGCAGTCCGCGAGCCGTCCGCGGTCGCGCCCGATCATCTCCACGTAGGCGAGCAGATGATGGCCGAGGGAGACCGGCTGGGCGACCTGGAGGTGGGTGAAGCCGGGCATGACGGTGGCCGCATGCTCCTCGGCCCGGTCGACGAACGCGGCCTGCAGGCCCCGGCACGCCTCGTCGGCGCGGTCGAGGCTCGCGCGCAACCAGAGACGCAGATCGGTGGCCACCTGATCGTTGCGCGAGCGCGCGGTATGCAGACGACCCGCCGCCGGGCCGATCAGCGCCGCCAGCCGGGCCTCGACGTTCATGTGGATATCCTCGAGGCCGCGGTCGAAGGGAAAGCCGCCGGCCTCGATCTCGGCGCGCACCCGGTCGAGGCCGTCCACGATCGCGCCCGCGTCTTCCTGCGTCACGATGCCCTGCTTCGCCAGCATGGTCACGTGGGCGATCGAGCCCTCGATGTCTTCGGCATAGAGCCTGCGGTCGAAGTCGACCGACGCGTTGATCGCCTCCATTACCGCGTCCGGCGACGACGAGAAGCGGCCGCCCCACATGCGGTTGAGGGCGTCGCCATCGTCCACCTCGGTCGGCGGCGCGGGCGGGGCTGTCTTGCGGCTCATGAGCGGGCGACTCCAAGCGCCATCGCAGATAGCATTGCAGCGAGCCGCCCGGAATGGAAGGCGCGCAGGCGCGCCGAGTTCTGGTACCCCGCGCACGGGCATGGCACCCTGCGCCCATGGGTAGCAGGCGGCAATTCATCGTCAAGCCGGAGCCGGAGGATGCGCGCCTCACGCGGCTTCTGGCGGGAGTCGACCAGGAGGGCGCGGCGGTCGAGGCGCGCGTCGTCGAGGAGCGGCCGCTGACGCTGTTCCTCAACGCCCAGGAGATCGTCACGGTGATGACGATCCGCGACTACCCCGACTACCTGGCGATCGGCTATCTGCTCAACCAGAACATGCTGCGCCACGACGACGAGGTGACCGGCGTCGAGTACGACGAGGACATCGAGACGGTCGTCGTCCGCACCAGGCGGGCGACCGACTACGAGGAGACGCTGCGCAAGAAGACGCTGACCTCGGGCTGCGCCCAGGGCACCGTGTTCGGCGACCTGATGGAACGCTTCGAGGCGACGGTGCTGGACCCGGACGCCCGCCTCAGAACCTCGTGGCTCTATGCGCTGAGCCGGGCGATCAACATGCAGCCGAGCCTCTACCTCGCGGCCGGCGCCATCCACGGCTGCGTGCTGTGCGAGGA
>WTGU01000025.1 GCA_011523425.1 Alphaproteobacteria bacterium
GTTCCCCCTCCGCCTTTGGGGGAGGGGGACAGGGGGAGGTGGGAGTCGTTCAAGCCTGGTGACCTCGTATGGTCGGGTACTGCCCTAGCCGCCGCTCTGCTCCGGCGGGGGGTGGAAGACGCCGCCCGTGAGGGGACGGAGAACGCCGGTGGTGCGCGGCAGGCCGAGCGGAAGCCCGCGCCGGCTGCGCACGGCGAGGTAGCCGAAGGCCTGCGCCTCCAGCGCATCGCCCTGCCAGCCGACGCTCTCGACCGGATCCGCGTCCGTGCCGAGACGCGCGCCGAGCGCCGCCATCAGCGCCGGGTTGTGCCGCCCGCCGCCGGTGACCAGCCAGCGCAGCGGCGGCGCCGGCATGTGGGCGAGCGAGAGCCGTACGGCCTCGGCCGTGAAGGCGACCAGTGTCGCGGCGCCGTCTTCCGCCGCGAGCCCGGCGACCGGCGCCGGGTCGAAGCTGCCCCGGTCCAGCGACTTGGGCGGGGCCGCGCCGAAATGGGGATGCGCCAGCAGGGCGTCGAGAGCGGCGCGGTCGACCCGGCCTGCGCGCGCGAGCCGGCCCTCGCGATCGAGCGCCGCGCCGGTCCTCGCCAGCACCCAGTCGTCGAGCAGGGCGCAGCCGGGGCCGGTGTCGAAGGCGATCAGGTCCGCGTCGGCCGGACCGCCGATCCAGGTGACGTTGGCGACGCCGCCGAGATTGAGCACCGCGAGCGGTGTGGCCAGCCCGCTCCGCCGGGCGAGCGCCGCGTGGAAGAGGGGTGCGAGCGGCGCCCCCTGCCCGCCCGCGGCCACGTCCGCGCTGCGAAAATCGTTCACCACGCCGAGCCCGAGGCGCCGGGCCAGAGCCGCGCCGTCGCCGATCTGGTCGGTGCGCCCGGCGGCGGGCTCGTGGCTTACCGTGTGGCCGGGGAAGCCCACCAGCTCGACCGGCCGCCCAGCACGGCGGGCGTCCGCCAGCAGCGCCTCGGCGCAATCGCCGTGGAAGGCGGTGAGCGCGCGCTCGGCGTCCTCCCGCGCGGCGCGCCCGCCTTCGCCGTCCACCACCGCCCGCAGCCTTGCGCGCAGGGCGGGCGGATAGGGCGCGGTGCGCCAGGGGCCGGTCGCCGCTATGCTCACGCCGTCGGTCTCGATCAGCGCCGCGTCGACGCCGTCGAGCGAGGTGCCGCTCATCATGCCGAGCGCCCGGACGGGACGGGTGGCGTCGGTTCCGCTCACCGGAGGGCCGCCCGCGCAGGCCCCGCGTTGTCCACGGCCGGCCCCTGTGATACATGACCGCGCGCCCGGGCACCCGGCGTCCGCGCCACCGGGCGGAGCGACAGCCAGCGAGTGGAGCGACGGTGTTCTCCTCCGATTTCATGCGCGTGCTGTCGGAGCGCGGCTACATCCACCAGTGCACCGACGAGATGGCGCTGGACGCGCTGGCTGCGAGCGGGCGCCTCAGCGCCTATATCGGCTTCGACTGCACCGCCGACAGCCTGCACGTCGGCAGCCTGGTGCAGATCATGATGCTGCGCTGGCTCCAGACCACCGGCCACCGGCCGATCGTGCTCTTGGGCGGCGGCACCACCAAGATCGGCGACCCCAGCGGGCGCGACGAATCGCGGGCGCTGCTCGGAGACGACGCCATCGCCGCCAACAAGGCGGGCATCCGCCGCTCCTTCGACCGCTTCCTCGCCTTCGGCGATCGCGCCGGCGACGCGCTGCTGGTCGACAACGCCGACTGGCTCGACGCGCTCGGCTACATCCCGCTGCTGCGCGACGTGGGCGCCCACTTCTCGATCAACCGGATGCTCACCTTCGACAGCGTGCGGCTCAGGCTCGACCGCGAGCAGCCGCTCACCTTCCTCGAGTTCAACTACATGATCCTTCAGGCCTACGACTTCCTGGAGCTTGCGCGGCGCGAGGACTGCCGCCTGCAGATGGGCGGCTCCGACCAGTGGGGCAACATCGTCAACGGGGTGGAGCTCGCCCGCCGCATCGACGGACGCGCGCTCTTCGGGCTGACGACGCCGCTCATCACGCTCGCCTCCGGCGCCAAGATGGGGAAGACCGCCCAGGGCGCCGTCTGGCTCAACGCGGAGCGGCTGTCTGCCTACGACTACTGGCAGTACTGGCGCAACACCGCGGATGCCGACGTCGGCCGCTTCATGCGCCTCTTCACCGAGCTTCCGCTCGACGAGATCGCCCGCCACGAGGCGCTCGACGGCGCCGAGCTGAACGAGTCGAAGAAGCTGCTGGCGAGCGAGGCGACGCGGCTCTGCCACGGCGAGGAGGCCGCCGCCGCCGCCGCCGAGACCGCGCGGCGCACCTTCGAGGAAGGCGCGGCGGGCGCGGCGCTGCCGGTCATCGACGCCGCGCTCAGCGATCTCGAGGCCGGCATCCCCGCAGTCGCTCTCTTCCAGGCGGCGGGGCTCTGCGCCTCGGGCGGGGCGGCGCGGCGGCTCATCCGCGGCGGCGGCGCGCGCATCAACGGCGAGGTGATCGAGGAGGAGACCCGCGCGGTTGGCCCCGGCGATATCGGCGACGACGGCCGGATCAAGCTCTCGGCAGGCAAGAAGCGCCACGCCCTCGTCCGCCCGGCCTAGCCCACGCCGTCCCCTGCGCCGGGCCGCCCGCTCCTACGCGTCGGGCTGCCAGGGCTCGTAGTCCCCGGTGGCGCGGTCGCGCCGGCCGCGGCCCAGGATGTGACCCGGCGGCCGGTAGGCGGCGGCCGTGCCGGTGAGGTTGGGCTTGTGCGGCTTCTCCCAGGGCTGCGCCCGGAGCGGCGCCTCCGTCGGCGGCTCGTCGGTGCTGTGGTGGAGCCAGCGGTGCCACTCCGGCGGCACGCG
>WTGU01000125.1 GCA_011523425.1 Alphaproteobacteria bacterium
GAGAACGCCGGCGTGGTGGATATCGGCGACGGCCAGGCGGCGGTCTTCAAGATGGAGAGCCACAACCACCCCTCCTTCATCGAGCCCTACCAGGGCGCGGCGACCGGGGTCGGCGGCATTCTGCGTGACGTCTTCACCATGGGCGCGCGGCCGGTGGCGAGCCTCGACGCGCTCCGCTTCGGCGCGCCCGGCCATCCCAGGACCCGCCATCTGGTCGGCGGCGTGGTCGCCGGCATCGGCGGCTACGGCAACTGCATCGGGGTGCCGACGGTCGGCGGCTCGTGCGCCTTCGATCCGGCCTACGACGGCAACATCTTGGTCAACGCCATGACCGTGGGCGTGGCGCCGGCGGACCGCATCTTCTACGCCGCCGCCGAGAACGCCGTCGGCCATCCCGTGGTCTACGTCGGCGCCAAGACCGGGCGCGACGGCATCCACGGTGCCACCATGGCGTCCGCCGCGTTCGGCGAGGAGACGGAGGAAAAGCGCCCTACCGTCCAGGTCGGCGACCCCTTTACCGAGAAGCTGCTCATGGAGGCCTGCCTCGCGCTGATGGCCACCGACGCGATCATCGCCATCCAGGACATGGGCGCGGCCGGGCTCACCTGCTCCTCGGTGGAGATGGCGGACAAGGGGAATGCGGGCATCGAGCTCGACCTCGACGCGGTGCCGCTGCGCGAGAGCGCCATGACGCCCTACGAGATCATGCTGTCCGAGAGTCAGGAGCGCATGCTCATGGTGATCCGGCCTGAGGCGGCGGAGCGTGCCCGCGCAGTCTTCGAGACGTGGGGCGTGGACTTCGCCGTCGTCGGCCGGGTGACCGATACGGGCCGCCTCGTACTCAAGGCCGGCGGCGCCGTGGTGGGCGACCTGCCGGTTCGTCCGCTGGTGGACGAGGCGCCGGTCTACGAGCGGCCCTACGCGCTCACGCCGCGTCCCGCGCCGCTGCCGGCGGGCGCTCCGGCCGGCCCGTCCGCCGCGACGGCGCCCGAGCCGCTGGAGGTGCTGCAAACCCTGCTGGCCGCGCCCGATCTCTGCTCCAAGCGCTGGATCTGGGAGCAGTACGATCACATGGTGATGGCGGACACGGTGCAGCCGCCGGGCGGCGATGCCGCCGTGGTGCGCGTCCACGGCACGGCCAAGGGCCTCGCGCTCACCGCCGACTGCACGCCCCGCTACTGCGCCGCCGACCCTGCCTCGGGCGGGGCGCAGGCGGTGGCGGAAGCCTGGCGCAACCTCACCGCCGTCGGCGCGCGGCCGCTCGCGGTCACCGATTGCCTCAACTTCGGCAATCCCGAGCGGCCGGCCGTCATGGGCCAGTTCGTCGGCTGCATCGAGGGAATGACCGCCGCCTGCCGGGCGCTGGACTTCCCGGTCGTCTCCGGCAACGTCTCCTTCTACAACGAGACCGGCGGCATCGGCATCCTGCCCACGCCGCAGATCGGCGCCCTCGGGCTGATCGCCGATTTGGATCGCATGTGCTCCCTGGCGCTGAAGGCGGCGGACGAGGCGCTGCTGCTGATCGGCGGCGACGGCGGCCACCTCGGCCGCTCTCTCTACCAGCGCGAGATCGAGGGGAGGGAGGAGGGGCCGCCGCCGGCGGTGGACCTCGCCGCCGAGCGGCGCCACGGCGACTTCGTGCGCCGCCAGATCGAGAGCGGGCGCGTCTCCGCCTGCCACGACATCTCCGACGGCGGCCTGCTGGTGGCGCTGGCCGAGATGGCGCTGGCGGCGCTCGATGCGGGCCGCGCCGTCGGCGCCCGCGTCGCGCTGCCTGTGGATGTGCCCGACGCCACCGGCTGGCTCTTCGGCGAGGATCAGGGGCGCTACGTCGTGAGCGCGCCGCGGCGGCAGGCCGAGGCGCTCGCGGCAGAGGCGGCGCAGGCGGGCGTGCCGGTCTCGGTCATCGGGTCCACCATTGGCGCGCCCTTCGGCGCGACGGGCGGGGCTTCGTTGACAGTGGACGGCCTAGGTGCCATATCGATAGCCACGCTCCGCCGCATCCACGAAGGGTGGCTGCCGGCCTACATGGCCGGGGCGGCGGACGCGAGCGTCGAGAGCAATGCCTGAAAGCACCGCCTGAGAGCACCACCGATGCCGATGGACGTGCAGGAGATCGAACAGCTCATTCGCGAGGCATTGCCCGACGCGCAGATTCACATCGACGACCTGCGCGGCGACGGCGACCACTATGCGGCGCGGGTGATCTCCGCCGCCTTCGCGGGCAAGTCGCGGGTGGAGCAGCACCAGATGGTCTATCGCGCCCTGCGCGGGCGGATGGGCGACCAGCTCCACGCGCTCGCGCTGCAGACCGGCGTGCCCGCGGACGCCTGAGCGGATCGGAAACGAAAGGGGATTTCGCATGATGGAGGCCACGACCAGCGGACCGGTCGATAACAGAATCCGGGCCCTCATCGACGAGAACGACGTCGTCCTGTTCATGAAGGGGACGCCGGTGTTCCCGCAGTGCGGGTTCTCCGCCACCGTCGTGCAGATGCTCTCGCTGCTCGGCGTGCGCTTCAAGGGCTTCGATGTGCTCGAGGACCCGGAGGTCCGCCAGGGCATCAAGCGCTTCAGCGACTGGCCGACGATCCCGCAGCTCTACGTCAAGGGCGAGTTCGTGGGCGGCTGCGACATCGTCCGCGAGATGTACGAGACCGGCGAGCTCTCGGAGTTCCTGAACACGAAGGGCATCGGCGTCGAGCCACGCGCTTGAGGCCGCTGCCTCCGGCGGCGATCGCCAGCTACCACGCCCACGTCTACTACGAGCCGGCGACGCGGCGGAGCGCCGCGGCGGTCAGGACCGATCTGATCGCGCGCTTCCCCGTGCGGCTCGGGCGCTGGCGCGACAAGCTGGTCGGGCCACATCCCATGCACATGTTCCAGGTGGCCTTCGAGCCTGCCCTCTTCGACGAGGTCGTGCCCTGGCTGATGCTCAACAGGCGGGGGCACCCGGTGCTGGTCCACCCCAACACCGGCGACGACCTCGCCGACCACCGCGACTACCCGCTCTGGCTCGGCGAGAAGCTCGCCCTCGACTTCGGCGTGTTCGCGTGACGTGACCGCCGAGGCTCAGCGCCTCAGCCAAAGCTCCGCCACCGGGCCGCGTGCGCCTGCCAGCGGGTCGCTCTCAGGCAGCGGGACCGCGGCGATGGTGGCCCGGATCGCGGGCATCTCCGCCTCGCCCACGACCTTCAGCGCCAGGCCCTCGGTGTCGTCCCTGGCGCGGGAGACTGCCGCATCCTCGTCCCACAGCACGCAGAGATCCGGCTGCTGGCCCGGCGGATAGGCGCCGACGCTGACATAGCCCGGCTCGTCGTCGAGGCGGACATGGACCACGCCGGCGGGGATCAGCACCGCGTCGCCGGCCTGCACGTCGACTACCGGCCCGTCCGGCCCGCCGAACTGCAGCCGCGCCGCGCCGCGCGCGCAGCCCACGACCTCGTGCGCGATCGAGTGGTAGTGGTGAAAGGGGAAGGTGTCGCCGCGAAAGCCGTCGCCCCAGCCGTTGGCGCCGAAGTGGCGCTCGACGGCGGCTTCCGGCTCGTCGCCGCCGACGTCCACGGCATCGCGGTAGACGATCAGCGGCAGCGTCCCGTTGTTGGGGCTGGTGCCGGACTCCTGCAGCAGGTGGTGCTCGAACGCCATCGTGCCCATCTCGCTCCTCCCATGCCTCGGCATGCCTGAGACAGACAAAAGCGGGGATGGGGCGCCCTGTCAATCGGCAGGGTGTGCTCGTTTCGACCCGATCACCCACACACGCCGTCATGCCCGGACTTGTTCCGGGCATCTCCATCAATCAAACGGGGCGGAGACACGTGGATGGCCGGGACGAGCCCGGCCATGACGTGGTTGGGGGTGCCTGGCTCGAGGTGAAGGAACCGCCTGTCGCGCTCTAACGCGAGTAGTACTCGATGACCAGGTTGGGTTCCATCTGCACCGGGTAGGGCACGTCGGCGAGCTTCGGCGCGCGGATGAAGCGGCCCTCCATCCGGTCATGGTCGACCTCCAGATAGTCGGGCACGTCGCGCTCGGGCGAATCCACCGCCTCCAGCACCAGCGGCAGCTGGCGCGAGCGCTCCCGCACCTCGATCCGGTCCTCGTCCTTGACCAGGTAGCTCGGGATCGTCACCCGGCGGCCGTTGACCAGGATGTGGCCATGGCTCACGAACTGCCGCGCCGCGAACACGGTCGGCACGAACTTCATGCGGTAGACGACCGCATCGAGGCGCCGTTCCAGCAGCCCGATCAGGTTCTCGCCGGTGTCGCCCTTGCGGTCGCCGGCCGCCTTGTAGTAGCGGCGGAACTGCTTCTCGGTGATGTTGCCGTAGTAGCCGCGCAGGCGCTGCTTGGCCGAGAGCTGCACGCCGAAGTCCGACGGCTTGCGCCGCCGCTGGCCGTGCTGTCCCGGCCCGTAGTCGCGCCGGTTGGTCGGGCTCTTGGGCCGGCCCCAGAGGTTGACGCCGAGGCGCCGGCAAATCTTGTATTTCGACTGCTGTCGCTTGCTCATCGTGCCCGTGCCGGTGGGAGGACGCGCGCCGCCGCTCCGGGGCGGCGAGCCGGGCGCACTATAGCCTTCGAAGGTTCCGTGTCAATCGGCCGAACCAGGCGGCTCTCGCCGTGGCCGCCCGCCGGTCAGCGCGCGCACGACGCCCCTGAGCGTCTGCACGTCCTGGCGGGTGAGCGAGATGCGCTCGAACATGTTGCGCATGTTCAGCACCATGCGGGGCCGCATCTCGGGCGTGGGGTAGAAGCCGCGGGCGTCGAGCTCGCCCTCCAGGTGCTCGAAGAGGTGCAGGATCTCGTCCTTGGTGGCGGGCCGCGCGCTGCCGCTCGCCGGCGGCGGCGGGGGCTCCTCTTCCGGCGCGGCGCCCGCGAGGCGCCATTCGTAGGCCATGATGAGCACCGCCTGGGCGAGGTTGAGCGAGGCGAAGGCCGGGTTGAGCGGGATGCTGACGATGGCGTCGGCCAGCACCAGCTCCTCGTTACGGAGGCCCGCCTTCTCCGGCCCGAAGAGCAGGCCGAGGCGGGCGCCCCGGCGGGCGCCGTCGCGCAGCGCCTCGATCGCAGCACCCGGCGCCAGCACCGGCTTCAGCATCTCCCTCGGTCTCGCCGTGGTGGCGTGAACCAGATTGAGGTCGCTCACGGCGTCCGCCACGGTGGCGAAGACGCGAGCGCCGCTCAGCACCGTGTCGGCGCCCGAGGCCGCGCCCAGCGCCTTGACGTTGGGCCAGCCGTCGCGAGGCTCCACCAGGCGCAGCTCGGAGAGGCCGCAGTTCAGCATGGCGCGGGCCGCCGTGCCGATGTTCTCGCCGAGCTGGGGGCGCACGAGGATCACCGCCGGCGCGCCCTTGTCGACATGGTCCGCCGCGCGGCTCTTGCGACGGTCGGTCCCCGCCACGGCTCAGCTCTGCGCGGGCAGGGGGCGGAGCCGGCTCCCGCCGCTCATCGGGCGCGGCGCCACAGCGTGCCTTCCGCCGTGTCCTCGAGGGTGATGCCGTCGGCGGCCAGCGCCTCGCGAATGCGGTCGGCCTCGGCGAAGTCGCGCCGGCTCCGCGCGGCGGCCCGGGCCGCGATCTGCGCCTCGATCTCGTCGTCGCCCGTCCCGTCTTCCCCGCCCTCACCGCGGAACCACGCCTCGGGCTCCTGCTGCAGCAGCCCGAGCAGGGCGCCAGAGCCGCGCAGCGCCGCCGCGGCCTCGGCCCGCGCCGCCTCGTCGCCGGCCCGGTTGAGCGCGCCGGCCAGCCGATGCAGGGCTGCCAGCGCCTTCGGCGTATTGAGGTCGTCGCAGAGCGCCTCCTCCACCTCGGGATCGACCGTGTCGCCGGCCGCCCCGTTCTCCCCGCCCGCGCCGCGCAGCGCGGTGTAGAGGCGGTCCAGGTTGGCGCGCGCCTGTTGCAGCCCTTCGGCGGTCCAGTCCAGGGGGTGGCGGTAGTGCGTGCTGAGCAGGACCAGGCGGATGACCTCGCCCGGCGACTCCGCCAGCGCGTCGCGGATGGTGATGAAGTTGCCGAGCGACTTCGACATCTTCTCGCCGTCCACGGTGAGCACGCCGTTGTGCACCCAGTGGCGGGCGAAGGGCGCGCCGGGGCAGGCGCATTCGCTCTGCGCGATCTCGTTCTCGTGGTGGGGGAAGATCAGGTCGGCGCCGCCGCCGTGGATGTCCAGCGTCTCGCCGAGGTAAGCGCGGCTCATGGCCGAGCATTCGATGTGCCAGCCGGGCCGGCCACGCCCCCAGGGGCTCTCCCAGCCGGGCAGGGTCTCGTCGCTCGGCTTCCACAGCACGAAATCGGCGGGATCGCGCTTGTAGGGGGCGACCTCGACGCGGGCGCCGGCGATCATCTCGTCGCGGTTGCGGCCGGAGAGCGCGCCGTAGCGCGGCGCGGACGGCACGTGGAAGAGCACGTGGCCTTCCGCCTCGTAGGCGTTGCCGGCGGCGATCAGCGCCTCGATGAGCGCGATCATCTGCGGCACGTGCGCCGTCGCCCGCGGCTCGACATCGGGCGGGAGGGTGCCCAGCGCCGCGATGTCCTCGTGAAAGGCCCCGGTCGTCCGCGCCGTGATCGACTCGATGGGCTCGCCGCTGGCGCGGGACGCCTCGTTGATCTTGTCGTCGACGTCGGTGATGTTGCGGACGTAGGTGACGTGCGGATAGAGCCGCTTCAGCACCCGGTAGAGCACGTCGAACACCACCACCGGCCGGGCGTTGCCGATATGGGCGAGGTCGTAGACCGTCGGCCCGCAGACATACATGCCCACATGGCCGGGCCGCACCGGCCGCAGCGGCTCGCGGCGCCTCGTCAGCGTGTTGTGAAGGGTGAGCGCCATCGCTCAGCCGGCCCCGCGGTAGCGGTTGGTGATGGGGTAGCGGCGGTCCTTGCCGAAGGAGCGCAGCGTGAGCTTGATGCCGGGCGGCGCCTGGCGCCGCTTGTACTCCGCGACATCGAGCATCCGCCAGATCCGCTCCACGGTCTCCGCCGCGTGGCCGCGGGCGACGATCTCCGCAATCGAGCGCTCCTCCTCCACCAGTCCGCTCAGCACGTCGTCGAGCACCTCGTAGGGCGGCAGCGTGTCCTGATCGGTCTGGTCGCGGCGAAGCTCCGCGCTCGGCGGCTTCTCGATGATCGCCTCGGGCACCACCGGCCCCTGCGGTCCCTCGAGGCCCGCCATCCAGTTCCGGTTGCGCCAGCGCGCCATCTCGAACACGTCGGTCTTGTAGACGTCCTTCAGCACGGAGTAGCCGCCGCACATGTCGCCGTAGAGCGTGGCGTAGCCCACCGACATCTCGGACTTGTTGCCGGTGGTGAGCACCATGTGGCCGAGCTTGTTGCTGATCGCCATGAGGATGACGCCGCGCACCCGCGCCTGGATGTTCTCCTCGGTCTCGTCGGCCGCGCGGCCGGCGAAGAGCGGCGCCAGCATGCCCTCCATCGCATCGACCGCCGGTTCGATCCCCACCACCTCGTAGCGGACCCCGAGCAGGCGCGCGCACTCCGCCGCGTCGTCGAGCGAGGACTGGGCGGTGTAGCGGGACGGCATGGCGACGCAGAAGACGCGCTCCGGCCCCAGCGCATCGACGGCGACGGCCGCCGTGAGCGCGGAATCGATCCCGCCGGAGAGCCCGATGAGCACGCCGGGGAAGCCGTTCTTCGCGACGTAGTCGGCAAGGCCTGCGGTCATGGCCCGCCAGGTGGCGGCGTGGCCCTCGGGCAGCGCGGCGCAGGCTTCTTGCGCGCAGGCCCAGCCGCCCTCTTCGCGCGACCAGCGCGTGAGCACGACCGCTTCCTCGAAGGCCGGCGCCTGGGCTCGGAGGCCGTGATCGGCGCCGAGGACGAAGGAGGCGCCGTCGAAGACCAGCTCGTCCTGCCCCCCCACCTGGTTGACGTAGATCAGCGGCAGACCGGTCTCGCCGATCCGCGCGACGGCGAGATTGAGGCGCGCATCGCCCTTGTCGCTCTCGAAGGGCGAGCCGTTGATCGCGATCATGATCTCCGCGCCCGATTCCGCGAGGCACTCGGCGACCTCGGGGAACCACATGTCCTCGCAGACCATGGCGCCGAGGCGCACGCCGCGGAAGGGAATCGGCCCGGGCAGGCCGGCCCGCGCGAACACGCGCACCTCGTCGAAGACCCCGTAGTTCGGGAGCTCGTACTTGTAGCGCCGGGCCTCGACCCGGCCGCCGTCGAGCAGCAGCGCGGCGTTGTAGAGCTTGCCGCCCTCGGCCCAGGGAGCGCCGATCAGGAGCGCCGGCCCGCCGTCTGCGGTCGCCTCGGCGAGCGCGTCGACGACGGCGCGCGTCTGCTCCTGGAACATCGGCTTGAGCACGAGGTCCTCCGGCGGATAGCCGGTGACGACGAGCTCGGTGCAGATCACGAGGTCAGCGCCCTCTGCCGCGGCCTGCGTGCGGGCGCGCAGGATCAGCGCCTTGTTGCCCTCCAGATCCCCCACCGTGGGGTTGAGCTGCGCGAGCGCGATGGCGAGCGTGTCGGTCATGGCGGCACGGTTATACACGGATGAGCCGGCGACTGCCGGCTCCGATTGTCGCCTCTTGCCCTGCGCGCGCGGGCCCGCACGGCGCTCCTAGAGCGTATCCGTCTTTGACGGATACGCGACAGGCCGCGACTGCGGCCCGCCGCTTATGCGGCGCGTCCGCATCGTGCGCTCCGCGCGCGTCCCGCGCGACGGCGCCGACCGCAGGTCGGCTGCCGTGAGCGACAAAGAGGCCAGAGCGTTTCCGTGTAAAGCGGACACGCTCTAGCGTGTGGGCTCCGGCGTGCCGCTGCCGTTGCGCAGCAGGAACTCGCGGCCGAGCTTGACCCGCGCCGTGCCGCCATAGTCGACGACATCGGCCGTCGCGAAGGTCTCGGACCAGTTCTCGGGCAGGAAGGAGCCGGTGCCGATCACGTCGATCGGCGCGTTCACGCTGGCCATGACCCGGCACTTGGCCGGGCCGAAGCCAGAGCTCGCGACGATCTTCACCTTGGGAAAGCCCGCCTGGTCGAGCGCCGCGCGCAGGTGGAAGAGCGCCGCCGCGCTGACCCCGGTGCCGTTGAGCCAGCGCAGCTCCGCCTCGGTGCGGTATTCGCGCACCGCGTTCGGGCTGTAGCGCTCCAGCACCGAATAGGACTCGGCCATGTCCAGGCCCTCGACGTAGCGGCTGCCGTGGGTATCAAGGCGGATGCTGAGATCGCCCTGCCGGGCGAGGTCGGGGAAGCGTTCGCAGACGGCGAGCGAATCGGTGATCTCCTGCCCGTAATAGTCGACCAGCACGGTCATCGGCTCGCCGTCGAAGATCTCGTGATACATCTCCGCGGCGCGGACCGTGGAGCCGGCATAGCCGATGAAGGCATGCGGCATCGTGCCGTAGCCCCGCTGGTTGCCGAAGTAGTGGGCGGTCGCGTCCGTCGCGTTGCCGATGAAGCCGACGGCGCCGGCCTCCTTCTGCGCCGCGCGGGAGCCGACGCTCGCCGCATAGGCCATCATCTCGGCCATCTCGATGCCAGCGCAGTGCCGCGCGTCCATCGCCAGGAAGCCCACCTTGGGCAGCGCGCGGGCCATGGCGTAGGCGTTGTAGGCGGCGACGCAGGCGGCGCCCAGCCGTTGCAGGTAGAGGGTCTCGAGATCGACCAGGTGGCGGAAGGAGCCGGAGAGGTAGATCAGCGGCTCGCCGGCGCCGACCCATGCGCCCTCCTCGAACTGGCACTCGATGGTGAAGCGGGTGTCGCGCTCGGCCGCGACCGCCTCCAGCCAGTCGATCATCAGGCGCGGCGCGAAGCAGACCGGCCGCCTCAGGAACAGCGCGTAGGTGACGCGCGAATCGCCGAAGCGGGCGATCGCCTTGCGCGTGCGCGTGAAGTAGTGGTCGGTGTAGCGGGCGACCTCGCGGTCGCGTGGGCCGTTCTGGTGCAGCATGGCGCGCCCGGCCCGGCTAACCGTGCAGCGCCCTCGGCTGCGCGGGAGTCGCCCGCTCCTCCCTGATGTGCTCGGCGATCAGGAAGGCGAGCTCGAGCGCCTGCGAGGCGTTGAGGCGCGGATCGCAATGGGTGTGATAGCGGTCCGACAGGTCCTCCTCGGTGATCGCCTGGGCGCCGCCGAGGCATTCGGTCACGTCCTGGCCGGTCATCTCGAAGTGGACGCCGCCGGGGTAGGTGCCCTCCGCCCGGTGCACCGCGAAGAAGGCGCGCACCTCGGCCAGCACCTGGTCGAAGACGCGGGTCTTGTAGCCGTTCGAGGACTTGATCGTGTTGCCGTGCATGGGGTCGCACGACCACAGCACCTGCCGGCCCTCGCGCTTCACAGCGCGCACCAGCGGCGGCAGCTTGGCCTCGGCCGCCTCGTGCCCCATGCGCGCGATCACCGTGATCCGGCCGGGCTCGTCCTGCGGGTTGAGCCGGTCGATGAGGGCGAGCAGCTCGTCCGGGTCCAGGCTGGGGCCCGCCTTGATGCCGACCGGGTTGCCGACGCCGCTCAGGAAGTCGACGTGGGCGCCGTCGGGCTGGCGCGTGCGATCGCCGATCCAGAGCATGTGCGCGGAGCAGTCGTACCACTCGCCGGTGGTCGAATCGATCCGCGTCAGCGCCTGCTCGTATTCCAGGATCAGCGCCTCGTGGGAGGTGTAGAACTCGGTCTCGCGAATCTGCGGGGAGGTCTCCTCGGTGAGCCCGCAGGCCGCCATGAAATCGAGCGTCTCGCCGATCTGGTCGGCCATGGCCCTGTAGCGCGCGCCCTGGGTGCTCTCGGCGACGAAGCCGAGGTTCCAGCGGTGCACCGCGTGGAGGCCGGCGTAGCCGCCGTGGGCGAGCGCCCGCAGCAGGTTGAGCGTAGACGCCGACTGGCCGTAGGCCTGGAGCAGGCGCTTGGGCGCGGGCCGGCGCGACGTGCCGTCGAAGGCCATGCCGTTGATCATGTCGCCGCGGTAGGCCGGCAGCGTGGTCTCGCCCACCGTCTCGGTGTCCGACGAGCGGGGCTTCGCGAACTGGCCCGCGAGCCGGCCCACCTTCACCACCGGCATCTTGGCGCCGTAGGTCAGCACCACTGCCATCTGCAGCAGTACGCGGAAGGTGTCGCGCACCGTGTCCGGGTGGAACTCGGCGAAGCTCTCGGCGCAGTCGCCGCCCTGCAGGAGGAAGGAGTGCCCCTGGCAGACCCGCGCCAGGCGCTCGCGCAGCCTGCGCGCCTCGCCGGCGAAGACCAGCGGAGGCGTGCGGCTCAGCCGCTCCTCGACGCCGGCGAGCGCCGCCTTGTCCGGCCAGGCCGGCTGCTGCTTGATCGGCAGCCCGCGCCAGCGGCCGGGGTTCCAGGTGCCGGGCATGGGGTACTCCCGCGGAAATCTTTTCGTTGGAGCAGAGCTATACGCCCGAACCGCCGGTCGTTCCAGCATTTTCCTGAGCCGTGGCGGCACCCGCGGCTAGGCGGCCGGGGCGACGGCCTCGGGCACGGGCTCGTAGAGGGTGACGAACTCCTCCGCCGCAGTCGGGTGCACCGCCATGGTCGCGTCGAACTGCGCCTTGGTCGCGCCCGCCTTCACCGCTATCCCCAAGAGCTGCACCGCCTCGCCCGCGCCGTCGCCGACCATGTGGCAGCCCACCACCCGGCCCGTTGCGCGGTCCGCGACGAGCTTCATGAAGACGGTCTCGTCCCGCCCGGAGAGTGTGTGCTTCAGCGGGCGGAAGCGGGTCCTGTAGATGTCCACGGCGGCGATGGTCCCCCGCGCCTCCTCCTCGGTCAGCCCGACCGTGCCGAGCTCAGGCGTGGTGAAGACGGCGGTCGCCACGTCCCTGTGGTCCGGCTCTTGCGGGTTGTCGTTGTAGAGGGTCTCGGCGATGCAGCGGCCCTCGTGGATCGCCACCGGCGTCAGGTTGATGCGGTCGGT
>WTGU01000002.1 GCA_011523425.1 Alphaproteobacteria bacterium
CTCGCCCTCGGGCCGTCCTTCGGCGTGAGCCTCGAAGGCGACCGCCGCGAGCGCCAGCACGGCAGTCCCGACCACGGCCTCATGCTGCGCGGCGCACTCCGCTGGTAGGGCGAGCTACGCCGGGACTCTCTTCCGCGCGCACGCGACCTCGTTCCGCGCCCGTGACCCTGGCGGGCACGGGCGACCCGGGCGTGCGCGACGTCACTCCGGCAGCAGGCCTGCCTCCCGCAGCGAGACGTGGCGGGAGCGGCCGATCACCAGATGGTCGTGCACGGTCACGCCGAGCGTGGCGCCCGCCTTCGCGATCTCGGTGGTGAGCTCGATGTCGGCGCGGGACGGGCTGGGGTCGCCCGAGGGGTGGTTGTGCACGAGGATGATGGCGCTGGCGCCGAGCTCCAGCGCGCGCTTGATCACCTCGCGCGGATAAAGCACCACGTGGTCGACGGTGCCCTGCTGCAGCTCCTCCTCCTCGATCAGCACGTTGCGGTTGTTGAGGAAGAGCACGCGGAAATGCTCGGTCTCGCGGTGGCCGAGGCGCGCGGTGCAGTAGTCCACCACCGCCTGCCACGAGCTGAGGACGGGGCGGCCGATCATCGGCTCCCTGAGCGCCCGCTCGACCAGCGCCTGGGAGAGCTTGAGCGTGTGGACCACGGCCTCGCCGGCGCCGTCGACCGTTGCCAGCGTCTCCCGCTCGGCGCCGAGCACGGCGCCGATGCTGCCGAAGCGCTTGAGCAGCCGCTTGGCCAGCGGCTTGACGTCGCCTCGCGGCAGCGCGCGGAAGAGCAGCAGCTCGAGCAGCTCGTAATCCGGCATCCCTTCGGCGCCCGCCTGGTCGAAGCGCGCGCGCAGGCGCTCGCGATGGCCGTGGAAATGTGGCTTGTCGGCCATGGCGGCGGCCTCGACCCTCAGCAGTCGTAGGGCGGTTTGGAGAGTCCGCGGGGCGAGAGGGTGAAGATCTCGTGGCCCTCCTCGGTCACCCCGATGGTGTGCTCGAACTGGGCCGAAAGCGAGCGGTCCTTGGTCACCGCGGTCCAGCCGTCCCTCAGCAGCTTCACCTGCCAGCCGCCGAGATTGATCATCGGCTCGACGGTGAAGAACATGCCGGGCCGAAGCTCGATCCCGGTGCCGGGCTCGCCGTAGTGCAGCACGTTGGGCGCGTCGTGGAAGACCCGGCCGATGCCGTGGCCGCAGAAGTCGCGCACCACGGCGCAGCGCTCGCCCTCGGCGTAGGCCTGGATGGCGTGGCCGATGTCGCCGAGCCGCGCGCCGGGCCTCACGGCCGCGATGCCGCGCATCATGGCCTCGTAGGTGATGTCGATCAGCCGGCGCGCCTTCACGCTCGGCTTGCCCACGTGGAACATGCGGCTGGTGTCTCCGTGCCAGCCGTCGAGGATCACGGTCACGTCGACGTTCACGATGTCGCCCTTCTGCAGGCGCTTGTCGCCGGGGATGCCGTGGCAGACCACGTGGTTCACGGACGTGCAGATCGATTTCGGAAAGCCGCGATAGCCGAGCGGGGCGGGCACCGCGTCGTGGGCGACGATGTAGTCGTGGCAGAAGGCGTCGAGATCGCCGGTGCTGACGCCGGGCCGCACCTCGGGCGTCAGCGCGTCGAGCACCTCCGCCGCCAGCCGCCCGGCCCGGCGCATCGCCTCGAACCCCTCGGGCCCGTGCGTCTTGACGCTCCGCTCGATGACCTGAGCGCCACTGGCAGCGCCGGAGAGGGGCTGCGGCGTGGCGTCGACGCCTGTGGACACGGCCGACCTCGCTTGCTTACGCCAAACGGCGGCCCGGTGTCGAAGAGGGTAGGGCCGCCGCCCACAATCTAGCCCCTATCGCGCCCCGTTCAATAGACGCGCCGCTCAGGCCGGATCGTCGATCGGGAGCGGGCGGTCCACGGCGATGCCGTCTGGACTGAGCCGGCAGGCGTAGGCGAGCGCCTCCACGCCGCCGGCGCGGGCCTGGGCGAAGGCGGCGGCATAGGCCGGGTCGATGTCGGCCGCGAGCGCGAAACGCGCGCAGTCCGCGCGCTGGACGATGTAGAGCATCACCGCGCGCCCGCCGCCCTCGGCCACCGCCGCCAGCTCATGCAGGTGCTTCGTGCCGCGCGCGGTCACGCTGTCGGGGAACGCCGCGACCGGGCCGCGCTTCAGGTGGACGTTCTTGACCTCGACGTAGCAGGGCGGGCGCGCCGCTGCCTCCAGCAGCAGGTCCACGCGCGAGCCGGCACCGTAGGCGACCTCGCGGCGCATGCCGTCGTAGCCGGCGAGCGCCGGAATCGCCTCGGCCGCGATCGCCTCGGCGGCAAGGCGGTTGGGCCAGCCGGTGTTGACCCCCACCAGCCCGCCCTCGGCCCGCACCAGCTCCCAGCTCCAGGCGAGCTTGCGTTTCGGGCTTGCGGCGGGCGAGAGCCAGGTCTCGAGCCCTTCGTCCACGAGCCCCGTCATCGCGCCGGGGTTGGCGACGTGGGCGGTGACGGCGGTGCCGTCATCGAGGCGGTGATCGCTGAGGAAGCGCTTGTAGCGCCTGACCAGCGTCGCCCGCCGCAGCGGCAGGGGGAACTGCATCCCGTCTCATAGGCCGCGCCCCGGCCTCGGCTCAAGGGGCGCGGCAGCATCGGGCCATGGCCGCCGGGCGCGCGCCGCTCTATGCTCTGCGCCGCTCTCTGCCCCCCGCACGCGCACCCACGAGCGAGCACCAGCGCCATGCCCGAGCCCGTCGTCACCGCCGCCGTCATCGTCATCGGCAACGAGATCCTCTCGGGCCGCACCAAGGACGTGAACGTGGCCTATCTCGCCCGCCAGCTCACGGCGCTCGGCATCGTGCTGGCGGAGGTCCGCATGGTGCGGGACGACGAGCGCGCCATCATCGCCGCCGTGAACGCCCTTCGCGCGCAGCACGACTACGTGTTCACCACCGGGGGCATCGGCCCCACCCACGACGACATCACCTGCGAGGCGGTGGCCCGGGCCTTCGGCCTTCCCTACCGGATCAACCCGGAGGCGGAGCGCATCCTCGTGGACTTCTACCGGGACACCGGGCGCGAGCTGAACGAGGCGCGGATGCGCATGGCCCACACGCCGGAAGGGGCGACGCTCATCGACAACCCGGTGAGCCGGGCGCCGGGTTTTCGGGTCGAGAACGTCCACGTGCTGGCCGGCATTCCGGCGGTGATGCGGGCCATGTTCGAGAGCGTGGCGCCGACGCTGAAGGGCGGGCGCACGGTCAAGTCGCGCGAGGTCGCGGTGCTGCTCGGCGAGGGCGACGTGGCGGCCCGGCTCGAGGGCCTGCAGGAGCGCTATCCGGCGCTGGAGATCGGCAGCTACCCCTTCGTCCGCGACGGCAGCTTCGGCACCACGCTGGTGCTGCGCGGCACCGACGAGGCGGAGATCGACAGTGCCGCGGGCGAGCTCTGCACCATCCTGCGCGAACTCGGCGGCGAGCCGGAATCCCCGCCGGCGCCGCCCGCGCCCGTGGGCTGAGTCGCGGTCCGGGCGTTCGTTTCGCCCGAGGTGCGCCGCCGGCGCTTGCCGCAGGCCCGCTCCCTTCCTATCGTGCGCCGTCGAACGCGACGTGCCGCGATCGCAGCCCGCGTGGCGGAATTGGCAGACGCAACGGACTTAAAATCCGTTGGCCCTATGGGCCGTCCCGGTTCGAGTCCGGGCGCGGGCACCAACAAGATCAATGGGTTATGGAGCGGGCGCCGGGTAAGGGCAGGAAGGCGCGACGGGCGTATCAGTACTGTGTCAGTATTCGGCCGCGAATCGGCGCCACCCGTGTCGGGAGCGGCAGTCGCCGTCAATCGAGCGACCGAAGGGTGACGACCAGCGTCGGCATGTGACCCCATGGCATCCGACGGTCAGCGCACCGCCACGCCGATTGGCGTCCGATCGGCGCCCTGAACAGCACATCGATCCGAAGAGGCAAGTGCGGTTACGGCGATTGGATCGTCCGCATGAACGCTTGCGCTCCCGCTTTCGCTCGACCACAAGGCGTCCATGGCGGGAACAGTCGAAAAGCTGAGGGCTGCGGTCGAGGCCTACTTCGACGAGCTGGGGAAGGTCCGCGCGTCGGGCGGGGGCACGGGGGAGCTTTCCTACTATCCCGCGCTGGAGAAGCTGCTCGGCGCCGTGGGCGGCTCCCTGAAACCGAAGGTGTTTCCGGTCAGCAACCTGGCGGACCAGGGCGCGGGCCATCCCGACTTCGGCCTCTACGCAGCCAAGCAGGTCCGGAAGGGCCAGCCGTCCGAAGGCCAGATGCCGGAGCGCGGCGTGGTCGAGGTCAAGCCCGCCGCCGACGATGCCTGGCTCACGGCGGCCGGCGATCAAGTGAGCCGCTACTGGAAGCAGTACCGGCTGGTTCTGGTGACCAACTTCCGTGACTTCGTGCTGGTCGGCGAGGATGCGGCGGGTCGGCCAGCGAAGCTCGAAACCTTCCGGCTGACAGACAGCGCAGACCAGTTTTGGCGGAACGTGGAGAAGCCCCGCGTCTTCGCCCGCACGGCCGGCGCGGGCCTCGTCGAGTATCTCGCCCGCGCGCTGTCGCACCGTGCTGCGCTCGCAGAGCCGAAGGACTTGGCGTGGTTGCTCGCTTCCTACGCTCGCGACGGGCTGGCGCGGGTCGAGGCGGCGGGGGATGCGCCCTCGCTCAAGGCGGTGCGGTCGGCGCTGGAGGAGGCGCTGGGCGTCCGCTTCGAGGGCGAGAAGGGCGCGCGCTTCTTCCATTCGACGCTGGTGCAGACGCTGTTCTACGGCGTCTTCTCCGCCTGGGTGCTCTGGGCACGGCAGACACCGCCGCCAGCGGGTGCGTTCGATTGGCGCACGGCGGTCTGGCATCTGCGCGCGCCGGTGTTGCGGGCGCTGTTCCAGCAACTGTCCGATCCAGGGCGCCTGCAACCGCTTGGCCTGATCGAGGTGCTGGACTGGACCGCCGCCGCGCTCGACCGGGTGGACCGGGCCACGTTCTTCTCGCGCTTCGCCGAGGGCGAGGCGGTGCCCTACTTCTACGAGCCCTTCCTGGAGGCCTTTGATCCCCAACTGCGCAAGCAGCTCGGGGTCTGGTACACGCCGACAGAGGTGGTCCGCTACATGGTCGCCCGCGTGGACAGGGCGCTGAAGGACGACCTGGACATCCCCGAGGGCCTGGCGGCGGAGAACGTCTACGTGCTCGACCCGTGCTGCGGTACCGGGGCCTATATCGCCGAAGTGCTGCGCCGAATCGCCGCCAATCTCGAGGGCCAAGGGCTCGGCGCGCTCGCCGGCGCGCGGGTGAAGCAAGCCGCGACGACGCGTGTGTTCGGATTCGAGATCATGCCGGCGCCCTTCGTCGTCGCGCACCTACAGGTCGGGCTGACGATGCAGGACCTCGACGCGCCGCTCGCCGACGACGGGGCGGAGCGCGCCGGCATCTTCCTCACCAACGCGCTGACCGGCTGGGAGCCGCGCACCACCAAGCCGCTGCCCTTCCCGGAACTTGAGGAGGAGCGCGACCGGGCGGAACGCGTGAAACAGGACACGCCGATCCTCGTGATCCTCGGCAACCCGCCTTACAACGCTTTTGCCGGTGTAGAGATCGACGAAGAGCGAGAATTATTCGAAGCCTACCGCAAGACACGCAGAGTATCGCTTCATGAGAGCAAAGGGTTGGTTGACCTTTACGTTCGATTTTTCCGCATGGCCGAGAGACGCATCGCGGAGAAGACAGGGCAAGGGGTGATCTGCTTTATCTCCAACTATTCCTGGCTCGATGGCCTGTCTTTCGCAGGAATGCGGGAGAGATACCTTGAGGCGTTCGACGCGATCCGGATCGACTGCCTGAACGGCGACAAGTACAAGACCGGCAAGGTTGCGCCCGACGGCTCACCCGACCCCAGCATCTTCTCGACCGAGGGCGATCCGGTCGGCATCCAGGTCGGTACCGCCATCGCGACCCTGGTGCGCAAGGCTGATCATATGCCTGCCGAGAGAGTGGACTTCCGACATTTGTGGGGTCAGTCCAAGCACGCGGATCTGATGGAAACGGCCGAAGCGAAAGCAGAGGCGCTCTACGAGGGGATTGCGCCGGTCCTGCCTCTCGGCCTGCCCTTCGTGCGGACGGCGGTAGGCACAGACTGGTTCGCTTGGCCACCGTTACCAGACCTATTCCCAGTGTCGTTTCCGGGGGCCAAGACGAACCGGGATTCGTTCCTTGTGGATATTGACCTTGACCGACTCAAAGTACGAATTGGCGATTACTTTGAAGGGAGTTTGACTCACGACGAGATTGCCCGCCGCTATCCAGTAATCATGAAAGCCGCGCGGCATTTTGACGCACGGTCAATACGAAAAACGTTACTTGCACGTGGTGGTCCAGACAACACCGGATTCATTCGCTTTTCGTACCGGCCGTACGATAACCGTTGGCTGTATTGGGAAGAAGAAACGAAGTTACTCAACGACAAACGTGCCGAATATAGGCCTCATGTGTTCGATGACAATTTGTGGTTATCTGCTGCTCAGCATCTCCGAAAGGGTGCAGAAGAACCCCAAGCTTGTTTCGCGAAACACTTTGCCTGTCTCCACTTGATCGAACGGTCAGCTTTGATGTTTCCCGCATGGCTTCGAGATGACGCCTTGGGGCACGACGAAAGCGGAGATCGCCGCGCCAACCTCTCGGCCTCGGCGCAACGCTACCTCGACCGTCTGGGCCTCGGCGTGGAAGACCTGTTCCACCACGTTCTCGCCACGCTTCACGATCCTGCCTATCGCGCGGCCAATGCCGGGGCGCTGCGCATGGAATGGCCGCGCATCCCGCTGCCGGGCTGGCCCGATGGTGAGGCCGAGGGCGCGGCCAACTCTCTCGCCCGGTCGGCGGCGCGCGGCCGGGAGCTCGCAGCGCTGCTCGATCCCGACACCCCCGTGCCCGGCGTGACGCAGGCGCCGCTTCGGCCGGAGATCGCCGCTATCGCCGTCCCCGCAACGACCGGCGGCCGCAACATGGCGGGCGACGATTTCGCGGTCACTGCGGGTTGGGGCCACCACGGCCAGGGCGACGCCGTGATGCCCGGTCAGGGCCGCGCCGTCGAACGCGCCTTTACGCCCGAAGAACGTGCGGCGATGGGCGAGACGCTTCCCATCCTTGGCGATGCGACTGTGGACGTCCACCTCAACGGCGACGCCTTCTGGCGCAACGTCCCCGCCGCCGTCTGGACCTACAAGCTCGGCGGCTACCAGGTGCTCAAGAAATGGCTCTCCTACCGCGAGCGCCCCATTCTCGGGCGCGCGTTGCGGGCCGAAGAGGTGCAGCACTTCACCGATACCGCCCGGCGGATCGCCGCAATTATCAGCCTCACACACTCCGCCGACGGCGGCTTCTCTCCCTGATTCAACCCGAGTTCGAAAGCAACGGTGAAAGTGAAGGTCAAGCTCGGTCCAGCCACAGCGCCCAGAGTCGGCGGTCAAACGATTCCGGCGTCGGCGAGCATCTTCGCAAATTCCGCACGGGTAACCGGTGCGCTGCCGCAAGGGTCGGGTACATCGGCAGCCCTGCCGCCGATGCGCGCGAGCCAACGAATGCGATCTTCCGTCGAGATCGGATCGTCGGGCCGGAAGTCGAGGCTGTCCTGATCGTCCGAACCGCTGGCGGCCATGAAGAGGCGCTGCACCGCCCCGAATTCCACCTGAGACGCCGGCACGTCGATCAGCCAGCAAAGCGGAATGCCCTCGTCGAGCAGAGCTCGCTGGTAGCCGGTGCGCCGCCCTTCGTCGGCGTGAATCGCAGCCGGCGAGCACGCGGTCTCGATCGCCCAGGCGGCCAGCACGCCCGCCGCCTCGCCTGTGTTCCATTCCACCGGGTGCAGCCGGTAGCAGCCGTTAGTAATGTGCGTCGTGCCGATATTCTTGTTGGCTGCCAGCAGGTTCTCGACACGCGCCGCAATCAGGGCGCCCATGGATATCTGGAACGGCTTGGTTCGCGTGCTGGTGCCCACGTCGCCTTCGCCGGCCTGGTGGATGTCGATAGGGTACCAGCCAACTCCCACCGAATCGGCGAAGTGGGCAGCGCGGGCGCGGCGCTGGTGCGCGACGGCCACCTCCTGCTCGATGATGGTTTTGCGCGCCTGCATGCGCCGGCACTCGCGGATATAGGGATACTTGGCGAGGCCATCGGCGCTGCCCATCACGTCCGGCCGCAGCTTGAGCTCGGGGAAGCCCGGCAGACCTGACGGGTTCGGCGCCTCGGTCTGGAGCCAGTGCGCGAAGCCGAGACCCACACGCTTCGCGTCCTGCAGGGCGTGCGCAAGCGTCACCGGGTCCTGATCGACCACCGGCAGGTCGCGGTAGTCGAGGCCCGGCCAATTGAACATCGTGACGTCGTTGGCGGCCGCCGGGAACTGCGCCGCATCGACGAGCCGCCGGTAGCGCCAGAGCGGCCCCTTCGTGTCCGGACTCTCCTCGAACACCTGGTAGTCCAGCCAGCCGGTCTCCTCGCCGTAGACTTCGCCGCCGTGAACGTGGATGCGGAGCGAGAAGGGCTGCGCGTCGCGGTAGTGATCGTAGCGCGCGGGCCGCTCGATCGTGTGGTTCTCGCCTGCGGGCCGGCGCTCCATGGCGAAGACGTAAGAGAGGCTTTGCACGCAGTGCGCCTTGGCCTCTGCCGGCTGGGCATGGGGCTCACCTGTCTCCGCGACCGATTCAGCGCCCACCACGTATTCGGTTCCAGTGAGCGGCAGCAAATCTCCGAGCTCGGTCGCGTCGAGCACGTAGCGGAAGCGGAATTCGCGCTGGCGCCCGTCATCGAGATCGACCGCGCGGATGCCCGTCACCCGGTCGCCCTCGACCTCCGCCGCGCACGCTTTGGAGCGGAGGAAGATGCGGAGACGCCCCGCCTCCACCTCGGGCGCGAGCAGGCGCTCTAGAACCGCGAGGCCCACGCGTGGCTCGAAGGCCAACGCCGTCACCCAGCACGTGCCGGGATTGAGCGGCTCGGGCGCATCGTCGACGCAGAGTGCCCGGTAATGGTCGCGGATCGCCTCGCGCATCGCGTAGTAGCTGCGCGTGCCGCCCATGCGTTCGATATGGGCGTGCTCGTCCAAGGCGGAGATGCCCTGGGCGGTCATCTGCCCACCGATCCAGTCGGTCTCCTCGAGCAGGCACACCCGGTGACCGCGCCGCGCGGCCGCCCAGGCGCCCGCCACGCCGCCCATGCCGCCGCCCACCACCAGAACGTCGCACTCGACCGTTTCGGTTGGCGCCCGCGCATCGACAGGCACGACCGCGCGCGTCGGATCGCCCGCCGCCGGCACCTTCATCACATCCAGCACGGATTCGTCACTCCGCACCATGATCCCTCCCCTGTCCAATGCGCAGCCCTAGAGAGCCAACCAGTCGCAGCTCTGCTCGAAGGCGTCGGCGACCTGAAGCACGGTGAGATCGTCGAAATGCTTGCCGACGATCATCATCCCGATGGGCAGGTCGTCCTCCACTCCGCAGGGAACGCTGATCGCCGGGTGCCCGGTGACATCGAACTGAGGCGTGTTGTTGATCATGTGAAGCGCGTAAAACATGGTGTCTTCAATCGAGCAGTCCACGTCTGGAATGGGCGGCGCGCGGAAGGGGACTGTCGGCATCACAAGAACGTCGTGCTCCGCCAGCACCTCATCGTATGCAGCCCGCAATTGGGCGCGGATGTTCTGGCCCTTGGCGTAGTAACGGCCGTGATAATTCCGGTGCATGTATTCCCCGAGAAGGATGACGGTCTTGACGGTGACCGGAAGGTCGTCGGCCTGATCGCGCCAAGCCCGGCCGTAGCTCTCGATCAGGTGCGTATTATAGAAGCCGGACCAGTTCGATCCGGCGCCGTTGCAGCGCCAGACGGCCTCGTTTGAGCCTTCGAGAATGATCGCGTTCCAGAGATGCACACCATCGTAGTGCATGGGAACGGACACTTCGGTAACGACCGCCCCCTCCTCTTTCAGCCGCTCCACCGCGGCCATCACCTTGCGGTCGACCACCTCCTCGCTCCCCGGCAAGCCCAAATCGTCGCGCTGCGATTGATTGAAGCCTTCCTTGATGACTGCAATTTTGATGTTCTTGCAGCCTCGGCCGATGGCGGCGCCGTAGTCCCCAATGTAGTCGACCGGGATGACACCGCGCTGTCGCGGATCGAGCGGGTCGGGTCCTGCCATGGCAGATAGCATCTTCGCGCAATCCGCCGCGCTGTTGGCCATGGGGCCGAGGTGGTCGATCGTCGCCTCCAGGGTCATCGCACCGGTATAGGGAACCAGCCCATAGGTCGGCTTGAGGCCGACGATGCCGCTCCATGCGGCGGGAATGCGGATGGAACCGCCCTGGTCGGCGCCGATTGCAAGCTCGGCCTCGCCGGTCACCAGTACCACCGCGCTCCCGGTGGAGGAGCCTCCCGGCGCGTGGTCCGGCTTGCGCGGATTGCGCGTGGGACCCAGGGCCGTCGTGTGTCCCCCGGCGGAGAAGGAGTGGTCTTCGGTGTGAACCTTCCCGGCGATGGTCGCGCCCGCATCCAGCAGTCGTGTGATGACCGTGGCGTCGATATCGGGCGTGAAGCCCTCAAGCGCCATGGAACCGCCCATCATGGGCACGCCGGCCACGCAGACCGCGTCCTTGACCGCGACCCGCATGCCGGCGAGCGGGCCCTCCTCGGCCCCCTTGATATCGGTCTTCACGTACCAGGCGTTGTAGGGGTTCTCTTCGGGCGGTGGGCGGTAACCGGGCGTGCGCGGATACTTGACCGGCGGCTTCGCCTCGGCAAACTCGTCGAGGCGCCGGTACGAGTTGATGGCGCCCACCATGAGGCTCTGGTAGGAGGCGGCATCGGCCTCCGACATCTCCATCCCGAATTCCGTCGCCAGCGCGACGATTTGGGAAATGGTCGGCAGTCGAGCGCCTTTAGGCATGGTCGTGTCCTCCTGGAAATGTCGTGAAGTCGCTAGGAAGGGGCGGGGCGGTTCGCCCCCGCCCCGGTCGTTGCCGCGTGCTATGGCTTGTCAGACTTTGGGTTCGTATTGCTGATTGTCGTCCGGATTCTGAATCAAGTCGCATACCTCCGCAGTGTCCGTCGGCGGCTGCTGCGGGAACGTCTCCACCACCCTCATGGCATGGTCTTGCACCTCGGCAATGTGAACGTCGACCAGCACGTGATGGGTTTGGGGATGGATGGTCACGCGCCCGCTCGGTGCGTCGATACCGATGCCCGTCTCCAAGGTCTCTATCAGCGCCATGCGGTCAGTCGTCCCGGCCGTTCGCACGGCCTCCGCCCAAAGCATTATTCCCTGATAGGTGCTCATCGCGAGTTCAGAGATATAGGGATAGTCCGCGCCGAAGCGGGCGTGCCACTTTTCGACGAACGCCTGGTTGGCGGGCGTCTCGATCTCTTGGAAATAGTTGTAGGAGACCCGAAGACCGTTGACCTCCGACGGGTTGAGCATGATGTGCTCGTTGCCCAACGCAAACGTGGTGGAGGCGATGGGGATCTTGCCCAGCATTCCCGCCGCGCCCCATTGGCGGTAGAAACCCATGTGAGCGCCGCCGACCAGCGATGACCACAGTATGTCGCAGCCGGAGCCGGTGACTTGCCCGATCGCGGGCCCGAACTCGGTCACGTTGAGAGGAAAGAAATCGTCGCCCACGATCTCGCCGCCGTTCTCTTCGACATACCTCCTCACCCACTTTGACGTGATCTGCCCGTAATTGTAGTCCGCCGAAACTTGGTAGACCTTCTTGCCCCACATGCCCATCGCATGGGGAACGAGTTTTTGGATCGTTTGCGCCGGCGTTACGCCGGTGGCGAACGTGTTGCGGTCGCAGACGCCGCCCTCGTACTGCATGTTGTAGAAGTAAAGCGTGTTGAAGCGCCCGAAGACCGGCCGGATGACCTCACGCGATGCAGAGGTAATGCCGGCGTGGGCGGCGTGGACCTGGTGCTTGAGCGCCAGCTCCTGGGCGTACTGCGCGTAGAGCTGCATGTCCGACTGGGAATCGAACAAGATCAGTTCGACTTCCCGGTCCAGGAGTCCGCCTTGGGCATTGAGTTCTTCGACCGCGAACGTCGCAGCGTCAGCGGGCGGTTTCCCGTAGATTTCCAGTCCGCCTGAGAGGTCGAGAATGGACCCGACCTTGATCGGGCCGTCCTGAGCGTTCGCGCGCGAGGCCGTCCCCAGCCCGAGCGCCACTACGGCGGAGGCCGAGGCCCCCGTCAGGAGTTGCCTTCGATCGATCATCGTCGTCTCCCTATGTCGACTAGCAGCCCGGCAGTTTCTTTGACGCCGCCTCCTGTGGGCGGCGATGCTCCGGTGCTGTCCGAGGAAGCCTCGCTCGGCTTTTCTCGCTTGGAAGTCGCGTAAGTAGTGTGCGGCCGACTGTCTGGGCTTGCAAACGAATTGTAAGCTCCAGCCTGGGCTGCCCCACTTGGGCGCCGAAGCCGAGCCGGCCCAAGACGTACCGGAAGCCTGCCGGTTGATGAGCGTCAGATACATGTCACCTATGAGGCCGCGCCAATGGCCCTTGACGGGCACGCTTACCACCTATGCCAATGCTGCCTACACAGGACGCTGGTGTGATCCTCCGGGCCCCTTCCGTTCCCGGTGACGATGGCTGATCACGCTGCTAACCTAAAGCAGTAAGGGGGGCGAGCGATGAGTATCTATGCGGTTTTCCTCAACCAAGCCGACGTGCCCGCCTGGACAACCCTGCGGGAGGAATGGCCTGAGCGGCATTTCATCCTCGCTGATCACATGGCGTTCGTTGCGCCTGAGGGCATCACCACGACGGCGCAGATTGCCGAGGCGGTAGGGAGGAGCCGTGATCGCCACCATAGTCGTCAAGGCCTTTTTCTAGACGCTTCGGCACTTTCCCACATAATCCCCGTGATCGGCGCTGGTTCGCATGTTTGTCGGCTAGGAGAGCATAATGCCATCGACCATCCAGGACATCCGACTGCGGCCCGACTATCTCGCAATGATCGGGGGCGAGAGCCCAGACGCGCTTGCGGAACTCGTCAAGGAAGTGGGGTGTAGGGAACTCGGAATGACGCGGCACCCTATGGGCTTCGATCTCTCACCGCGACCGCGCCAGTGACGATTGGGATGGGATGAGATATGCCCATTCTGCGATTGTAGCAGCAGCCATCGTCAGCCTCCTCATCTTGCTCGGTGCCTGCGACTCCGAGGACGAAGCAGCTGAGGAATACCAGCGCGGCTACGCCGTGGGCTACGAGGACGGCTACATTGCCGCCTGCATCGATATCGAGAGAGAGTTCAACCGCACGTCGCGCTGGTGCTGAGTGAGCACCCTGAGATTTCAAACTGAGACACTACCCGGATGCTATGCTCTTGACAGGCTGCCCCTCAACTTCCGATAATAAGGATTATCGGATTCTATCGACCGCGGAGACAGGGCAGTGATCGCCAGCAAAATCGCCACCCGTTCCGCCGATCCTTCCGCCTCGCGTTCCGCCGATCCTTCCGCCTCGCGTTCCGCCGATCCTTCCGCCTCGCGTTCCGCCGTCATCGTCCCGGCCGCCGCACGGCACCTGGCCGAAGCCTCGATAAGCGCTAACACCCGGCGCGCATACGGCTCGGCACTGGCCCGCCTCGACGCATGGCTTGACGGGCGCCCCCTCGATGATGCGGCGCTCAGCACCTACCTCGCCGAAATGTTCGCAGTCGGGCGCTCGCCGGCCACCGCCGGCCAGACCGCCGCCGCGATCCGCTTCCGCGCGAAGCTCACCGGCCAGGGCGATCCCATCGGCCCGGCAAGCGCGCGCGTGCTTGCAGGCTTTCGCCGCGAGGGCAACGGCCGGGGCCGGGGCCAGGTCACCGGCATGCGGTGGGAACAAGCCGACGCAACCGCCGCCGTCGCCGCGAACGGTGGCGGAGCCATCGCCGGACTGCGGGACGCGGCAATCGTCGCAATCATGTCGGACGCGATGCTGCGGGTTTCGGAATGCGCCGCCCTCGACGTTGTCGACCTCGCCACCGAAGCGGACGGTACGGGCCGGCTCACCATCCGCAGCTCGAAAACCGACCAAGCCGGGGAGGGCGCGGTGCAGTACATCGGGGCGCCGACCGTGCGCCGGGTCCGGGCTTGGCTCGAGGCGGCCGGGATCACGGACGACGCCATGTTCCAAAGCATCCGCCGGGGCGATCACCCGACCGGCAAGCGCATCACCCCGCGCGCGATCCGCACCATTATCGCTAAGCGCGCGGCCGAAGCCGGGGTAGAGGGCCGCGTGTCCGGCCATTCGCTGCGGGTCGGCTCCGCGCAATCGCTGGCAGCGGCCGGCGCGGGCTTGGTCGAAATGCAGACCGCCGGGCGGTGGAACTCCCCCGACATGCCGGGCCGCTATGCCGCCGGTCAGCTGGCAGCACGCGGCGCGGTCGCGAGGCTCCGCTACAACGCTTGACCGCTTCGAACCCGGGCGCGCCCTTCGAGGCGTGCGAGCATGTGCCGGGTCAGGTCTCGTCGACGGCCCTGGTACGCTACCGGCTGGTGGACTACTCGGCGCCGGCGGTGCACGCCCACAAGAAGGTGACGATCAAGAGCTATGTCGACCGGGTGGAGATCGCGCCCGGCCCTTTCTACCTCCTCCTCTCACTTTTCCAGGCGGCAATCCAGCCTCACCGCCTCCAAGCGCATTCCGGAAAGCGTCGCGATGCGCTTCCGCGCCCACTCCATGACGTCCGCGATCGTGTCAGGCGACGGGCTGAACGACCCGCTCTCGTCATCACCTTCCTCCTCGTCGCCAGCGGCGGCCTCGATCGTCTCCGCGCCGCTCTCCTCGAACACATCCTCGAGCGGGTAAACGGCGATCGGGGCATGCTCGCTCGCAAGCCCCGCCCCGACGCTCGCGGGAATCTCCCGATTGTCGACGTCGAGGTTCACCCACATGCCGAAGTCCTCTATGACGATGTGACCCGCCGCGATGCGCGCCTCATAGGACGCCTTGAACCGCTCCCGGACCTCATTCGCATCGAACCGGTACACCTCGACGCTCCGCGGGTCCTCCCGATCGTCGACAGCCGCGACCACCACGATCTCCACCTTGTCGAGCGTCTTCCACTCGGTCCCGTTCTTCAAAGGCGGAAAGGCGAACCACCGGTCCTTGGTGGTCCGGATGGACACCTTTTTGCTGCGTCCCTCTTCCTCGATCTCCCAGATGTTCGACCTTCCGCGACCGGGCAAGCGCGAGGGCGACAAGCCCTGCTCCTTGAGCGCGCACACCGCCGCGCGGACAAGGACGTTCCAGGTCTTGGAGGCCGACATTTCGCTGAATTGGTTGCTCATCTCTTTTCCCTTCCGAGGTTTGGTTTCCATATCGCTCTACAGATCATATAAGGTGTTCCGTCAAACCGTCAAGTAATTTGTATATAGTCTAGACCGTTTCCGGCCCCACCCAATTGGTTTGCCCCTCCGATCTTCATCGTCCGACGTACCGCCCGCAGCAGCCGTCCCAGGACCAAGCTGTCGCGCCGGCCGGCCGGGGGAACTCACGCGCGCCACGATCACGAGCCCTCGGACGCCTCTTTGCATCAGGCCCCTGAATGCCGGAGCAACGTGTGCCCCGATCGCCCAGGTTCGTTCACCCCTACGGGACGTGGTTTTCCACGTTCTCGCGCGCCTGATCCTGGCATAGGCTCATCCTCCACGGGTTTTTTCGCGGGAGACTGAGCATGACCTTCCCTTTGTTGCCGACGACCGTTGTCGGCAGCTACCCCCAGCCAGGCTGGCTGATCGATCGCGACAAGCTGATGAGCAAGCTCCCGCCCCGCGTGCGGCTGCACGAGCTGTGGAAGCCCGACCGGGACGACCTGGAACAGGCACAGGACGACGCAACGTTGATCGCGATCCGCGATCAGGAGCGAGCGGGCATCGACATCATCTCCGACGGCGAAATGCGGCGTGAGAGCTATTCCAACCGCGTTTCCAACGCGCTGGGCGGCATCGACATCGACAACCCCGGAACCGCAATCGAGCGAACCGGGGCGAAGAACGTGGTGCCGCGCGTGGTCGGCGAGATTTCGTGGAATGGGCCCATCGAGGCCGACGACGTGCGCTTCCTGCGCGCGAACACGGAGCGCAGGATCAAGATCACCCTCCCCGGCCCCTTCACCATGACGCAGCAGGCGCAGGACGATCACTATGGCGATGACGCCGCACTCGCCATGGACTACGCGGCTGCTATCAGCCACGAGGTGAAGGCGCTGTTCGCCGCGGGCGCAGACTACGTGCAGCTCGACGAGCCCTACATGCAGGCGCGACCGGAGAAGGCGAAGACGTTCGCGACCCGCGCGATCAACCGTGCGCTGGAGGGTGCGCCGGGTCCGACGATCATCCACATGTGCTTCGGCTACGCGCACTTCGTCAGCGACAAGCCGAGCGGCTATTCGTTCCTGCCGGAGCTCGACGAGACGACGGCCGATCAGATTTCGGTCGAGGCGGCGCAGCCCGATCTCGATCTTTCGATGCTGAAGACGCTCCCCTCCAAGACCATCGTGCTCGGCGTCATCGACAACGGCGATCCGGCCGTCGAGAGCCCGGAGCTCGTGGCCGGGCGCATCCGCTCCGCGCTCGAGGTCGTACCTGCGGAGCGTCTCGTCATCGCGCCGGACTGCGGCATGAAGTATCTCGACCGCGACGTTGCCTTCGGCAAGCTGCAGGCAATGGTGAGAGGCGTCGAGCTCGTGAGAGGCGAGCTCTGAGGCGCTACTTGCCTCGCATTTTCTGAAGGTAGGAGTCGAAGCCGATCGCGATGATTAGGAACACGCCGCCGACGGCGTTCTGGGTGTAGTGCGGCAAATTCATGATGATCATGGCGTTCTTCAAGACGCCGAGGATCAGGACGCCGAGTATCACAGCGCCGATCGAGCCGATCCCACCGAAGAAGCTCACGCCGCCGATCACCACGGCGGTGATCACGTCGTAGAGATAGGACACGTTGAAGACGGCCGAGAGGCCGCCCACCGACGACACGTTGACGACACCTGCGATGCCTGCGCAGAGCCCGCAGATGCCGTAGGCGGCGACCTGCGTCATGCGTACGCGCACGCCGGAAACATGGGCCGCCCGCGCGTTGGCGCCGCTCGCGAACACCCGCCGTCCGTAGGCCGAGTACGCGAGGACGAGGTGGGCGATCAGCGCGATCGCGATGAACAGGTAGACCGAGAAGGGCACCCCGCCGAGGGCACCCTGTCCGATGAAGAGGAATGCCGTCGCCTCGCCCGGAATCTCCATCCACGTTTCCATGACGTAGAGGACGCCGAGGGCGCGGATGATGAGCGAGTTGGCAATGGTGCCGAGAAGCGGCGAGATCCCGCTGAAGACAACGATCGCCCCGTTGGCGAGCCCGATCGCGCCGCCCACCAGGGGTGCGACGATCAGCGCGAGCGGCGTGCTCGGCGCGTCACCCACCATGAAACGCGCCGCCACCGCGCCGCAGAACAGCATCGTGGCGGCGAAGGACAGGTCGAAGCCGCCGCTGATCATGACGAAGGAAAGCCCGATCGCCATGACGCCCACGATCACCGAGGACTGCAGGATCAGAATCCAGTTGTTCGCCGTGAAGAAGGTGGGGAAGGCGATACCGAGGGCGATGCAGAGGACGACGAAGAGGACCAGAAGGACGTTCTTCTGCGCCCAGTCCTGAAGGGCGGACGGCTTCACGATCGCGGATGAGAGCATCGACATCCTGCTAGCCGAACGCCGCCGCCATGACGGTCTCCTCGGCCAGGTCGTCTGCGGCGAAGTCGGCGACGAGCTCGCCGTTCCGCATCACCAGCACGCGGTCCGAGAGCGCCATGATCTCCGGCAGGTAGCTCGAGATCACGAGGATCGCCTTGCCGTCCTGCGCCAACGAGCGGATCGTCCGGTGGATCGCTTCGATGGCGCCGACGTCGACGCCCTTCGTGGGCTCGTCGAAGATCAGGATCTCGGGATCGGTGGCGATCAGCCGGGCGATCAGCGACTTCTGCTGATTCCCGCCGCTGAGCGTCTGGGCCTTGGCTCTGATCCCGGGGACCGAGATGGCGAAGTCCGCAATGAGCGAACGCCCGGTTCGCATCTCTTGCCCCCGGCGCACCAAGCCCAACCAGCCAGTCAGGCGATCGAGCACGGAAATGGTCAGGTTGTGCAGGATGCCCAGCTGGAGGAAGAGTCCGTCCTCCTTGCGGTTCTCCGACAGGTAGGCGATGCCGCGGCGCACCGCCGCGCGCGGTGAGCCGATATTCGCCGGCTCGCCATTGATGCGGATGGTGCCGGCCTTCGGTTTCAGGACGCCACAGATCGACATGGCAAGCTCGCTGCGGCCGGAGCCCACTAGGCCGGCGAGGCCGACCACCTCGCCGCGCGAGAGCGCGAAGCTCACGTCCTTGACGCGGTTCTCGAAGGAGAGGTTCTCGACCTGAAGCACGCGGTCGCCAGCCACGGCGTGGCTGCTCGGCCGTTCGACGATGCCCACGTGGCGGCCCACCATGAGTTCCACCAGAGCCTCTTGCGAGAGCTCGCTGGTGGACCGGCATGCCACCACCTCGCCGTCGCGCAGGACCGTGATGTTGTCGGCAAGCTCCAGCGCTTCCTCCAGCGCGTGCGAGATGTAGATCACGCTCACCCCGGTCGCCGCCACGTCCCGGATCACCTGATGAAAGGCCTGTGCTTCGTGCATGCTGAGCGCGGCGGTCGGCTCGTCCATGATGATGATCTTGGACTCGCCGTAGAGCGCCTTGGCGATCTCGGCCATCTGCATCTGCGCGCCGGAGAGCTGCGACGCCTTGACCGAGGGGTCCAGCTTGAAATCGAGACGGTTCAGAATCTCTCCTACGCGGGTATCGGTATCGCCCCGGTCGAGAATGAAGGTCTCGTGGCCGAGGGCGATGTTCGCCGAGACGGTCAGCTCGGGCACGAGATTGGATTCCTGGTACATCATGCTCACGCCGAGCGACTGGGCATGACGCGGGTTCGCCGGCTCCACCCGCTCGCCGTCGATCTCGATCTCTCCCGCGTCGCGCTGGTAGACGCCGGAAAGGGCCATGCAGAGCGTCGACTTGCCCGATCCGTTCTCGCCGACGAGCGCATGAATTTCGCCGGGCTGGAGTTCGAGGTCCGCCTCGCTCACCGCGCGAACGCCGGGGAATGTCTTGGTCAGGCCGCGGATGGCGAGCCGGGGAACATCCGTCATGATCGGTCGCCCCTCACGGTGAGCTGGCGGATCCACGCCATCGCCTGGCCGATGTCCGCCATCTTCCACGTGCCGCTACCGCCGCGAAGCCTATAGGTCAGGCGGTCGCTGAAGAGCGCGAACAGGAGGAAGAGCGCGACGACGATGTCCTGCACGTCGCGGTCGGTCGCCGTCATCACCATGCCGTTGTTGAGAATGGCGATGAGGCTGATCCCGAGAATGGTCCCCCAGATGGTGCCGACACCGCCGGCGATGCTGGTCCCGCCCAGGATGACGGCGATCAATACCTGGAACTCGAGATATTGCCCGGTCTGGTAGGTGACCGAGTCGAGGCGCGAGGCGAGCAGGACACCGGCAAGTGCCGCGCAGACCCCTGAAAAGGCGAAGACGCCGACCTCGAGCAGCTTGATGCGGATGCCGGCGCGGGTCGCGGCCTGGAAGTTGCCGCCGAAGGCATAGATGGCGGTGCCGATCCTGGTGTAGCGGAGGACGAAGAGAACCGCCGCAAACAGGATTGCGAGGAGAACCACCGAGAGCGGAACGACGCCACCCACATCCCCCCCGCCGATGAACTGGAATGCCGCATCGGTCGAAAAGACGGAGTTGGCCTCGCGCATCCACTCGGTCGACGCGGCCCATTGCATCAGGCCGCGCAGGATGATCAGCGTGCCGAGCGTCGCGATGAAGGACGGCACGCCGATGATCGCCGTCAGCAGGCCGTTGATGGTGCCGATTAGCAATCCGAAGAGAAGGCAGATGGGGATCAGGTAGCCCCAGTGAATCTCCAGCGTCTTGTAGCCGATGATCATGATGAGGGCGCTGACCGCCATCACCGACCCGACGGAAATGTCGAGGCGCCCCAGGATCATCACCAGCGTTACGCCGATGCAGATGAGGCCGAACTCGGCGCCCTCGCGGCCGAGCGTGATGAGGTTGAAGCCGGTCGCGAAGAACGGTGAGGCGAAATGGAAGTAGAGGAAGACCCCCAGGAGGATGAGCAGGAGCTGATTGCGGATCCCGAAACGCAGTATCTGCATGCGCTGGATCTACTCCGTCCTCAGTCGCTTTGGAGGCTGATCGCTATTCGCCACCCATACCAGAAGAAAGCGCCCCGAAACGCAAGCGGCAGCGGTGCGTCAACACCGCTGCCGCCAAGGCGAATGTTCTCGAAGAGCTATTCGAGCGTGCCGCGAACGTAGCCAGTGGCCTCGCCGAAGGCGAGCTTCTGGATCCGCGCGTCGTTGATGTTCTCGGCGCTGATGACGTAGAGCGGCACGTTCCAGACGAGCGGCTTGTCGCCCGGCTGCCAGCCGCTGGTCACGAGCATCGACAGCGCATCGACCGCGCGCTTGACCTGATCACGCGTGTCCCAGGCCACGCACTTCGTGTACCAGCCGTTGTTGATGCCGGTGAAGCACACGTCCGACGACGCCTCGGTCCATGTCTTGATCTTGCCGACGAGGCCCGCTTCTTCAAGGGCCTGGCCCATGCCGACGCACATGACGTCCCAGTTGCACCAGATCCCGTTGAGATCGGGATGCTGCTGGATGAGCGTCTTTGTGACCTGCTTAGCCTTCTCGGCGTCCCAATAGGCCGGCTGTTCGGCGACGACCTCGAGCCCGCTCGAGTTCTCCTCGAACCAGTCCTTGATGCCCTTCATGTCGTTCACGGTCGAATCCGAGTTCGGGTCGCCGAGGATCAGCGCGACCTTGCCCGAACCGCCCAGATCGTCGTGCATCGTCTGCGCGAAGAGCTTGCCCATCTCGTAGAAGTTCGGCCCGACGTGGGCGGCGTTGGGGTAGCTGATCCCCATGTGGTAGGTCACCACCGGCCGGCCGGTCTTCTCGAAGTTGCGTGCCGCGTTGTTGTTCGCCGCGTAATCGATCGACAGCATGACCACGCCGGCGATATCACGCTGGGCAGCAAGCGCGTTGAGGTTTTGCGACTGATTCGCGACGTCCCACTTGGCGTCGGTCTCGACGACCTCCCAGCCAAGCTCGCGCGCGCGGGTCACCGCGTTGTCCCGGAACACCTTCTGGATGTTCATCGACTGGCGGTCAGGAAAGGCGAAACCCACCTTCTTGGCCGCGAAGTCCGAATAATCTGGCGCGAGCGGCTGGTAGTCGTCTCCAGCAAGAGCCGCGCTCCCCACAGCGACCAGTCCGATCACCGCGACTGCCGACGTGATCCCTCTCAACATGCCTCGTCTCCCGATTGCGACGCCCACCGTACCCGGCCTAAGGATTGTGCCGGTTGGCCGAGTGTCGCAAGCTAGCACCGCGCCCATGGCTCCGCATCGTGGATTCTACGGAGTGCCGAGGCTGCGGGCATCGTGACAACCCCCAACGGAGAGGCGTCGTGGCAAAGCGATCGAACGTCGAGCCGTTTTCCGGCCAGTCCAGATCGCGCGGCCAACCCGTCGACAGCAGCGCGTTTCATGCTCTCTTCGTGGCGGTGGCAGGCGCGTGCGCCCGCATTGACGAGCTCGACGAGCTGCTCCACGACGTGGTCAATGCGGCGGGGTCTGCGCTCGACGTCTCGCGCTGCATGATCGGCCTCTATCCGCCGGACGCAGGCAGCTACACGTTTCAGTACGTGTATCGGGGGCCCGATGCGCCGGACACAGGGCAGCTCGTGATGATCGGCTACGACAGAAACCCCTCATTCCAGATGCTGGTGCGCGGCGACGTCTATCGTTGCGACGACACCGCGAACGATCCGCGCTTCGCGGCGCTCCGCCACTTCTATGCGGCCCACAGGATCGGTGCGACGCTGTTCACCGGGCTCCGGCGCAACGATGAATGGCTCGGGAGCCTGGGCGTGCATCAATGCGACCGGGCGCGGCCATGGAGCGATGCCGAGGTGGCGATCCTCAGCCTGATCGCCGACCAAGTGGCGCTCACCATCGACCTGATCCGGTATCGGGAGCGCGTCGAGCACCAGGAGGAGAGCTCCGCTTACCAGACCCGCGAGCTGAAGCGACTGAAGGCGCTGAAGGACTCGATGCTGTCTCGGTCGTGGAGCGAGGCTGGCCACGGCGCAGTCGAGCGCGACGGCGCTGCGGTGTCGGACGCCGAGTTCCGGGTGTTGCGGCTGGTCTCGGAAGGCCGTACCAACGCCGAGATCGCGGGCGCCCTCAATCTGAGCCGGCGCACGGTGGAGAGTCACATCACCAGCATGCTGTCCAAGCTCGATCTGAGAAACCGGGTCGAACTGGCCCGCTTCGCGCTGCGTCAGGAGGTCGAATAAGAGCCGGCAGGCGCGCCGCCTAGGGCCCGCCCGGGTGCAGCGATACGCAGATCGCCTCCTCTCCCTCGACCTCGCCTCCGAGCGTCAGGATCGCCTGCTCCGCATCGTCGAGCGCGAACCGGTGTGTCTTGAGGCGCCCGAGGTCGTACCTGTTCTCGGAAAGGATGCGGAGGGACTCCTCGTAGGCCTCCCGTCCCTGCGAATAGACCCCCTTCACGACCAGTTCCTTGTAGAGGATCTTGTCGGTGTCGATCTCGACCGTCGTGTCGCGCCCCTTGACCCCGCCGATGACGATGGTCGCACCGAGGCGTGCGACCTCGATGGCGTGCACGATGGGATGAGCCGCCGCGGGAACGACATCCACGATCACGTCGGCGCCTTCGCCATTGGTGAGTGCCATCACGCGGGCGACCGTGTCCTCCCGATCGACGACGATGGTGTGGTCGGCACCGAGCGCCTCCGCCAGCGCCAGCTTGTGGCGGTCCTTCGCAAGCCCGGTGACGATGATCGTGCCCGCACCCGCCTCGCGGCAGGCGATCACGGAGCCCAGCCCGCGCTGCCCGCAACCCAGGATCAGGACCGTGTCACCCATCGCCGTCTCCGGCACGTGGACGGCCCAGCGCACGCCCGCAGCGAGCGCCTGGTACATTGTAGCCATCTCCAGGGGAATCCCGTCCGGGATAACGTGCATGATCGTGCGCGGGTGCAGGTGGATGTACTCGCCGTAGCCGCCCCAGAGCCCGTGACCGAAGGTCAGCGGCATGTAGCCGTACGCCGGCAGTCCCTCCGACCGCACCGCCTTGCACAGGTGATAGGAGCCGGCGAGGCACAGGTGGCAGAGCCCGCAGCTCAGGTGCGGCTCGAGCGCCACGCGGTCGCCCTCCTTCACGCCCCAGGCCCTGGCGGCTTCTGCGCCCAGCTCCTCGATGATGCCGACCGGCTCGTGCCCCGGGATCAGTGGATACTGCACCAGGCCCTTGGCGGTGAAGGCGCCGCGATACTGCTCGACGTCGCTGCCGCACAGTCCGCATGCCTCGACGCGGAGGAGCGCGTTCTCCGGCCCCAACCTCGGAATCTCGACCTCGTCGGCCTCGATGCGCCGGTCGTCGACCTGGATCATCGCCTTCGACTTCATGCGCCCCCGCCGATCCGCAGCATGTTCTTGATGACGCTCGTGCGCCCGTCCCGCGCCTCGTCGAAGGCCTGTTGGCCCTCGTCGAGCGCGTAGGTCCGGATCAAGCCATCCGCCTTGAGGGCGCCGCCCTTCAGTAACGCCGCAGCCTCGCGGAACGCGGCTGCCGTGTAGGCCATCACGCCGTGCAGGTGGATTTCGCGGCGGACGACATCGACGAAATCGATGCCGCCGACGGCCTCCTTGTAGCCCACGAGCACGATATGCCCGCCCGACTTGACAGCGCGTCCTGCCGCAGCGTGGGTCTCAACTGCGCCCACGCAGTCGAACACGTGATCGTAAGCCATGGGCTCGGTGGCATCGGCATCGACGGCACGTCCGCCGAAGCGCTCGCCGAGCGCAGCGCGCGCCGGCGCCGGCTCGACGACGTCGATCTGAGTCGCCCCCTTGTGCTGGAGCACCGCGCCGATCATGGAGCCAAGGCAACCGAAGCCGATGATCAGGAATCGATCTTCGGCGGCAAACGGAACCATGCTTACCGAATGGAGCGCACACGCGTACGGCTCGGTCATGGTCATCACATGGGCGGACGCGCCGCCGTCGAACGCGATCATGTTGTCCCGGGGCACATTGACGTGCTCGCGCATCGCGCCGTGGCGATGCAGGCCGATCAGCTGCATGTCCGGGCAAATGTTGTCGCGCCCGGCTTCGCATGCGGGGCATTGCCCGCACGAGGCGATGGGGTTGACGACGACCGTCTGGCCGTCCGCCCGGCCCGTGAACTCGTGGCCAAGGACGAGCGGGGGGACGCGTCCGCGGCTCTTGCCCATGTAACCCAGGACGTCCGACCCGCAGATCCCGACCAGCCCGACGTCGACCGTCACCTCGCCGGCCCGGCAGGGCTCGTCCCGGAGCTCCTGAATCTCGACCCGGCCGGGTTCGGTGAAAACAAGCGCGCGCACGCCGGTCCCTTCAGCTCAGATGCATGAGACAATTGTGATAGCGGTCGATCTCGATCTCCGAGCCCGGGATCACGTAGATGGTGGTGTTCTTGCGCTCGACCACAACCGGGCCGGCCACACGCATCCCGGTGTCGAGCCTTGCGCCGTCCAGCACCTCGATATCCTGCCAGGCGCGTGTCTCCGGCAGGAACACCCTGCGGGTTCCCTTGACCGCAGACGCATAGTCGGCGCCGGCGCCTCGCTCGGATACGAGGATTTCGGGCTTGGGCTTGATGCCCTGCGCGATCACGCGCAGGTTCAGAATGTCGCACTGCTCGAGCTCGCCCACCATCGCCTCGCCGTAGGCACGGCTGTATTCGCTCTTGAAGGCTTGGTAGATCGAGTCGTTGCCGCCGGCTTCGTCCAGCGGATTGGCCGGGCACGGGATAGTGATCTCCCAGAGCTGCCCGTGGATGCGCATGTCGAGTTCGTAGGTCAGCTCGATGCTCTCGCGGGCGATTCCGTCGCTCTGCACCAGGGTCAGCGCCTGCTCCGCCAGCGCGCCGAACGCCTGGTTCACCTCGGCGATGGGTGCGGGCAGTGCGTGATAGAAGGTCTGCGCCACATCCCTCTGCACGTCCGCGACGCAGGCGCCGAAGGCGCTGAACACCGCCGACGTCTCAGGGATCACGATCGAGCGGATGTTGAGCTCCCTGGCGATATTCGCGATGAGCAGCGGGCTGCACCCGCCGTAAGCGACCAGTGCGAATTCACGCGGGTCATAGCCCCGCTCGATGGTCACATTGCGCAAGGCGTTGCCCATGTTGGCGCTGATGGTGCGGTATATTCCGACCGCCGCCTCCGCCGTCTCGAGACCCATTGGCTCTGCCAGCCTGTCCGCGATGGCCCGGATCGCAGCGTCCTTGTCGAGCCTGATCGCGCCGCCGAGAAAGAACGCCGGGTCGATCAGCCCGAGCGCCACCGCCGCGTCTGTCACGGTCGGCTCGCTGCCGCCCTGGCCGTAGCACACCGGTCCCGGGCTCGCGCCGGCGCTCTGCGGGCCGACCCGCATCATGCCGCGATTGTCGATCCAGGCGATCGAGCCCCCGCCCGCGCCGATCGCCGTGATGTCGAGGATCGGGAGGTTGGTCTGGAAGGGGCCGATCTGCGCACGGCTCACGGTGGTCGGCTCGCCCTGGTAGATCACCGAGACATCGAAGCTCGTTCCCCCCATGTCTGCCGTCAGGATATTCTTCGCGCCGATCGTCTTGCCGAGGTGGCTGGAGCTCACGATGCCGCCGGCCGGCCCCGAGACGGCGAGCGTCACCGGCTTAGTCCGCGCCTCCGCAGCCGAGAGCGAGCCGCCGTTGGATTGCATGACCAGCAGCCGCCCGTCGAAACCCTGGTCCTCCAGGCGCCCCTCGACCTCCCCCATGTAGCGGGAGAAGCCGCGTCCCGAATAGGCGTTGAGGATGGTCGTGACCATCCGCTCGTATTCGCGGAAGACCGGGTTCACCTCGCTCGAGACGGAGACATAGACGTCCGGGTAGCGCGACTGGATCGCCTGTTTGATGCGCTGCTCGTGGGAGTCGTTCTTGAAGGCGAAGAGGCAGCAGATCGCGATGGCCTCGCACCCGCCTTCCTCCACCAGACGCGTGATCGCCGCCTCGGTGCCGTCGAGATCGAGGGGCACGACGACGCGGCCGGCATAGTCGATCCGCTCGTCGACCTCGGCGATGCAGTCCCGCGTCACGATCTCGGGCCGGTCGATCTGGGTGTAGAAGTCCATCTCGTTGGTGCGCGGGCTGCGGCCGATGTTCAGGAGGTCGCGAAAGCCGCGGGTGGTGATGAAGCCCGTCTTGGCACCGCGCATTTCGGCCAGGATGTTGGTGATAATCGTGCTGCCGTGGGTGAGAATCCGGGTGCCGCCGAGGAGCGTTGCGCGTTCGACGCCCATTTCGCCCGAGACCACCCCGAGCGCGTCGAGCAGCCCCTCATGCAACCTGCCGGGCGTGGTGGCCGACTTGCCTTCCCAGTAGCTCTTGCCGTCGCTGACGAATACGTCGGTGAACGTTCCGCCGATATCGACGCCGATGTAGTAGGTGTCGTCCATCTCTAGCTGGCCTGCCGCCGGGCGTCGGCGGTGGCACGCTCGAAGTAGTGCGCGGGCCGGCAGTCGTGCTCGACGGGATCGCCCTCGATGGCGAGCTCAACCTCCAGCAGGACCCCGCTCACGGGACAAATGTACTCGCGGCTGATCAGTGACGGGTCGGCGCGAAGCCCGATCTCCACCACGCGATCGGCCAGATAGCTCGCGTCGATCGGGCGCTCGATACGCGGCACCATCTCCTTCCAGTTCTTCTGCGCCGGGCCGATGATCGCCGCGGTCTCGGCGCACTGGAACATGAGGTTGCCGTCGTAGCGGCCGACATCGAGACCGGGGCTGTGGTGGAAGACGACCGCGTCCCTGCTGCCGATCTCGTAGTTGGCAGTGCTGCAGCCGCTCGCCTCGGCCTGGCGCCGTGACCGGATTCCCCCTCGCAGCGTCTCGGTTTCGACAGCATCGACCTCCCCGTTCTCATCGAGGGCAACACCGTAGACCTCCCGCGCCTGCGTGCGATCGACCCACTCGTCCCGCACGTCCTTGGCGACTAGGTCCGGCGCGCGCGAGAGCGGATCGCCGAAGCCGCCGCCACCGAGATTGGCGACGTAGAAGACATCGCGGTTGCTCAGCACGGTCGTCTGGTCGTTCACCGACGTCACGGCATGCTCGCCGGGCAGGCCATCGAGAGACACAGGATGTGGCTCGCCCTTCTCCAGCCGCTCCAGAACGTCGGAGTCCTTGACGTGGACGAAGGTGGAGCTCGAAACCAGCGGGGCGCCGAACATGCCGATGTGCGGCACGACGTGGCGCTGGTTGAAGAGGACCGTGTTCATTTCGGGCACGTCGTAGATGGACCAGCCGTATTCCAGCCCGAGGCCGCCCCGGTAGCGGCCGGGGCCGCCGGAATTGGCGCGCAGCTTCTTGAACTGGAAGAACAGCGGGAAGTTCATCTCGTTGAACTCGACGTCGGGAAGGTCCATGCCGCACTGCTGCGGGCAACCCGCCGCCGGGATGCCGTCGCGCGTGGAGAAGGCCGCACCGCCGCAGCCGCCGCCATCCATGTTGATGTAGATGTCGAATTTGCCTTCGCGGTTGATGCCGTGGCAGAGGTGCAGCGCCCAGTTGTCGCCCCAGATGCCCATGGCCCGCTCCCGCCAGGGCGAGCCGCTGACCGCCAGCATCTTGTTGATTGCGGCCATGCAGGCTTCCTGAATCTTGAACGTCGCGTTCATGTGCCCGGCACCGATGGGTGCCGGCTTCTCGGCATTCACCAGCTTGCCCTTGTCGGCGACGAAGTGGATCGGCCTGATGAAGCCGTCGTTGAAGGGAATGTCGTAGCCGAACATCTGCAGGACGTTCACCAGAATGCCGCCGGAAAGCCCCGACGGACCGCAGTTGATGAAGCCGTCCGTCTGCGGATCGGACTTGTTGTAGTCGAAGGTCATCTCGTCGCCTTCGACGCGCAGCTCACAATGGACCTTCCAGAGCCCGTCCTCGTGACCGTTGTTCTCGATCCAGTCGGCGGCGCTGTAGACCCCGTCGGCTAGGTCCGAGATGCGCTGGCGCATGCTGACCTCGGAGAGATCGAGGATCTCGTCCTGCATCGCCTTGAACTCGTCCGTTCCGTAACTCGCCGCCAACTCGGAGATGCGCTTTCCGGCAACAATGTTGGAGGAAATCAGTCCCTTGAAATCCAGGCCGACCCGCTCCGGCATGCGGATGTTGTTCATCAGCAACATCCACATGCTGCGGTCGATCACGCCCTTGCGCATGACCTTGACCGGCGGCAGCAGCAGCGCCTCGGCGAAGCACTCGGTGGCGTCGCAGTTCCAGCCGCCCGCGACGCCGCCGCCGACATCGATCTGATGCGATGCGCAGGCCGACCAGGCGACGATGCCGCCATCGTGGAAGTGCGGCTGGAACACGCAGACGTCGCCGGGGTGAATGCCGCCGCCGTAGCAGGGATCGTTGGCGATGAAGACGTCGCCGTCGTCGATCTCGTCCAGCGGAAAGTCCCGGAGGATCGTCTGGATGCCCTCCCAGTTCGACGAGGCGTGGTAGAGAATGTAGCCGGAGAACGCCAGTTGGCGACCGCGATAGTCGAAGAGCGAAGTCGAGAAATCCTTCGTCTCGGTGGTGGTGGGCGAGCTCGACGTCTTGATCAACGTGGTCGCCATCTCCTGCACGATGCTGTCCAGCCGGCTCCGGCAGATTTCCAGCGTGAAGGGGTCTGTCTTGCGCGCAGTCATGTCGTCTCTCTCCGATCCGCGGTAAAGCGCCCGCCCGAACCGTCGGTCACGCCCGATCCAACAGGCTAAGGGAGAGCCGAGCAAGATGTCATCGTGGAATCCACTGACAATCTTCCGCTCTCATTCGCGGGCAGTGGGGGTTGCGGTACGGATGCGTGCGCCGAGCGGCGGTGAGCCTCCCCCATCGAACTGGTCCACCCTTAGGTTATGGAAAGAGGAGGGCCGACGAGGGCACGGCGGCGCCGAGAGTCTCCTGACGTAAAGCGCAGGGTCGTGCAGCCCCGCCGGGGGGCACCGCCCGAGGGTGTCGGAGGCGCCGGCTCCACCTTGGCGTGTAGGGCCGATACCTCGATCCCGTCTCTCCATATCTCTCTATGTCTCGCCATATCTCAGCAATTGCCCTATATGGTGGTCATTACGACCCGACTTCCGGGTGTGTACACTCGCCGCCCGTGCACGGCCCCGCAGGGAGGGGGGGGAGCCCTTCGGCGAACGGGGGTCCCTCTTCTTGCGGGTCGGCACAGACTCCAGCCCAATTTTGCGACAATCGGGGGGACAAAACCCCTCCCGAAACCCGAATTGGCCCCAGAAGGCCGCTGGAGCCCCGTCGGCGCGCGACAGGCTCTGGGTGTCTCCGACAGCCGCTTTGCGCGATCTGCCCACGGTTCCGGCCGCCCTGCGGGCCATCTTCCGCGCCGCGCCCCCTGGGGCCCCACCCGCAGGCAACCGCCAAGCGACCGAAACCCGCCCGAGCGCAGCCCCGATTCCACCGCGTGTGAGCGATCCCCCGCATTTCGGCCCTGGTACCCCTCCCATTCCCTGCACGATCCCCTGCATGATCCCGCCCTGAACCCGCCTCGCGGGCCAGAGCGCGCCGAAAGCCGGCCGAGGGGGCCGGAATCAGGGCGGAGGGCGGGATTGCACACGCGCCAGCGCTGGGGAGCGCCGAAATCTCCGGCCCGATCCCCGCCTATCCACCCGCACGGCGCGCGCGATGCGTTTTGCATCAGCGGTTTAGCCAGCCGCGTGGCCGCAAACCGATCCCCCCGCGTGCCTCGCGCGCTTCGCGGCCGGCGGAGTATACTTCGGCCGGAGCAGGCGGCAGTCGTGAGGGGGTGTTTCATGGGCCGGGAAGAGCCCTGGTCCCCGCCGGAGCGGGGATCGCGCGAGGATCGCGCGTTGCAATGGCTCGCGTTGGCCGAGCCGCCGCGCGGGATCGTGGTGCCGCCCGCCCTGTGGAAAGCGACGGCGCGGGTCTCGGGGATGAAGGTTCCCGCGATCAAGCGGCTGGCGCGGCGCGCGGCTGCCGGCGGCGATCCCCGCGTCGCGTGGCTCGCGGCGCACTTGGAACGGCTCGGTCGGCGGACGCCACGGGGGCCGGGCGATCTCCGCCGCGTCCGGCAAGCGGACTGGCTGCGGCGGCGAGGCCTGACGTGGCGGCGGGTCGCGATCGCCTGCGGCTACTCGGTGCGGGACAGCGGGGCCGACGCCCGCCGAGCGGTGAAGCTCTACCGGGAGCAGCTGGAGAACGGCGGCACGCTTCCCAGGGCGCGCAAGGCCTACCAGCTCCGGGCGAACGGCGAGACGTGGCCGCAGATCGCGCGCCGGGTCGGCTACCGGAGCGGCCGCGCGGCGATGGGCATGTCGCGCCGCTACGCGGCGCGGGCGGGGCTGCCCTGGCCGGTGCCCGTGTGCGACGCGGCGAGCGCAGATTGACGTCGATTGGCGCGATTTGACGTCGATGGGTGCAAACTGTTGCAGATAGAGTATCAAGATCAACCATCGAGAAAACAACACACAACAGTGATTGGTTCGTGCAACACTCCGGGTCGTCTGGCGCCGCTATCCGCATCAATCGCGACCGTCGACGGGCGCGTCATTCATTCAGACGGTGAAAGGTTCGTGCAACACTCCGGGTCGTCCGGCGCCGCTATCCGCATCAATCGCGACCGTCGACGGGCGCGTCATTCTCGCTCGGTGAAAGGTTGGCGCAACACTCCTCGTCGCACGATGCGCATGACTGTGGACGGGGACAGACCGTATTCCTCGGCGATGCTACGCATGGACTGTCCGGCCTCGACGGCCTCGACAATTGCCCTATCACGCCTGCGTGTCGCTGCGCGCCGCACCCGCCCGGACTTGAGCCCCCTGCGGCGTTGGGCCTCAGGGGTATGGTCCATGGAGTGACCACCGGCCCAGGTCCAAGATGAAACCGACCGAGCGATCTTGCTAACCTCTTTTGCCGCGAGAGGAACTGGAAAGCTCTCGTTCAACTGGCTCGCTATCCTGCTCACCCGGTCTGCCCAAGCGTCAAAGTCCGCGCCCTCGTCCTGCGCATAGGCCCAAAAGCGAACGTGACCGAAGAGGGCGTTATTGCGCCCGCCCGGGAACACTGTTGCCAGGTCGAGCAAATCATCCGGCGTCCTTATCTTGAAGGTGCGCGACGCCTCGACAGGGAGCTTATGGGGCGCCTCTTCAGGGGCTGTGTGCGGCGCCTCAACACCCATCGCCTCGAATAGATCAGCGGGGAACGGCGCCGAACCGGGTGGCGTGAGCCGCAAGGCGCTCGCCAGACGCTCCGCACCGCCTTCATAGAGCCGCAGATTTCCGCGCGCAGACCGGACCTCACCTCGGCACCCGAACGCCTGCCACTCCTGGTTACGGCGTGGTGTGTCGTCTTGGTAGTACGCATGGGCACCGCCGCGCGGTGACGGGACTGTCACCAGGGGCGGCTTTGCCTCAATGAGTTTGCCAAAGTCGCCATGGTCGATGTCAAGAGCTGACGTGCCAACGCTGTAGGGGATCAGACCGATCTCCGGCCCGTGCTTGAGGACTGACTCCAGATTTGGTCGTCGGCGTTGCCAGCCTCGCTGGAACGCCTCCTTGCCACGGCACAAGACGAAATGCGCGCCCCTGTCGTACAGGTATGCGACGGCCTCAAGCCTGACCATTGGCCGGCTCGCGCCAGGGGCCGGTTCACGCTCAGGCTGCTTGGTCCTTGGGCTGAATCGTTCGGGTCGCCAGCCATCTGTTCAGCTCGCGGCCGCAGTAGGCCACTCGGCTGCCGAGCTTCACATAGCTTGGCCCCCTGCCCTCGGACCGCCAATGCGACAATGTCGAATAGCTACCGAGCACCTTGAGTGCTGGATCGTCGGTGAGATAGATCTTGTCGTTGTCGAACATGTCCCGCTCCTTCCTGGGGTAGCGGGACGATGCATCTGCTTGTGACGGATGCCTACGTGCAATAAATGCGGCTATTTGTTTCCGAGCTTGGCTCTCGCTCCGAACGCTCCCAGTCGCGGATGATCTTGGAAACTGCATCTGGCTTTGTACAAATCAAATCGCCGATCTTTCGTTGAGCCTCTCCCACCGTATATCCCATACGCATTATCAATATTTTGTAGAATACATATATAGCATACTTTTCCCTTTTACTTCGGCGTGGACGACCTCGCGCTCTCTTTTCCTGTATTCGCCCAGCCATAACCTCCACCGCGTATAGGGCCAATTCGTCCGGAATCTCTTCGCCGCACTCCAGAATACGTTCGCTCAGCTCCCCCAAGACTGCCTGTGCCAACTGAGGCTCGGCGGATGGGTCGAGGCTACGAGCAGCCTCAATATTGGGGATTATATATCTAGCTATCCCTCACCCGCCGACCCCTATCACGCTAGCAAAATCTGCCGAGCGTTCAAGACGTTGGAGCTTGCAGACGGTCTTAGTTCAGGTTCAACCCGTACTCGCGTGAGCCGAGGGCCGTCTTCCAGTAGCTCTCCCTCTCCAGGACCTCCCCGTGATCCACGTGGCTCCCGAAGGTCTCCAGAACGACGAACTTGTAGTCTCGGCCCTCGCGGAGCCGCAGGCCCTCGTTCCCGCCGTGCCGGTCCCTGACGTAGCTGCTGAGCCTCTGGTAGAGTCCGTCTTCTCCCGAGGCGGAGCCTACGTACTGCTTCCCGTCCTGCGTATCCACGAGAAGGTAGACCCCGCTGACGGCGCGGAGGGCCTCGCGCCACGTGGCCGGAATCTCCTCGGCCTCAGAGACGAGGATCGTGAACCTCGTGAAGCCGGGGAACGGCTGAACGTTCCACCCCTCCTCGTGTATCTCTAGTACCCTAATGGTCACGTTCGACAGTCTCCGATGCCACACCCTCCCGGAGGGCCAGTCTACCACCATACGCCCGCAGTAATCTCGAAGCAAGTCGTGGGGGCGTAACTCGTAGTAGTGCCTCTTAGTTCTTTTGATTAGGGGATCGACCACTTCACTCGGACAGTCTCTCCGACCTGTTACCTCCCATACTCCAGCGAATACTCCCCTCTTCGGTGCTGGAGCGAGGAGGGACACGATGTAGTCGCTTTCTCCGATCGGTCTGGTGCTGTTGTAGAGGGACTGGTGGAGCTCGAACTTCTCCCTACCCTCGTGCCAGAGGTCCCACGAGGTTCGACCCGTCTCCGCGTCCGTCTCCTGGTGCCGTAGGACCTTCACCTTCTCAACGTCGAGACCGGCCGCCTCGGCCAGCTCGTTGATGACGAGTGTCCGCATGACCGCCTCCCACCCTGGTGTCGGGCCGGTTGCACACAGACACGCGGATGGCGTGCTCTCCCGCCTATTCGCCGGGCGCGGGTAGCTAACCCGAGCCGGGTCTCGGCTGTTGTATTCGACGGGCGACCCGACGTGCGGGCGCCATCCGCCTGTGTGCGATTCAGGAGGCTACAGGATTCGGGAGAGCGCAGGAAGGACGAGATTCTGGACCGGCAAGAATGTTGCTGGTAGGCTGCTAACGAAGCGCGGCCGAGGTGCACCACCACCTCGGCCGCAGGTCATTGCTTCCAACCGGAAAGAAGGATGACAACAACATCTGGTAGTATAGCGCCCGTTCGTCTCGCAGAAAACCTAGATTTAGGCTACGTCGAGAAGCTGCGAAGAACGGCACGCATCCTTTACACGATCCCGGACCGTGACTGGCGCGACCGGCTAAAGGCTCTCGCCAGCGAGATCGAGGGGCACATACCTGAGCGCATCTCGCTGGCTAGCGGCTGAGGCGCCGTCAGGCGTAAGCCGGCTCTCCACCCACCAGCTCCGCCCGCGTCAGCCGCCGCCCGACCATCCCGCGCACGATCTCGCCCATCGCGTCGACCGTGTCTAACGGCCGCAGGTTGTGCCGCCCAGAGAACTCGCTGACGTAGCGGTCGCTGTGCTTCTCGCTGAAGTGGTGGAAGGTGCCCTGGTAGGCCCGCTTCAGCTGCGCCCAGAAACTCTCGATGCCGTTGGTGTGGACGGGGCCGCGCACGTACTCCTCCGCCGAGTGGTCGACCGCCTCGTGGGCGTAGGGGGAGTTGTCGTAGATTCTGCTCCCGTCGGTGTAGATCGTCGCGTCGGGGCGGACGCGGACCTCCATGAACCGGCGCAGATCGTGGCGGGTCGCCGCCCTCACGACGCGGGCCGACACTTTCTTCGTCTCGCGATCCTTGGCGCCGGCAACGACGGTCTTGCCGGACGTCCCGCCCTCGCCGAGCGTCTTCTTCGCTTCCGCGCGCTTGCTCTTGGGCATGTTCTTCCGCTTGCCGCCCAGGAAGGTCTCGTCGACCTCCACCGGGCCGTCGAACAGCCGGCCGGGGTTGGAGAACGCCTCGCGGAGCCGGTGGCCGAGGAACCACGCGCTCTTCTGCGTGATGCCGAGGTCGCGGTGCAGCTTCATGCTGCTGACGCCCTTCAGGCTCGTCGCCCAGAGGTAGACGGCGAAGGCCCACTTGCGAAGCGGAATCTTCGACTCCTCCATCACCGTGCCTGTGCGGACGGAGAAGTGGCGCCTGCAAGAGCGGCAGCGCCAGGGCATGGGCTTCTCCGAGGCGATCGCCGAGACGGCCGTGGACGAGCAGTGGGGGCAGGTCGGGCCGTGGGGCCAGCGCCGGGCCTCGAACCACGCCTTGGCGGCGGCCTCGTCCGGGAACATCTCCGCCAGCTCCATGAGGCTGATGCCCTCGCGGTCGTGGCGGCCGGGTGCGCTGTGTGCCATGGTGCCTCTCCCTCTAGCTTAGGGTCTCAATACTGGCGGGAGAGGAGCGGGTAGTCAAGTATATAATCCCCTCAATATTTGACAGGAGATGGAGCGCCCTCTCGTCAGGTCTCATTCCCTCATGTGCCTCGACGCGTTCGATCACGGCCGGAGAAACGCCCAGTAGTGCTCTGTTGCGAATTTCCGCTTCCAGATTGGGCAGCAGTTTCAGCGCGTCAGCGCTCTGAACGAGACTCTCAACCATTGCGGCGCTCCATCGGCACAATGTCGCCGGCCCTGCCGGCCATCATGGCGGCCATTTCGGCGCCCACCCGTTCCCGAGCATCGCGCACCGGATTGCCAACGGCCCGGACGTATCGATCGGCCATCGCCGTCGTCTTGTGGCCCAAGAGGTCGCGGAGAACGTGAGTACCGACGCCCGTCGCCGCCGCGCGCGTCATCACGGTGCGGCGAAGGTCATGCAGGCGGACATCCTTGAGGCCCGCGTCGCGCGTCACGCGCTTGAAGACGTTGCGCACGCCGCCATAGCTGATTGGGCGGTCCCGCCCGGTTGTGAAGGCCCAGCGATTGAGGCGGGGCAGCGCCACCAATGCCTCGGTCGCAGGAGTCGGCAGGTCATGCACGCGCCGGCCGGTTTTCGTCGCCGGCAAGATCAGGCGTCCGGTTTCGAATTCGACGTCTTCCCACTGGATCGCTAGGACCTCACCGATGCGAAGCCCGGTTACGGCCGCGAAGCGGATCGCCGCGACGGCGGCCGGGCTACGGGCTTCGGCCGCGTCCAACGCTATAGCCAGCGTCGCCAGTTCGGATGGCGCAAGCACGCGGTCGCGTGGTTCCTCGCGGGCCCGCTCTATGCCGCGCACGGGGTTGGAGTGCTGCGGTCGCCAGCCCCATCGCTCAAACTGTGTGAAGAGCCGTGACGCAAAACCGAGCGTTCGGTTGCGCTGCACTGGGGCCCGCGGAGCGACAGCGAGCTCGATGTCTTCGCGCGTGACCTCGGCAATGCGGAGTCGTCCGATGACAGGGCGGAGCGAGCGTTCGGCTTGCGCACGATACTCTGCCACGGTGCTGGTAGCCATGCGGCCAATACGGACTCGCTCGGGGGCGAATTCGCCAAAGAACCTATCCAGGCCCTCGGCGACGGTCGGCGCTCGCGCAGCCTCTTCGCGCCGGCGGAGCGGGTCAGCCTCGCCGGCTCGAATGGCAGCAAGCTCGGCGCCCGCACGTTCGCGCACCGCCTTGAGACTGATTTCAGAGCACCTGGCGAGCGTTGCCCGACGGTATCGACGTCTTCCAAGGTGGTAGTTCAAAATGTAGGACTTCGCGCCGGCCGGTGTGACGCGAACGCCGAGTCCCTTCACGGTTTCGTCCCACAAGATGACCGTCTTCGGACCCGGCTTCGCGTCCCGGATGCGCCGCTCGGTCAGCCCCATGTCAGGCCCCGTGTCAGTACCATGTCAGTACGTGGACAGAATATCGGCGCAAGGCGGCGCACGCAAGCGCAGCAATGGGACCGAAAGAGGTGTGTAAAATTAGCATGTTATGAACAAAGCGGCAAAATTCCGAAAATGCGTGCAACACCTCTTCAGGAAGCTTAAAATCCGTTGACCCTAAGGGCCGTCCCGGTTCGAGTCCGGGCGCGGGCACCAATGGGATCAACGGCCCGGTTTGGTTTCCGGGACCGCCGACTCGTTACAACGGACCATCGCATCGGGAGAGATCATGAGCTCGAAGACCACCGCGACCCCTGAGAACGCGCTATCCAAGGAGGAGATCGACGAGCGGCTGGCGGCCGGCACGCTGGCCAGGCTCGCGAGCTACCGCGAGGACGGGATGATCCACCTCACGCCGATCTGGTTCGACTGGAACGGCGAGGTGTTCCGGCTCACCCTCGGCGCCGGCCGCATCCACCTCCAGAACCTCGCGCAGGATTCGCGCGTCTCCATCCTGATCGACCGCGACCCGCGCGTGGACGAGGGCGCGCAAGGGCTGGGCGCCGGCGCCTGGGCGATCATGTGCCGGGGCCACGCCACCCTCTCGCAGGACGACGCGCTGATCCGCGAGGTCACCCTCGCGGTGCTGGCGAAGGCGCTGGGGCCCGACGATGCGGACAGGTACGCCGAGCCGGTGATGGCGGAGGGCCGCACCATCGTCACCATCACGCCGCAGGACTGGCTGACCTGGGACTACAACAAGGCCGACGACTAGGCGCGGGCACAGGCGCGAGCGCGGGCGCGGGCCGGCAGGGCAGGGAGGACGAGCCATCGGCAAGCGAATCGGCGTCGGCCGCCATCTCTACGAGGTGCAGGAGGGATGGGGCGAGCTGCCGCGCGGCTGGGAGTACGTGGAGGTGGTCGGCGTCGCCGTCGATTCGCGCGACGACGTCTACGTCTTCACCCGCGGCAAGCATCCGGTCATCGTCTTCGACCGCGACGGCGTGTTCCTCAGAAGCTGGGGCGAGGACATCTTCGGCGGCCGGCCGCATGCCATCCACATCGACGTGGACGACTACGTCTGGTGCGTCGATGACCGCGACCACATCGTCTACAAGTGCACCCGCGAGGGGCGCATCGTGATGGCGCTCGGCACCAAGGGCGAGTGCGCGCCGCGCTGGAGCGGCAAGCCCTTCAACCTGCCCACCCATGTCGCGGTCTCGAAGCACACCGGCCGCATCTTCGTCTCCGACGGCTACGGCAACGCGCGCATCCACCGCTACGCCAGCGACGGCACGCTGGAGCATTCCTGGGGCAGGCCGGGGGTGGGGCCGGGGGAGTTCGCCTGGCCGCACAATGTCGTGCTCGACGACGCCGACAATCTCTACGTCGCCGATCGCGAGAACCACCGCATGCAGGTGTTCGACGAGGAGGGCAACGTGCTGGCGATCTGGCACGACATCTACCGCCCCTGCGCGCTCGCCATCGACGAGGACGCGACGGTCTTCATCGGCGAGCTCGGCGCCGACGTCGGCCTGCAGGCCTTCTCGCCGGGGCTGACCGACTGCCCCTGCATCGGCAACCGGGTGAGCATCTACGACCCCAGCGGGGCGCTGATCTGCCGGGCGGGCGAGGATGTCGGCGGCGAGGGGCCGGGCCAGTTCCTCGCGCTTCACGGCCTCGATGTCGATTCGCGGGGCGATCTTTACGTGGGCGAGGTCTCCTGGACCATGCGGGGCATGCACCTGAAGCCGCCGCGCTATCTCCGCAGCCTGCAGAAGCTCGCGCGGGTGCAGGGCTGATCCGGGCCGCTTTCTGCCCCGACCGGTCCCTGGCCTCCCCTATTCTCTTCCCTCAATCGCCGGACGCTCGCTCCGCTCGATCGTGCGCCCCGCGCACGTGGACGTACGACGCGCGGTCGCGCCGTCCGGGCCGCTGCGCGACCCGACTCCTCATGTCCCACGCCTCGGTTGGCGCCGCGTACTCTCCCTCTCCTCCCCAATGGGGAGGAGAGGGCCGGGGTGAGGAGGGGCCGAGGGCGCCATTCCTGGTTGCGAGCCGCGGCGCGAGGGGCATAATCCGGGCGCTCCCGGCTCCGCACGAGGGATTCGCGTGCGTCACGCGCTCAGCCTGTTCGTCGGTCTCTACGGGCTCTGGCTCGTACTGTCCGGTCATTACACGCCTTTCCTGCTCGCCATGGGGGCCGCCTGCACGGTCTTCGCGGTGGCGGTGGCGCTGCGCATGGACGTGGTGGACCACGAGGGCCACCCCATGCATCTCGTCGGCTACCGCATCCCTCTCTACTGGGGCTGGCTGACCATCCAGATCGTGCTCTCCGCGCTGCAGGTGGGCCGCATCGTGCTCTCGCCCCGCCTTCGCATCGACCCGGTGCTGGAGACCGTGCCGGCGAGCCAGAAGTCGGACCTCGGCAGGGTGATCTACGCCAACTCCATTACGCTCACGCCGGGAACGCTCTCCACGTCGGTGACGGCGGACGGCATCGAGGTCCACGCGCTCACCAGGCAGGGCATGGACGAGCTGAAGCAGGGCGGCATGGACCGGCGCGTCACGCAGGTGGAGGGCGAATCGTGACGTCCCTCGCTGCCCTCGCTGCGGTCGCGGCCCTCGTGGTGACCGTCTTCCTCGCGCTGATCCGCGCCTATCTGGGGCCGACGGTCTACGACCGCGTGCTGGCCGTGAACACGATCGGCACCATGACGGTGCTGCTGATCGCTGGCGTCGGCTTCCTCATGGGCCGGCCCGAGTTCCTCGACATCGCGCTGGTCTACGCGCTCATCAACTTCATCGGCACCGTCGCGGTGCTGCGCTACATCAGGCGCCGGCGCGCGCGGGATGCGGAGGACGCGGAGAGCGCCGAGAGCGCCGAGGGCGCGCCGTGATCGTCGACATCCTGAGCTGGATCAGCATCGGCATCGGCGCCGCGTTCATCCTGGTCGGCGGTCTCGGGCTGATCCGCATGCCGGACGTCTTCACCCGGGTCCATGCCGCGAGCGTGGCCGACACCGCCGGCGCGGGCTTCATCCTGCTCGGCTTCATGTTCCAGGCCGGCCTCTCGCTGACCACGCTCAAGCTCGTGCTGATATTCGTCTTCCTGGTGTTCACCGCGCCGACCGCCTCCCATGCGCTCGCCCGCGCCGCCCTGCTCGGCGGGCTCGTGCCATGGAGCCGGAAGCCCAGGGACCCAGCGCCATAGACATCTACGTCGACATTCTGCTCCTGGTCCTGCTGGTCGCGGCGGCGCTCGTCGTGGTCACGCTGCGCAACATGCTCGCGGCCGCGCTCGTGCTCGGCATCTACAGCCTCGTCATGGCCGCGCTCTGGGTCGTGCTCGATGCGGTCGACGTGGCCTTCACCGAGGCCGCCGTCGGTGCGGGCGTGACCACGGTCTTCATGCTTCTCGCCATCGCCGCCACCGGCCGGCACGAGAAGATCGCGCATCGCCGGCCCCTGCCCGCGATCGCGGCGTCGCTCGCCGTCGGCGGGCTGCTGATCTACGGCACGCTCGACTTGCCGGGCTTCGGCGATCCTGAGGCGCCGGCGCAGCAGCATGTCGCGCCCCACTATCTGGAGCACGGCGAGGCGGAGACCGGCGTGCCCAACATCGTGACCGCGGTGCTGGCCTCCTACCGGGGCTTCGACACGCTTGGCGAGGTGACGGTGATCTTCACCGCCGGCATGGGCGTGCTGCTGCTGCTCGGGATCGCCCGCCGCCGCCGCGAGGGCGCGGGCGCGAGCGAAGGCGGGAGCGAGGGCGAGAGGGACCGCGAATGACGGACAACCTCGTGCTCCGCGTGGTCGCCAAGCTGCTGATCCCGCCGATCCTGCTCTTCGCGCTCTACGTGCAGATGCACGGCGACTACGGGCCGGGCGGGGGCTTCCAGGCGGGCGTGATCTTCGGCGCCGGCCTCATCCTCTACGGGCTCGTGTTCGGCACGCATGCCGTGCGCAGCGTGGCGCCGCCGCGCCTTCTCGCAATCATCGCCTCGCTGGGGATGCTCCTCTATGCCGGCGTCGGGATCGCCTCGATGATCGCCGGCGGCAGCTTCCTCGAGTACGGCGCCCTCTCCCTCGACGCGACCCACGGCAATCACGTGGGGATCATTATCATCGAGATCGGCGTCGGCATCGCCGTCGCCGCGGTGATGACGATCATCTTCTGCGTCCTTGCCGAGTGACGCCGAGGTGGAGGCTCTCACCCACGTCAACTACTGGGCCGCGATCGCGCTGGCGATGATCGGGCTCTACGCCATCATCGCGCCGTCGAACCTGGTCAAGAAGCTGATCGGGCTCGGCATGTTCCAGACCGCGATCTTCCTGATCTACATCACGGTGGGGAAGGTCGAGGGCGGCACCGCGCCGATCATCGATCCGGCCTACGACGTCTACTCCAACCCGCTGCCCCACGTGCTGATCCTCACGGCGATCGTCGTCTCCGTCTCGACGCTCGCGGTCGGCCTCGCGCTCACCGTCGCGATCAAGCGCGCCTACGGAACCGTCGAGGAGGACGACATCGACGAGCAGGATCGTCGATGATCGCCAGCCATCTGCCGGTGCTTCAGGTGGCGCTGCCGCTGATCGCGGCGCCGGTCTGCGTGCTGCTCAGGCGCGGGCGCTGGGCCTGGGCCTTCACCACGATCGTCTGCTGGGGCATGCTGGCGATCGCGGCGCTCCTGCTCGATCAGGCGATGGGCGCAGGCCCGATCTCCTACCGCCTCGGCGGCTGGGCGCCGCCCATCGGCATCGAGTACCGGCTGGACGGGGTCAACGCCTTCGTCCTCCTGATCCTCGCCGGCACCGCCGCGCTGATGATGCCCTACGCGCGCCAGAGCGTGGAGCAGGAGATCAGGCCCGAGCGGCAGCATCTCTTCTATTGCGTCTTCCTGCTCGCGCTCACCGGCCTGCTCGGCATCGCCGCGACCGGCGACGCCTTCAACATCTACGTCTTCCTCGAGATCTCCTCGCTCGCGAGCTACGTGCTGATCGCGCTCGGCCGTCGCCGGCGGGCGCTGACGGCCTCCTACCAGTACCTCATCATCGGCACCATCGGCGCCTCGCTGATCCTGATCGGGATCGGCTTCCTCTACGCCAAGACCGGCACGCTCAACATCGCGGACCTGGCCGAGCGCGTGCCGGCGCTGGGCGAGACGCCGGCCATCCTCGCGGCCTTCGCCTTCATCACCGTCGGCGTGCTGATCAAGCTCGCGCTCTTCCCCTTCCACCTCTGGCTGCCCAATGCCTATGCCTACGCGCCGTCCTTCGTGAGCGCGTTCTTCGCCGCGACCGCGACCAAGGTCGGCGCCTACATGCTGCTCCGCTTCGTCTTCACGGTGTTCGGCGCCCCCTTCGCTTTCGGCACGCTGCCCCTGAAGGAGGTGCTGCTCTCGCTCTCGCTGATCGCCGTGCTGGCCGGCTCGCTCGCGGCGCTCTTCCAGACCGACCTGAAGCGCCTGCTCGCGTTCTCCAGCGTCGGCCAGATCGGCTATCTCGGCGTCGGCATCGGGCTCGCCTCTGTGACCGGCGTGACCGGCGCGCTGGTCCACGTCTTCAACCACGCGCTGATGAAGGGCGGGCTCTTCCTCGCCGCCGGCGCGATCGCCTATCGCCTCGGCGCGACCGATCTCTCCGCGCTGCACGGCCTCGGCCGGCGCATGCCCTTCACCATGGCGGCGGTCGTGATCGGCGGCCTCGGCCTGGTGGGCGTGCCGATCACGTCGGGCTTCGTCAGCAAGTGGTATCTCGTCCAGGGCGCGTTCGAGGAGGGCCTTTGGCCGGTGGCGCTCTTCGTGCTCGTCGGCTCGCTGATCGCGCTTGCCTATGTGGGCCGCGTGATCGAGGCCGCCTATTTCCGCGCAGCCCCGGAGGGCGGCGAGCCGGTGCGGGAGGCGCCCTGGGCGATGCAGCTCTCGATCTGGGCGATGATCGCGGGCTCGGTCTATTTCGGACTCCACACCGATCTCACCGTCGGCATCGCCGAGCGGGCGGCCGCGGTGCTGCTGGGCGCGCCATGAGCCACGCCCCGCAACTCCTCGCCGCTCTCGCGGCGCCGATCGCGGGCGCGCTGCTGGTCTGGGCGTGCGCCCGGTGGCCCAGGCTGCAGGAGCTCGCCTCGCTCGCGGCTGCCATAGCCCTCTTCGGCCTGGTGGTCTCGCTGGCGGCGGCGGTGATGGCGGGCGATGCGCCCCGCGTCGCCCTCTTCGACATCGTGCCGGGGCTGCCGGTCGCCTTCGCGCTCGAGCCGCTGGGCGCGCTCTTCGCGCTGATCGCCTCGTTCCTCTGGATCGTGACGACGGTCTATTCGATCGGCTACGTCCGCGCCAACCGGGAAGGCCACCAGACCCGCTACTACGCCTGCTTCGCCGCGGCGCTGGCGAGCGCCATCGGCGTCGCCTTCGCCGGCAACATGTTCACCCTCTTCCTCTTCTACGAGGCGCTGACGCTTTCCACCTATCCGCTGGTCACCCACAGCGGCACGGAGGAGGCGCGGCGCGCGGGCCGGACCTATCTCGGCTTCCTGCTCTCGACCTCCATCCTGCTGCAGCTCTTCGCCATCCTCTGGACCTGGGTGGAGGTGGGCACGCTCGACTTCCGCGCGGGCGGCATTCTCGCCGGCGCGGTGAGCGAGCGCACCGCCGCCGTGCTGCTGGTGCTCTACATGTTCGGCATCGGCAAGGCGGCGCTCATGCCGCTGCACGCCTGGCTGCCGGCGGCGATGGTGGCGCCGACGCCGGTGAGCGCCCTGCTGCACGCGGTGGCGGTGGTGAAGGCCGGGGTCTTCACGGTGCTCAAGGTGCTGGTCTACATCTTCGGCCTCGATTTCGTCGCCTCGATGGCAGGCAGCGAGTGGCTCATCGCCGTCGCCTCGGCCACCATCGTGATCGCCTCGCTGATCGCGCTGCGCCAGGACGACCTGAAGCGCCGGCTTGCCTACTCGACGGTGAGCCAGCTCGCCTACGTGGTGCTGGGGGGTGCGCTCGCGACCGGCTTCGGCGTCGTGGGCGGCGCCATGCACATCGCCACCCACGCCTTCGGCAAGATCACGCTCTTCTTCTGCGCGGGTGCGATCTACACCGCCGCCCACAAGCGGCTGGTGAGCGAGCTCGACGGCATCGGCTACCGCATGCCCGTGACCATGGGGGCGTTCACCGTCGGCGCGCTCGGGCTGATCGGCCTGCCGCCCTTCGCCGCGCTCTGGAGCAAGTGGTATCTGGTGGGCGGCGCCGACGAGGGCAGCCTCGTGCCCGTGATCGCGGTGCTGCTCGGCAGCTCACTGCTCAACGCGCTCTACTTCGTGCCGATCCTGGCGCGCGCCTTCTTCCCGGCGGGCGGTCTCCCGGTGGCGGCCGGCAGGGAGGAGGCGCCCTGGCCGATCCTCGCGGCGACGCTGGTGGCGGCGCTGGGCACGGCCGCGCTCTTCTTCTACCCGCAGGCCCTGCTCGAGCTCGTGCAGCCCCTCGCCGGATCGCCCTGAGAGGCAGAGATGAAGAAGAAATACTGGCTCGACGAGCGCCGCAACGTGTTGCGCCTGATCGCCGTCTTCGCCGCGCTCTGCGTGGGCGTACTGGTGATCGACGCCGGCTTCGACCGGCACGACGAGTTCCCCTGGGAAGGCTGGTTCGGCTTCTACGGCTTCTTCGGCTTCATCGCCTGCGTGGTGCTCGTGCTTGCCGCGAAGGAGCTGCGCCGGCTGGTGATGCGGCGCGAGGACTACTATGACGAGTAGCATCCCGCCCGCCTTCATCTTCCTCGCCGCGGCGCTGCTCACGGCGGTAGCGCCCGCGCCGCTGCGCCGCCTTCTGGTGCCGGCGGTGCCGCTGCTCGGCGGCATCAACCTGTGGTTCGTGTGGAACGGGACGCCGGGGCTCGAGGTTCCCCTGCTCGACCACCGACTGGAGCTGCTGCGGGCCGATTCGCTGAGCCTCCTCTTCGGACTCCTCTTCCATATCGCCGCCTTCATCGGCGCCGTCTTCGCCTTCCATGTGCGCGACCGCCTGCAGCAGGCCGGGGTCCTGCTCTATGCGGGCTCGGCGCTGGGAGCCGTCTTCGCCGGCGACCTCATCAGCCTGGTGATCTTCTGGGAAGGCGCCACGCTCGGCTCGGTGCTGCTGATCCTTGCCCGGCGGGAGCCCCGGGCGGTGCGGGCTGCCATGCGCTACCTGGTGTTCCAGCTCGTCTCCGGCCTGCTGCTGCTGGGGGGCGCGGTGATCCTGATCGGCGAGACCGGGTCCGCCGCCTTCGACCATATCGGGATCGGCAGCCTCGGCGGGGTGATGATCTTCGTCGCCTTCGGCATCAAGTGCGGGTTCCCGCTGGTGCACACCTGGCTCACCGACGCCTACCCGGAATCGACGCCGACCGGGATGGTCTTCCTGAGCGCGTTCACCACCAAGCTCGCGGTCTACGCGCTGGCGCGCGGCTATGCCGGCACCGAGGTGCTGATCCCCATCGGCACGGCGATGACGGCCTTCCCCATCTTCTTCGCCGTGATCGAGAACGATCTCCGCCGCGTGCTCGCCTACAGCATGATCAACCAGATCGGCTTCATGGTGGTGGGCATCGGCATCGGCACGTCGCTCGCGCTCAACGGCGCGGTGAGCCACGCCTTCAACGACGTGATCTTCAAGGGGCTGCTGCTGATGTCCATGGGCGCGGTCCTGCACCAGACCGGCAAGATCAACGGCTCGGAGCTCGGCGGGCTCTACAAGTCGATGCCGCAGACCACCGGGCTCTGCATCGTGGGCGCGGCGTCGATCTCCGCCTTCCCGCTCTTCTCCGGCTTCGTCAGCAAGTCGATGGTGATGAGCGCGGCGG
>WTGU01000108.1 GCA_011523425.1 Alphaproteobacteria bacterium
GCACCACCAGCGGCACGTCCTCGTCCATGCGGAACTGCGAGGTGTTGTCGATGACCACGCAGCCGGCATCGGCGGCGCGCGGGGCGTGGACCCTGGAGACGGCGCCACCCGGCGAGAACAGGCCGAGATCGACGCCGGCGAAGTCGAATTCCGCAAGGTCGTGCACCGCGAGCGTGGCGTCCTCGCCGAAGGAGACTTCCTTGCCGACCGAGTTGCGCGAGGCCAGCGCGATGACCTCGTCGGCGGGGAAATCGCGCTCGGCCAACACGGAGAGAAGCTGGCGCCCGACATTGCCGGTGGCGCCGGCGACGGCGACACGATAGCCCATGGATGCGGTCCTCCTGCCCGGCGATCAGCCGGCGCGCCTGTCGAGCGCGCCGAGCACGGCATCGCCCATGGCCTCGGTCGAGGCCCCGGTCATCCCGTCCTGCATGATGTCGGCGGTACGCAGGCCTTGCGCCAGCGCGTCCTGCACCGCCCCCTCGATCAGGTCCGCATCGTCCGCGGCATCGAACGAATAGCGCAGCATCATCGTGAAGCTGAGGATCGCCGCCAGCGGATTGGCGAGGCCTTGGCCGGCGATGTCGGGCGCTGACCCGTGTACCGGCTCGTAGAGCGCCTTGCGCCGCCCGCCCGCGTCGGACGCGCCGAGGGAGGCGGACGGCAGCATGCCGAGGGAGCCGGTGAGCATCGCCGCGCAGTCGCTCAGCAGGTCGCCGAACAGGTTGCCGGTGACGATCACGTCGAACTGCCTGGGCTGGCGCACGAGCTGCATGGCGCAGTTGTCCGCGTACATGTGCTGCAGCTCCACATCGGCATAGTCGGCCGCGTGCAGCGCCGTCACCTCGTCGCGCCAGAACTTGCCGGATTCCATCACGTTAGCTTTCTCCACCGAGTGCACCCGGTTGCCGCGCCGGCGCGCGAGCTCGAAGGCGACGCGGCAGACCCGCTCGATCTCGAACGCGCTGTAGACCTCGGTGTCGAAGCCGCGCCGCGTGCCGTCCGCCAGCGTGTCGACGCCGCGCGGCTCGCCGAAGTAGATGCCGCCCGTGAGCTCGCGGACGATCATCAGGTCGAGCCCGCGCACCACGTCCTCCTTGAGCGTGGACGCCGCGACCAGCGGGTCGAACACCAGCGCCGGCCGCAGGTTGGCGTAGAGGTCCATCTCCTTGCGCAGCCTGAGGATGCCCATCTCGGGTCTGGCGTGACGCGCCACGTCGTCCCACTGCGGCCCGCCGACGGCGCCGAAGAGCACCGCGTCGGCGGCGAGCGCGTCCGCCAGCGTCTCGTCGGTGAGCGGCGTGCCGTGGGCCTCGTAGCAGGCGCCGCCGACGAGCCCGCCGCTCACCTCGAAGGAGAACGCGCGACGGGCCGCGAGCCACTCCATGACCCGCTCCACCTGGGCCATGACCTCGGGCCCGATGCCGTCGCCGGCAAGGATGAGAATCCGCTTGTTGCTGGTCATCGTCCCTCCGCGCCCGCATCCCCGGCCGCGTGCCCGGCGAAGCGCCCGAAGCGCCGACTCAAAACGCCCGCGGGGTTGCCCCGCGAGCGCGGCGGCCGGCTGTCGATGCGGCGTTCCCTATCGGCTCGGGCGCAGCCGGTCAAGCGGCGCGTCCGGGCTATTCCGCAGCCGCAGCCTGCCGTTCGTTCTCCTCGGCCTGCTGGATCGCGAAGATCGAGGTGTAGCCTTTCGACCAGTCCGGCGGCTGGAGGCAGGGCCGCGGGTCGAAGTGGATCCAGCGCGCGCGCTGGCCCCGCACGAGTTCCCCGTTGTGGATCGAATCGTAGTTGTAGGGTGTCACCGGCAGCGCGTCGGCGGACGAAAAGCTGTTGAGCAGCAGCGGCCGCGAGCGCGCCGGATGGGTGTTGGGCTTGGAGCCGTGAATCATGCGGCAGTGGTGGACCGTCACCGAGCCGGCCGGGCCCTGCAGGTAGACCGCGTTCTCCGCCGGCACCCGCGCGAGGTCCGTCTCGTCGATGGCGCCGGCCCAGCAGCCGTTGCCGTCATAGAGGTCGAAGAGCTCGCCCTCGTGCGCGCCGGGGATCACGCCCATCGGCCCCATGCTCTCGTCCACGTCCTCCAGATAGACGCCGATGGTGAGCACGCTGTAGTTGGTGTGCGGCCAGTACTGGATGTCCTGGTGCCACTTCACCTCCTCGCCGCCGCCCGACCATTTGAAGTTGAGCTTGGAGTGGTGGAACATCACGTCAGGCCCGAGCAGGTCCTGGGCGAGATCGGTGATGCACGACTCGCTCGCGAAGCGCCAGTAGTCGGGGTGCAGCGCCACAGGCTGGACCAGGCGCCGGAGCCGGGGCTCGTCCGCGCTGTGGTCGGGCTCGAGGTCGAACTTCCCGTTCGACTCGGTGAGGCTCCGGCTCTCCTCGATGAAGCGCTCGCTCAAGCCCCGCAGCGTCGCCAGCCAGTCGTCCGGCACGAAGCACTCGAGCAGCAGGTAGCCGTCGCGGAAATAGGCCTCTCGCTGGGCCTCGGTCAGCACCGTGGGTGAGTGGGCAAGCACCTGCTCTGGGGTCATGGCGGCGCCTCGCGTGTGGATCGGCCTCGTCGCCATGGTGTCACGAGCCGGCGTCCCTCGCCAGCCATGGTTTGGCCCGTACTAACGTCCGCGATCATCCGTCGGCGGCCTGCTACCATGGCCGGAGCGGCGGCGGAGCGTGCGCGCAGGACTCCGCGTGAGGGGGAGCAGGGACACATGGCGACCGTATTGCAGACCGACTTCGCCTGGCCTGACGTGGCCATCGAGCGCGAGGTGATAGAGGGCGCCGGCCACCGGCTGGTCACCGGCCCCTCCGAGCCGAGCCCGGCGGCGGCGGTGGAGGCCATGGTCGCGGAGCACGACCCCGCCGCGATCCTCACCTGCTGGGCCGAGATCTCCGCCGAGGCGATCGGCCGCCCCGCGGCGCTGCAGATCGTGCAGCGGATGGGGGTGGGGCTCGACAACATCGCGGTGGACGCCGCCACGGCGCGCGGCACCTGGGTCGGCAACGTGCCGGACTATTGCGTCGAGGAGGTCTCGGACCACGCGGTGGCGCTGGCCTACGCGTGGTTTCGCGGCATCGTGCACTTCGACCGCGCGGTGAAGGCCGGCACCTGGGATCCCTCCGGCGCCCGTCTGCGTCGGGGGGCGACGCTGACCGCCGGCATCCTCGGGCTCGGGCGGATCGGGCGGTGCACCGCGCGCAAGCTCGATGCCCTCGGCATGACCGTGATCGGCCACGACATCGCGGACGTGCCGGCGGACGTGCCGGCGCGCCGGGTCGGGCTCGACGCGCTGACTGCCGAATCCGACATCATCGTCGTCCACCTGCCCCTCACCGAGGCGACGCACCATCTGGTGAACGCGGCCTTCCTCGCCCGGGTCAAGCCCGGCGCCTTCCTCGTCAACGTGAGCCGGGGCCCGGTGGTGGACAACGAGGCGCTGATCGAGGCGCTGGAGGCCGGCCGGCTTGCCGGCGCCGGCCTCGACGTGGTGGAAGGCGAGCCGAGCCCGCCGGCGGCCCTCGTCGCCCGCGCGGACGTGATCGCCACGCCGCACGTGGCGTTCTCGTCCGACGCCTCGCTGGCGGAGCTCCGGCGGCGCGGCGCCGAGGAGGTGGTCCGCGTGCTCGCCGGCGGCGAGCCGCTGAACCCGTGTAACCGGATCGGTTGACGGCGGATCGCCCGGCGCCGTAGAGGAGACGCCGATGACCACGCCGAAGCCCGCCATCGTGGACCAGGCCGATCTCGACTGGCAGGGAGGAGCCGATTCCGGCCTCGCCGTCGGCAGCGGGATCCGCTGGAAGCTGCTCATCGACGGCGACAGGCTCGGGAGCAGCGGGCTCGTCACCGGGATCGCGGAAGTCCTGCCGGGCGCGGGCCTGGAGCGTCACCACCACGATCCCGCGGAAACCTATTACATCGTAAGCGGCCAGGGGCAGATGGAGATCGAGGGGAGCACGACCGCCGTCGGGCCGGGCTCCGCGATCTACGTCCCGCCGGGCGCGCGGCACGCCATCAGCTGCACCGGCGTGGACCCGCTGGTCTTCGTCTTCTCCTTCCCCCGCGACCGCTTCGATCAGATCGTCTACCACTTCGACCACTAGCGGCGCCGATCGCGGGTCGGTCGCGGTCAGCGCTCATGGCGGCTGGATATAATCGGACGCGCACGACAGGATGGGGCCGCCGATCCAAGCAACGAGCACGCTGGTGACGATCGAGAGCATCGGGCCGACCTTCCTCGCGATCGGGCCTGCCTTCGGAGGACGCCGACATGGCACAGAGTGAAGCAGCCGCGCCGCCTATCGCCGAGGCCGGCGGCGACCAGATCCTGCAGGTGGAGCACGCGACCCATCGCTTCGGCGACGTCGTCGCCCTCAACGACGTGTCGATCACGGCGCGGCGCGGCGAGTTCCTCACCCTGCTGGGAGAGAGCGGCTCCGGCAAGACGACGCTGCTCAGGATCGTCGCCGGGCTGGAGCGCCCGACCCGGATCGCGCGCATCGCCATCGACGGCGAGGATGTTTCGGCGATCCCGGCGTCGCGGCGCAACTGCACCACGGTGTTCCAGCACTACGCGCTCTTCCCCCACATGTCGGTCGGCCAGAACGTCGAGTACGGCCTGCGTGTGCGCGGCATCGAGAAGGATCAGCGCCGCAAGCGGGCGGAAGACGCGCTCGCGCTGGTGCGCCTGCTGGACAAGTACGGCCGCCGCGTCCACCAGCTCTCCGGCGGCGAGCGCCAACGGGTGGCGCTGGCCCGCGCGCTGGTGACGGAGCCCGCGATCCTGCTGCTCGACGAGCCGCTCGGCGCGCTCGACGAGAAGCTGCGCGTCGACATGCAGGTGGAGCTGCTCGACCTGCACGAGAAGCTCGGCCTCACCTTCATCTACGTCACTCACAGCCAGGAAGAGGCGCTCACCATGAGCGACCGCATCATCCTGATGCGGCGCGGACGGATCGTGCAGGAGGGGCCGCCGACGGACCTGTTCGACCGGCCGGCCACCCGCTTCGTCGCCGACTTCATGGGGGTGGAGAACCTGCTCGAGGGAACCATCGAAGGCGTGCGGAACGGCACCGCCAGCGTGCGCATCGGCGCCCATGTGATCAGCGGCGCCTGGAGCGGCGCCGGCCCGGCCGAGGCGGGCGCGCCCGCCTGCGTGGCGGTGCGGGCGGAGCGGATCAGGCTCAGCCCGAGGGGCGAGGCGATCGACGAGCCCGGCGTCAACCGGCTGCCGTGCACCAGCGGGGCGACGATCTACAAGGGCAAGTACCTCGACCAGACCCTCGATACGGACATCGGCCCGGTCAAGGCGCGGATCTGGGATCGCGGCGTCGACGTGACCGATCTGGAGGCGCTCTGGTGGCGCGAATCCGAATGCGCCATCACCTCGGCCGAGAACGGCGCGGGCGCAGGCGCGGAAGACGAAGACGCCTGATCGAGGAGACTCAGGAGTCCGCGGCGGCCAGCGCCTCGATCTCGATCAGCCAGCGCTCGTCGGCGAGGCCGGCGACGATCAGCAGCGTGGACGCCGCCTGATGGCCTTTCAGGTGGCGGTCCCTGATGTCGCGATAGGCCGCAAGGTGGGCGCGGTCCACCAGCAGGGCGCGGACGATCACGAGATTGTCCATGGTCATGCCGGCGGCGGCGAGCAAGGCGGCGATGTTGCGCCAGACCTGATCGCTCTGTGCCTCGAAGCCGTCCGCCAGTGTCCCGTCCGGCGTGACGCCCACCTGGCCGGAGATGTGGAGCCAGCGCCCGGCCTGCCCGACTTCGGCCGCCTGGCTGTAGAACGACGCGGGCGACGGAACGGTATCCGGATTGTGAAGCGTGATCATCGTGTCCCTCCCTGCCGGGGCATGCCGTGGCTCCCGTGATGCGAGCGGCCGCGCTCACACCATGGCGATCGCGTAGATCTCGTGCAGATAGCCCTCGAGATAGAGGCCGGTGCAGCCGATGGGCGTCCAGGCCGGGCCGCGGCCCTGCGCGAATAGCTCGCTCCCCACCGCCATCACCGTCTCCCAGGCTCTCGGGTCCTTGTGGAAGGAGACGATCTCGACGATGTCGTCGAGACCGGCGCCGTGCTTCTCCAGCACGCCCCGGATCTGGCTGAAGCAGTAGTGCGCCTGGGAGGCGACATCGCCGCGGGCGATGATGTTCTGCTCCCCGTCCGAGGCGACCTGGCCGGAGATGCCGATGAGCCGCCCCTTGGCCTTGCGGCTCGCGCCCGAGATGCGTTGCTCGTGCCAGTGGACGCTCGGCAGGTTGTGCGCGACGCGGGGGCCTGCGCTGAAGTCCGCGATCGCCCGGTAGCAGCCGACCTGGCCCATGCGATGGAGGCCCGTCATGCCGATCGCCGTGTAGGACGTGGCCTCGCCGACGGAAATTTCCGGCACCGTCTCGTTGCACCAGGTATCGACGGCTGCATCCATGCCGCGGGCGTCGTGATTGAAGCAGATCATGTCGACGATGTCGTCGAGCGACCCGCCCGCCGTGCTCATGACGTCCTTGAGCCGGTCGTAGCAGAAGCGCACCTGCGCCATGTGATCGGCAGGCGCCACCACCGCGCCTCCATCGTCGGCGGCGACGATGCCGCTGGTGAAGAGGTAGTCGCCCTTGCGGCAGGCGGGCGACATGGGGAGGCCCTCCATCCAGCCGAAGCCGGCGGGACTCACGGCCTGCTTCTCGCCCGAACCCGCATGTGCGATCACGCGGACCACCACCTCGATGCCCGGATCGTGGCCGCCCACCATGCCGAGCGCGGTCCACGCCGGATAGGGTGCGGCGAACGCCTCGCGGCCCGCGGCGAATACCGCGTCCATCGTGCGCGGGTCCTTGTGGAAGGTCATCACGTCGAGCACGTCGTCCATGCCGGCGCCGGCCTCCTCCAGCACGGCACGCGTCCGGGCGAAGGCGTTGCGCGCTTGGGCCTCCGCGTCGCCGGGGTCCGTCACCCGGCCGTCGTCGGTCACGCTCGCCTGGCCCGAGAGGAACACGAGATCGCCGGCGCGCACCGCTGCCGAGGCCGGGCGTGCGCTCATCCAGGCTTCGCTCGCGGGCGTGAGGTGGGTGCGGTCGTCGGCCATCCCGGTGTCCTCCTCTGGGCGGTCAGGGGTGCCGGATGACCGGCAGCTCGATGTATGACGGGCGCGCCGCGTCGTGGAACACGGTCTGGTGCGCGGGCTGGAGGTCGAAGGCGTGCTCGGCCCCGATCGGCCCGCCGGTGTTCGGGTTGCGGTCGAAGGCGGGATAGTTGCTGCTCGACACCTCGACCCGGACGCGGTGACCGGCGCGGAACGTGTGGCAGATCACGCCCACGTCGATGTCGAATTCGTAGACCCGGTGGGGCTCGAGCGGGACCTCGGCTTCCCGGCTCTCCCGGAAGCGGCCGCGGATCACGCCCTCGAAGAGGTTGATCGCGCGACCGTCGGGCTCCACGTCGCAGAGCTTCACCGTGAAGTCGGTATCCGTGGCGCTGGTCGCCGCGTTGAGCCGCGCCGTGACGAAGCCGGCGGCGAAGCAGGGCGCGTCCAGCGGCGGCGAGGTGTAGACCAGCACGTCGTTGCGGTACTCGACCGGGCGCTGGTCCATCGGCCCCATGGGCGCGGTCGCGGGCAGGCAGCAGGAGTGGCCGCCCATGCTCGGCACCGGGTCGAAGGGGTTGTAGACGAAGAAGTCCGGCGGCTCGTCGCCCGGCGGCTCCCGGTCCAGCGTGCCGTCGCCGCTCAGCGAGTTGGCGCGGCCTGCGCTGTGGAGGTACCAGCGCTCCTGGCCTGCGCCGGCGAGTGGCCAGGCGTCGGCGTCGTGCCAGCGGTTCTCGCCTGTGACGAAGACGCGCACCGGCGGCAGCGCCTCCAGCGCGGTGCGGTCGTCCTTCAGCCAAGCGTCGAACCAGGCGCGCTCGTAGAGGCTGACGGTGTTCTTCGCGTCGTCGCCGAAGTCGATCGCGCCGACCTGCTGGGTCCACGGGATGTGATACCAGGGGCCGACGAGCAGCCGGTGCTCGCCCCGGCCGGCGGCGCTCAGCTCCTCGTAGGCCGCGATGGTCTGCGGGATGAAGCTGTCGTACCAGCCGCTGACGTGGAGGCAGGGCACGTCGATCCTGCCGAGGCGCGGCGCGAGCTCCCATTCCTCCCAGTAGGCGTCGTGGGCCGGGTGGTCGACATAGTCCTTGAGGAAGGGGAGGAGGTCCGGCGTCTCGAGGAAGGGAATGTCCCTGAGCGAGAGCGCCGCCGGCCAGCGGCCGCAGGCGCCCGCCGCGGCACCGATGGTCTCCAGCGCCTGCGTATCGCCCTTCCGGCGTGCGGCCTCGCCCGCGATGATGATGGCCCAGTCCATCACCGCCGCGAGTCCGAAGGTGCCGCCGACATGGGTGAAGCCCTCGTACATGCCGCCGGGGTAGAAGCCGGGCACCGCGGCGGCGAGGTGCGGGGGCCGCAGGGCGGCGGCGAGGAGCTGGTTCACGCCGGGGATGGAGAAGCCGAAGCTGCCGACCCGGCCGTTGCACCAGGGCTGCGCCGCGCACCATTCGATGGTGTCGTAGCCGTCCTCGGCGTCGAGGCGGAGCGGGTAGAATTCGCCTTCCGAGGCGTAGCGTCCGCGGCTGTCCTGGATTACCACGGCATAGCCGTGGCGCGCATAGACCGCGGGGTGGTCGTAGACGTAGGTCTGGGCGACGCGCTTGTCGTAGGGCTGACGCTGGACCAGGGCGGGGTGAGGCCCGCCCGAGGCCGGCCGCCAGACGTCGCAGGCGAGCTGCACGCCGTCCCGCATCCGCACCATGACGTCGGTCTCGGCCACGATCCCGGCGGCGTCGCGCGCATCCACCATTCGCGTCCCTCAAGGTCCGGCGGGAGCCTAGCCCATATTCCCCGGCCGGTCGAAACGGGCGGCAGAAGCGGGCATCAATTGACTCGTCCCGGCTGCGGGCGTCACACTCGGCCAAGCGAAGGACAATCGCAGAAATCAGCATCGTAAGGGGAGGGAGACCAGTGAGGATTATGGCAACGAACAGGCTCGTCCGATGGGCGGCCGCCGCCGGCGTAGGCGTCGCGCTCGCCGCCGGCGTGACGGCCGAAAAGGCCGAGGCCAAGACCGAGGACGGCAAATTCCTCGTCTATTACAGCATGAGCTATGTCGGCAATGCCTGGCAGACGGAGGCCAAGAACACCGTCATCGCCATGGCCAAGGCGCCGCAGTACCGCGACCGGGTGGAGCTCAGGGTCCAGGCCTCGGGCCCCGACGCGCAGAAGCAGATCCAGCAGATGAACGCGATGATCGCGGCCGGCGCGGATGCCATCGTGGCCTTCCCGATCTCGCCGACGGCGCTCAACAAGGTCATCAAGAACGCCTGCAAGAAGGGCGTGGTCGTGGCCGTGATCAACGGCGTGACCGAGCCCTGCGCCTATGTCGTGAAGATCGACGGCGTGGCGCTCGGCGACTACCGCACCCAGTACGTGGTCGACCAGATGGGCGGCAAGGGCAACATCGTCGCCATCACCGGCGTGCCCGGCGTCTCCTACGGCGAGGACCACCACAAGGGCTTCAAGCAGGCGGTGGAGCGGCACCCCGACGTCAACGTGCTGGCCGAGCTGGTGGGCATGTGGAGCCACTCCGAGGCCCGTCTCAAGATGCGCGAGCTGCTGGCCACCCATAGCTGGGCGGACATCGACGGCATCGTGGCGCAGACCGGCTGCTACACCGTCTCCCAGATGCAGGTGGAGGACGGCTGGTGGCCCGACAACCCGATCATCCCGTGTGCGGGCGAATCCGCCAACGGCAACCGGCTGCAGATGCTGCCGGTCGATTCCGGGATCGAGGGCGCGCTCGGCAAGGTCGGCCAGTCGATCGGCTCCGGCCTCTGGGCGGTGTCCTACACCTTCAAGACCGCCATGGAGGTGCTCGACGGCAATGAGGACGTTCCGCACCTCAGGTGGTACACCGGCGTCGAGGTCACGCAGGACAACGTGAAGCTTTGCGAGAACGGCACGGCCGAGGAGTTCGCTGCGGGCTGCAACACGATCAGGCCCGGTCTCGTGCCGCCTGACTACGCCATCGACTTCTGGTCGCCGCAGGTGCCCGAGCTCGGCTTCCGCGCGGCCACCGAAGGGATGCTGGACGACGAGTCCTGAGGGATCGGCGGCTCGTCCGCCATGATCCATCGCTCTCGCTGCGCCGGGGCCCACAGCAAGCCAGACGGGGCCCCGGCGCACACTTTTCGGCGCCGGCACGCATGAACGATGCGGCGCCCGCGATCGCGGTCGAGGGCCTTTCCAAGCGGTTCGGCGCGACCGTCGCCCTCGATGACGTAAGCTTCTCCATTCCGCAGGGCGAGATTCGCGCTCTGATTGGCGAGAACGGCGCCGGCAAGTCCACACTCGTCAAGATCCTGGCCGGACTCGTCCGCGAGGACGCGGGCGACATCCGCGTCTTCGGCGACGACGTGGCGATCGGCCGGCCCGCGCGGGCGCACGCGCTCGGCATCCAGACCGCGTTTCAGGAAATGACCCTGATCGACGATCTGACGGTGACCCAGAACATGCTGCTGCCCTACGAGCCGCTGGTCGCAGGCCAGATCGACCGGCGCGGCAGCAAGCGCACGGTCGCCCGGCACTTCGCCCGTCTCGGCCTCGACGACGTGGACCCCAACGCGCTGGTGAGCGACCTCGCGCTGTCCACCCGCCAGAAGATCGAGATCGCCAAGGCGGTGGCGCGGGAGCCCCGGGTGCTGCTGCTGGACGAGCCGACGTCGACGCTCTCCGCCGCCGACGTGGACTGGCTCGGCGCGCTCATCGAGAGCCTCAACGCCGACGGCATGACCGTCGTCTTCATCTCGCACCGCATGGCGGAGGTGCGCCGCTTCTGCCGCAGCCTGACCGTGCTTCGCAACGGCAGTCACGTCGGCTCCTACGGGATCGACGACGTGAGCGACGACGAGGTGGTGCGCCTCGTCATCGGCCGCTCCCTCGGCGCGATCTACCCGGAACGCGAGGACTACCGCCGCACGGACGCCGAGGCGCCGGCCTTCGCCGGCGACGGGCTCAGGATCGGCGGCACCCTGGACGATCTCTCCTTCCAGCTCTGGCCCGGCGAGGTGCTGGGTATCGGCGCGCTCCAGGGCATGGGCCAGCGCGAGCTCTTCGAGGCGCTCTTCGGCGAGCGCGGCTTGGATGGCGGCACCATCAGTCTCGGCGGCCGGCCTCTGACGATGGCCTCGCCCGCCGATGCCGTGCGCGCCGGCATCAGCATGGTGCCGGAGGACCGCAAGACCGAGGCGCTGTTTCTCCGGCTCACCGGCGGCGCCAACGCCTCGATCCCGATCATCGACCGCTTCGCCACCGCCGGCTGGATCGACCGCAGGGCCGAGGCCGCCGCCGTCGACGAGGTGCTGAACGACCTGCAGGTGCACCCCCGCGCGCTCTACAAGACGGCGTCCTCGTTCTCCGGCGGCAACCAGCAGAAGATCGCCATCGCCAAGTGGCTGCTGGCGCAGAGCTCCGTCCTGCTCACCTTCGATCCGACCCGCGGCGTCGATATCGGCACCAAGCACGAGATCTACGTGCTGATCCG
>WTGU01000039.1 GCA_011523425.1 Alphaproteobacteria bacterium
CCGACGTCCGCTCGGCGCCCTACAGCCGCTTCAATCCGCAGTTCAACCGCAAGGCCCTGGATGCCGCGCTGACGGCCCGCGGCATCGCCTACATGTTCCTCGGGCATGCGCTCGGCGGGCGGCCGGACGACGCCTCCTGCTACGAGGACGGGCGCGTCCGCTACGACCGCCTGGCGCGAACGCGGCTCTACCGCGAAGGGCTCGAACGGGTGATCGAGTCAGCCGGGGACGAGCGCATCGCGCTCATGTGCGCGGAGAAAGAGCCGCTGGACTGCCACCGCACGATCCTCATCGGCCGCAGCCTGGCCGAACGCGGCGTCGCCGTGGCCCATATCCTTGCCGACGGGACGCTCGAGCCCCACGACGACACCATGGACCGGCTGCTGGCCTCCATGACGCCGGCCGGGCAGGACCTCTTTCGCTCGAGGGAGGAGCAGATCGAGGAGGCTCTCGCCCGGAGAGAGAATCGGATCGCCCACAGAATCAAGACGCCGCGCGCGCGCAGGTGACCGCGCTTGCGAGGGCCGCGTCGCAGTACCTCTTGCCGCAGCAGAGATCGGGGTGATGTCGCCCAGGAACTGTTGGTGACGCCGCTCCGAGTCGTTACTAACGCGGTGGGGACGCCAAGATTCGGCCGCCTACTCCAGGGCTAGCACTCTGAGAGGCCCACCATGTGGCCATCGTCCAACTTGGCCCAGTCCTCACGAGTGCCGCTCACGCTGATAAGCCGTATTTCCGTTTGCTGTCGGTCACAAGGCCGTTGGTCGAACAAAGAGGGCATAGGAGGGACAAGACGAGGCCTGAGACCATTGGACTGCATGGCAGGAGAAGCGGACAACGTTCTCGCCAACTGTACGGCGGGTGAGGCTGACAGCGTTCGCGCTAACTGCGCAGCAGGAGAGTCTGACAACGTTCGAGCCAACTTCGCTGCAGGCGCAAACGCCTCGGCCAGCTGCGCAACAGGTTGGGCTGCAGCAAGCACTGGTGCTAAACCCCGCCGGGCAGGAGCAGCAGCACGAACGGCGGAAAGCACTTGAACGAGATCGCTCGGGGCTGTGTGCGGCCTTGTCGCAGAACGCGGCATGAGACCGTTCCGACGGGGCGAGGCCGGAGTGATTGGCTTCCGAGGGAGTGTCATCACACTATCCTTTCTTGCTTTAGAGGCCGCCATGCACCGAGACGGTGCCCCTCCCTCGCGACGACCTCATTGAGACACGGAACATATAGTTCTCAGTTCTCCCATGTTCCGCATCATGTAGGTACTTACACTAGCGCAATCAGCCTCCCCAGTCAATTTCCATGTGCCGCATCGCAGTCCTGATGACACAGGCCCCGGACCGTTATTGCACGGCTCTGCCGCGCTCTCGGGCGTCACGAGGTGGTGTGTCGCGACGGCAGGAACTTCCAGGTCTCGCTGCCCGGCGCGCCGCGGCGCCTAGTGCGGGGGAAGCGCCCGGCAGGCCCCGGCGCTGCGGCCGAAGCGCTTGCGGGCGCAGGGGCGGGCTCCTATTGTCGCGGGCGGCGCGGGTGTAGCTCAATGGCAGAGCAGAAGCTTCCCAAGCTTACGACGAGGGTTCGATTCCCTTCACCCGCTCCACGGCCCGTCCGCCGCGCGTAGCGGACGCGGCCTTGCCCCCGGCCCCGCAGCGGCGGCAGGCGCGGCGAGCGGTGAGGCCCGCCGGGGGCGTCTCGCCGGGGCCATGCGGGTGAGGACGCGATGACGGACCGTTCCCGCATCCTCTTCATCAATGTCGGGCACGGGCTCGACCACCTGTTCCTGCTGCTCTACCCCACCGTGGTGCTCACCCTCGAAGGGGTGTTCGGGCGCAGCTACGGCGAGCTCCTCTCGCTCGCGGTTCCCGGCTTCATCGCGTTCGCCGCCGGCACGCTGCCGGCGGGCTGGCTCGGCGACCGCTGGAGCCGGCCGGCGATGCTGGCGGTGTTCTTCGTCGGCATCGGCGTCTCGTCCATCCTCACCGGGCTCGCGCGCAGCCCTTTCGAGCTCGCGGTGGGGCTCACCCTGATCGGGCTCTTCGCGTCGATCTACCATCCCGTGGGCATCGCCATGCTGGTCGAGGGGCGGGAGAAGGTCGGCAAGCTCCTCGGCGTCAACGGCGTCGCCGGCAATCTCGGCCTCGCGGCGGCGGCGATCGTCGCCGCGGCGTTGAGCGAGGCGATCAGCTGGCGCGCGGCGTTCATCGTGCCGGGCGTGCTCACGCTGCTCATCGGGATCCTGTTCGTCGCGGTCTGCCGGCAGTGGCGCAACACGGCCGCGGCGCCCGCCCGTCCCCCCCTGAGCTGGAGCGGGGGCCGGCCTTCGCGCACGCTGCTCAGGCTGGTGCTGGTGATCGGCGTGGCGACGGCGCTCACCGGGCTGACCTTCCAGACCACGACCATCGCGCTGCCCAAGCTCTTCGACGAGGGGCTGACCGGCATCGCCGACGGCGCGCTCGGCATCGGAGCGCTGGTCTCCGTGGTCATCGCCGTCGCCGCCTTCGCCCAGATCGGCGTCGGCTGGCTGATCGACCGCTACCCGGCGAAGCCGGTCTGGATCGCGGTGCTCTTCGCCCAGGCGCCGCTGATCGCCGCCGCCGGCTTCCTCGCCGGCCACGGGCTGATCGTCGTGGCGCTCGCGATGATGATGGTGGTGGTCGGCGAGATCCCGATCCAGGACGCGCTGGTGACCCGCTACACCGCCGAGCACTGGCGGGCGCGAATCTTCGGCATCAAGTTCCTGCTGGGGCTCGGCGCCAGCGCCGTCGCGGCGCCGCTGGTCGCGGGCCTGCACGGCATCTCCGGCGGCTTCCTCTGGCTCTTCGTCGGCCTCGGCGGATCGGCGGCGCTGGTCGGCATCATCGCCTTCTGGCTGCCGAGCGGCGGCGCCGGCGCGGCCCGGCTCGCGGCGCGGGCCGAGGCCTGAGGCGGCAGCGTCGGCGGGGCGCGGACATCGCGCCGCGGCGTGCGGCTTTGCGGTTGCACTCCGTGCACATCCCTATGCTAATCTTTCCTCGACCGCTTGATCATGCGGTCGGTGCGGCGCCCTGCCGGCCGGCTGCGCAGTAAGTCTTGAACCACAGAAAAGGGGAGGCGGCTCGATGGAGTGGTTCCACAAGAGGAAACAGACGAAGAAGCAGAAGTTCGACGAGGAGATCAAAGCCTCCGGCGGAATCGTCGATCCGCTGAACCCGTCACGGCGCGGCTTCATGTCGTTCGCCGGCACCATGGCGATGGGCGCCATGGGCGTGGCCGGGGCCAACACCCTGGTCGCGCTGAACAACGGCGCCAAGGCCGACGGCGAGCCGATCCCGGTCGGCGCCATGCTGCCCTATACCGGTTGGGGCGCGGACGATTCGCGCAACTTCGAGGCCGGCATCACGCTCGCGGTCGAGGAGATCAACGAGTATGGCGGCGTCCTCGGGCGGCCCATCGAGGTCCATTTCGAGGACACCAAGGAGATCACCGCCGAGACCGTAACCTCGGCCGCGCGGCGCCTGATCGACCGGCACGAGGTGCATGCCATCGTCAACGGCTACAACTCGCTCTCGGTCCGCGCCGAGTACGACACCATCGCGGATGCAGGCATCCCCTACATCCACGACAACACCCAGTACGGCCACCAGTTCGCCGTGCGCGACAACATGGACCGCTACTGGTGCATCTTCCAGGACGACCCGTCCGAGTACTACTACGGCTCGGGCCTGATCTACTTCCTGGACGAGCTCGAGCGGCTGGGCAAGTGGAAACGCCCCAACAACCATTTCGCGCTGTTCTCGGGCAGCATCGACTACGCCATCACCATCGCCGGCGCGGCGCGTGACACCGCCCCGCAGTTCGGCTGGGAGCTCACGATCGACGACGTCGTCACCCAGCCGGTCGACGACTGGGGGCCCGCGCTCGTTCGTGCGCGGGAGGTCAAGCCCGCCATCATCGCGGCCACCCACGGCTTCGCGACGGATCAGACGGGCCTGGTCACCGGCTTCGCCGAGAACCCGACCAACAGTCTGCTCTACGTGCAGTACGCGCTGCAGCAGCGGGCCTTCCTCGACATCGTCAAGGAGACCGGGCACGGCGTGTTCTGCTCGACCACGATCGGGACGCTGCAGGACGAGATCGGCAACACCTTCTCGCGGAAGATCCGCGATCGCTTCGGCGAGGACGCGACCCCCTCGGTCGCGGGCCAGGTCTACGATTCGTACTTCCTGTGGGCGATCGCGGCCTGCCGCGCTGGCGGCACGGGCGTGCCCTATGACGGCATGGAGCAGAACAAGAAGGTCTGCCACTTCATCCGCGAATCGATCTATCGCGGCGTGGTGGGGACCATCAAGTTCATGTGGGGCCAGGCGGCGGCGCCTTATCCGGCGGAGACGCCCGATCCCTCGCTCGGCATGCCGACGATCATGATGCAGTGTCAGGACTGGACCAAGGACGTGGTCTACGTCGGACCGTCGCCCTACGACACGGCCGAATGGATCAACCCGCCCTGGTTCAAGAGCTAGGTTTCATCGCCCCGAAGACATAGGAACACGGTTCAACCCATGGATTCGGGGGAACGGACACCGCTGCTGGCGTGCCGTAACGTTTTCAAGTATTTCGGCGCGCTGGCAGCGGTAGACGATTTCGATCTCGACGTTTACCCGGGCGACGTGGTCGGCATCGGCGGCCCCAACGGCGCCGGCAAGACCACGTTCCTCGACGTCATTTCCGGCATCAACCCCGCCACCAGCGGGGAAATCGAGCTGGAGGGACGGGACATCTCCAAGGTCCGTCCCGATCTCATCTGTCATCGCGGCATGGCGCGGACCTTCCAGCTCAACGCCGGCTTCGATTCGCTCACGATTCGCGAGAACGTGCTGATCGGCTCGGCGTTCGGCCTCGGCGATCACGGCGTGCCGGCCGTGACCTTCTCACGGGCGGTGCGCGAGCGGGTGGATCGTGCGCTGGAGCTGTGCCGGCTGGTCGACCGTGCCGAGGCGGTCGCGCGCGACGTGCCGGTGCTCGAGCGCAAGCTCCTGATGCTGGCGAGCGCGGTCGCGACCGATCCCAAGCTCCTGCTGATCGACGAGCCGGTCGGCGGCCTCAACCCGCACGAGGTCGACGACGTGATGGAGATCGTCCTAGGCCTCGCCGCCGAGGGCATGACGATCATCCTGATCGAGCACGTGATGCGCTTCCTGCTGCAGATCTCGAGCCGGGTCGTCATCATGCACCACGGTGAGAAGATCTATGAAGGGGATACCCAGGGGCTGCTGAGCGACCGCCGCGTCGTCGAGGTCTATCTCGGCGAGGGCACGGCGGACCGCCTGCAGCACATGCTGGCGGAACGGGCGGCCGCCGATGGCTGAGCCCCTCCTTTCCGTTCAGAACCTGTTTGCGGGGTACGAGGGACAGAGCGTCCTCAAGGACGTCTCGTTCGACGTGCCCGAAGGCGGGCTCATCACCCTTCTCGGCCCCAACGGGCACGGCAAGACCACGCTGTTGCGCTGCATCGCCGGCCTGCTCAAGCCGAACGGCGGCCAGATCCATTTCGCCGGGCGGCGGATCGAGGGTGCCGAGGCGGAGACGGTGGTCGGGCTCGGCGTCGTCCTGATCCCTCAGGGCGACATGCTGTTCCCGGACATGAGCGTCTACGACAACCTGAAGATGGGCGCCTACCTGCCGCGGGTGCGCAGGACCTTCGAGCAGGAGGTCGAGAAGATCTACGAGATCCTGCCCCGGCTGAAGGAGCGCACCACGCAGCTCGCGCGCACGCTCTCGGGCGGCGAGCGCCGCATGCTCGCCATCGGCCGCGGCCTGCTGGCCGGCGGGCGTATCCTGATGATCGACGAGCCCTCGCTTGGTCTCGCGCCGATCGTCATCGACCAGATCTACGAGATCATCATCGACCTCAAGGCGTCGGGACGGACGATCCTGCTCGTCGAGGAGAACGCGAGCCGGATCATCGACCTCGCCGACCGCATCCACCTGCTCGACACGGGCCAGATCGTCTGGGCCGGCGACGGCGAGGAACTGCACAACAATCAGCAGATCCTCGAGACCTATCTCGGCGGCTGAGGGCAGCGGGGGCGCGCGGTGAACTTCTTTATCCAGATTATCGTGAGCGGGCTGACCTTCGGCGCGATGTACGCGCTGGCGGCGGTCGGGCTCGCGCTGGTCTGGGGCGCGTTCAACATGCTCAACATGGCCCACGGCATCATCATGACGCTGGGTGCCTACTTCGTGCTCGTCTGGGCCGAGGGATGGGGGCTGCCGCTCTGGTTCGCGGGTCCCTTCGCCTTCATCGCCGGCGGCGTCTTCGGTGCGGCGGTCTACTTCACCTCGGCCCACTGGATGCTGAAGCAGCGGAATTTCGAGATCACGATCATCATCGCAACCTTCGGGCTCGGCATGGCGCTGGAATCGGGTCTGATGAAGATTCTGCGCGAGTGGTTCCACGTCTCGCCCTATGCGCAGCCGCTTTCCATGGGCGCCGACTCGTTCCTCATCGGCGATGTCCCGGTCAGCTATCAGCGCATCATCATCTGGGCGGTCGCGGTGGTGCTGATCGTCCTCGTCGGACTCTTCCTGACCCGCACCACCATGGGACGCGCCATCCGCGCGACCGCGCAGAACCGCGATGCCGCACGCTTGATGGGCGTGAAGGTGAAGCGCGTCTACGTCATCGTGCTGGCGCTCGCCAGCGCGCTCGCGGGCGTCGCCGGCATCATGCTGACCTCATTCAAGGACGTGGTGCCGCTGATGGGCCAGACGCCGATGCTCAAGGCGTTCATCGTCATCGTGCTGGCCGGCCTCGGCAACATGACCGGCGCGCTCTATGCCGCGCTCCTGATCGGCATGGTGGAGGCGGCGGTGAAGGTGCTCTTCGCCGACAAGTGGGGCTTCCTCGCCATGCTTATCGTCGTGGTCGTCGCCATCATCTGGCGGCCCGCCGGGCTGTTCGGCAAACGCCAGGTCGCGCGGCAGTGAGGGCGATCCGATGAAGACCCGCGACTACGTCTTCTTCATCATCCTGCTGGCCGTCGCCGCGGCATTCCCCTTCATGGGGGTGCCCCGTTACATCATCGCGAGCGCGCTGCTGCTCTTCTGCTACGCCACCGTCGTCAGCCAGTGGAACCTGGTATTCGGCGTTGCCGGCATCTTCTCGCTGGCGCAGCTCGCGATCTTCGCCTTTGGCGCGTACACGACGGCGCTGATGGGGCGCTATCTGGACTGGAGCCTGTGGCCGACCTTCCCGGTCGCCGGCGCCGCCGGCGTCGTGCTCAGCATCTTCATCGGCCTGGCCTGCCTCAGGATGCGCGGCATCTACGTCGCGCTGCTGACGCTCGCGATCTCGCAGACCATGTTCGTGCTGATCCAGACGGATTCCGACTGCAGCGCGCTCAATAAGGCGATCAACCCGGCGACCTGCGTCTCGTTCACTGGCGGCGCGCAGGGGCTTGGCGATTTCGGCACCTTCGGCTGGCGCGAGGTGCTGGGCGGGCGCAACTGGATGATCGGCGACTACTACACCATGCTGGGCCTGCTGATCGTCGCGCTGATCTTCACCGCGGCGGTCACCCAGAGCCGCATCGGCCTCGCCTTCAAGGCGCTGCGCGACAACGAGGAGCTCGCCACCTCCCGCGGCGTCAGCGTCTTCAAGTACCAGCTCATCGTCTTCGCCGGCTCGGCCTTCCTGACCGCCATGGCGGGGGCCTTCTACGCCGCGCACTTCGGCTCGGTCGGCTCCAACCTGGTCGGCTTCGCGCTGCTGCTCTTCCTGATCTCGATGCTCGTGGTCGGCGGGATCGGGCGCAACTGGGGGCCGCTGCTGGGCGCCGGGCTGCTGATGGTGGCGGACGAGTTCTTCAAGGAGTTTTCCGACCTGCGGAATGTCGGCCTCGGGCTGGTGGTCCTGCTGTTCATGATCTTCCTGCCGGAGGGTGTCGCCGGTGCGATCGAGTCGATCGCGAAGCGCCTGCAGCGGCTGACGATCGTCCAGCGCATGCAGCAGCGACTGGCCGGGATCGTAAGGCGAGACTCGGCCACGCCGGAATAGAACCGCCGCAGAGCCGATACGATGGCGCGGTGGCATCGGCAGCTGTCTTCCGCCGTCCCTTCCGTCACCGCGCTCGCGAGCCTGCTGGCGATGGCCGCCGCAACCGCCGGCACGCCGGCTGCCAGCGCCGCCGAGCCGCAACCGCCCCGCTTCGTCGACGTCGCCGCAACCGCCGGCGTGACGCACGCCTATACCGGCGACTGGACGCACTATGTGGGCGGCGGTGTCGCCGCCTTCGATTGCGACCTGGACGGCGATCCGGACCTCTACTTCGCCGGCGGCGCCTCCCCGGCCCGGCTCTTCCGCAACGAGAGCGCGCCGGGCACCGTGAGCTTCGCGCCTCTGCCCGAGGCCGGGCTCGCCGAGACCGGCGTCACCGGCGCCTATCCGCTCGACATCGACGGCGACGGCCTGATGGACCTCGCCGTGCTGCGGCTCGGCGCGAACCGGCTCTACCGCGGCCTCGGCGACTGCCGCTTCGCGCGGGCCGGCGATGCCTGGGGCGCCCCCGGCGGCGACGGCTGGACCACCGCCTTCAGCGCCGTCTGGGAGCGAGACAACCGGCTGCCGAGCCTCGCCTTCGGCAACTATGTCGATCGCCACATGTGGGCCGCCATGCAGACGCCCTTCGGCGAGCCGGCCACCGGCGCGAATCCCACGCCGGCCTGCCCCGACAACGTGCTCTTGCGGCCGGCGGGCGCGGAGGCGGCCGTCTACGGGCCGGCGCTGCCGCTCAGCCCCGGGCACTGCCCGCTCTCGATGCTGTTCTCCGACTGGAGCCGCGCCGGCCGGCCGGACCTGCGCGTCAGCAACGACCGCTTCTACCACGAGGATACCGGCGAGGAGCAGCTCTGGCGCCTGGGGCCCGAGCCCCGGCTCTACGGCCGCGACGACGGCTGGTCGCGGCTGCGCATCTGGGGCATGGGGATCGCCAGCCACGACCTCACCGGCGACGGCCTGCCGGACTACTTCCTCTCCAACATGGGGGCGAACCGGCTGCGGACGCTGGAGCCCGGCAGCACCGGCGAGCCCCGCTTCCGCGAGATCGCCTACGAGACCGGCGTCGAGGCCACGCGCCCCCACGCGGGCAGCGACGAGCGACCGTCCACGGCCTGGCACTCGCAGTTCGCCGACGTGAACAACGACGGCTGGGTCGACCTCTTCGTCGCCAAGGGCAACGTGGAGGAGATGGAGGAGGCCGCCGCAGACGACCCCAACAACCTGCTCCTCGGCGGCCCCGGCGGCGGCTTCCGCGAGGCCTCGGTGGAGGCCGGCGCGGCCAGCATGAGGCGCAGCCGGGGCGGCGCCGTGATCGACCTCGACCTGGACGGCCTGCTCGACATCGTCGTCGTCAACCGCGTGGCCAACGTCGAGATCCTGCACAACCGGAGCCGCCATGGCGGCCACTGGCTCCAGCTCATGCTGCGCCAGGAGGGCGCCAACCGGCACGCGGTGGGCGCGTGGATCGAGGTGCGCGCCTCGGGCCGCATCCAGCGCCACGAGGTCGTGGTCGGCGGCGGCCACGTCAGCGGACAGGCGGGGTGGATACACTTCGGCCTGGGCCGGGCGGCGGATGCCGAGGTGCGCGTGCAGTGGCCGGACGGACACTGGAGCCCGTGGCGGCACACCGGCGCGGATCGCTTCCTGTTGATCGAGCGCGGGCGTATGCTGGCCGTCACCCAGCGCAGCGGCTGAGACCATGGACGACTGGATCGCGCGCAAGGATCTGATCGAGCCGCGCCGCCTCAAGGCGCTGTCGCAGCGCTCTGACCTGCGCGGCTGGAGCCAGGTGCTGAGCCAGCTCGGCGCCCTGGGGCTCACCGGCTACGCGATCCACGCGCTCTGGGGCAGCTGGTGGGTGGCGCCGGTGTTCGTGGCTCACGGCGTCATCCTCTGGGGCTTCTGCTACGCGGGCCAGCACGAGCTCGGGCACTGGACGGTCTTTCGCAGCAAGGCCCTCAACGATGCCTTCGGCCACCTGGCGAGCTTCCCCCGCTTCTATGCCCACAACTATCAGCGCTTCTTCCATTTCGCCCACCACCGGCACACCAAGGTCGCCGGGCACGACCCGGAGCTGCTGGCCCAGAGGCCATGGACGCGCTGGAGCTATCTCAAGTTCGTGGCCGGCCCGGCGCTGTGGATCGCCCAGGTCCGCAACCTGGCGGAACACGCCCTCGGCCACGCGCCCGAGCCCTTCCTCAAGGAACGGGACCGGCGCATCGTGATCCGCGAGGCGCGGCTCTACGTGCTCGGCTACGCAGCCGTGGTCGCTCTCTCGGCCTATTTCGGGAGCTGGGCGGCGCTGCTCTGCGTCTGGGGGCCGATGATGCTCACCACCTGCTTCTATCGCTGCTACGTCGCCGCCGAGCATCACGGCCTGCCCAACGGGCAGGGCATCATCGGGGGCACGCGCACCACCCGCGCCGGGCCGCTCCTGCGCTGGCTGATGTGGCAGATGCCCTACCACACCGAGCACCACCTCTTCCCCGGCGTGCCCTTCCACAGGCTCGGCGCGCTGAGCCGGGAGCTGCGCGAGCGGCCGGAGTCGCGGCTCGCGGGTGCGAACGAGGTGGCACCCGGCTACATCGCCGTGAACCTCGCGCTCATCGCCATGCTGCGCCGGGGCGACGACCCCACCGACCTCGCCCACGCGCAACGGGCCTAGCCCGCCTTTCTCACCAGGGTCATGGCCTGCGCGGCGCTGTCCGACCGACAGGGTAGGAGGGGCGCGCAGCGCGATGCAGGGACATCGGGCAAGCGCCTCGACGCACACTGTCGGCCGGAGAGCGCCGCCCTTCGGGTCGCGCCCAGGCGCCCGCCCGCGGCGTCGCGGGCCTCAACCGTATTCCCCGATACGCTTTTCGGCCCGCTCCTGGCGGATCGAACGCCTGGTGCGCGACGCAGGCCGTGACCATGGTGAGAAATGCGGGCTAGCCGGCCGCGGGACGAGCCGATGGACGGCGTTCACCTTTTGACCGGCAGGAGGAGGGTCGCCCCGTGAGCGGATCCGACAAGGCGCTCGGTGCGCACACGATCCACGCCGGCCATCAGCACATGACCTGGGACAACGCCCGCGAGCCGGCGCTGACCGTGGCGCCGGGCGAGACCGTGGCGTTCGCGGAGGTCGATGCGGTATGCGGCCAGCTCGCGCCCGATTCCACCCCCGAGGCGGTCGCCAACCTCGACTTCGGCCGCGTCAATCCGATCGCCGGACCCGTCTTCATCGACGGCGCCGAGCCGGGCGACACGGTCAAGGCGACCCTTGTGGAGCTCACGCCCTCCGGCTGGGCCTGGACCGCGATCGTTCCGGGTTTCGGCCTGCTGGCCGACGACTTCCCGGAGGCCTCGCTCAACATCTGGTCCTACGACACGGGCTTTCGCGAGCCCGCCGCCTATTCGAGCATCGCCCGCGTGCCGCTGAAGCCCTTTTGCGGCACGATCGGCCTCGCCCGCGCCGAGCCCGGCGGCTTCAGCACCGTGCCGCCCTACGAGAGCGGCGGCAACATGGACATCCGCGACCTCACCAT
>WTGU01000114.1 GCA_011523425.1 Alphaproteobacteria bacterium
TCGGCGGCTCGTCGGTGCTGTGGTGGAGCCAGCGGTGCCACTCCGGCGGCACGCGCGAGGCCTCCACCTCGCCCTCGTAGACCACCCAGCGGCGCTCGCGCTCGCCGGGGCCGGGCCGCCCCCAGCGCTCGCGGTAGTAGCGGTTGCCCGCCTCGTCCTCGCCCACCAGCGCGCCGCAGAGCAGGGTGAAGAGCCGTGTGCCGATGGTCGCCATGGTGTCCCGCCCGTGTCTCGCCGGTGCCGCCGCTTATGCCACGCCGGCCCGCCGCCCGTCCAGAGAGCGCGCCCCGTGAGCCGAAGCGCGGGCCGGCTTCACGATACTTTACCTGTGCGACAATGGCGCGAAACCGTGCGGCCCCATCGTGAGCCGTGTCCGGCCGCCGGGCGCCGCCATTGCGAGGACGGACCATGCGAATCATCCCCCCGATACTGCTCTCAGCGGCGGCCGGCGCAATGGTCGGGGCGGACGAAGTTCTGCCCCTGATCCGGCTGGACGAACCCGGCGTCCTCTGGGGCGGCGCGGCGCTGGTCGTCCTCGGCTGCTCCATCGCGGGGCCGGCGATGCTGCGCTTCCGGCGGGCTCGCACCAACTTCCACACCTTCAAGGAGCCCGGCACGCTCGTCACCGGCGGGCCCTACGCCATCAGCCGGAACCCGATGTACGTGGGCATGGTCCTGGCCGGCCTCGGCGCCGCGCTGATCACCGCGACGCTGGCGGGCGTGATCCTCGCCGGGGCTTACGCGCTGGTCGTCCGCTACTGGTACATCGCCTACGAGGAGAAGGCGCTGCGCCTCAAGTTCGGCGCGGCCTACGACGCCTATTGCCGCAGGGTCGGGCGCTGGCTCGGGCGAAGGTGGTCCGCGTGAGCGGCCCGCCGGCCCGGCTTTACAATTCTTTACCCGGCCGACAAGCGCGGGAAACCGCCCCTCCCCATGTTTGAGTCGTGTCCAACCCACCCTTGCCATCGAAAGGTGACGACATGACCGACGACAACGACACCGGCAACACCGACAACACTCCCGGGCGGCGGCCCCGCCGCAGGCCGCGCACCCGCTGGATCCTCATGAGCATCGCCGGCGCGCTCGTCCTGGTCGTCGCCGGCACCGCGATCAGCACCGGCGGCTACTCCAAGCGCTACTGGGGCGAGGAGCGCTTCGACCGGTTCGTCGAATGGAAGATCGACGGCATGCTCGACGAGGTGGACGCCACGGACGACCAGCGCGCACGCGTGCAGGCCATCGTGACCGCCACGCTCGCCGACCTCGAAGGCGCCCGCGACCTCAAGCGGGAGACGCGGCAGGAGCTCGTCGCGGCGTTCACCGCCGAAATCATCGACCGGGGCGAACTGGAGGCGCTCCGCCTGCGCAAGCTGGAGACGGTCGACGGCATGAGCCAGCGCGTGCTGACGGGGCTCGCCGATGCGGCCGAGGTGCTCACGCCCGCGCAGCGGGCCGAGCTCGCGGAGGAATGGACCGCGCGCGACTGGCACGACTGAGCGTGACAGGAGCCCGCGCGCCACGGGAAGCGGCCGGGCGGGGGTGCGCTGCGCCCCCGCTCCCGGCCCTCCCGCCAGTGCCTGTTTGGGCCGGGCCGCCGATCCCGTATAAGCCGCGCACGAGCTGACCGGAGGACCGCATGCCGTTCCGCCTCTCCACCGTCACCGCCGGGGTCGCGACCGGCACGGCGGCGCTCCTGCTCTCGGCCTGCGCCCTGCTCGCGCCGCTGCCGGAGCAGAAGAGCGTCACCGAGCGCCTGGAGGCCTTCCCGACGAGGGACCTGCCGCTCGACGGGCCGGTGACGATCCACTGGAGCGAGCGGCAGATTCCCTTCATCGAGGCGGCGAGCGACGGCGACGCGGCCTTCGCGCTCGGCCTCGTGCACGCCCACCTGCGTCTGGGGCAGATGGCGACCATGCGCATGATCGCGCGGGGGCGCGTGTCGGAGATGGTCGGCCCCCTCGGCGTCGATATCGACCACGGCCTGCGCACCCTGGCGTTCGGCCGCGCCGCGGCGGAGATCGAGCGCCGCATGGACGAGGCCACGCGGCTCTGGGTCCGGCGCTTCGTGGACGGCATCAACCACTACCAGGAGAGCGCCGCCTCGCTGCCGCACGACTTCGACGTCCTCGGCCTGGAGCCCGAGCCCTGGACGGTCGCCGACGTGTTCGCCATGGGGCGGCTGGCCGGCACGGACGTGAACTGGCTGGTCTGGATGGACCTGCTCCCGCTGCGGGCTCGCGCCGGCTGGGACGAGCTCTGGGCGCGGCTGGTGGAGGGCGGTGCGGTCTCGGTCGCCGGTTCCGCCGGCGCAGGCGACACGGCGCGGGCGCAGCGCTGGCTCGGCGGGCTGTCGAAATCCGGCAGCAACAGCGTCGCCGTGGCGGCCCATCGCACCGACACGGGCGGCGCGCTCATGGCCAACGACCCGCACCTCGGCATTCTGGTGCCGAACGTCTGGCTGATCGCCGGCGTGCACTCGCCCTCCTACCACGCGGTGGGGCTGATGGCGCCGGGGCTGCCGATCTTCGCCATCGGCCGCAACCCGCACGTCGCCTGGGGCGGCACCAACATGCGCGCGGCCTCGAGCGACCTCTTCGACGTGAGCGACGTGCCGGCCGCGGAGATCGTCGAGCGGCAGGAGGAGATCGGCGTGCGCTGGTGGTTCGACAGCGACGTGACCGTGCGCGAGACGCGGTGGGGGCCGATCGTCACCGACGTGCCGCTGCTTGCAGAGATGGGCCTGCCGCCGCTCGCGCTGAGGTGGACCGGCCACGATGCGAGCGACGAGATCGGCGCCATGCTCGCGGCGAGTCGGGCGCAGAGCTTCGCCGAGTTCCGCGCGGCCTTCGACGACTTCGCCGTGCCGGGCCAGAACATGCTCTATGCGGACTCGGACGGGAACATCGGCCGGGTCATGGCGGTGCGGCTCCCCGGCCGGGGCGGCCCGCCCGCCGACATCGCCATCGCGACGGACCTCCACGACGCCGCGTGGTCCGCGATGCGCAGCGCCGCAGACCTGCCCTACAGCTACAACCCGGAGGCGGGCTACCTGGTCTCCGCCAACGACCGGCCGCCGGCGACGGACGTGCCGGTGGGCTTCTTCTTCTCGCGCGACGACCGGGTGGACCGCATGCACGCCCTCGTCGCGGCCGAAACCGCCGTCGGCGTCGAGACCCTCAAGGCGCTGCAGCAGGACGTCCACATGGCGTCGTCGGTGGCGCTGCGCGATCTCCTCGTCGCCAGGCTCGATGCGCTCGGCATGGCCGAGGGTGCCGATGCCGACGCGAGGACGGCGATCGACCGTCTGCGCGGGTGGGACGGCGCGTACCGGGCCGATTCGACCGGCGCGGTCACGTTCGAGCAGTTCCGCCACGCCTTCACCACGCGCTTCTACGTCCTGCTCCACGGGGAGGACGACGGGGAGACCTTCGCTTCCATCGGCCGGCGCACGGCGCTGCTCGGCGAGGAGATCGCCGCGGCGGACGAGGAGACGCTGCGCGCAGCCCTCGCCGCCGGGCTGGAGGCGGCCGCGGACGGCCTCGAGTCGTTCGCGAACTGGGGCGAGATGCACCGGCTCAGCCTCGCGCATCCCCTCGCCAACGTCCCGCTCATCGGCGGGCGCTACGAGTTCGCCGAGGCCGGCGTCGGCGGCAGCTCGGAAACGCTGATGAAGACGGCGCACGATGCCGCCGCCGGGCGCCATAGCGTGAATTACGGCTCCAACGCACGCCACATCTCCGACATGACCGACCCGGACGAGAACTATTTCGTCCTGCTCGGCGGGCAGGACGGCTGGTTCAACAGCACGACCATCCTGGACCAGTGGGATCTCTGGCAGCGCGGCGAGTACGTGCGCGTGCCGCTCACGCTCGCCGAGGTTCGCGCGCGCTTTCCCCATACGCTGTCCCTCGAACGCTGACGGGGAGGCGGGAGGCTTCCGCAACCGGACCATGTACGACGCGACCTGGCTCCTGCGCCTCTCCGCCCGCCGCCGCCTTCGGCAGCTCGCGGCGCTGGACCCGGCGCAGGCGCAGCGCCGCGTTCTCTCCTCGCTCATCCACCGCGCGCGGCGCACGCGGTTCGGGCGGGACCATGGGTTCTCCACCGCGTGGTCCCTCGACGACTACCGCGCGCGCGTCCCCTTGCGCGATTACGACGGGTTCTGGGAGGCCTACTGGCGCGCGCCGTTCCCCCGGCTTGCCGACTGCACCTGGCCCGGCCTCATCCCCTGGTTCGCCGTCTCGTCGGGAACGGCGACCGGCACCACGAAGTACATTCCCGTGAGCCGGGAGATGCACCGCGCCAACGTGCGGGCGAGCGCGGACCTGGTGACCCACCATCTCGCCAACCGGCCGGAGAGCCGGCTCTTCGCCGGGCGCGTCTTCATGCTCGGCGGCTCGACCGGCCTGGAACGCCAGGCGCCGGGGGTCTTCAGCGGCGATCTCAGCGGCATCGCGGCGGCCGCCATGCCGGGCTGGGCGCGGCTCCGCTACTTCCCTCCGCGCGACCTGGAGGCCATCGCCGACTGGCAGGTCAAGATCGAGCGCTTCGCCGCGCGCTCCCTCGAGGAGGAGATCACGGGCATCGCCGGCACGCCGAGCTGGCTGCTCATCTTCCTCGAGCGCCTGATCGAGATCGCCGGCAGTCGCAGGGGCGGCGCGGCGGGCCGGATCGCCGACATCTATCCCGCGCTCGAGATGCTGTCACACGGCGGCGTCGCCTGGGCGCCCTACCGCGACCGCTTCGCCGCCCTGCTCGACGGCAGCCGGGCGGAGACCCGCGAGGTCTATCCGGCGAGCGAAGGGTTCTTCGCCGTCGCCGACCGGGGGGACGGCGAGGGGCTCAGGCTGCTGCTCGACAACGGCATCTTCTACGAGTTCGTCCCCCTCGATCAGCTCGGGAGCGAACGGCCCGACTGCCGCTGGATCGGCGACGCGGAGCCGGGCGTGAACTACGCGCTTGCCGTGACCACCTGCGCCGGCATCTGGCGCTACCTCGTCGGCGACACGGTCACCCTGGTGGACCGCACGCCGCCCCGCGTCCTCGTCACCGGGCGGACGAGCTACATGCTGTCCGCCTTCGGCGAGCACGTGATCGGCGCGGAGGTTGAGCGTGCCGTGGCCGAGGCGGCGAGAGCGATCGGCGCGACTGTCAGCGACTTCGCCGCAGGCAGCCTCCTACCGCAGGAGACCGGCGCGCGCGGCGGCCACCTCTACGTCGTCGAGCTGGGGGCGGAGGGCAGCGGCCCCGACGCCGGCAGCAAGGCGCGCTTCGCCGCCGCGCTCGACGCGACGCTCTGCCGCCTCAACGACGACTACGCCGCCCACCGTGCCGGCGGCTACGGCATGGACGCAGCCCGGGTGCGCTTCCTCCCCGCCGGCGCGTTCGCCGCGTGGATGAAGAGCCGCGGCAAGCTCGGCGGGCAGAACAAGGTGCCCCGCGTCATCAACGACCCGGCGCTCTTCGCCGCGCTGCAGGCGTTCGCCGATTCGCACGACGGGACGGAACACGGGACCCGGCGGCCATGACGAGGCGCGAAGCGCCCATCCGCCTGCTGATGATCGAGGACGACCGCGCGCTCGCCGAGATGGTGGGGACCTATCTGGAGCGCGCGGGCATGACGCTCGACCATCGCGAGAGCGCCGAAGCCGGTCTCGCGGCCGCCCTCGGCGGCGGCTACGACGCGGTCGTGCTCGACCTGATGCTGCCGGACGGCGACGGCCTCGACCTCTGCCGCGCCATCCGCGCCCGCTCGGACGTGCCGATCCTCATGCTGACCGCGCGCGGCGAGGAGGCCGACCGCATCGTCGGCCTCGAGATCGGCGCCGACGACTACCTGCCGAAGCCCTTCAATCCGCGCGAGCTGCTGGCGAGACTCCGCGCCATCCTGCGCCGGCGCGGGGCGGACGGCGCCGGCGGCCGGGCGCAGGCAGGCGAGACCATGCGCTTCGGCCGGCTCACCATCGACCGCGCGGCGCGCCGGGTGCTGGTCGACGGCGAGACGCGCCCGCTCACCGGCCACCAGTTCGACATCCTCTGCGCGCTCGCCGAGAGCGCGGGCCGGGTGCTCAGCCGCGAGCAGCTCATGGACCGGGTGCGGGGCGAGGCGTTGGAGGCCTTCGACCGCAGCATCGACGTGCACGTCTCGCGCATCCGGGCGGCGATCGAGGACGACCCGAAGAAGCCGCGCCGCATCGTCACCCTGCGGGGCGCGGGCTACCTCTTCACCCGCCGCCAGGACGAGGGCGCGTGAGGCGCCGCCTCTTCCTCCAGGTCTACCTGACGATGCTCGCCATCGTCGTGCTCTTCGGCGCGCTCGCGGCGATCGGCTGGTGGCTCACTGACGACGACGCCCCCGAGGCCGATCTCCGCCGGGGCCTCGGCACCCTGCTGGCCGAAGCGCTGCCGCCGCCCGGCGCGCCGCAGGGCGAGATCGAGGCCGCCCTCGCCCGGCTGGGCCGCGATATCGACGCCCGCATCACCGTGGTGGGCGCCGACGGCCGGCTGCTCGGCAGCCTGGGCGAGGCGCTGCCGGCGCCGGAGGAGCCGCCCGCCCGCTGGCGCGCGGGCCCGGGCCATGGCTTCGCCCTGCCGCTCCCGGACGGACGCCTGGTCCTCTACCGTGCGACGGAGGACCGGCCCCACGCGAAGGCGATCGGCTTCCTCGCCGCCCTTGCCGGCCTCGCGCTCGCCGTCGCCATCGGCGCCTGGCCGCTCGCCCGCCGGCTCGCGCGGCGGCTGGAGCGGCTGCAGACCAGGGTCGAGGCGCTGGGCGCGGGCGATCTCGCGGCCCGGGTCGAGGTCGAGGGCAGGGACGAGATCGCGGCGCTCGCGCGGAGCTTCAACCGGGCGGCCGCGCGCATCCAGGCGCTTGTGGACGCTCAGCGCGACACCCTCGCCGCCGCCTCCCACGAGCTGCGCTCGCCGCTCGCCCGTATCCGCATGGCCGTCGAGCTGCTGGCGGAGAACGGCGATCCGCGCTTGCGCGCACGGATCGAGCGCGACGTGGAGGACCTCGACGCGCTGATCGAGGAGATCCTGCTGGCGAGCCGCCTCAGCACCCGGGAGGGGCCGGTGCATCGGGAGCGAATCGACCTCCAGGCGCTCTCGGCCGAGGAGGCCGCGCGCGCCGGCGCCGCCTTCGCGGGCGGGCCGGCTGCCGTGGACGGCGAGGGCCGGCTGCTCGCCCGCCTCCTCCGCAACCTGCTTGAGAACGCCGCGCGCCACGCGCCCGGCGCGCCTGCCCGGGTGGAGCTCGCGGTGCGGGACGGCCGCGCGCTGCTCCGCGTGCTGGATCGCGGGCCCGGCGTGCCGGAGGCGGAGCGGGAGCGCATCTTCGATCCCTTCTACCGCCGGCCGGGCGGGCACGCGGGCGACGGCGGAACCTCGGGAACCGGGAGCGATGAGGGCGTCGCGGGCGCGGGCCTCGGCCTCAGCCTGGTGCGCCAGATCGCCCGGCGCCACGGCGGCGAGGCGCGCTGCCTGCCGCGCGAGGGCGGCGGCGCCTGCTTCGAGGTGAGCCTGCCGCTTCGCGACGCGTAGCTCGCCCCGTCACGGCTGTCGCAGAGGCGGTCAATGGTCGGGCCAAAAATGTGACAAAAATGTGTTGACAGAGCCACTACATGTAGCATGCTTCCCCAAGTTTTCCCATGTTGTCCCATGTTATCCCCAATATATTGTGGTATGGGCATGGGAAGGTCGCCGAATCGGCGTCGGCTTTGGCCGGGTTTCAGGGGGTCTCATGCGCATCGGGCGCCACTATACGACGGACGACGGATCGCCCTGCGAGGAGATCGCCTACCGCACGACCACCTGCGAGATCCGCAACCCCGACGGCTCGGTGGTGTTCGCGCAGGAGGGCGTCGAGGTTCCGGCCGGCTGGTCGCAGGTCGCCTGCGACGTGCTCGCCCAGAAGTATTTTCGCAAGGCCGGCATCGCCCCCCGGCGCGCGCGTGTGCCAGAGGACGGCGTGCCCGAATGGCTGTGGCGGAGCGCGCCCGACCCGGATGCCGCGAACGGAGCGGACGGCGCGGACGACAAGCCGGCCCAGGGCGAGCGCTCGGCCAGGGAAGTCTTCCACCGCCTCGCCGGCACCTGGACCTACTGGGGCTGGAAGGCCGGCTACTTCGACGCCGAAGCGGACGCCCGCGCCTTCTACGACGAGCTCGTCGCCATGCTAGCGCTGCAGGTGGCGGCGCCCAACTCGCCGCAGTGGTTCAACACCGGCCTGCACTGGGCCTACGGCATCGACGGCCCGGCCCAGGGCCACTACTTCGTCGACTTCGAGAGCGGCGCGCTGAACGAGGCGACCTCGGCCTACGAGCGCCCCCAGCCGCACGCCTGCTTCATCCAGAGCATCCAGGACGACCTCGTCAACGACGGCGGCATCATGGACCTCTGGGTGCGCGAGGCGCGGCTCTTCAAGTACGGCTCCGGCACGGGCACCAACTTCTCCTCCCTGCGTGGCGAGGGCGAGCCGCTGTCCGGCGGCGGCAAGTCGTCCGGCCTGATGAGCTTCCTCAAGATCGGCGACCGCGCCGCCGGCGCCATCAAGTCGGGCGGCACCACGCGGCGCGCCGCCAAGATGGTCATCGTCGACGTCGACCACCCGGACATCGAGGATTTCGTCGACTGGAAGGCGGTCGAGGAGCAGAAGGTCGCGTCGCTGGTGAGCGGGTCGGCGCTGCTGCACGCCCGCCTCAACGCGATCGTCGCCGCCTGCCACGCGAGCGAGGGCGGCGAGCGCTTCGACCCCGCCGCCAACCGGGCACTGGGGGAGGCGGTGCGCGAGGCGCGCAAGGCGCTGGTGCCCGAGACCTGCATCCACCGCGCGATTCGCTGGGCCGAGCAGGGCTACACCGAGATCGACTTCCGCATCTACGACACCGACTGGCAGTCGGAGGCCTATCTCACGGTCTCGGGCCAGAACTCCAACAACTCGATCCGCGTGACCGACGAGTTCCTGCGCCAGGTCGAGGCCGGCGGCGAGTGGGATCTGGTCCGCCGGACCGACGGCGAGGTGGCCCGGACCATCGACGCCCGCGCGCTCTGGGATCGGATCGCCGAAGCCGCCTGGGCCTCGGCCGACCCCGGCATCCAGTTCGATTCCACCATCAACGCCTGGCACACCTGCCCGGCGGGCGGGCGGATCAACGCGTCGAACCCCTGCTCCGAGTACATGTTCCTCGACGACACCGCCTGCAACCTCGCCTCGCTCAACCTGATCACCTTCCGGCGCGCGGACGGCAGCTTTGACTCCGAGCGCTTCGAGCACGCGGTGAGGCTCTGGACCGTCGTGCTCGAGATCGCGGTGGTAATGGCGCAGTTCCCCTCGCGCGAGATCGCGCTGCGCTCGGACCGCTATCGCACCCTCGGCCTCGGCTTCGCCAACCTCGGCGGGCTGCTGATGTCGCTGGGGCTGCCCTACGACAGCGCCGAGGCCCGCGCGCTCTGCGGCGCCATCAGCGCGCTGATGACCGGCACGTCGTACGCGACCTCGGCCGAGATGGCGGGCGAGCTGGGCGCGTTCCCCGCCTTCGCCGAGAACCGCGACGCCATGCTGCGGGTGATGCGCAACCACCGCGCCGCCGCGAGCGGCGAGACCGGAGGCTTCGAGGGACTCGACATCCAGCCGGCGCCGCTCGATCACGCCAACCTGCCCGACGCCGCCCTCGGCGCGGCCGCGACCGGCGCCTGGGAGCGCGCGGTCGCGCTCGGCGAGGAGCACGGATACCGCAACGCCCAGGCGACGGTGATAGCGCCGACCGGCACGATCGGCCTGGTCATGGACTGCGACACCACCGGCATCGAGCCCGACTTCGCCCTGGTGAAGTTCAAGAAGCTCGCGGGCGGCGGGCACTTCAAGATCATCAACGGAACCGTGCCCAAGGCGCTGAAGACGCTGGGCTACTCGGAGACGCAGATCCGCGGGATCGTGGACTACGCGGTCGGCCGCGGCACCCTCGACGGCGCGCCGGCGATCGACCACCCGGCGCTCGCCCGCAAGGGCTTCACCGAGGCCGTCATCGAGCGCGTCGAGCGCGCGCTCGACTCGGCCTTCGACCTCAACCTCGCCTTCAACAAGTGGACGCTCGGCGCCGAATTCTGCACCGGCACCCTCGGCCTCGACCCCCGCACCCTGGACGAGCCGGGCTTCGACCTGCTCGGCGCCATCGGCTTCAGCGCCAGCGAGATCGAGGCGGCGACGCTCTACTGCTGCGGCGCCATGACGCTGGAAGGGGCGCCGCACATCAAGGCCGAGCACCTGCCGGTCTTCGACTGCGCCAACCCCTGCGGGCGGACCGGCTCGAGCCGCTGCCTCTCCACCGAGAGCCACGTGCGGATGATGGCGGCGTCCCAGCCCTTCGTGTCAGGCGCCATCTCGAAGACCATCAACCTGCCGATGGACGCCACCGTCGAGGACTGCCGCAGGGCCTACGAGCTCTCCTGGCGCCTCGGGCTGAAGGCCAACGCGCTCTATCGGGACGGGTCAAAGCTTTCTCAGCCCCTCACCGCCCTCGTCCTGGGGGAGGGAGGGGAAGAGGTGGCCGGAGACGGAGAGGGGACGGAGAAGAGCCCCGCGGAGGGAGCTCCGGCCATCGAACCCACCCCGCTCGCGGTCGCCGAGCGGATCGTCAGGCAGGTCATCCGCGAGGGCGAGCGGCGGCGCCTGCCGCACCGCCGGCGCGGCTACACGCAGAAGGCCACCGTCGGCGGGCACAAGGTCTATCTCAGGACCGGCGAGTTCCAGGACGGCTCCCTCGGCGAGATCTTCATCGACATGCACAAGGAGGGCGCCTCCTTCCGCAGCCTGATGAACAACTTCGCGATCTCGATCTCGATCGGCCTGCAGTACGGCGTGCCGCTGGACGAGTACGTCGACGCCTTCACCTTCACCCGGTTCGAGCCGGCCGGGATGGTGGTCAACAACGACGCCATCAAGATGAGCACCTCGATCCTCGATTACATCTTCCGCGAGCTCGCCATCTCCTATCTCGGGCGCAGCGACCTCTCCCACGCCGAGGCCGAGGACCTGCTGCCGGACACCATCGGCGGCGGCGAGGAGCAGACCATACGCGCGCCGGTGGACGAGGGGCGCGCCGGCGCCGGTCCCGACGACCCGGTGAGCGCGGGCTACGTCCGCTCGAACCTGCTGGTGCTCAACGGCGGCGCCGCCGGCAACGGCAACGAGGCCGGCGGTCGCGAGAGCGCCCGCCGGGCGGGCGCGGCGCACGGCGGAGAGGCCATGGCGACCCCTGCCCTGCGCGAGCGGCCGGCTGCCGTCCTGGTGGAGGCCGCGTCGCCCGCGGCCGGGCGCGACGGCCTGACCCAGGCGCGCGGCAAGGGCTACGAGGGCGAGGCCTGCGGCGATTGCGGCAACTTCACGCTGGTCCGCAACGGGACCTGCATGAAGTGTGTGACTTGCGGCGCTA
>WTGU01000076.1 GCA_011523425.1 Alphaproteobacteria bacterium
AGGTGGCCGGGTTGGAGCGCGGCGTGCGGCCGATGGGCGACTGGTCGATGTCCACGACCTTGTCGAGGAACTCCAGGCCCTCGATGCCGTCGTGGGCGCCGGGCTGGACGCGGGCGGCGAACATCTGCCGCGCCGCGGCGCGGTAGAGCGTGTCGACGACGAGCGTGGACTTGCCGCTGCCGGAGACGCCGGTGACGCAGGTGAAGGTGCCGAGCCGGAAGGTGACATCGATGCCGGCAAGGTTGTTGGCGCGCGCGCCCAGCACCGTGACCGTCTGGCCCTCCTTGCCGGGCCGGGTCGTCGCCGGCACGGGGATCGCCTCGGCGCCGCTGAGATATTGGCCGGTCAGGCTCGCCGCGCTGGCGACGATCGCGTCGGGCTCGCCCTCGGCCACGATCTCGCCGCCGTGGTCGCCGGCGCCGGGGCCCATGTCCACCACGTAGTCCGCGCTCCTGATGGCGTCCTCGTCATGCTCGACGACGAGCACGGTATTGCCGAGGTCGCGCAGGTTGCGGAGCGTGCCGAGCAGGCGTGCATTGTCGCGCTGATGCAGGCCGATGGAGGGCTCGTCCAGCACGTAGAGCACGCCGGTCAGGCCTGAGCCGATCTGCGAGGCGAGCCGGATGCGCTGGCTCTCGCCGCCGGACAGCGTGCCGGCGGTGCGCGAGAGGGTGAGATACTCGAGCCCCACATCGACGAGGAAGCGCAGCCGCTCGTTGATCTCCTTGAGGATGCGCCGCGCGATCTCGCGCTGCTTCTCGGTGAGCTCGTCCTCCAGCGCTTCGAACCAGCGCGCGGCCTCGGCGATGGAGAACTGTGCGACCTCGCCGATGTGCAGCCCGCCGACCCTGACCGAGAGCGCCTCGGGCTTGAGCCGGAAGCCGCCGCAGCTCCCGCACGCGGCGGTGCTCTGGAACTTGCCGAGCTCCTCGCGCAGCCAGGCGCTGTCGGACTCGCGCCAGCGCCGGTCGAGGTTGGGCAGCACGCCCTCGAAGGGCTTGGTCGTGCTGTACTGGCGGATGCCGTCGTCGTAGGTGAAGGTGATCGCCTCCGAGTCCGAGCCCTGAAGGACCGTCTGCGTCACGGTCTCCGGCAGCTCACGCCAGGGAACGGTCATGCTCGCCCCGTAATGCTCGGCGATGCACTCCAGCGTCTGCCGGTAGTAGGGGGACGACGAGCCCGCCCAGGGAGCGACGGCGCCCCGCGCCAGGCTGAGGCGCGTATCCGGCACGACCAGGTCGGCGTCGAAGTAGAGCCTGATGCCGAGGCCGTCGCAGCTCGGGCAGGCGCCGAATGGGTTGTTGAAGGAGAAGAGCCTGGGCTCGATCTCCTCGATGGTGAAGCCCGAGACCGGGCAGGCGAACTTGGCGGAGAAGATCGTGCGCTCGCCGCTGTCGGCGTCCTCCGCCGCCACCAGCCCGTCGGTGAGTGCGAGTCCTGTCTCCAGGCTGTCGGCGAGCCGGGTGCCGAGCGTGGGCGAGACCACCACGCGGTCAACCACCACCTCGATGTCGTGCTTGCGCTTCTTGTCGAGGGCGGGCGCCGCGTCGATGTCGTGAATCTCGCCATCGATCTTGACCCGCGTGAAGCCGCGCTTGAGGAGCTCGGCGAGCTCCTTGCGGTACTCGCCCTTGCGGCCCCGGATCACCGGCGCCAGCAGGTAGAGCCGCGTGCCCTCGGGCATGGCGAGGACGCGGTCGACCATCTGGCTCACGGTCTGGCTCTCGATCGGGAGCCCGGTCGCGGGCGAATAGGGCACGCCGACGCGGGCGAAGAGCAGGCGCAGATAGTCGTAGATTTCCGTGACCGTGCCCACGGTCGAGCGCGGGTTGCGCGAGGTGGTCTTCTGCTCGATGGAAATCGCCGGCGAGAGCCCGTCGATGGACTCCACGTCGGGCTTCTGCATCAGCTCGAGGAACTGCCGCGCGTAGGCCGACAGGCTTTCGACGTAGCGGCGCTGGCCCTCGGCGTAGATCGTGTCGAACGCGAGCGAGGACTTGCCCGAGCCCGAGAGCCCGGTGACGACGATCAGGCGATCGCGGGGCAGATCGACATCGACGCCCTTCAGATTGTGCTCGCGAGCACCGCGAACGCTGATGGTCTTGGCCATGGGCGCGGTCGGAACGGCTCGGGGATGGGAACCGGACTATAGGCACTTCCCCCGGCGAAGGCGAGCACCGCTGGCGCGCGGCGCGACGGTTTGAGGCGGGCCGGGGGATCGGCTACAAACCGTTGGCAACGGCTGCATGCGAGGCGGGAGATCGGGCGATGGCGGGAAGCGTCAACAAGGTCATTCTGGTCGGCAATCTGGGGCGCGATCCGGAGACCCGGCAGACCCAGGACGGCAGGCCGATCGTCAACTTCACGGTCGCCACCAACGAGACCTGGAAGGACCGCCAGACCGGCGAACGCCGCGAGCGTGTCGAGTGGCACCGCGTCGTGATCTTCAACGAGCACCTCGCCGACATCGCGCAGCGCTATCTGCACAAGGGCTCCAAGGTCTATCTCGAAGGCCAGTTGCAGACCCGCAAGTGGACCGACCAGTCGGGGCAGGAGCGCTACACCACCGAGGTGGTGATCCAGCGCTTCCGGGGCGAGCTCACCATGCTCGACAGCCGCGCCGACGGCGGCGGCGGCGGCGGGCGCGACTACGGCGCTGCGCCGGCGGACCGCGGCGCACCTGCGGCCGGGTCTTCCAGCGACATGGACGACGACATCCCGTTCTAGATAGAGTCGTCGCGCCGGCAGGGCGACGGCGCCGCCACGTCCCCGGAAGCCCACGATGGGGCGGCGCATCACATTTACATTTGCGTAATTCGTATTATCTGGACTCGATCAAGATAGAAATCGCACGCGGTCGAATTCGAACGGCCGCAGACCACCGGACAATAGACGGGCGATCGCCACGGCGCGGAAGCGCGCGCCGCCGACCCGGCGGACGGCGGGCCAAGGGGCAGAGGATGAGCAGGACGGGGAAAGACCTGATCGTGAGCGCGGTGGCGGGTGCTGCCATCATCGCGGTGTTCGCAAGCTTCGACCTGGTGGAGAGCCTGTTCGAGGCCACGCGAGAGCACGAAGACTGGGACCTGGACGAAATCATCGCCTGCATCCCGGCACTCGCCATCGTGGCGACGTGGTTTTCCCTGCGGCGCTGGCGCGAGGTCGCGGAGCTGAACAGGACCCTGAAGCGACAGGCCGGCGAGCTCGCCGACGCGCTGGAGCAGCGCCAGGCCATGGAGGAGCAGCTTCGCGAGGGATACAAGGTCGCGGCCATGGGGACTCTCGGCGGCGGCTTCGCCGGCGAACTTCGACGCGCGCTCGAGCCGATCGAACGGCTCTCCGGGGAAGGACTGGACCGGACCACTCTGGACGCGGACGAGAAGACCCGACTGGAGCGGATCTCGGACGCGGCGAAGGGAGGGCTCACGATCGTCAGTCGAATGCTCGCGTTCGGCGACGGCGGCATGCGCGTGAAGGAGGAGATCGTCGCCGCCGACGGGATGCTGGAGAGCCTCTCGCGTGCCAGGGCGGAAATCGATACGTCCCTCGAAGTCGCGTACCGCGCGAACGACGACGCGTCCCGAATCCGCGTCAACCGCTGGGAGCTTCACGAGGTCGCAGCACAGATCGTCGCCAACGCCGCCGACGCGATGGGCCCGGGCGGGCGGATAGAGGTCACCGTCGACCGTGCGACGATCGACGCGTACGGGGCAACCGCGCGCGGCCTGGCTGCCGGCGATTATGTGCGGGTCACGGTGCGAGACGACGGGCCGGGGATACCGTCCGGGCTCCAGAGCCACGTGTTCGAGCCCTTCTTCACGACCAAGGGAGCGGGGGACGGCAAGGGCCTCGGCCTCGCCATCGCCTACAGCCTGATCCGCGGATGGAACGGCGATCTGTCGGTGGAGTCCGAACCGGGAGAGGGCGCAACGTTCGAGATCCTGATCCCGGCCAGGGACGCGGACGGAGACCGAGGCGGCGGGTGACCGGGACCGCTCGCCGCCGTCCGCAACGGGGCCGAAGGCACGGCATGTCGCGGCCCGCAACATTGTGAATGGGCGTCGTTTCCTGTAGTCTCAAACGGGTGAGGATCGAGTCGCGTCGCGCGGCCTAATCCCCTGCACCCAAACAATCTTTTCGGTCATTGGTGACAGAGCCACCGTCCTCCGCGCCACTCCGCGAGCCGCCCGGCGGCGGCACGCCCTCGACCCCGCCCGTCGCCATCGAGGAGGAGATGAAACGCTCCTACCTCGACTACGCGATGAGCGTGATCGTCAGCCGTGCGCTGCCCGACGTGCGCGACGGGCTGAAGCCCGTGCATCGCCGCATCCTCCATTCGATGCACGAGAACGGCTATGACTGGAACAAGCCCTACCGCAAGTCGGCCCGCGTGGTCGGCGACGTCATGGGCAAGTATCACCCCCACGGCGACGCCGCCATCTACGACGCCATGGTGCGCATGGCGCAGGAGTTCTCCATGCGCCTGCCCCTGCTCGACGGGCAGGGCAACTTCGGCTCCATGGACGGCGACCCGCCGGCAGCGATGCGCTACACCGAGGTCCGTCTCGGCGAGCCGGCGCATGCGCTGCTCGCCGATATCGACAAGGAGACGGTCGACTTCCAGGCCAACTACGACGAATCGGCGCACGAGCCCGTGGTGCTGCCGGCGGCCTTCCCCAACCTGCTCGTCAACGGCGCCGGCGGTATCGCGGTGGGCATGGCGACCAACATCCCGCCCCACAATCTGGGCGAGGTCGTCGACGCGGCCTGCGCCTGTCTCGACGACCCGGAGATCACGGTCGACGCCCTGATGGAGCACGTTCCGGGGCCGGACTTCCCGACCGGCGCCACGGTCATCGGCGCCGCCGGCATCCGTCAGGCCTATCACACGGGGCGCGGCTCCGTGATCATGCGCGGCCGCACCAGCTTCGAGCCGAGCGACGACGACCCCAAGAGGATCGTCGTCGAGGAGATCCCCTATCAGGTCAACAAGGCCCGGATGATCGAGCGCATCGCTGCGCTGGTGAACGAGCGCCGCATCGAGGGGATCGCCGACCTTCGCGACGAATCGGACCGCGACGGCGTGCGCGTGGTGATCGAGCTCAAGCGCGGCGCGATGGCCGAGGTGGTGCGCAACCAGCTCTATCGCTACTCGCCGCTGCAGACCAGCTTCGGCGTGAACATGCTGGCGCTGCGCGGCGGCCGGCCCGAGCTGCTGACGCTGAAGGACATCGTCGCGGCGTTCATCGACTTCCGCGAGGAGGTCGTCACCAGGCGCACGACCCATCAGCTCGCCCAGGCGCGGACGCGCGCGCATGCGCTCGCCGGCCTCGCCATCGCCGTCGCCAACATCGACGAGATCATCGCGCTGATCCGCAAGGCGAAGGACCCGGCCGAAGCCCGTGCCGCCCTCACCGGCAGGGACTGGCCGGTCAAGGACGCGGGCCCGCTGATCGCGCTGATCGCCGATCCCAGGCAGCGGGTGAGCGAGGGGGCCTCGGGCGGCACCTGCCGCCTCACCGACGAGCAGGCGCGGGCGATCCTGGAGCTGCGCCTGCAGCGGCTCACCGCCATGGAGCGCGACAAGATCGCCGACGAGCTCTCGGGCATCGTCGAGCAGATCAAGGACTACATCGACATCCTGCGGAACCGGGACCGGCTGCGGGCCGTGCTGCGGGACGAGCTCGTCGCGACCCGCGACAAGTTCGCCGACGAGCGGCGGACCGAGCTGCAGCCGATCGAGTTCGAGCACGATGTCGAGGACCTGATCCAGCGTGAGGAGATGGTGGTCACGCTCAGCCACCGCGGCTACGTCAAGCGGGTGCCGCTGTCGACCTATCGGGCGCAGCGGCGCGGCGGCAAGGGGCGGGCCGGCATGAGCACCCGCAACGAGGACTTCGTCTCGCAGGTCTTCGTCGTCAACACCCACACGCCGGTGCTGTTCTTCTCGACCGCCGGCAAGGTCTACAAGCTCAAGGTCTATCGCCTGCCTCAGCTCGCGCCGCAGGCGCTGGGCAAGGCGCTGGTCAACCTGCTGCCGCTGGCAGACGGCGAGACCATATCGACCATCCTGCCGATGCCGGAGGACGAGGACGACTGGGCCAAGCACCAGCTCATGTTCGCGACCGCGTCGGGCTCGGTGCGGCGCAACAGCGCGAGCGACTTCGCGAACGTGCCGTCCGCCGGCAAGATCGCCATGAAGCTCGGCGACGACGACCGCATCATCGGCGTGCAGACCTGCAGGGACGAAGACGACGTCCTGCTGGCCGCCCGCGGCGGCAAGTGCATCCGCTTCGCCGCCGCCGACGTGCGCCTGTTCCGGGGCCGCAGTTCGTCAGGCGTGCGCGGGATGGAGCTTGCCGAGGGCGACCGGGTGATCTCGATGAGCGTGCTCGCGCACGGCGACCCCTCCGCCGAGGAACGTGACGCCTATTTCCGGCGCAAGCGCGAAGGGGCATCGCCCAAGCTCGCGAAAGAGCGCCGCGCGGCGCTCGCCGCTCAGGAGCAATTCCTGCTTACGGTGCGCAACGATGGCTTCGGCAAGCGCACCTCCAGCCACGACTATCGCCTGACCCGGCGCGGCGGCAAGGGTATCATCAACATGGTTACCGGCACCGGAAAGAACGGAGAGACCGAGGTGGTCGCCACCTTCCCCGTGGCGGAGCAGGACGAGATCATGCTCGTGACCGACGGGGGGCAGTTGATTCGCTGCCCGATCAAGGGCATCAGGAAGACGGGCAGGGACACCCGCGGCGTGACCATCTTCCGCCTGGGCAAGGGCGAGCGGGTGGTGTCGGTGGCGCGGCTTGCCGACGTCAACGGCAACGGCGCGGCCGGCGATAGGGCGGCGACCGTCGGGGCGGCGCAGGATGGTTGAGCGGGTCGGTCTCTATCCGGGAACCTTCGACCCGATCACCACGGGCCACCAGGACATCATCCGGCGCGCGCTCAGGGTGGTGGACCGGCTGGTCGTGGCGGTCGCCGTCAACGCCGGCAAGAGCCCGCTGTTCGACGTCGACGAGAGGGTGGCGCTGACCGCCCAGGATCTCGCCGCCCTCGGGCTCGTCCCGCCGCAGCTCGAGGTCCGGCCCTTCGACACCCTCCTCATGCAATTCGTCCACGAGGTCGGGGCCACGGTCATCGTGCGCGGGCTCCGGGCGGTTTCCGACTTCGAGTACGAGTTCCAGATGGCGGGCATGAACGCGCGCCTCGATCAGGAGGTGGAGACCGTGTTCCTGATGGCGTCGGAGCGCCATCACTTCATCGCCTCGAAGCTGGTGAAGGAGATCGCCTCCCTCGGCGGCGACGTGTCAAGCTTCGTCTCCCCGCTCGTTGCCAGCCGCCTCGCCGAGCGGTTCGGGACGGCGCCATCCTGAGGCCTGCGGCGCCGGCGTCCATCGGTGCGGGTCGACGCCTTCGATTTCGATCTCCCGCGCGAGGCGATCGCCACGCGCCCCGCCCGCCCGCGTGATTCCGCGCGCCTCCTGGACCTGACCGACGGGCTCGTCCATCGCACGGTGTCGACGCTCCCGGACCTCCTCGGGCCGGGCGACCTGATGGTCTTCAACGACACGCGGGTGATCCCGGCGCGTCTCGTGGGCCGGCGGGGCGAGGCACGGGTCGAGCTCACCCTGCACCGGCGCCGGTCAGATGGGCGCTGGCAGGCCTTCGCGAAGCCGGCGCGGCGGCTCAGGCCGGGCGACACCATACGCTTCGCCGGCGACTTCTCGGCCGAGGTCGAGGCCCGCGACGGGCCGGAGGTGAGCCTCGCGTTCGACCGGGGCGGGGCCGCGCTTGCGCGTGCGCTGCAGAGCCACGGCGCCATGCCGCTGCCCCCCTACATCCGCCGCGCCGCAGACGAGCGGGATCGCGACGACTACCAGACCGTGTTCGCAACAAGGGACGGGGCCGTCGCCGCACCCACGGCGGGGCTCCACTTCACCGACCGCCTGCTGCGGGCGATCGAGGCGCGCGGCGTCGGCAGGCGCTTCGTCACCCTCCATGTCGGTGCCGGCACCTTCCTGCCCGTCGCGGTGGACGACACCGCCGATCATGCGATGCATGCCGAGACCGGCGAAATCGCTTCCGCCGCCGCTGCCGCCGTCAACCGCTGCCGGCAGGAAGGGGGGCGCGTGGTCGCCGTCGGCACCACAGTCGTTCGCCTCCTGGAGAGCGCGGCCCGCCCCGACGGCACCGTCGGCGCGTTCGCCGGCGAGGTCGATCTCTTCATCGAACCGGGCTATCGCTTCCGCGCCGTGGACCTGCTGCTGACGAACTTCCACCTGCCCCGTTCCACGCTCTTCATGCTGGTGTGCGCCTTCGCGGGCACCGAGCGCATGAAGGCCGCCTACGCCGAGGCGGTGGCAGCGGGTTATCGCTTCTATTCCTATGGCGATGCCTGCCTGCTGGCGCAGGAGAAGGCGGCGTGAGCCTCGGCTTCGCCGTCGAGGCGACGGACGGCCGCGCCCGGCTCGGCCGGCTCGAGACTGCCCACGGGCCCGTGCGTACGCCGGCCTTCATGCCGGTGGGGACGCAAGCGGCGGTGAAGGGGCTCACGGTCGATGCCGTGCGGGCGAGCGGCGCCGAGATGGTGCTCGGCAACGCCTACCACCTGATGATCCGCCCCGGCGCCGACCGCGTCGCCGCGCTGGGGGGGCTGCACAGGTTCATGAACTGGCCGGGGCCCATCCTCACCGATTCCGGCGGCTTCCAGGTGATGTCGCTGGCCCAGCTCCGCACCGTCGAAGACGACGGCGTGGTGTTCCGCGCGCACACCGACGGCTCCCGCCACCATCTGACTCCCGCCGGCGCCGTGGCGATCCAGCATCGGCTGGGCAGCGACATCACCATGGTGCTCGACGAGTGCACCGCCTATCCGGCGAGCGAGGACGTTGCCGCCGATGCCATGCGGCGCTCCATGCGCTGGGCCAGGCTCTGCAAGGCGGCGTTCGTGCCGAGGCCCGGCCACGGCATCTTCGGCATCGTCCAGGGGGGCGTCTTTCCGGACTTGCGGGCAGAATCGGCCCGGACGCTGGTGGAGATCGGCTTCGACGGCTATGCCGTGGGCGGGCTCGCGGTGGGCGAGGGGCAGGCCCGCATGCTGGCGGTGCTCGACGGCCTTGAAGGAGCGCTGCCGGTGGACCGCCCGCGCTACCTGATGGGGGTCGGCACCCCGGACGATATCGTCGAGGGGGTGCGCCGGGGGATCGACCTGTTCGACTGCGTGCTGCCCACCCGCTCCGGCCGCACCGCGCGCGCCTATACCGCAGACGGCACGCTGAACCTGCGCAACGCCCGGCACGCGGAGGACCCCTCGCCCGTGGATCCCGCCTGCGCCTGCCCGACCTGCGAGGGCTACGGCCGCGCCTACCTGCACCACCTGTTCCGCGCGAACGAGATGCTGGGCCCGATCCTGCTGAGCCAGCACAATCTCTTCTTCTACCAGCGGCTGATGGCCGATCTGCGCGCGGCGATCGCGGCCAGTAAACTCGACGACGTCGCGAGCGCGCGGTAGCGGTCCACCCGAGGCTCAGGCGATCTCCGCCTCCGCCTCCTCGACCAGCGGGTGGCTCAGCCGGGAGATCATCTCGCGCGGGCAGATCTGCCAGAAGTTGCCGATCTCCAGCGTCCAGTCGGCGAGCAGACGCTCGCTGTAGCGCGAGCGGGTCTCGGCATGATGCTCTTCGACCAGGGTGCGGCACTCGCGCTCCCAGTGGGCGCTGGCGATGCGCTGCCAGACCACCGTGTCGGCATTGACGCGCCGCTCGAACGTGGCGTCCGGGTCGTAGACGAAGGCCATGCCGCCGGTCATGCCGGCGGCGAAATTGTCGCCCACCGGTCCGAGGATCACCGCGATACCGCCGGTCATGTACTCGCAGCCGTTGGAGCCGCAGCCCTCGACCACGGCGCGGGCGCCGGAGTTGCGCACGCAGAAGCGCTCGCCCGCCTGGCCGGCGGCGAACAGCTTGCCGCCGGTCGCGCCGTAGAGAACGACGTTGCCGATGATGGTGTTCTCGTTGGAGACGAGCGGGCTGGAGGTCGGCAGGCGCACGACGATCGTCCCGCCCGAGAGCCCCTTGCCGACATAGTCGTTGGAATCGCCGATCACGACGATCTTGAGGCCCTGCACGGCCCAGGCCCCGAGCGACTGTCCGGCGGAGCCGCGCAGGCTGACGGTGAAGTAGTCCGGCGGCAGCCCCGACATGCCGAAGCGGCGGGTGAGCCGCGAGGAGAGCTTGGCGCCGATGGAGCGGTGGGTGTTCCGGATGGTGTAGGCGAGCTGCATCTTCTCCGGCACATCCAGCGCATCGTCGGCGTCGCTGATCATCTGCTCGTCGAGCGTGCCGTGCACCTCGATCCGGCCCTGGCGCGTCGAGTGTCGGGGATGGCCGCCCGGGTCGGCCTGGACCAGCAGCGGGTTGAGATCCAGATCGTCGAGATCGGCGCTGCCGCGGCTGACCTGCCGCAGCAGGTCGGTGCGGCCGATGATGTCGTCGAGCGCCGTCGCGCCGAGAGAGGCCAGGATCTCGCGCACCTCCTCGCCGATGAAGCTGAACAGGTTGACGACCTTTTCCGGCGTGCCCTCGAACTTGGCGCGGAGCGTCGGGTCCTGCGTGCACACGCCCACCGGGCAGGTGTTGCTGTGGCACTGGCGCACCAGGATGCAGCCCATGGCGACCAGCGAGGTCGTGCCGATGCCGAACTCCTCGGCCCCCAGCATGGCGGCGATGACGACATCGCGGCCGGTCTTGATGCCGCCGTCGACGCGCAGCGTCACGGTGTGGCGCAGGCGGTTCAGCGTCAGCACCTGGTGCACCTCGGCGAGGCCCATCTCCCAGGGCACGCCGGCGTACTTCACGCTGCTCTGGGGCGAGGCGCCGGTGCCGCCGTCGTGGCCGGAGACCAGCACCACGTCGGCCTTGGCCTTGGCGACGCCGGCGGCGATGGTGCCGATGCCGGCCTCGGCCACGAGCTTGACCGAGACGCGGGCGCGCGGGTTGATCTGCTTGAGGTCGTAGATGAGCTGCGCCAGGTCCTCGATCGAGTAGATGTCGTGGTGCGGCGGCGGCGAGATGAGCGTCACCCCCGGCGTCGAATGGCGCAGCCGGGCGATCTCTTCCGACACCTTGAACCCCGGTAGCTGGCCGCCTTCGCCGGGCTTGGCCCCCTGGGCCATCTTGATCTCGATCTCGCGGCAATGGTTCAGGTATTCCGCCGTCACGCCGAAGCGCGCGGACGCGATCTGCTTGGTCGCGGACGATGCGTTGTCGCCGTTCTCGCGCGGCTCGAAGCGCTCGCGCGCCTCGCCGCCCTCGCCGGAGCACGACGCCGCGCCGATCCGGTTCATGGCGATGGCCAGCGTCTCGTGCGCCTCCTTGGAGAGCGCGCCGTGCGACATGCTGCCGCTGCTGA
>WTGU01000010.1 GCA_011523425.1 Alphaproteobacteria bacterium
CACGCCGGCTTCATATTGCACCCCTTACAACACGGCTTCGGGATTCTCGTGCGACCGTTCAGATTCTCGAGGAGTTTCGGACCCAGGCGCGCAATGTCTCCTTTGTGTCGTCGTCGAAGGCGATCCAGTACGGCGAGCCGTGGTTAGGTCGTCGAGCCGTGACTACGCCGCGCTCGATCCAGTAGTAGACCACATTGCGGCTGACGCCGAGTTCGTCGGCGACCTGTCGGACGCTGCGCTCGCCGGGACGCTGGAAGTCCGGCGCAGGAATCCGGTGCTTGTAGCGGATCCAACGGACCATCGAGACGTTGAATGCCTCGCCTTTGGCGCTACGGCGTCCTTCCTGGTTCAGCGCCGCTACGACGTCCTCGTCACAGCGCTCGCGAGCCAGCTCGCGCACCCGGTCGACCACCTCGTCGGGATACCGGAGGCGATCGGCGATGTTGGCGGGCAGCGTGACTTCGAGGTCTTCGCAGGCTCCACCTTGCCATCGGACATGCAGGACCGCGGTCTTGCGTTCGCCGAATCGCTCGACCGTGATGTCCTTGATCAAGAGCCGGAGGATGCGCTTCTTGTCCTTCGCCTTGGTCGTGGGTGCGTTCCACAGGCGAGGGAAGTCCTGGGCGAGCGCCGCCACCTGGGCTCGCTGCTCCGGCGTGACCACGAGCGCTTCCTTGCCCTGGAAGTCAGCAAACTGCGTCCGGAGCTCCTCGAGCCGCACAAGGGCGTCGTTCCAGCGCTGCTCGAGCGTCGCGGCCACGAGGCGATTCGACGGGTCTACCTCCTCGTAGCGGCGCTGGGCCAACTGGGCTTCGTACTCGGCTCGTTCGAGGCGCATGCGCCACTGGGTGGACGCTGTCTTGTCCCGGTGCTCGAGTTGCCGCAGCGCTTCGGCCGCGACTTCGAGTTCGGCCGGTTGGACCACCGCCAGCACTCGCGCCGAGAGGGCCGCGTCCAAGAGGTCGCAGCGCAGGTTCATGCAGCTGCTGGTCCCCGTCCCTTCGCGTCGGCGCGCATTGCAGTCGTAGGTCGGGTAGATGCCGCCGTTGCCTTTATAGCGGACGCTCAGCCGGCGGCCGCACCGCCCGCACAGCAGCAGGCCCTGGAGCATCGCGAGCCCTTCGCGCGCGGCGCCGCTCAAGAGCATGTGCTCGGCGTTGGTGCGGTTGTTCGCCAGCAGCTGTTGGTTCTGCTCGAACTCCGGCCAGCAGATGTAGCCATCGTGGTGATTCTCGATCCGCACGGGCCAGGCGTCCAGCGGGACGCAATGGGTGCGCGTGCGGACGCCGCCGTCGGGAGCGATCTCCTTGGCGGTGCGGGAGCGCCCGAAGACATACGTGCCGGCATACGAGGGGTTCTTGAGGATGCCGAGCACCCGGCTGTGGTTCAGCCGGCCCCAGATGAGTCTGCCGTTCCACGCCCCGCCGTAGGCGCGCTTCGGAAACTGCAGTTGCTGCCGGCCGAAGTGGTGCACGACCGCGTAGGCGCTGCCGGTCTGGCGGAAGAGGTCGAAGACGAGCCGGACCGCGCCCTGGATCTCCTGGTCCGGATCGAGCACGATCCGCCCCTCGTCGGCGTAGCACAGGCCGACCGGCAACGGAAAACGCAGCTCACCCTTTTGTGCCTTGTGAAGCTTGCCGCCCTGGAGGCGCGCGCGAATGACGTGCAGCTCGGCCTGGGCGATGGTGGCCTTGATCCCCAACAACAGGGCGTCGTTGAAATCGGCGGGGTCGTAGCAGCCATCCTCGTCGATGACCAGCGTCCGGGTCAGCGCGCAGATCTCGATCAGCCGATGCCATTCGAGGTTCGAACGCGCCAACCGCGACGCTTCCAGGGCGAAGATCGCCCCGACGCGTCCCAGCGACACGTCGGCGACCAGCGTCTTGAAGTCCTCCCGGGTGGTCGTCTGCGCTCCCGACTGCCCGAGATCCTGGTCGAGGATCCGGATTCGCCCCGGCGCCCACATCATCTCCACGGCCCGGTTCCGCAGGTCGTACTGCCGCTCCGTACTCTCCTGATGATGGCGCACCTGCCCCATCGTCGACTGCCGGACATAGACGTAGGCCGGCCTCTCCAGGTGGTGGCTCTGCACTTTCGACATCAGCGCCGCCCTCGCTCAGTTCCTGACGGGTGGCCGACACAACGGCGTCTGCGCCGTGCGCAGAGGCCGCGCGCTCGGAAGCGACCCAGCACTGCAGCATGTTCGCGGCCAGCAGGCCGGCGGTCTGGATGTCGACGGGCACGGCGCTCGCCATGGGCTTTCAGTCGATCGGCTCGCGGCGTCGCAGCAGCTCGAGGTTGATCGCGGCGACCTCGTCGAGGAGTTCCCGCGTCCGGCGGTAGTCGGCGACCAACGGCTCGATCGTGCTGCGAAGCTCCTGCGGCACGTAGACCATGACCGGCCGCGCCTTCGGCACGCTGACCGACAGGTACACCTTCGGGCCATGGCCGACACCGCGCGCACACTTGCACCCGGGCCGTCCGCACCGCTTGAAGCGTTCGATGAGCGAACCGCGCAGAATGGATTTCAGGGGCGGGAGTTTCCGCAGCAGCGCTGCCCGGCGCCTGCGCAACGTGCTCGCCTTGACCGTCGGACCAGTCATATAATGGGTCCGATACTACACCTCTCGACCTCATTTGTGAAGCCCTCCGTCAGGGGGCTGCTCCACGTCTGCCAACAGCTCCGCGAGGGCGACAAGCTTCACGATGTC
>WTGU01000048.1 GCA_011523425.1 Alphaproteobacteria bacterium
GGACAGGGGGAGGTGGGAGTCAAGCCGTGGTGACCTCGTATGGTCGGATAATGCTGTAGCTAGGCGGCGCCGGCGCGCCGCCCGCCGCTTCCACGCCCGGCGCAGATCGCCGAGCGCCTCCAGCGTCCGGTGCAGGGCGCGCGGCGGCGCTGTCAACAGCAGGGCGGCCCCGCCGGCGGGCAGGCGGGCCGAGATGTGCGCGCCGTGCGGGACGGGGGGCCGGGGAGGCACCGGGATCCTGCGGGATTCGACGGGATCCGGCCGGAGTAAAGCGGGATTGCACGGGACAGGAGCCGGAGGCCTGGGGGGCATGCGGGATTTCGCGGGATAGCGAGGGATTCCGGGCGGGACAGGCGGCCTGCATATCCCACTTGAGCACCGGCTCCCCTGCCGCGCCCCGCTCCTTCCCGCTTGCCTGCGCTCTCGCCCATCATGCCGCGACCCTCGCACGGACACCCCCTGCCTTGCACCGCACCATGGTCCGGGGTTCATACGCATGTGGTCTGGCTGGTACGGCCGCGAGACGTGGATGGCCGGAATAAATCCGGCCATGACGTGAAGAAGGAACGGCGCAAGGTCGCGAGCGCGGGAGAAGAGTCGCGCAGGCCGCGACCATGGTGAAAAATGCGGGCTAAGCCGCGCTGGCGAGATTGCCGGCCTTGTCGCCGTCGATGACGAGGCCGTCGGGGCCCGCCGAGAGCCGCACCGTCTCGCCGTCGCCGAGGCGGCCGGCGATGATGCGCTCGGCCAGCGGGTTCTGCAGGCTGCGCTGAATGACCCGCTTCAGCGGGCGGGCGCCGTAGACCGCGTCGTAGCCGGCCTCGCCCAGCCAGGCGCGCGCCGCATCGTCAAGCTCCAGCGTGATCTTGCGCTCGCTCAGACGCTCGGCGAGGCGGGCGATCTGGATGTCGACGATGGCCGCCATGTGCGTGCGATCCAGCCGCTGGAACAGGATGATCTCGTCCAGCCGGTTGAGGAACTCCGGACGGAAGCTCGCCCGCACCAGCTCCATGACCGCCTCCCGCGCCGCGCCCGCCTCCTCGCCTTCCGGCTGCGCCGCCATGATCTCGCCTCCCAGGTTGGAGGTGAGGATGATGACGGTGTTGCGAAAGTCGACGGTGCGCCCGTGCCCGTCGGTGAGCCGCCCGTCGTCGAGCACCTGGAGCAGCAGGTTGAAGGCGTCGTTGTGCGCCTTCTCGATCTCGTCGAAGAGGATCACCTGATAGGGGCGGCGGCGCACGGCCTCGGTGAGCGCGCCGCCTTCGTCATAGCCGACGTAGCCGGGGGGCGCGCCGATCAGGCGGGCGACCGCGTGCTTCTCCATGTATTCCGACATGTCGAAGCGGAGCATTGCCGCCTCGTCGTCGAAGAGGAACGCGGCCAGCGTCTTGGCGAGCTCGGTCTTGCCCACGCCGGTGGGTCCGAGGAAGAGGAACGAGCCGGTCGGGCGGTCTGAGTCCTGAAGGCCCGCGCGGGCGCGGCGGACCGCGTTGCTCACGGCGACCACCGCTTCCTCCTGTCCCACCACGCGCGCGCGCAGCGAGCTCTCCATGTGCAGCAGCTTCTCGCGCTCGCCCTCCAGCATCTTGTCCACCGGGATGCCGGTCCAGCGCGAGACCACGCCGGCGATGTGGGAGGGCCTCACCGCCTCGTCGAGGAGGGGTTCGTGCGCCGCCGTCTCCAGCGCGGCGAGCTCGCGCTCGAGCTCGGGGATGACGCCGTAGGCAAGCTCGCCGGCGCGGGCGAGGTCGCCGTTCCGCTGCGCGACCTCGAGCGCGCTGCGGGCCGAATCGAGCCGCTCCTTGATCTTCTGCCCGCCGGCGAGCCGCTCCTTCTCGGCGCGCCAGACTGCCGTCCGGTCGGCGGAGCGCCTCTCCAGCGCGTCGAGCTCCTCGCCCAGCCCCTCGAGCCGATCGCGGGAGCGCTCGTCCGTCTCCTTCTTCAGCGCCTCCCGCTCGATCTTGAGCTGGATGATGCGGCGGTCGAGCTCGTCCAGCTCCTCCGGCTTGGAATCGATCTCCATCCTGAGCCTGCTCGCCGCCTCGTCGACCAGGTCGATCGCCTTGTCGGGCAGGAAGCGATCGGTGATGTAGCGGTTGGAGAGCGCAGCCGCCGAGACGATGGCGTTGTCGGTGATGGCGACGCCGTGATGGACCTCGTACTTCTCCTTCAGGCCGCGCAGGATCGACACGGTGTCCTCGACAGTGGGCTCCGATACGTAGACCGGCTGAAAGCGCCGGGCCAGCGCCGCATCCTTCTCCACACGCTTGCGATACTCGTCGAGCGTCGTGGCGCCGACGCAACGGAGCTCGCCCCGGGCGAGCGCGGGCTTGAGCAGGTTCGAGGCGTCCATCGCGCCTTCTGCGGCGCCTGCGCCCACCAGCGTGTGCAGCTCGTCGATGAACATCACGATGTCGCCGGCCGCAGCGCTGACCTCGGACAGCACGGCCTTCAGGCGCTCCTCGAACTCACCGCGGAACTTGGCGCCGGCCACCATGGCGCCGAGATCGAGGGCGAGCAGCCGCTTGTCGCGCAGCGATTCGGGCACGTCGCCATTGACGATGCGCTGGGCGAGGCCCTCCACGATCGCCGTCTTGCCGACTCCCGGCTCGCCGATGATGACCGGGTTGTTCTTCGTCCGCCGCGAGAGGACCTGCATGATGCGGCGGATCTCCTCGTCCCGCCCGATCACAGGGTCGACCGTGCCGCCCCGCGCCGCCTCGGTCAGGTCGCGCGCGTACTTCTTGAGCGCGTCGTAGCCGGCCTCGGCCGAGGCGCTGTCCGCCGTTCGCCCCTTGCGCAAGTCGTTGATGGCGGCATTCAGGGCCTGCGGGCTTGCGCCGGCGTCCGCCAGGATGCGCGCGGGCTGTGTCCCCTTGGCAAGCGCGAGCGCGAGCAGCAACCGCTCGGCGGTGACGTAGCTGTCGCCGGACTTCTTCGCGATCTCGGCGGCGGAGTCGAAGAGCCGCGCCGTCTCCGGCGCGAGATAGATCTGGCCGGCGCCGTCCCCTTCCACCCTGGGCAGCGCATCGAGGGCCGCCTCGGTCTTCTCCAGGGCTTCCTCCGGCCGCCCACCGGCGGCGCGGATGAGATTGGCGGCAAGGCCCTCGGAGTCGTCGAGCAGGACCTTCAGCAGATGCTCGGGCGCAAAGCGCTGGTGGCCGCGCCCGAGTGCGAGGCCCTGGGCGGCCTGAACGAAGCCGCGCGAACGCTCGGTGAAGCTGTCGAAATCCATGTGCCGTCCCTCGCTGGCCATCCGCCGCCGAGAGCCGACTCGAGTCGCGCCCTCCTGACCTCGGGAGAAGCCCGCAGCCGGATGCCGGGTATCCTAGCAACCGTTCCCTATATGGGGTTCGGCCGCGCCGCGGCAAGGGGGCGGCTCGCCCGTTTCGCTCCGGCCCCGGGCGGCAGCGCCGCGCTCGCCGTCCTTCAGCGTGACGGGGGCTAGCCCGCATTTCTCACCAGGGCCATGGTCTGCGCGGCGCTGTCCGGCCGACAGGGTAGGAGAGGCGCGCAGCGCGATGCAGGGACATCGGGCAAGCGCCTCGACGCACACTGTCGGCCGGAGAGCGCCGCCCTTCGGGTCGCGCCCAGGCGCCCGCCCGCGGCGTCGCGGGCCTCAACCGTATTCCCCGATACGCTTTTCGGCCCGCTCCTGGCGGATCGAACGCCTGGGCGCGACGCAGGCCGTGACCCTGGTGAGAAATGCGGGCTAGATCGGATAAGGATGGAGAGTCGGGGAGGAGACGTCCCCGTCAGGAGGCCTGCGGTGCGTGCTCCGCCGCAGGCGCCTGCGCATCGTCTCCCGCCACCTGAGGCTGGGACTGGGGCTGCGGCTCGGCGCCCGCGTCCGGTGCGGCGTCGGAGCCCGCCTTCTGCTCGGGCTCGACCCGCTGCTGCGGCTGCGGCTGCTGTGACTGTTGGGATTGCTGCGACTGCTGACCGTGCTGACGCTGCCCCCGCTGGTCCCGCTGGTCCCAGCCATTGGCGGCAACCACGCGGTAATAGTGCTCGGCATGCTGGAAGAAGTTTTCGGCGCCGATGCGGTCTCCGGCCGAAAGCGCGTCCTGCGCCAGGGCCTGATATTTCTCGATAACCTGAAAGGCCGTTCCTCGTATCTTTCCTTCGGGGCCGTTGCTCTCGAAGGTAGACCCGCGCCCGTGAAAGCCGGGGCGCCGCCCGTTGCCTCTGTACCCGCGCGGGCGTTTGTTGTTCGGACCTTTCATACTGATCGCCTTCTGGCCTCACAGGCAGCTGCGCGGCGCGCGCCGACTGCGTTGGTTCCGGTCACGCTTATCAGCATCTGTTGCTGAAGAACTCGACGAGACCGTCCATACGGTCGCGTTTCGCGAGTCCCGGAGACCCTAACCATGATGGCGCGGTTTGCAACATTTTTTTTGCGTCATTTCCGTTATCGCGTCCCGTCGTAGGGAGGCGGGACGCCCTCCTTATTCCGGCGAGAACCGGGTGCGGGCCGCATGCGCGAAAAGTGCGCATCGATCGATTCCGGCAAGATCGCGATGACGGCCCATCTGCACGAGTCCGGCCGCCCGAAACAACGCCGCCACGTCGTTCGCCATGCCGGCGCCGAGCTCGACCGCCGCGAGCCCGTCCGCCGCCAGCAGGCGTGCGATCTGCGGCGCGAGTCGCCGATAGCTCTCGTACCCGTCGGCCCCGCCGGCGAGCGCCGCCCTGGGCTCGTGACGCGCGACTTCCGGCGCGAGCGACGCGAGCGACGCCTCCGCCACGTAGGGCGGGTTGCTCACCACGATGTCGAAGCGGCGGCTAAGCGGCGCGCCCCAGTCGGCGACGGCGAAGGAGGCGCGCCCGGCGACCCCGTGCCGCCTGGCATTGGCCCGCGCCAGCGAGACGGCGGCGGCGCTGATATCGACGCCGAGCCCGACCGCGCCCTCAAGCTCGCTGAGGAGGGCGACGAGTAGGCAGCCGGAGCCGGTACCGAGATCGAGCAGGCGCGGCCGCGCCGGGAGGCGGCCGGTCTGCGCCAGCACCGCCTCGACGATCGTCTCGGTCTCCGGCCGCGGGACGAGGGCGGAGCGGTCGACGGCGAAGTCGAGGCTCCAGAACTCGCGCACGCCCGTGAGGTAGGCGATCGGCTCGCGCGCACAACGGCGGCCGACGAGCGCGGAGAGCCGCCGCGCCTCGCCCGCGCCGAGAGGCGCCTCCCCCTCGGCGAGCAGAGCCTCGGGCGCGACTCCCAGCGCATGCTGCATCAGGAGGCGCGCATCGCGGCGCGGCGCGGCGATGCCGGCGCGCCCCAGACGCCGCGCGGCAGCGCCGAGCGCCTCGGCCCGGGTCGCGGCGGCGGCGCTCACTCCGCCTCCGCGAGCCGGGCGGCGCGGTCGGCCGTCATCAGCGGATCGATGACCTCGTCGAGGGCCTCGCCGCTCAGCACCTTGTCGAGCTTGTAGAGGGTGAGGTTGATGCGGTGATCGCTCACACGGCCCTGCGGGAAGTTGTAGGTGCGGATGCGCTCGGAGCGGTCGCCGGAGCCGACCTGCCCGCGCCGCGCGGCGGCCCGCTCGGCATCGCGCAGCGCGCGCTCCCGGTCGTAGAGCCGGGCGCGCAGCATCTTCATGGCCTTGGCCTTGTTCTTGTGCTGCGATTTCTCGTCCTGCTGGGTGACTACGATGCCGGTCGGCAGGTGGGTGATTCGCACGGCGCTGTCGGTGGTGTTGACGCTCTGCCCGCCCGGCCCGCTGGACCGGTAGACGTCGATGCGGAGCTCCTTCTCGTCCAGCGCGATGTCGACCTCCTCCGCCTCGGGCAGCACGGCGACGGTCGCCGCCGATGTGTGAATGCGCCCGCTGGCCTCGGTCTCCGGCACCCGCTGCACGCGGTGGACGCCCGATTCGAACTTGAGCCGCGCATAGACGCCGCGCCCCCCGATCGACGCGACCGCCTCCTTGACCCCGCCCAGGCCGGTGTCCGACATCGACATCAGCTCGAAGCGCCAGCGACAGGCCTCCGCGTAGCGCTGGTACATCCTCAGCAGATCGCCGGCGAAGAGCGCGGCCTCGTCACCGCCGGTGCCGGCGCGGACCTCGAGGATCGCGTTGCGCTCGTCGGCCTCGTCGGTCGGCAGGAGAAGAAGCTTCAGCGCCTCTTCCTTCGCCGGGATGGCCGCCAGCAGCGCGGCGCGCTCTTCCTCGGCCAGCTCCCGCATCTCGGGATCGCTCTCCGCATCCTCGGCCATCGCCTGCAGCTCGTCGGCTTCGTCGCGGGCGGCACGGAGCGCCGAGATCGCGTCGACGATCGGCGAGAGCGCGGTGTACTCGCGCGACAGCTTTGCGAGCTCGCCGGGCGGCGGCGGGGGCGAAGCGGACAGCGCCAGGCCGAGCTCGCCGTGGCGGGCGAGCACCCGGTCCAGGCGCTCCTCGAACCCGGACGCGGCGCTCATCGGCCAGGCGCGTAGCGGGCGAGATGCGCGCCGAGCTCGGCCTCCGGCGTCTCGACCTGTTCGCCGCTATCGAGGTCGCGGACCGTTGCGACCCCACGCTCCATCTCGTCATCGCCCAGGATCACCGCCGCCGCGGCGCGCGCCTGATCCGCCCGCTTGAGCCGCTTGGAGAGGGTGCCGCGGTAGGTCAGCTCCACCGCGAAGCCTGCGTGGCGCAGGCGCTGGGCGAGCCTGAGGGCACTGGCCTCGGCACGCGCTCCGAGGGGCACGATGGCGATGGGGCGGGGCGCCGCCGCCACCTCCCCTGCCTGGGCCACCAGGGCTGCCAGGCGCTCGATGCCGCCGGCCCAGCCGACGCCGGGCGTGGCGGGCCCGCCCATCGTCTCCACCAGGCCGTCGTAGCGCCCGCCCGCCAGCACCGCGCCCTGCGCGCCGAGCGCCTCGGTGACGAACTCGAAGGCGGTGTGGCAGTAGTAATCCAGGCCCCGCACGAGCCGGGCGTTGCGCGCGAACGCGATGCCGAGGCCGCTCAGCCCGTCGCAGACGGCATCGAAGAAAGCGGCGGCTTCGGGGCTCAGATGGGCGTCGATCAGCGGCGCATCGGCCAGCACCGCCCGGTCGCCCTCGTCCTTCGAATCGAGAACGCGCAGCGGATTGCGCCCGAGACGCTGCCGGCTCTCCTCGGACAATGCGTCCTCGTGGGCCTCGAGATGGGCGACGAGCGCTTCACGATAGGCCAGCCGGCTCGGCTCGTCGGCGAGCGTGTTGATCTCCAGCGTGACCCGCTCCAGCACGCCGAGCTCCTCCAGCACATGCGCGCCGAGGGCGATCACCTCGATGTCGGCAAGGGGCTCGGGGGCACCGATCAGCTCGACGCCGATCTGATGGAACTGGCGCAACCGGCCCTTCTGCGGCCGCTCGTAGCGGAACATGGGCCCGGCGTAGAAGCATTTGACCGGGCGGCGGTCGCCGAAGGTGCCGCCGATGAGCGCGCGCGCCACGCCCGCCGTGTTCTCGGGCCTGAGCGTGAGCTCGGAGCCGCCGCGGTCGGTGAAGGTGTACATCTCCTTGGTCACGATGTCCGAGGTGTCGCCCAGCGTGCGGCGGAAGACATCGCTGAACTCGAAGATCGGCGTCGCCACCTCGGCGAATCCGTAGCGCTCGGCGAGGGCGCGGGCACACTCGACGACGTGGCGGTGGCGCCGCATCTCGTCCGCCGCGAGGTCGTGCGTTCCACGAACCGGCTGAATCTTGCGCACTGTCTGGGTTCCCGAGCGGCGCCGGTGCTGCCGCCGACGCGACGGCGGCGGGTTTAGTGACTCGATTCCGCGATTTCGGCAAGCCGCGGCGGCGGCCCTGTCGTGGCGCCTACCCGCCCGTCGCCGTGCCGGCCAGAAGGCGGTCGGGATCGAGGGCGATGTTCCGCATGACCACCCCGAGGGGCCCCAGCGCCGGCGCGGGCGCATCGTCGACCCGGATCTCGAGACCGCCCGCATTGCCCGTCACCATGACGAGGCCGGGACGGTCGGGCACGCGATAGGAATCGCCTGTGTGGAGGATCCGGGTCAGCAGCAGCTCGTTGTCGGGGCCCTGCACCTGGACCCAGCTATCGTCGGTCGCGGTGATGACGACGCGGGCATCGGCATTGCTGCGCCCGTAGACCTTGGGAACGTAGCCGCTGTCGGCGGCGGGCCATGTTTCGTCCGCGCCCGGGACCTGGGGAGCGGCGGTCCCCTCCCCCGCCGTGTCGGCGGCCGGCTGCGCCGGCTGCTCCTGCGCTGGGGCCGGCAGCTCCTGCAGCGCGACAACCTCCACCGGCTCCGTTTCGATAACCGGCAGTGCTTCTGCGGACACCGCGCTCTCAGCGGAGGCGGCGGACGCGGCGGTCGGTGCGTCGGGGCCGGCGACCGCCTCTTCGGCGCTGCCGCTCCCGCCGACCTGGGCGGCTGCGAGGTCGAGCGGCGCCGCGACGGCCGGGCGCTGCTCGACCGCCGTAGCGGTCGCCTCGCCGGAAGCGCTTGGCTCGGTCGGCGCCGCGGCCTCGGCCTGCTGCGTGGCCTCGCCCGGCGCGGCCGGCGCAGATGTCACGGGAGCGGCATCGCTGGCCGCCTCGGCCTTGGGCGGCGCCGGCGGAATCGGCTCACCGTCCTCCCGCGCACCGTCGATCGCCGCGGCGTCCGCCGCCTGCTCCGTTCCGGTCTCGTCCCAGCTCTCGGCCGCCGGAATGGCGGCATCGCCCGTGGCGACGCTCGTCGGAGCCGGGCCTTCGGGAGCCGGATCGGCCGGGATCGCGTCAGATATCGCGGCCTCGGCCGGGGCGGTCGCCGCCGACTCCTCGGCCCCCACCGTAGCCGACGCCGCCGACGCGTCGTCCGTCGCAACGGCAGCCGGCTCCTGCGCGATCTGCGCGGTCTCCGTGGCTCCGGTGGCTTGGGTGGCCTGCGTGGCCTGCGCAGCCTCTTCCGTCCCCAGGCCGACCGCCTCGGTCAGCCGGGTCGAAACGTCGTCGACCAGATCGGTCGCGATCTGGCTGCCGGTCGACTGATACTGCCAGCCGCCGTAGGCGAGACCGGCGAGCACGAGAACGAGCAGGATGAGCCACAACTTGGGCTTCGGGCTGGTGTCGCTGGGCGAGGGGAACGCGAGCCTCTGCTCGCCGGATTCGAGCCCCTGCTCGCGCTTGAAGGCGTCCACGAGCTCGTCCGGATCGAGGGCGAGAAAGCCCGCATAGCTCCGCAGGAACCCGATGGCGTAGGTGTTGCCGGGGATTTCGTCGAAGCGGCCATCCTCCAGCGCCTGGAGGTAGTGCTCCTGGATTCGCAGCGCCCGGGCGGCGTCTCCCACGCTGTAGCCGCCTCTGACCCGCGCCTCGATCAGCGTCTCGCAGAAGCTCGGGGCGGCCTGACTCTCGCCGTCGCCCGCTTCGTGCACGAGCCTAGGGCCCGCCGGATCGGGATCGGTCGCCTCGAACGGCACCCGCAGAGGATCCTTCATCACCCGCGTCCCGCAAACGCGAACGCGCACGCCGGCCCTCCCGTCGGCGTTACACGCTCAGGCGCCTACTTCCGATGTTCAAACCCGCTCCGTGTTGCACGCGCGCGACCTCGATTCGCCGATTGTTCCCCGGCGCTACGGGCTGCGTCGCGGGCAGCTTACCTCCCTTGGCACAAGTCGTACTGCGGGCGATTCTATACCAATTACGGCCCCTTGCAAAGACCGCCGGACATATGCGCGCAAAACAAGCCGGTAAGGTCACGCGGTGGCGGGGAGCGGCGGACGGGACGGCCGATCGTCTTCCGCGGCAGCACCCGTGCCGCGCTCGGCGCTGGAAGCGATCGCGTTCACCGCCTGACCGACCAGCTCGGTGACGATCTCCTCGGTCGACTGCTCCGCGCTCACCATGCCGACACTCTGGCCGGCCATCAGGGAGCCGTTCTCGATGTCGCCCTCGATCGCGGCCCGGCGCAACGCCCCGGCCCAGAAGTGCTCGATGGCGAGCCTCGCCTCGGCAAGCGCCATCTCGCCGCCGCGAAAGCGGGCGATGGTCTCCCGCTGAAACGCCTCGAAACGCTCGGTTGCCTTGTTGGCGACGGCACGCACCGGGATCACCGGGAAATCAGGGTCCACCTGCACCGAGAGCCGCGCATCGCGTGCGTTGGCGCGGATCATCGCCTGCTTGAAGCGCGGATGCGCGATCGATTCCGTGGCGCAGACGAAGCGCGTGCCGAGCTGGCAGCCGGCCGCGCCCATCGCGAGATAGAGTGCGACCGCATCTCCCCTTCCGATGCCGCCACCGACGAAGACCGGCACCTCGTCGAAATGAGGCAGCACCTCCTGGGCCAGCACGTTGGTCGATACGGGACCGATATGGCCGCCCGCCTCCATGCCCTCGATGATGAGCGCGTCGATTCCCTGCCCGGCCAGCCTGCGCGCGAGCGGCAGCGTCGGCGCGAACGCGATCACCCGGGTGCCGGCCTCCTTCAGAGCCGCGATGGCGCGGCGCGGCGGCATGCCGCCGGCCAGCACCACATGGCCGACGCCGCGCTCGATGCAGGTCGCGATCAGCGCATCGAGCGCGGGGTGCATGACGATGATGTTCACCCCGAAGGGCTTGTCGCAGCGCTCGTAGACGCCGTCGATCTCGTCGCCGAGCTGATCGGGCTCGAGCGAGCCGCAGGCGACGACGCCGAAGCCGCCGGCGTTGGAGATGGCCGCCACCAGGTTTCGCTCGGAAACCCATGACATGGCGCCCCCCATGAGCGCGTAGCGGGTGCCGAGAAACGCGCATCCCCGCGCCCAGTAGGCGTCGAGCCGTCGTCGCGCGTCGTCGCGCGCGTTTTGCAGGTCCGCGTCGTCGCGCGCATCTTGCACGTACGCGTCGTCGCGCGCTTCAGGGCTCACGTTCGTCCAGCCCGTAGGCCGCGTGAAGGGCGCGCACGGCGAGCTCGGTGTAGTCTTCGGAGACCAGCACGCTGATCTTGATCTCCGAGGTCGAGATCACCTGGATGTTGATTCCCTTCTCGGCGAGCGCGGCGAACATCGTCTGCGCCACCCCGGCGTGGCTGCGCATCCCGACGCCGATCACCGACACCTTGACCACGCCCGAGTCCGCCGCCAGCCGCTCGAAGGCGACAGCGCTTCTCGCCTCCTCCAGGATGGCGATCGAGCGCTCCAGATCGGCCTCCGTCACCGTGAAGGTGAGGTCGGTCGTGCCGTCGGCGGAGATGTTCTGCACGATCATGTCGACGTTGACGTTGCCGTCCGCCAGCGG
>WTGU01000154.1 GCA_011523425.1 Alphaproteobacteria bacterium
CCCCCGACCCTCTCCCTCCCCTTTTCATGTTCCCTCAGTCGCATCGCGCGCTCATGCGCCTCCACGAGCCCCTTTCAGATGGCAAGCCCCAACCCGTAGCCGCCGATCCCCAGCTCTTCGCCGCCGAGCCGTGCGCATACGGAGCGTGGATGACGCTCGCGGCGAGGGAGACGCGGTAGACCGCGAGACGGGTACGGCAGACCCTATGCCCTGTTGGGGTAGGTCGGGTGCCCCCAGATGTGCTTCTCGCTGATGAAGGGAAGCGGATACTGCGGATTGTCCGACTCGAATTCGCGGCCTAGCCGGTGCCCTTCGAACACGGATAACTGGATGAAGCGCGGCGTGTGGCAGTCGCCCACGTGATAGACCGCCTGCACGTCGTTTTCAGGCCAGTCGTCCTTCCGCGCCTTGAGCGATGTAAACAGCTCGGTTCTCGACTGGCGCGCCGTACAGAGGATCACGGTATCGCATTCCAGCATCGTCGTTTCGGTGCCGAGGCGCCTCGGCACGTGGCCTTTTCGCGGCGGCAGCTCGATATCGGCACCGTCGCGATAGGCATACGCGATCTCGACCTTGACCGTGTTGTCGACGGCAAGGGATTCGACCCAGTGAAGCGGGTAGCACTGGATCTCCTTCTCGTAGAGAAGCCGCTGCAGGTTGGGCCCTTCGAGGGTGTTCTGGCAGAACGGGGCGACCTCGTTGAACTGGGTGACGACGGAGACCTGCTTGCCTCTCTCCGCCATGATTTCGGCCATCGCGACGCCGGTGAAGTAGCCGTCGCCGTCCAGGATCACCACGCGATCACCGAGTTCCTTTCCGTTCATCACCTGCTCGGGCGTGCAGAACTGGGGCGCTTCGGCATCGGCGCCCTCGATCGATCCGAAGTTGACGGCGTTGAGCCCATCCGAGGCCCAACGGGCGCCGACGGCGATCACGACCTTGTCGGCTCCGTAGGCGAGCACGCTGTCGGCCGTCATGTCGTCCACGCCGGTGTGCACCTCGACGGTCCTGAGCTTGTCGAGCTGGGTCTGCCGGTAGCTGATGATGCGGCCCCATTCCGCAAGCCCCGGGTAGCGCATGACCTGGCGTATGTGCCCTCCGATCTCGTCCTCGCGCTCGCGCAGGTGAACGTCGTAGCCTCGCTCGCCGAGCACGCGCGCGCATTCCATCCCTGCGGGGCCGGCACCCACGACCAGGACCGAACAGGGATTCTCCGCCCTTTCGAACGTTTCGGGATGCCAGCCCCGCCGGTACTCCTCCATCGCCGTCGCGTTCTGGGTGCAGATGAGTGGGGCCTCCAGGTTGAACTGCGAGACGCAGATGTTGCAGCCGATGCACTCCCGGATGTCGTCTGTCCTGCCTTCCCTGATCTTGCGTGGCAGAAACGGATCGGCGATCGACGGCCGCGCGGCGCCGATCAGGTCCGCCTCGCCCGCGCGGATGATGCGCACCATGTCGTCCGGGCTGGTGACCCGTCCCACGCCGACAACGGGGACATTCGTCACTTCTTTGACCGCCTTGGTGGCCCAGGTCTGATAGGCGGGCTCGAAGAAGCGCGAGGGGCCGGCGTCGTTGCCCCACTCCATGAAGTACGAGATTTTGATGTTCCAGAGATCGCACACGCCTTCGCGCGTGACCAACTCCACGAACCTGAGGCCTTCCTCCAATTCCAGCCCCGCCGGCCCCAGCAAATTGTCGATCGCGATGCGCGTGCCGACGGCGACGCGATCGCCCACGGCGCGCTTGAGAGCCGCCATGGTCTCCAGCCAGAAGCGGGCGCGGTTCTCGAACGAGCCGCCCCAGCGGTCGGTGCGCTTGTTGTACATCGGCTGGAGAAACTGGGTCGGAAGCGAGGAATCCGAGCCGACGATGTCGATGTAGTCGAAGCCCGCGTCCTCGGACAGTTTGGCGGCATCGACATACATCTGAATGAGCTCGCGGATGTCGTCTTCGTCGCACTCGTGGCAGTAGTTCTGATAGGCCGTTTCCGACGGCATCTGGCTGGGGCCGCGAGCGATCCCGAGGGTTTCGCGCACCGGCGCGTGCGCGCCGCCGTACCAGAGCTGTATACCGGCCAGAGCACCGTGCCGATGCACGCTCTCGGTCGTGTGTCGCAGATTGATGACGTCGCCTTCGTCCCATAGACGCACGCCAATGTGGGGCGTGTCGTCGGATTCCGGGCTGATTGCGCAGTATTCGACGCAAACGACTCCCCAGCCGCCCTCGGCCTTCGTCGCGCGAAAGGCAGCCTGAGCGCCGGGTCTCTGGGAGCCTGCGCCGTTGCAATGAGGAACCTGGAAGAATCGATTGGGAGCCTGCTTTGGCCCTATTTGAACGGGCTCGAACAGCACGTCATACGTCGGATTGTGCGTCATCGCCTTGCCCTCGCATGTATCGCCTGCATCCCACGGCATCCAAGCATGACGCGGCCCGCATTCGGATGCAAAATGCCGACCGGGAGAACGCGCCGGTACAGCCTCGACCATCCGGCGATCCCCCGGGGCCGGCAGTCGCACGACGTGACCACACCGATCCCTGGGAAGGAGCTTGAACGATGGCCCGCTCCAACGACGACCTGAGCCGGCGCGACACCGCGGCGATTGCGGAGATTCAGAAGCTCCGCTTCAACCCGCTGGCGGCCCGCGGCGGCAGCGGCTCCTACCTCACCAGCGAGGACGGCCGGCGCATCCTCGATCTCTCGGCGTCCGCGACCGCCGCGAGCCTCGGCTACGCCCACCCGGCAGTGACCGAGGCCGTGACCAGGGCGCTCACCGACATGGCGGGTGCGAGCCTCTTGATGTACCCGAACGAGTCGGCCGCCGCGCTCGCCGAAGCGTTGCTCCAGGTCACGCCGGGTAGTGGCGAGCGGCGCGTCTGGTTCGGCCATTCCGGCTCGGACGCGAACGATGCCGCGGCCCGCGTGCTGGAGGCGGCAACCGGCCGCCCCCGCTTCATCTCGTTCATCGGCTCCTATCACGGCGGGGTCGCAGGCTCGATGGCGATCTCGGGCCATACCGCGATGACCCACACCCTGCCGCGACCGGGCCTGGTGCTGCTGCCCTATCCCGACCCGTACCGGCCGCGCTTCTCGGCGGACGACGTGCTCGACATGCTGGACTACCAGTTCGAAACCACGTGTCCGCCGGAACAGGTCGCCGCCGTCTTCATCGAGCCCATCATGTCCGACGGCGGGCTCATCGTGCCGCCCGCAGGCTTCCTGAAGGCGCTGGAGGAGCGCTGCCGGCGACACGGCATTCTCACGGTGCTCGACGAGGTCAAGGTCGGCTGCGGGCGCAGCGGGCTGTTCCACGCCTTCAGTCACGAGGGCCTGGAGCCCGACATGGTGGTGCTCGGCAAGGGGCTGGGCGGCGGCCTGCCGCTCTCCGCCGTGATCGGGCCCGCGGACGTTCTGGACCACCGCCCGGCCTTCGCCATCCAGACCACCGGGGGCAATCCGGTCTGCACCGCCGCGGGCCTCGCCGTGCTGCGCACCATTCTCGACGAGGACCTTCCCGATCACGCCGCGCGCATGGGCAAGCAACTGGCGGACGGCCTGCGGGCGCTGGGCGAACGACACGCGATGATAGGCGATGTGCGCGGCCGCGGGCTCGCGATCGGTGTCGACCTGGTGCGGGACCGCGAGAGCAAGGCGCCGGTCGACGCCACCACCACGGCCAAGGTGATCCTGCGCGCCTACGAGCTTGGCGCGAGCTTCATCTATGTCGGGCTTGCCGCCAACGTGCTGGAAATCACGCCACCCCTGAACTTGAGCGACGCAGAACGCGGCGAGGGGCTTTCCATCATTGACCGGGCCCTCACCGATGTCGCCGAGGGCCGCGTCTCCGACGAGGCGGTGCAGGCCTACATGAACTGGTGAGCGACCACCCCGCGCGGCGCGCATTGACGGGACTGAGGACGTGACATTGGTGAGACGTCCGGGCTACCGTCGGATTCGATGCTTCGAGCATCATTTCCCCAACGAACAAGAAAATATCGTCGGTACAACTGACGTGAACAAGAAAGGGAGGTCAACGATGTCGATAATCAACAAGCTTGCCCTCGGAGCCGGCGCCGCTGCGCTGGCCGCCGTTCTGGCCGGGGCGCCCCTGGATGCCAACGAGGCGCACGCCTGGTCGCTGGAGGAGGCGGCCAAGCCCTATGCCGGAACGGAAGTGCGCGGCATCTGCGACGGTTACGCGCCGTGCATGTCCTATGTCGCGCTGACCGACGAGTTCGAGCAGCTCACCGGCATCAAGGTGAACTTCGAGATCGCCGACCTCGCGGCGATTCAGACCCAGTTCCTGACGGACCAGATCACCGCATCGCAGTATTACGATATGGTCGAGGTGGTATCGTTCTCCACGGGCGTGTTTCCGGCCCATGGTTTCGTGCACGACTGGTCCACGTTTACCGACAATTCGGCGCTGAAGGATCCGGACGTCAATTTCGCGACTGACCTCGTCCCGGCGCTCTACGAAGTTTCGACTCTTCACGACGGCAATCTCTACAGCGTGCCAACAAAGTACGTGCTGGCCTTCATGGTCTACCGCAGCGACCTCGTAACCGACGAGGAGAAGGCCAACTTCGAAGCGGCGAACGGCTACGCCATGCCGCTACCGCCGACCACCTGGCAGCACTATCACGACCTCGCCGCCTTCTACACGCGCGAGAAGGGCGAGACGCTGGCGGGGCAGGTGCTGGAGAGCGACTTCTACGGCACGATCGTGCCCTTCAAGCGTCACCTCGCCGTGCTCTACGACTACGAGCGCATCCTGATCAACATGGGCGGCCGCTATCTGGATGAGAACGGCAACGTCGCGATCGACGAAGGCGATGCCGCGGTCAAGGCGCTCGAGTTCATGCTCTCGCTCCGGCCCTACTCGAACCCCGGCTACATGGAAGCGACCTGGGACGAAGAGTACTCGGAGATGTGCGCCGGTAATCTGTTCACCATGTTCACCTGGGGCGATACCACGCCGTACCTCGAGATTCCGGAAGACTGCCCCGGCTCGGCCGGAAAGATGACCTACTATGCGCATCCCGGCATGGGGCTCTCGATCGCCGAGGCCAACAACTGGATGATTCCGAAGAGCGCCCAGAACCCGGAAGCTGCGTTCCTCTTTGCCCAGTGGATCAACCGCAAGGACATCCAGGCTCGGACCATGCCGGCGGGCGGCAATCCGACCCGGAGCGACGTCTACGCAATGCCCGAGTGGAGCGATCCGAACTGGGTGAACATCCAGCGCGACCAGCTCTATCGGTGGCTTGAGGAGAACGACAAGCTGGTGCCCCGTCCGAATCCGCCGACGTGGCTCGCCTGGACGGAGATCTTCACGGAAGAGCTCTCCAACGCCGGCGCCGGGAACCAGGATGCGGCGACGACAATCGCCAACATCGCGCAGCGGATGCGCGACGTGGCGGAGCAATAAGGGCGGGGGTGTCGCAGCCCAGGGAAACCTGCTTCGGGGGCCCGAACGGGCCCTCGGGACCCCGGCCTGGGCTCGCAGGATAGGCTGAGTGCCGTCCCCGGTGTTGCGCCCGGCAACGCCGGGGACCGGCTGCGTTCACAGCGGCGCAGCGTGGCTGTGAGCGCGGGCTCGGGTCAAGCCGTCCCTGAACTCCGAGAAGGGCCTTGTCATGGCAGACGTCCATTACGACGCGATCATCGTCGGCGCGGGTCATAACGGGCTGGTCGCCGCCTTCTACCTCGCGCGCGCCGGACGGAAGGTGCTGCTCTGCGAGCGCCGGTCGTTCGTGGGCGGTGCCTGCGCTACCGAAGAGCTGTTTGATGGCTATCGGGTGTCGTCCTGTGCCTACGTGATGTGGAAGCTGGAGCAAAAGGTGCGCGACGACATGGGGTTGGACAGGCGCGGCCTGACCATGCATCTGATCGACCCGCCGGTGTTCTTTCCCTACGAAGACGGTTCGCACGCGTTCCTGCACTACGACATGGATCGCACGGTGGAATCGATCGCGCGGCTGAACCGCCATGATGCCGCGCGATTTTCCGACTGGGTGGACCTCTGGACCCGGGCAACGGGGCTGGTGCAGCCCTACATGCTGACCGATCCGCCGACACTCTCCGACGTTTGGGAACGCGCCAAGGCAAGCGGGGACGAAGCCGTGCTGGAGCGCTTTCTCACCAGCTCGCTCGTCGATCTCGCGGCCGACCACTTCGAGGACGAGCGCGTGCGCGCCATGATGCTCTACGTGCAGGATATCGCCGATCCCCATGCGCCGGGCAGCGCCTGGGCCGAGGTCTTCTTCCAGTTCGGCGCCGCGGGCGGACACGGCTACTACGTCGTCGAAGGGGGGATGGGCTCGATCACGCGATACATGGCCGATGCCGTGACCGAGCAGGGCGGCGAAATCCGTTGCGCCGCGCCGGTCGCGCAGGTCTTGGTGGAGAACGGCGTGGCCAGCGGTGTGCGCCTTGAATCGGGCGAGGAGATCAGCGCAGGCATCGTGGTGTCGAACGCCGATCCCAAGCGCACCTATCGCACCCTCTTTTCCGCCGATGACCTGCCCGGCGACCTCGCCAGGCGCGTGGAACGGCTCAAGACCGGAACAGGCTACTTCAAGTTCCACTGCGTGATGGACGACGTTCCGGATGTCTCGGGCTACCTCGATGGGTACGACGGCCCGCCCATCTCCTACATCATGATCGCGCCCAGCCTCGACCACTACGCGCGGGCGGGGGCTGAGATGCGCGCAGGCGTGCCGTGCAGCGAGCCGATCTGCCACCTTCAGGTGCCGACGCTCTACGACACCACCCTGACGGACAGGGGCGGTCACATCTGCTCTATCTGGGGGCTCTATGCGCCGGCGCACCTGGCGGAGGGCACGTGGGATGAGCGCCGCGAGGAGGTGGGCGAAGGCGTCATCGATTACGTGACCCGGTTCGTTCCCAACTTCCGTTCCGCAATTCGCGAATGGATGTTCATGAGCCCGTGGGACATCGAGCAGCGCGCCGGCATCACCGACGGCGCGATCCGCCATCTCGACGTGGTGCCGAGCCAGTTCCTGAACGGGCGGCAAAGCTACGACACGCCGATCGGGAACTTCTATCTCTGCGGCGGCGGTACCCATCCGGCCGGTGAGGTCACCGGCGCGCCGGGCCACAATGCCGCGCATCACATCTTGCGGACCAACGCCTAGGGCCCCCGGCCTCTCCCGAGGCGCCTCGCATGAATGCATCGTTCCCGGATCAGGCGAGAGTGGTGATCGTCGGCGCGCCGTCGAAGGCGATGGAGGCGCGGCGCGGCGACGCGGGTTCGCCATGAGCAACGGTGCGTCGAGCGGAGGCGTCCTGGCCGATTCCGCGTCGACCAGAACCTTCCTCTGGGTCTGCATGGGCCCGGTTCTGGTGTTCCTGCTCATCGTGGCGATCGCGCCCATGACGCTCGCGATCGTGGACAGCCTCCGCGAGCTCTCGCTCACCAGCCTGACGAAGCGGGGCCAGTTCATCGGGCTCGACAACTACCGCGATCTGATCGCAACCGATTCGAAGTTCTACGCGGCGATCGCGCACACGGCGATCTTCATGGCCGTCGTGGTGCCGGTGGAGTTCGTGCTCGGCCTGATGATCGCGCTGTGGCTCAATCGCGAGTTCGCCGGCCGCCGGCTGGTGCTGACGATCATCATGATCCCCACCATGATCGCACCGGTGGTGGTGGGCATGATCTGGCGTTTCTTCCTGATGCCGAGCTTCGGTGTGCTCACCGTCTACCTCAACCGGATCGGGCTGTTCGAGGACACGAGTGTCTTCTCGGGCCCGGTGACCGCGTTCGGCGCCCTGATGATCATCGACATCTGGGAGTGGACCCCCTTCATCATGCTGATCATGCTGGCGGGGCTTTCGGCGGTCCCGAGAGCGCCGATTGAGGCGGCGACCCTGGACGGGGCGTCGCGCTGGCAGATTCTGCGCCACATCGAGCTCCCGATGCTGGTGCCGCTGATCATCATCGCGCTCATGCTGCGCGCAATCGACGCGAGCAAGATCTTCGACACGATCCATGTGCTGACCGGCGGCGGGCCGGGAAACGCAACGGAAGTCATCGCCACCTTCGCCTATCGCACCAATTTCCTGACGTGGAACCTGGGCTACGGTGCGGCGGTCTGTCTGGTGCTCGCGTTCGCGTCGCTCGTGATGGCGGCGCTCTTCTACAAGATCGTGAGCGGCAAGGCGCCGACTCAGGAGGCGGCCTAGATGCTGCGCCGCAACTGGGTCACCTTCCTCGTTCCTCTGGTTCTCTTGCTGGGCGTCGCGCTGATTCCCTATATCTGGATTCTGCTCGCGAGCTTCAAGGAACGGGTGGACTTGATCACGCCCGATCCGAAGTGGGTATTCGAGCCCACGGTCGTCAACTATGTCGAAATCTTCGGAAGGGGCTTCGACGTATTTCTCCTGAACTCGATCATTATCGGGTTCTCGAGCACCGCGTTGACCGTGATTGTCGGCACCATGGCGGCCTACGGCTTCTCCCGCTTCAAGATCCCGGCGGGGAATCACCTGTTCTTCCTGATCCTGGCGACGCGGCTCGGGCCGCCGGTCGCCTACGCCTTGCCGATGTACCTAGTTTTCGACGCCTTCGGCCTCGTCAACAGCCATTTTGCGGTCATACTCGCCCACGCGACCTTCAATCTCGTCCTCGTGGTCTGGATGATGCGGTCGTTCTTCAACGACGTCCCGCGCGAGATCGAGGAGGCCGCTTACCTGGATGGTTGTGGGCATTTTCGGGTGTTCTGGCGCTTCGCGATCCCGATGACGTACCCCGGCCTCGTGGCGGTCATGATCTTCGTGTTCATCTTTTCGTGGAACGAGCTGCTGTTCGCCCTGATTCTCTCAGGCGGGGAGACACGAACGCTCCCGGTGATGATACCGTCCCTCGTGCTGCACACGGGGACGCTCTGGGGGCAGGTCGCCGCAGCCTCGATCATTCAGAGCATCCCCGTGCTCATCTTCATCTTTTTCATTCAGAAGAAGCTGGTGCAGGGCCTGACCTTCGGCGCGGTCAAGGGCTGAGGCACGCGCGCCTCCCGCGGCGGTCGGGGGAGCCTCAGGCGCGCAGGCGCTCGCCCGTTTCGATGTCGAACGCGAGCACCTTCACGGGATCGGTGACGAGCCTGACCGTATCGCCGTAGCGGATCGCATCGTTGCGGATCGTCTTGGCGGTAAGGGCCGGCCCCTCGGACGAGAGCTCGAGGATCGTCTCGGCACCCAGATGCTCGACGGCCTCGACCCGACAGTCCAACCCGACCGCGTCGCCATCGGATCCGGGAGCGAGGAATTCCGGGCGGATACCGAGCGTGACGGCTCGCTTCTGCGCCGCAGCGTGGGTCGGCGGCAGCCCGAGTGCGAGTTCGCCGGCGCGAAAGACCGGCGCGCCGTCGGAGGGCTCCACCACGCCGTCGATCAGGTTCATGGTCGGGCTGCCGATGAAGCCCGCGACGAACATGTTGTCCGGGTTGTCGTAGACGGCGAGCGGCGTGCCGATTTGCTGGATGCGTCCTTCGTTCATGACGACGATGCGATCGCCCATGGTCATCGCCTCGGTCTGATCGTGGGTGACGTAGATCATCGTCGCGGAGAGCCTGTGATGAAGCTTGATCAACTCGCCGCGCATCGCCATGCGCAGCTTGGCGTCCAGATTGGACAGCGGCTCGTCGAACAGGAAGACCGCCGGATCCCTCACGATCGCCCGTCCCAGAGCGACCCGCTGCTGCTGCCCGCCCGACAGGGTCTTGGGCTTGCGCGGCAGCTCCTCGGTGATGCCGAGGATCGTCGCCGCGTCCCGAACGCGCCGGTCGATCTCGTCGCGCGGCACCTTCTTCAGTTTCAGGGCGAAGCCCATGTTGTCGGCGACCGACATGTGCGGGTAGAGGGCGTAGGACTGGAACACCATCGCGACATCGCGGTCCTTGGCGTGGACGCTGGCGACGTCGCGATCGCCGATGTAGATGCTTCCCGAGGTGACCGCCTCCAATCCAGCGATCATGCGCAGGCATGTCGTCTTGCCGGAGCCCGAGGGACCGACCAGAACCACGAACTCGCCGCTTCCGATGCTGAGATCGACGGCGTCGACGGCGGCCACGGCGCCGAAGCGCTTGGTGAGGCCTTCGAGCCGCACCGCGCTCATCACAGGGCTCCCAGGTAGATCATTTCGGCGGCCACGAAGAGTGCCACACCCCAGAAGCGGACCTCGCCAGGCGTGAGCCATCGCTTGCGTGTGTTCCAGATTCCCAGAAGAAACTGAAACGGCGCGCAGACGGCAAAAACGATGATGTGCTCCAGCACGGCCGGGCCTACGGAGTGTTCTTGTTCGCCCGGAGGACAAACAGGAACGGCACGCTCGCGATCAGCGGGAAGGCGAACAGGCCGATCGGCACGACGATGAAAGGCGAAATGTCGGCCTCGATCATCGCGCCGCAGCCGACGACGACCATGAAAGAATAGAGAACTGCCCAAAGTGAGGCGCGAAGGTTGGGGCGATCGAGAGGCATGTTGCGAGCACCTCGCCCGGTGCGGCTCGGCGTGCCGGCGGGCGCTTGTTCGGCCGCGCCGACCATAGCATCGGACCCTTGTACGGTATACCGCCACGGCTCGGACGCCCCACGGAACACCTGGACGCCGCATCGTGATGGGCCTGATCCTCCTCGTCGTCCTGCGCTTCAGCCCGCGCGGCATCATCCCGGAACGGCGCGGCCGCTGAAGCATTAAGGCAGCCTGCGCCCGCCGGCGGCGCGCGCGACGCGCACGACACGGGGTCCAGGCGGGATTATCCCAGGTCTCCATCCCAAGACCCCCCGAGGCGGGATTCGCCGGGATGGCAAGGGATTCCGTTGGGATATCGGGGCGGGTTTTCCGGGATGAAGCCTGCGATCGCGAGATGGCGTCGGGCGACGTGCCCCCGTCGCCCCGTTTGACCCGATCCGTTCGTTCACGCGCTGCATGGCGCGATCGTTGCACCCGCGCTCGGCGCCGTGCACCGCACCATCGTCCGGGTGTACGCGGGCGCGCAGGCACCGCGCAGGGCGCTAGAGCACTATCCGACCATACGAGGTCACCACGGCTTGAGCGACTCCCACCTCCCCCTGTCCCCCTCCCCCAAAGGCGGAGGGGGAACTCAGGTAGCGC
>WTGU01000127.1 GCA_011523425.1 Alphaproteobacteria bacterium
GCCTCCCCGGCCCCCCGTCCCGCACGGCGCGCACATCTCGGCCCGCCTGCCCGCCCGCGCCCTCGCGCGCCTTCGCCTACCCTGAGACGCGCGCGGGGTGGGTGCCGTTCGAGCCGTGGTGACCTCGTATGGTCGGATCGTGCTCTAGAACATGTCCGCTTTACACGGAAACGCTCCAGCTCCTTTGTCGCTCACGGCAGCCGGCCTGCGGCCGGCGCCTCCGCGAGGGCGCCGCATGCGCGGCGGGCCGCAGTCGCGGCCTGTCGCGTATCCGTCAAAGACGGATACGCTCTAGAACTTGCGCTGAGGCATGAGCGCGTCCGGCATCTTCGCCTGGCGCAGATACTGCGAGAGGATGTGCATGATCGACTGGTGGGTGTCCTCGATCACGCCGTAATTGTCGGCGTCCACGTGCAGGTTGATCGTAGCGAGCGGCGCCGAGCGGCCGCCGTCGAAGCCCGTGAGCGCGATGCTGTCGACCCCGTTCGCGCCCGCCCATTCCAGGGCGCGGACGATGTTCTCGGAATCGCCCGAGGCCGAGATGGTCATCACCAGATCGCCGGGCCGCGCCGCAGTGCGGAGCTGGTAGAGGAAGCAGTCCTCGAAGGCGATGTCGTTGGCGATCGCGGTGACGATCTCGATGTTCGTGCTCAGGCTCATCACCCGCGGCAGAACGCCCGTGTCGGTCTGCACTCCCTTGGCGACGTCGCACAGCAGGTGATTGGCGATCGCCGCCGAGCCGCCGTTGCCGCAGACGAAGAGCCACGCGCTGCGTGCGAAGGCCGCATCGAGCATGTCCGCCGCCCGGGCGAGCGCGGCGCGGTCGATGGAGGCGCCGGCGCGCGCGAGCCGGGCCACGTAGTCGTCGCAGTACGTGGCGATCGATCTGTAACGTTCGTCGGGAAAGGTCATGGGGTCCCCTGCACCGCTCCGGTCCGGCTCGCTGCGAGCGCGGCGCCGAGTGCCGCGATCGGCCGGCCGATGGTGACCGGGAAGCCGGCTTCCGCCAAGCCCGCCGCAATGCCCCTGTCGCGCGCGCCGTAGCCGGTCGGCACCAGCCAGCCGCGCGCGAGGCCGGCGCGGCGGCCCGCCTCGAGATCCGTGGCCGCATCGCCGACGATCCAGCTTGCCGCGAGGTCGATGGCGAGGTCCGCGGCGGCGGCCCGCAGCATGCCGGGGCCGGGCTTGCGGCAGGGATCGTCGCTGCCGGGCAGCGCCGGGCAGGCGTAGACCGCGTCGATCCGCCCGCCGGCGGCATGCGCCAGCCCGATCACCCGCTCCTGGACCTCGGCGAACTCATCCCAGCCGTAGCGGCCGCGGCCGATACCGGACTGGTTGGTCACGATGACCACCCGGTAGCCGCAGCGCCGGGCGGCGGCGAGGCTCTCGAAGGCGCCGGAAACGGGCGCCACCTCGGCCGCGCGGCTGAGATAGTGGACCAGCTCGATGAGCGTGCCGTCGCGGTCGAAGAAGAGGGCAGGGGCGGACGCCCCCTCCCGCGCGCTCCGGACCTCGCGCCAGAGACCGGAGGGCTCGAGCGGAAACCGGCGCACCGCAGGTCCGTTCGGCTTGCCGCCGGGGCGGCGCCGGCCCGGCGGCGGCGCACGGGCTCCGCGCGCCGCCTGCCTGCCGGGCTACGGCGTGATCCCCTTGCTCTTGAGGCCGAGCACGCCCTGCTCCTCGATCAACTCGAGGATCGCCTCGTCGTTGCGCATCCAGCGCCGCGCCTTCTTGTCCTTCGCCTCCAGGCCGCGCTCCTTGGCCCACTGGCGGACGAACCCGTTGGCGCCGCGCCACTTGCCGCCTTCGGGCCGCACGAACTGGACCGCGAAGGTGGTGATGCCGTAGTTGGTCGTGAACAGGCCGTCGACCGTGACCCGCTGGTTGCAGAAGGGAATGAGATCGGCGGTCGGCCCGGTGAAGGGGCCGGCGTTCTTCAGCGGCAGCACCAGGGTGCCGTCCTCCTGCAGCAGGCCGAGCAGGCGCGAACCTGCGCCGCAATCCTCCGGGCAGTCGCCGCTGAGGACGCAGAGCACGTCGGTGACCGTGGCGTCGAAGCGGGCCTCGACCTCGTCCGGCAGCCCCCAGCTGTTAGCGGCGGAGGCGATGCCGGAGACAGTCACCGCGCCGACGAAGGCGACCGCGGCGGCGAGGCGGACGAACGGGCGATGGGATGGCATGCGCGTCATGATCAGAGCCCTCCCGGCTGGATGTCGAATTCCTCGTGGGAGTAGTTCACGATCCCGTGGTCCTCGACGATCTCGCTCACGGCGAGATAGTTGACGCTGTCGCGCTGGTAGAGGTCGCCGGTGACGACGACCTCGTTGGTCTGCATGCGGAACACCGCCCTGTTGCCGATCACGCCCGGGTCGTTCTCGAGCATGAGCAGGACGTAGACCTCGTCGTCCTCGCCGAGGATCCCCACCGGCACGCCGCCGCGCGCGCACCAGACGGCGCAGCGGTGATGGGCCGAGCCGGTCGCCCACATGATCTCGCTTAGATAGCACCAGGAATCGATGACCTCGCCGGTCACCGTGATCCGCTCGGCCCCCTCCGTCGCCTGCGCCGGGGGCGCGGCGACGGCGGCGAGCCCGATGGCTCCTGCGACCATTCCGGCGGCCGCCAACCCTCTCAAGCGCATGCTCTCGACTCCCCGCGTTGCATTCCCGTCAGATGGCCCCGGGCGCCGAGGCGCCGTACGGCCCTTGTCCTGATATTGGCCCTCGCGACTGCCGTCGCAAGCGCGGCACCCGGGCCGGATCAGGCGCCGGGGACACTAGCAAATGCCCGGTGCCTCGGCCACACGGGCCGGCTGCACGACCGCGCAACATTTCGTGAGATGCGGTTGCCGTTTCGTGAGCCGGGCAAACGGTCTAAAACCCGGCCATGCCGACAGGGCGGCGCGAAGGCGAAGGGAGAAGCCGATGCGGGACTTTCAGCAGCCGGGGCGGTCCATGGTCCACGGCACGCGCGGCATGGCGGCGACCTCGCACCCGCTGGCCACGGCGACCGCCATCGAGATGTTGCGCGTAGGCGGCAATGCCGTGGATGCGGCGGTCGCGGCCTGCGCCGTGCAAGGCGTGGTCGAGCCGCAGTCGACCGGCATCGGCGGCGACTGCTTCGCGCTCTATGCGCCGGGCGGCCGGGTGCCACCCTACGCAATCAACGGCTCGGGTCCCGCGCCGGCCGGGCTGAGCGTGGACTGGTTCGGGGAGCGGGGCATCGACGCTATCGGCTTCGAGAGCGCGCATGCGGTCACCGTGCCGGGCGCCGTCGGCGCCTGGGAGCGACTGCTCGCGGATCACGGCACCATGGGCCTCGACGCGGTGCTCCAGCCCGCCATCCGCTATGCCGAGGAAGGCTTCGTCGTCCACAGCCGCGTCGCCCACGACTGGGCGCTGAACGCGGAGAAGCTCACGGCCTGCGAGAACGCCCGCGCCTTCTACCTGCCCGGCGGCCGCGCGCCCGCCGCCGGTACCCTCCACCGCCTGCCGGCGCTAGCGGAGACGTTGCGCCTGATCGCGAAGGGCGGCGCCGCCGCCTTCTATCGCGGCCCCATCGCCGACGAGATCGCCGCACACGTCGCCGCCCACGGCAGCCCGATGACGGCGGATGATCTCGCCGCCTTCGCGCCGCAGCAGGTCGAGCCTGTCAGCACCAACTACCGGGGCTTCGACATCTACGAGTGCCCGCCCAACGGGCAGGGGATCATCGCGCTGCTCATCCTCAACATCCTGGAGGGCTTCGAGCTCGCGGACCTCGATCCGCTGGGGCCGGAGCGCTTGCACCTAGAGGCGGAGGCGACGCGCCTCGGCTATCGCGACCGCGCAGCGCTGATCGCGGACCCCGACGCGGTGGACGTGCCGACCGACGCGCTGCTCTCCACCCAATACGCCGACGCCATGCGGGCGCATATCGACCCCGGCCGCGCCATGCCGGCGGAGCTGCCGCCCGGCTACCCGGCGCACGGCGATACCGTCTACCTCACCGTGGTGGACGGCGACGGCAACGCCATCTCCTTCATCAACTCGCTCTTCGCCTCCTTCGGCTCGGGCCTCTGCACGCCGTCGGGCGTCATGCTGCAGAACCGGGGCGCGAGCTTCGTCATCGACCCGGAGCACCCCAACCGCATCGCCGGCGGCAAGCGGCCCATGCACACGATCATCCCCGGCATGGTGGGCGAGGGGGCGCACGCGGTGATGCCCTTCGGCGTGATGGGCGGGCACTTCCAGGCCTGCGGCCACGCCCACTTCCTCACCAACGTGATCGACTACGGCATGGACCCGCAGGCGGCGCTGGATTGCCCGCGCGCCTTCCACTTCGGCGGCGTGCTGACGCTGGAGATCACCATCGCCGAGGCGACCGCGCAGGCGCTCGCGGCCCTCGGCCATGCGGTCGAGTGGGCCGGCGTGCCCCACGGCGGCGGTCAGGCGATCGCGATCGACCGGGCGACGGGCGTGCTCACCGGCGGCTCGGACTGCCGCAAGGACGGCTGCGCGCTGGGGATTTGAGAATGGGCATGCAGCTTGGGCAAACACGAGAGATGGTTGATGGGTAACAATGTCAACCGAAATGCGGAACGAGAACGAGGGCAACTTTGAGCAAGGGAAGTCTTGATCGGGATGCGTTACGCTACTTGCATAGCAACATCAACGACTTCAAAAGCACCGCGGAGCATGTTGAGGCAGAAATTGAACGCCTAGGCATACATGGTGACAGTTGGGAGACGGTACCCGGAATGGAAGACCGCACGCACCATGAAGTATGGGTGTCGATGAAAACAGTCTCTCACTTCAATCTTGGGATCGCTTTGGAGTTGATGCTTAAATTTCTTCTCTTTCGCAACAAGAGCAATGTTCCATTTAGTCACTCTTTAGCCCAGCTATACGACAATCTTCCGCCGCAGGACCGGCAGAAACTCGACTCGATCCATGGGGCAATTCTCAAGACTAGCCGGGAGAAATTCGACATGATGGTATTCGTCAGCAGGGAATCACAAGCTGCCGAACTTCCCCCCGAGCCATCAAGCCGACGCAATTACAGTCTCAGAGGGTACTTCGAGTATTTCGATCAGGACTTCAGGCTATCGGGAAAGCGCTATTCGTGGGAGCGCGTTCGCGACGGAAAATGGCGCCACTATCTTATCGATATCTCGGCCTTTGTAGAACTCATTAACCGCGTAATGCGCGACATACCAAGAGATCAGGTTGCTTGATCCGGAAGTCGAATGCAAATGAGCTAAAGCAGCGCATCAATCGGGTGGCTTTAGGCAACCACATACTTCTTACAGGATACAAGAAGACCATCAACCAGAGAGGCACCCCGCCTCCGCCGCGCGCTGCTTCACCAGCGCATACACCATGTCGATGGCGGGCGTCGGCACCTCCACCAGGCGGCCGAGCTCGCAGACCGCGCCCACCAGCGCGTCGATCTCCATGGGGCGCCCCAGCGCGAGGTCCTGCAGCATGGAGGTGCGGTGCGCGCCAACCCCCTCGGCGCCCGCGATGCGCTTCTCGACGTCGATGGCGAAGCGGGCGCCGAGCGCCTCGCCCACCGCCTGGCCCTCCACCATCATGGCGCGGACCACGGCGCGGGTGCCGGCATCGCGCGCGATGTCCTCGAGCGTGGCGCCGGTGAGGGCGCTCACGGGGTTGAAGGCGAGGTTGCCCCAGAGCTTGACCCAGATGTCGGAGCGGATGTCGGTGCGTACCGGGGCCTTGTAGCCGGCTGCCATGAAGGCCTTGCTCAGCGCGAGCGCGCGCTCGCTGCGCGTGCCGTCCGGCTCGCCGAGCGGCAGGCGCTTCTGGCTGAGATGGGCCGCGACCTCGATGACGCCGGGCTCGACGATCTCGCCGGCGGCGTAGACGACGCAGCCGATCGCACGCTCGGGCCCGATCGTCTCCCACTGGGCGCCGTCGGGGTCCACGGCGGCGATGCGCCGGCCCTCCCAGGGGCCCTCCAGCCGGTGGAAGTACCACCAGGGCACGCCGTTCGACGCGGTGACCACCGCGGTCTCGGGCCCCAGCAGCGGCACGAGGCGCGGACAGATGCTGGGCACGGAATGCGCCTTCAGCGTGATGATGACCGCGTCCTGCGGGCCGAGCTCGGCGGGATCGTTGGTCGCGCGCACCTCGGCCCGGCGCTCCTCGCCGCCGGCCCGCACGCGGACGCCCTTCGCCTGCATGGCCGCGAGATGGGGTCCGCGCGCGATCAGCGAGACGTCGGCGCCGCCCTCTGCCAGCTCCAGCCCGAAACAGGCGCCGATGGCGCCGGCACCGACGATGCAGATCTTCACGGCGCGAGGCCCAGCTTCTCGGCAAGCCCGATGCGCTGCAGCTTGCCGGTTGCCCCCTTCGGGATCTCGTCGCGGAAGAGGATCGTGCGCGGCACCTTGAAGTCGGCGAGCGATTCGGCGGCGAACGCGCGCAGCTCGCGCTCGCCTGCGTCGGCGCCCTCGCGCAGCACGATCACCGCCGCCACGTCCTCGCCGAGCTTCGGGTGCGGCAGCGCGAAGGCGACCGCCTGGGCCACGGCGGGATGCGCCATCAGCACGTCGTCCACCTCGCGCGGCGCGATCTTCTCGCCGCCCCGGTTGATGATCTCCTTGAGCCGGCCGGTGAGCGTCAGATACCCGGCCGCGTCCATCACCCCCTGGTCGCCGGTGCGGAACCAGCCGTCCGAAAACGCCGCCCGGTTGGCCTCGGGGTTGTTCTCGTAGCCGCGCGTGACGTTGGCGCCGCGGATCACCACCTCGCCCTCGGTCCCCGGCGGCTGCAGCGTGCCGGCCTCGTCCATGATCGCCACCTCGGGCCCCGCGGCGAGCCCGACGCCGCCCGGCCTGCGCTCCGCCGGCGGCAGCGGGTTGCTGGTCATCTGGTGGGAGGCCTCCGTCATCCCGTAGGACTCGATCACCGGCGCATCGAAGGCCGCCTCCAGCTCGCCCATCACCGGCGCCGGCAGCGACGAGGACGACGAGCGCAGCAGCCGGAGCCTGCGGCGGGTCACGATCTCGCGGTTGCGCGCAGCCCGCGCGAGGATCGCCTGGTGCATGGTTGGCACGGCGGTGAGCCAGGTCGGCGCCGTCTCGTCCAGCCAGGCGAAGACGCGGAGCGCGTTGAAGCCAGGCGTGCAGATCACCGTCGCGCCCGCGTGGAGCGAGGCCATAACGCCCGCCATCAGCCCGTGGATGTGGAAGAGCGGCATGATGTTGAGGCAACGGTCGCCCGGCTCCAGCGAGAGCCAGCCGGCGATGTTGCCGGCGGACGCGCAGAGGTTGGCGCCCGAGAGCGGCACGATCTTGGGCCGCGACGTGGTGCCCGAGGTGTGCAGCACCAGCGCGGCGTCGTCCCTGTCGTCCCCGTTGCCCCGCCCGGCGACGCTGGACGGGATATCGAGGGTGAAAGTGCCCGCACCTGCGCCCGCCTCCGGCGCGAGGCCGATGATCGGCACGCCCACCCGCTCGGCCGCCTCCACTGCCGCGCCGCCCGTGCCGGCCTCGAGGATCAGCGCCTTGGCGCGCAGATCCTCCAGGTAGAAGGCGAACTCGTCCACGCGGTAGGCGGGGTTGAGCGGGGCCGCCGTGGCGTAGGCGGCGGTGGCGAGGAAGCACGCCGCCATCTCCGGCCCGTTGGGGAGCACGATCGCAACCCGATCGCCCGCGCCGATGCCCGCCTTGCCGAGCGCCGCGCCCGCCCGCCCGACCTGATCGCGCAAGCCGCCGTAGGTGAGCGGCTCCCGCTCCGGCGCCGCGATGGCGATGTCGCGGCCGCCGCCCCGCTCCAGCAAGGCGTGGATGTCGGCAGGCTCAGGCATGATCGTCGGCCGCCCTCGACAGGGGAAGCGCGGGAGGGCGCCTCACGCCCGGTTCATCCGGTTCTCGACCAGGTCGTCCACCACCGCCGGGTCGGCGAGGGTGGAGGTGTCGCCGAGCTCGTCGTGCTCGCCCGCCGCGATCTTGCGCAGGATGCGGCGCATGATCTTGCCGGACCGGGTCTTGGGCAGCCCCGGCGCCCACTGGATGAGATCGGGCGTCGCGATGGGGCCGATCTCCTTCCGTACCCAGCGGCTGAGCTCGCCGCGCAGGTCCTCGCTGGGCTCGTGGCCGGCGGTGAGCGTCACGTAGGCGTAGATGCCCTGGCCCTTGATCTCGTGGGGATAGCCCACCACCGCCGATTCCGAGACCGCCGGATGGGCCACCAGCGCGCTCTCCACCTCGGCCGTGCCCATGCGGTGGCCGGAGACATTGAGCACGTCGTCGACGCGGCCGGTGATCCAGTAGTAGCCGTCCTCGTCGCGGCGCGCGCCGTCGCCGGTGAAGTAACGGCCCGGATACTGCGAGAAGTAGGTGTCGACGAAGCGCTTGTGATCGCCATAGACCGTGCGCATCTGCCCCGGCCAGGAATCGGCGAGGCAGAGGAGGCCCGAGCAGGCGCCTTCGAGCTCGTTCCCTTCCTGATCGACGATGAGCGGCCGCACGCCGAAGAAGGGGCGCGTGGCGGAGCCGGGCTTCAGCGCCGTGGCACCGGGCAGCGGCGTGATGAGGATGCCGCCGGTCTCGGTCTGCCACCATGTGTCGACGATGGGGCAGCGGCCGTCCCCCACCACCCGGTGGTACCAGAGCCATGCCTCGGGGTTGATCGGCTCGCCCACGGAGCCCAGCAGCCGGAGCGAGGCGCGCGAGGTTTTCTGCACCGGCCCCTCGCCCTCGCGCATCAGCGCACGGATGGCGGTGGGTGCGGTGTAGTAGATGTTGACGCCGTGCTTGTCGCAGACCTGCCAGTGGCGCGAGGCGTCGGGATAGTTGGGCACGCCCTCGAACATCAGCGTCGTCGCCCCGTTGGCGAGCGGCCCGTAGAGGATGTAGCTGTGGCCGGTGACCCAGCCGACGTCGGCCGTGCACCAGTAGATCTCGCCCTCGTGGTAGTCGAAGACGTACTGGTGGGTCATCGAGGCGTAGACCATGTAGCCGCCGGTGGTGTGCAGCACGCCCTTGGGCTTCCCCGTCGAGCCCGAGGTGTAGAGGATGAAGAGCGGGTCTTCCGCCCCCATCTCCGCCGGCGGGCAGTCGGCGGACGCGCCCGCCACCAGGTCGTGGTACCAGATGTCGCGGCCGTCGGCCCAGCCGATCTCGCCGCCGGTGCGCTTCACCACCACGCACTTCCGGATACTGGGGCAGCTTGCGAGCGCCGCGTCCGTGTTGGCCTTGAGCGGGATCGCGCGGCCGCCGCGCAGGCCTTCGTCGGCGGTGATGATGAGCGTGGAATCGCAGTCCTGGATGCGGCCCGCCAGCGAATCCGGCGAGAAGCCGCCGAACACCACGGAGTGGATCGCGCCGATCCGCGCGCAGGCGAGCATGGCGATAGCCGCCTCCGGGATCATGGGCAGGTAGATGGTGATGCGGTCGCCCTTGCTTGCGCCGAGGGAGAGGAGGCCGTTGGCGAAGCGGCTCACCGCCTCGTGGAGCTCGCTGTAGGTGAGGGTTGATTCCTCCGCCGGGTCGTCGCCTTCCCAGATGATCGCCACCTGGTCGCCGCGGTCTTCGAGGTGGCGGTCGACGCAGTTGGCACACGCGTTCAGGGTGCCGTCCTCGAACCAGCGAATGTGCAGGTCGTCCGCCCGGTAGGAGACGTCCTTGACCTTGCCGTAGGGCCTGATCCAGTCGATCCGATTGCCGTGCTCGGCCCAGAACCCTTCCGGGTCCTTGATCGAGCGGGCGTACCAGGCGCGGTAGGTGGCGTCGTCGCAATGGGCCGTGCGGTCGAGGCCGTCCGGCACGGGGAACAGCTCGGTCTCCGACATCGTGGCGCATCGCCTCCCTGGTGGATCGCCCCTGTGGCGGGGCGGGCGTGGAACGGCCGAGCGTCTCGGCGGGGCGGGATTATATACGGTTAGATGTCGACGGCGACCGAATCGCCCTCGATCCGCGCCGGGATCGGCGTGAGGCTGTCGCCGGTGCAGGGGCCGGCGATGCAGTAGCCGTCCTCGATGCGAAAGACCGCGCCGTGGGTGGCGCACTGGATCATGTCCTTCTCCAGGGTGAGAAACTGGTCCGGCACCCAGTCCAGCGGGCCGTCGGTGTGCGGGCAGGAATTCTCGTAGGCGTGCACCTCGGAGCCGGCCCGCACGACGAAGATCGAGCGCAGCCCGGCGCCCTCTCCGAATTCGAATCCCTTCGACCCCGGATCGGGAATCTCGTCGAGGCGACAGAGGATGCGGCTGCTCATGGCGTGGGCTCCGGGATCTGGCGCCCTCAGGCCGCTCCGGCCGTGCCCGCACGGCCGGAGCGGCGCGGCAGGATGCGCGCATCCGGCGTCGCCGGCAAGCCTAGGCGCGTGCGATCCCGGCCGGGCGCCGGCGCGATGTGCTATCGTCGGGCATGGTCCGCTCAGGCGCCCGCGACGTGGCGCTTCTCGCCACCTGCCAGGCGCTCTTCCTCACCTCGATGTCCGCGGTGGTGGCTGCGGCCGCCCTGATCGGGCACGGGCTCGCCGATACCAAGGTGCTGGCGACGCTCCCGATCGGCATCCAGTTCGTGATGACGATGGTGGCGACGGTGCCGGCATCGCTGCTGATGAAGCGCATCGGCCGGCGCGACGGCTTCACCGTGGGCGCCGTCATCGGGCTCGTCGGCGCGCTCATCGGCTTCTGGGCGATCATGGAAGGGAGCTTCGCACTCTTCTGCGCAGGCCTTGCGCTGATCGGCGGCGCCAACGGTTTCGCCCAGTACTACCGTTTCGCCGCCGCCGACGCCGCAAGCGAGGCCTTCAGGAGCCGGGCGATCTCGCTGGTGCTGGCAGGCGGCGTGATCGCCTCGGTGGGCCCGCTGCTCGCCGACTGGTCGCAGGACCTGTTCGCGCCGATCGCCTTCGCGGGCGTCTTCGCCAGCGTGGCCGCGCTCTACGTGGCCACGCTCGTGGTGCTGCGCTTCATCACCATTCCGCC
>WTGU01000111.1 GCA_011523425.1 Alphaproteobacteria bacterium
CTGCCAGTTGCAGAAGTCCGGGTCGGCCGCTCCCATCAGGATGGCGCCGTCGCAAGTCTCGCCTGCAAGCTCGAGCATGCGCGGCTGCGAGACGGCGAGATAGATCGGAATCTGCCGGCGCGCGGTGGCAAGCCGCCCCTTGGCGCCGGAAAAATCGACCTCCTCGCCCGCGAACAGCTTGCGGAACAGCTCCATGCTCTCCCGCAGCTCGGCGATCCTGTTCGGCTTCTCGCCGATGGAGTGGACGGCAACCCAGCCCGCGCCAAGGCCCAGCAGGGCGCGTCCGTCGGATAGCTCGTCGAGCGCGGTCGTGGCGTTGGCGGTGACCGTCGGATGACGCGTCCGAAGATTGGTGACCGCACAACCGATCTCCATCGACTCGGTCGCCATCGCCGAAACGTTCATCGCCGCATAAACATCCTTCATCCCGAGCTGATGATCGATGAACCACAGCACGCCGAAGCCCAGTTCCTCGGCCTTCTTCGCGATCTCGACGACCTGGCCGAACGTCTCACGCGGGCTGACTCCCCTCGAAATTCCGAAACTCTTCACCATCAGGCGCTGCTTTCGAGTGCGTTGCGAATGGCCTCTGCATAGGCGTCGGGCTGATCGACGCTCATCAGGTGCCCGGCGCGTGCCACCTCGTGATAGGTTCCGTGGCGCAGGGCGCCGAGCATGATCTCCGCCGCCTTGCGCGGACAGAACACGTCGCCGTCGCCGCCGATCACATGGACCGGGCAGGTGATTTCCGGCAGGAGCTCGGTTAGCGGGTCCTCGTTGAGTCGCGCCATCGCGCGCGCTGCATTGACGTAGCCATCTCCGTTGCCGATGGCCTTGAGGCGTCTGGCCGCGATTTCTTCGAGCCGGTCGCTGGCGACGACCAGCTGCTGGCGCGTGTCCTCCTTGAGCGCGCCGGCGAAGCCGGAGAAGTCGCTCCGAATCGTCTCGATACGGTCACGGAAGAACCCGACGGCGCGTCGTCCGACAACGGTCGAGGTGCCGGCGACCGCGGCTCGGGTTACCAAATCGGGCCGCTTGGCCGCGACCCAGAGCACCACGGCGCCGCCGAGCGAGTAGCCGATGCAGTCGGCGGGACCCGTCAGCGCCTCGAGGAACGCAATCAGGTCGTCGCCAAGCTGTTCCAGCGAGCCCTCGGCCTCGCCCAGCTCGGTTTCACCGTGACCGCGAAGGTCGTAGGCGTAGGTCGTGAAGTCACTCAGTCGGCGCTGAACGTCCGCCCAGCTATTCCGGTCCTCCGCCAGGCCGTGGAGCATGACCGCCGGTGGCCCGTCTCCCATGCGCGTATAGCCGACGTCGATGTCGTCGAGCCGCGTCCTCATGTCCCGTCACCGGAGGCAGCGTCATCGCCGGTCACGACGGCGCGGAGGTCGGCCTTACGGATCTTCCCCGCCGGGGTCATCGGCATGGAATCCACGATGCGCAGAACCTCGGGGCAGTGATGCTTGGGCAGGCGTCTCGCTCGCGCGTGGGCGATCAGGTCGTCGAGGCTCGGGGCTTCGCCGTTCACCACCACCACCGCGCAGATGCGTTCGCCCAAGCGCTCGTCGGGATGGCCGATGACGGCCACGGCGTTGACGTCCGGATGGTCGGCGAGCGCATTCTCGATCGGCGCGGGTGAGATGTTGACGCCGCCGCGAATGATCAGATCCTTCAGCCTGCCGGTGATGCGCACGTACCCGTCAGTGTCGATCCGCGCGAGATCGCCGGTGCGAAAGAACCCGTCGTCGGTGATCATGGAGTCGTAGAGGTCTTGCTGGCCGAAATAACCGATGAAGACTCCCGGCCCCCGCATGGCCAGCTCGCCCTCCTCGCCCGCGGGCAACGTGCCGCCAGCGGCGTCGAGGCAACGCAGTTCGAGCCCCGGCAGTCCGATGCCGGCGGTCCGCATCAATTTCTCGCGGGGGCTTTCACGAACACAGGTGACGAGCCCACCCTCGGTCATGCCCCAAAGGACCGTCACGAAGGTCTTCGGAAACTGCGCCTGCGCGGCCTCCATCAGCGACGGCGGCACCTGCGCGCCGCCGCACAGAAACGAGCGGAGCGGTGCCAGCTTCGGCGTCGAACGTGGCCAGCGCGCGTCCACCAGATCCTTCAGAAACGGCGTCGCCGCGGCGGTGAACGCACAGCCGAATTCTTCAATCATTTCGAGCGCGTGCTCGGGATCCCAGACGTCCTGAAGAACGAGCGGCGCGCCCGTATGGAGCGCCAATCGCATGCCGTGAATGGCGCCGATGCTGTGCCCGAGGGGAGAGGCGAGAAAGATCGGCGCGTCCGGGCCGAGCGAGAAACGCTCCGTGAACCCGATATTCAGGGCGGCGAGGGTGTCTTCGCTGTGCATGACGGCCTTGGGCTGGCCGGTCGTGCTCGACGTGAACATGATGTGCGCGAGGTCGGCAGCGCTCGCCGGCAAGGGAGTTCTTCGACCCGCCGGTGCCGCCCGCCACGTCCCGATGCTCTCGTCGAGCAGGAAGACGCCCGGCCCATGCCCGCAGGTCGAGGCAGCCTCCCGGGCGATGTCGCCCAGCGGCGCACTGCCGTGGCGCTCCACCGAAATCAGCGCCCGCGCGCCCGTCAGCCCGGCAACGTAGGCGACCGTTTGGGGATCGGTGCGGGTCGGCAAACTCGCGGGTATGGCGCCGAGACGCAGCAACGCGACGAACGCGACCTGCCCGTCAACGATGTTCGGCAGAAGAAGGATCACGATGTCGCCGCGCCCGATTCCGCCCTCTTCCAACTCTTGGGCGAGGCGTCCGGCTTCCCGCCACAACCCGCCGTGGCTGAGCCGCCGACCGGTTGCATCGGCGACGGCGAGGCGGTCCTGGAAGCGCTGGCCGAGGACGGTGTAGCGGTCACACAAGCGTTCGCCTAGCCACCACCCCTTCGCGCGGTACCGGCGTTCTCGTTGGGCACGGTTGGCAGCGGCAGTATCCGGAAGCGCTGCTCGCGCGCCTCGCGAACCTTCGGGATCTGCGGGACGAATCTCCCTCATTTGCCGCTCCCGTCGCCGGCCCGGAACCACAGTGTTTCCACTGCCATCCCCACTCGCGTCCAGCCTAGACCCGCTTCAATTCAAATTCAAGATGACGATGTCGCTTTTTTTATTTATGCTCATTTTTAATGACCGTCATTCTCTCTCTTGCTACCTTCCTGGCATGACCGAGAGCGGGGGCTCCCGCGGGTCCGCACAGGAGCAACCACGCCATCCCCCGGGGGGATGGCCTGTGAGGAGGGTGAGCCGGCGCCGCCCAAAGAGTTGCGGCGCCCTTGGCGGGTGGAGTCCGGTGGAATGGCGGCGCAAATGACCCAAGTCCCCACCACACCCAAGGGCCGGCGCACGCGCAGCCGTCTCCTGGCGAGTGGCCGCAGAGTGCTGGCTCGCAACGGTTACGTCGACCTCAAGATGGTCGACGTAGCCGAAGAGGCAGGGGTATCGCTAGGCGCTCTCTATCGGTATTTCCGCAACAAGGAGGACCTGTTCAGGGCCTTGGTCGACGGCATTCACGAGGCATTGTTCGAAGCGAGTCGAGCACCGAACAAGGAACTGGCGACCGACCCCAAGGGGGCCTTGCTCGAAGCAAACCTCGGCTATCTTTCGCTTTACGCGGAAAACCGCGACGTGATGCGCGCCCTCATCGAGGCCTCCACGGTCGACGAGCGGTTCCGCAGCGTCTGGTGGGCGATGCGCAACCGCCACGTTGACCGCTTCGTCGGCGCCCTCGGGGCGAAGTGCGGTATAGAGGAGGTAGACGGCGTTCCGGCCCGCCTCGTTGCGGAAGCCATGGCCGCGATGGTCGAGCAATGCGCCTACGTCTGGTTTGCGCAGGAGGAGCAACTGAACGAGCAGCCGGTCTCCGTCGACGACGCCGCAAGGGTGGTGACGCGGATATGGCACGACGCCTTCTTTGAGCCCGAAACACGCTCAGCCTCCGCAGCCGAAACTGGCCGGGCCAAGTCGTCAATCGAGGACCTGTGAAGGCCCCCTGTACCTATCATGACTTTTCTTCGGCAGTGAGGTTGCGTTGCGATTGAGATTCCGTTCCTAGGCTCAGGCAGCGGCGGTACTGTCCGCCCATCACTTCACAGTCAGACCCCTCCGAGTAACCCGGGTTAGAGCACGATTCGATCCAATTGAATCGCGTAGATTTTCAAAAGCTTAGTCTTCTCTCGGTCGAGGCGGATATGCCTCCCACGAGTTTCGCGGCGCTCGGGTTGCCGCTGTTAGCCAAGTTGGCAGCCGATCGGAGCGGGTTGTGATCCAGGTTGATCGGATAACGCTCTAATCCCCTGCGCATGGACTTCGAGGCGGTTTTCTTCACCAACTCAGTAGACAGCCGACTCGCAAGCCATGAGAAGCCCTTGCAAGGCCGTGGCCTCGTGCAAGTGGACTGTGGCGGTTCGGGCTGCATGTGAGAACACGAGGCCCTGGAAGTTCGGCTTGTATGCATCGGTAGGTTCTGCACATGGCACAGAAGGCTCGCCGAGCCGGCCGGCAGGATCTCGACCGGCGCTGCAGCGCCTCCAGTGCAACCCGCGCGGCAGGCGGATCGGCCCAGTCCCGAGGGGCCCCTGCCGCCTGCCTGACCCCGATGCCGGTGCATCGGAGATGGCGGCTTGCAGGTCATGGCCGTGGAATCGCCCGGCAAGGAGAAGACAGTCGGCGGGGTTTTAGGCGACTCGATGCTGTCTTAACCTCGATTTCTCACCAATGTCACAGCCTGCGTCGCGCCCAGGCGCCCGCCCGCGTCGTGCGTCCACGCGCGCGTCAAGCTCACGATCGCAAAGAGTGCCATGGACGGCCTCACGCCCGCCGGCGCAACATCCGGCCTTCGATCCCGCATCCAGTTGGAGGCGGTAACCAGATGTCGGCCGGGTGCGACAAACGCGGTAGCCTCATGAGCCACATCCGGGCACTCTCGGTGGGTATGATGCGCCCGGCTTGAAAGGAGAGAAGGCTGATGAGACTGCTTGCGGTAGCGTTGGTTCTGGCGCTCTGCGCGGCGACGCCGACGCTCGCGACCGAGAAGCTGCGTATCGCCACGACCGGCGGCTATCCGCCGTTCACCTATGTCGACGATGCCGGTGAGGTTGCAGGCTTCGACCTCGACATCGCGCGTGCGCTCTGCGCCGAACTCGGCGCGGAGTGCGAAGTCGTGCTGGAGGAATGGGAGCGGCTGATTCCGGAGCTGCGCGCCGGCAGCTTCGATGCCATCGCCGCCAGTATGTCGATTACCGAGAAGCGGCGCGAACTGGTGAGCTTCACGAACCGGTACTACAGCAACGTGGTCCGCTTCGTGGCGCGCAAGGGCTCCGACTTCGACCCGGCCGACGCGGCGGGCAAGACCATCGGCGCGGCCCGCGCCACGATCGCCTCCGACTGGCTCGAGGCGAACCTGGCCGGCACGGCGACCATCGAGCTCTATACCGGCCAGGAGGAGCTTTACCGGAACCTGGTCGCCGGTCGCCTGGATGCCATGTTCGGCGACGGCCTGGGCTCATACGCCTGGCTTGAGGGTCCGGAAGGTGCCGGCTTCGAGTTCGTCGGCGAGGGATACAGACTGGACGAAGGCATCGGCATCGCCGTGCGCCACGAGGACGCCTCCCTTCTGTCGCGCCTGAACGGCGCCCTCGAGGCCATCCTCGCGAACGGTACCTACGAGCGGATCAACGCCCGCTACTTCCCGTTCAGCATCCACTAGGCCGTGAGGTCATCGGCGCACGGCGGCGCTCGAGAGCCAGCGTCGCTCACCTGATGAGACTTGTCCCGCCTTCCGTTTCCCTCCGCTCCGAGTCCCCCCTGCAACCTGTCGTCGTTTTGGGGCTGGCCCCGCAGCACCGAAGAGGGGCAGAGAATGCTTGACGAGCGGGCCAGGTTCTCGAATCGTAGAACATGACACACGTGTCAGGTTCTCCCGTTGCGGGCAGGAGCGGACGGACGCCACGACCATGCGACTGAGAGCGGCGCTGCACGAGACGCTCGACGGCTGGCACGGGGATATCGACCCTTCCTGGCGCGCTCTCGTGCACGACGTCGCGTTGGCCTTCGATGCGGTCGACGCCGCGCTCGAGCTGGAGCCGTGGGAGCCGATCTTTCCGGCCCGGCGGGGCAGGAGCCTGCCCGGAGCGCCCTTGGGCGCGCACCTGCTGCGCGCCTTCGACGGGATCGCGCCGGAGAGCGTGCGCTGCGTGATCGTGGGCCAGGACCCCTATCCGTGCCCCGCGTTTGCGACCGGGCGGGCCTTCGAGGCGGGCAACGTCGCCCGCTGGCGGGAGCTCGACAAGATGTTCTCGCCGAGCGTCCGCGCGGTGATCCAGCTCGTCGTCGCGGAGCGCACCGGCGCGGCACGCTACGCCGAGGGCTTCGCGCAGTGGCCGGAGACGTTGGCGGCCATCGAAGCGGGCGCGGTCGATCTGGAGGCGCCGGAGGCGCTGGCCGAGCGCTGGGTCGCCTCCGGCGCGCTGCTGCTCAACAGCTCGCTCACGCTCTCCCGCTTCCGGCGCGAGGGCGATCCACACCAGGTGCGGGGCCATCTGCCGCTCTGGCGCCCCTTGCTGGTCCGGGTGCTCGACCGACTGGCGCGGCGGGGAACGCCGGTCGTCTTCATCGGCTTCGGCGACGCGGCCGCCGAGACGCTGGCTGCGGCGGGGCTTGGAGAGGCTGAACAACGCGCAGCGGGGCGCGTCATCCTCCGCCCGCACCCCGCTGCGGCCGCCGAGATGCTGGCGCAGGAGAACCCGCTCTCGCTCTGCAACCGGCGCCTGCGGGCCATGGGCGCGGCGCCGGTGGACTGGTAGCCGATGCCCCGCGAGCGCGCCTTCGACTACGTCATCGTCGGCGCCGGCTCCGCCGGTTGCGTGCTAGCGAACCGGCTGTCGGCCGATCCCGATTGCTCCGTTCTCCTCATCGAGGCCGGCGGCAGGGACCGCAATCCGCTCTTCCGTCTGCCCATGCTGATGGGCCGGCTGTTCCAGTCCGGCATCTACAACTGGCGCTACCACACCGAGCCGGTGCCGAGCCTCGGCGGCCGCTCGCTCTATTGGCCGCGCGGCAAGGTGCTGGGCGGATCCTCCACCATCAACGGCATGATCTACGTGCGCGGCAATCGCCACGACTATGATCGCTGGGCGCAGCTTGGGCTCGACGGCTGGTCGTACGAAGACGTGCTGCCGGCCTTTCTCCGCTCCGAGGGCCATGTGGAGCGCAGCGGCGTTCATCACGGCACCGGGGGAGAACTCACCGTCTGCCGTGCGCGCGGCACCAATCCGCTCTTCGACGCGTTCGTCGAGGCGGGCCATCAGGCCGGCCATCCCGTCAACGACGACTTCAACGGGCCGGAGCAGCAGGGAATAGGCCGCTACGACTTCACCATCAGGCGGGGCAGGCGCTGCTCCACGTCGGCCGCCTTCCTGCATCCGATACGACATCGGCGCAATCTGTCCACCGCCACCGGGAGCCTCGTGCGCCGCGTGGTCGTCGACGGCGGCTGCGCGACGGGGGTCGAGATGGCGCGGGGCGGCGGCACGCGCACCGTCGGCGCGAGGCGCGAGGTCATCCTCTGCGCCGGCACCGTCAACTCGCCCCAGCTCCTGATGCTGTCCGGCATCGGGCCGGGCGATGCGCTGCGCCGGCACGGCATCCGGGTGGTCCACGAGCTCCCCGGCGTCGGCCGCAACCTGCAGGACCACGTGGACTGCGTTCTCTCCTACGCGTGCACGAAGCCGGTCACCCTCTATCGCGAGCTCCGGGCCGACAGGATGATCCGTTCGGTGGCGGAGGGGATGCTGTTCGGCCGCGGCATCGCCACGACCTTTCCCTACGAGGCGGGCGCGTTCTTCAAGAGCCGGCCGGAACTGGTGGCGCCGGACATCCAGGTGCACTTCATGCCGGCGCTGGAAAGCACGGCGAGCCTGCATGTTCCCAACCCCTTCGGTAAGGCCGCGGCCGACGCCGGCCACGGCTTCGCGCTCCGCGTGGGCCCGGTCAACCCGGCGAGCCGGGGGTGGATCGACCTGCGTTCCGCCGATCCCGCCGACGCGCCGCTGATCCAGCCCAACTATCTGCAGGACGACGCCGACTGCACGACGACGATCGCGGGCATCCGCATGGTCCGCGATGTGATCGCACAGCCGGCCTTCGACACCTGTCGCGGCCCCGAGCTTGCGCCGGGCGATGCGCTGCAGAGCGATACCGACCTCACCGCCTGGCTCCGTGCCAACGCCATGACGACCTTTCATCCCGTCGGCACCTGCCGCATGGGCACCGACCCGATGGCGGTGGTGGACGCCCGGCTCGCCGTCCGCGGCATCGCCGGGCTCAGGGTCGCTGACGCCTCGGTCATGCCCGTCATCACGAGCGGCAACACCAACGCGCCCGCCATCATGATCGGCGAGAAGGCGGCCGAGTTCATACGGGGCGGGGCCGAACCTCAGGCGACAGCCAAGGAGAGCGAGGAATGATCGTCGAGCACAGGACTTACACCTTCCGCCCCGGCACGGTGGAGGGCTGGCTGAAGAAGTACGAGGCAGAGGGGCTGCCCATCCAGGAGCGCCATCTCGGACCGCTGGTCGGCATCTACGTCTCCGAGATCGGCCGGCTGCACCGGGTCGTCCTGATCCGGGCCTACGAGAGCCTGGCGGATCGCGAGCGGCGCCGCGCCGAGATGGGCGCGGACCCCGCGTGGCAGGCGTTCATCCAGTCGGTCTGGTCCCTCGACGCGATCCAGGAGCAGGACGTGATGGTCATGAACCCCGCGCCCTGCTCGCCGCCGCTCCGCGACTGAACGGCGCGACGCCGCGGGACGTACTCGCGCATCCGACCCGGCGTGTGTTGTTAAGCGCACCTTGTTGACCCCGTGCAGCCCAGCGAGATCAATGGATTAGCGTGCCGATCGGCATCGAACCCCTGCGCCGATCAACACGAATTTGGACGAAGCGACAAACCTTCCACATCGCTCCCAAGTAATGCGTGAAGGAATTCGCACCGGCGGCGTCATTCACTCGGCCCGCGTCTTCGGCTGCGGTGCGGGCTTCGCCGTCGTCGTCGGGCAGCCAAGGCCTTCCAGCGAGAGGAACTGGACCGCTCTCATTGCGACGATGTGGAAGGGCTGCAGCATCCATCCAGGATGACCTTGGTCATGGTCTCAGCCGCAGCGTCGAAGTCCGTCCTCGTGAGCCGTCGCCGCCCGAGCACGTCGGCGGCGAGCATCCCGAAGTCCGCGTAGAACTGGGTCGCGGACCACAGCATGATGAAGAAGTGGCGCGGGTCCACCGGCGCCATGTGTCCCCGCCTGATCCATTCTTCCACCACGTGGGCGCGCTGGTCGGTGACCGCGCGGATATGCTGGCGCTGCCGCCGCTCCAAGAACTGCGCACCACGCAGGATCTCGTTGGCGAAGAAGCGGGATTCGGTGGCGTGGCGGCGCGAATACTCGAGCTTTGCGCGGATGTAGGCAGCGATCGCGTCGCGCGGTTCGCGCTCGGGCACGATGTGATCGAACGCGCGATCCCACCCCTCGATCAACCGCTCGATGACGGCAGAATAGATGCTCTCCTTGGTCGGGAAGTAGTAGTAGACGTTCGTCTTCGGCAGGCCGCAAACCCGCGCTATCTCCTTGACATGGGTGCCGTGAAAGCCCTTGTCGGCGAAAAGGCCGACGGCGGCGCGTAGGATTCTTTCCTCGTTCCTGGCGCGAATGCGGGGTGTCGACGGCTCCGCCTCTGCATCAGTCCGCACGCTCTTCGTCATGGTCTTCCCTCGCGTTGCACGCCAACGAGGCCTTTCTGCGGCAGCCGCAGTCTAGCCCCGCATTCAGGCTGAGGGAGCAGAAAATACTTGACGCACGTGTCCACTTCCAAGACCGTAAAACCTGACACACGTGTCCAGTTTCGATGCAAGCGGGAGCCTGCGGACCCTATGCGATGCAACTGAGGGCGGCGCTCCGGGAGACCCGAGAGGGCTGGTGGGAGGACATCCATCCGCCCTGGCGCGACGTCATCGGCGACTGAACGGTCCGCCGACGGGGGCCCGCCCACGAATGCAAGCCGGGCGCAGCGGGCGCCCGAGGGAGAGAAGGAGAAACGCCATGTCGAACAAGCCGAACGCGATAGGTCCGGGCGCACCGTTCGCGCGCCTCAGCCGCCGCAGGTTCCTGGCGGCAACCGCCGGCATCTCCGCGGTCGTCGGTGCGAGTTCCGCGCTGCCCCTTGCCGCGCGCGCGGACGCGGGCCTTGTCGCCTTGGTTCACACCCAGGCGGCGGGCGACAGCGGCCCCATCGATTCCATGATGGGCCGGCTCGATCAGCTCTCGGAGGCGCAAGCCTTCGAGACCCGAAGCATCTACGCCCAGGACCCGGCGACCTACGAGACCGTGCTGCGCACCCTCGGCGATGCGGGTGCCTCCATCGTGCTCGGGACCTTCCCGGTCATCTCCGAGGCGTTCAAGGCGGTGGCTCCGCTCTATCCCGATACCAGATGGATCCAGCTCTTCGGCGATGCCGTCGACCCGCCCATCCCCAACCTGGTGACAGTCTCCTACGACTACTATCTCGGCTGCTACCTGTCGGGCATCTTCGCCGCCCACGTCTCGCAGTCGAAGCAGATCGGCTTCATCGGCGGCATCAGCATTCCGCCGATCAACGCCGACTTCAACGCGCTCGAGGCCGGTGTCCATGCGGTCGATCCGGAGGCCTCCGTTACCGCCGCCTTCGCCGGCTCCTTCCAGGATCCGGCCAAGGGCTACGAGATCGCGAGCCAGATGTTCCTGGACGGGATCGACTACATCCAGACCGATTCCGCCGCGACCGACGGCGGCATTATCCAGGCGGCCAACGAGCGCGAGGGCGCCATGGTCAGCGCACTCGACCCGGCCCAGTACCCGCTGGGACCCGCCTCGGTGATCGGGGTGGTCAGCCTCGACTTCGGCCAGTCGCTCCATAACGAGACCAGCGCGGCGCTCGCCGCCGACTGGCAGGGCGGGCGGCATGTGCCGACGGGCCTCGGCAGCGGTGTCATCGACTTCCTCCGCTCGCCCCTCTATCGGGAGCAGGGGCCGGCGGCTATCGTCGCACGATCGGACGAGGCGTGGCCTGCGGTCGAAGCGGCGCGGGCGGGTATCCTCGACGGCTCGGTCGCGGTGCCGTTTGACACGGAGCTCTGATCGCACGCCCGGACCAGGAGGCGCTCTCGGAACAGATGACCGCCGCGGACCCGCCGGCCCTTCACTGCCGCGGGATTCGCGTCACATACGGCGAGGTGACGGCGCTCGCCGACCTCGACATCGCCTTCGCGCGCGGCGCCATCCACGCCGTGGTCGGCCAGAACGGCGCCGGGAAGACGACATTCGCCCGTGTCGCAGCCGGGCTGGTCCGCCCCGACGCGGGCTCGCTCGCCATCGACGGGCGTGCGCTACGCCTCGGCCGCGTCGCCGGCGCGCGCGCGGCTGGCGTCGAGCTTGTCCACCAGAGCTTCGCGCTGCCGCCCTCCTTCACCGTAGCGGAGGCGCTGGAATTCGGCGCTGGCGGCGGCATCGGCGTCTACAGTCGACGCCGGCTCTTGAAGCGATGTCGTGAGCGCCTCGCGGCCCTCGATCTCGATGTCGATCCTCGGCGGCGCATCCGCGACCTGCCGGTCGAGGTCCAGCAGGGGGTGGAGATCGCCCGCGCGCTGGTCACCGATGCACGACTCCTGATTCTGGACGAGCCGACGGCGGTGCTGCCGCCCGCCGGCATCGAGGCGCTGTTCGAGCGTATCCGCAGCCTCAAGCGGCACGGGGTCACGGTCATCCTGATCCTGCACAAGATCCGCGAAGTGATGGCCGTGGCCGACACCATCTCCGTTCTGCGCGGCGGCAGGCTGGTCGCGGGACCCATCCCGCGCGAGCGGGCGGACGAAGCGAGCGTCGCCGAGATGATCGTCGGCCAGGCCGCGGTGGGTCCCGTCAGCGCCGACGATACCCAGGCGCTGGTCGGGGCGGCGCCGGTTCGGGGTGTGGCCACGCATCGCGTTCCCGTCGCAGCGTCGCCCGAGGCCGGCGAGACGGTGCTCCAACTGGCGGATGTGAATACGGCGAAGGACCCGGAAGAGCCACCGCTGGATCGGGTCTCGCTGCTGGTCAGGCCGGGAGAGGTCGTCGGCGTCGCCGGGGTTCAGGGCAACAGTCAGCGGACGCTGGTGAAGGCGATCGCCGGCCTCGCTGATGTCACGGGCGGCGATATCTATCTGAACGGCCGCCGCGCGAGCCGTACCAGCGCCGCCAATCGCCGCGCGCTGGGCCTGCGAGTCATCCCCTTCGAGCGCAACAGCGAGGGCCTCAGCCTCACCAGCGCGCTGTGGGAGAACTGGTCCGTCCGTGAGCTGCTTCAACAGCCGCTGTTCAGTTTCGTCGACCCGGCCGCGCTGCGCCGGCGCTGCGACGAGGCGCTCGAGACCTGGGGCGTGCGCTATGCGTCCGCCACCCAGAACGCCGGCGCACTCTCGGGCGGCAACGCGCAGAAGGTGATCCTCGCGCGCGAGATCGACGACGACGCACGCCTCATCATCGCCGCCCAGCCCGCGCGCGGCCTCGATATCGGCGCCACCGCCTTCGTCTGGTCGGCGCTGCGTGAGGCGGCCGGGCGCGGCTGCGGTGTGTTGCTGATCTCGTCCGATCTGGACGAGCTGTTCGACGTCAGCCACCGCTTGGTGGTCATGCTCTCGGGCCGCATCGTCGCCGAGTTCGTCCCGCCCTATGACATCGCTGCGGTGGGCCGCGCCATGACCGGGGCGTCCACATGAGCGGCATCAGCATCCGCGCGGGCGCGGTCATCCGCACACTCGCCTTCATCGTGCTCGCGCTCGCTCTCTGCGGCGTCGTCTTCGAGCTGGCCGGCTACTCGGCGCTTCTGATGCTCGAAAGCGTCGTCGAGGGCGCCTTCCTGCGCGCGGGCGGCTGGGCGCAGAGCCTGCGCTGGGCCCTGCCGCTCTTCATCACCGCGACCGGTGTCGCCATCTCGTTCCGCTGCGGCTTCTTCAATATCGGCGCGCAGGGCCAGTTCTATGTGGGCGCCATCTGCGCTGCCTTCGTCGCCGATGTGCTCGGTGGTGCGCCTGCGGCCCTCGTGCTGCCGGCGACCTTCCTCGCCGGCATGGCAGGTGGCGCGCTGTGGGCGCTCTGGCCGGGATATCTCAGGCTTCGCTCCGGCACCGACGAGGTCATCACGACGCTGATGGGCAACTTCATCGCAGCCCTCGTGCTGGTCTACGTCACCTCGGGCCCGCTCAAGGACCCCTCCGGCACCGGCCAGCAGGCGGCGAGCCCGCTGCTGCCGGCGGTCTACCGCATCAGCGATTCCCAGGGCATCTCGCCTGCGATCATCGGCATCGCCGCCGCCGTCGCGCTCGCCATGTGGGTGCTGGTCAACCGCACGCCCTTCGGCATGCTGGCGAGCCTCGCCGGGCGCAACCCGACCATGGTGCGCTTTCAGGGGGCGCGCCTCTGGACCCTGGGTCTTTCGAGCTTCCTCATCAGCGGGGGCCTCGCCGGGCTCGCCGGCACCATCGAGCTGCTCGGCCCGACCGGGCGCATCGCGAGCGGCTTCCTGCCCGGCCACGGCTTCACCGCGGTGCTGATCGCGCTGGTCGCGAACCTCTCGGTCGTGGCGACTGCCGTGGTCAGCATGCTCTTCGGCGGCCTTGCCTCGGCCGCGCTCTACCTGCCGATCCTGGCCGGGTTGCCGGCCGCTGCCATCGACATCTTCAACGCCTCCGTCGCGCTCTTCATCACCGCGAAGTCGGGATTGCTGGATCGCCTCCTGCGCGCAGCGAGGCTCCCCACATGACCGAATTCCACGAGTTCATGGTGGCGATCCTGCGCTCCGGCACGCCGCTGGTTTACGTCACCATGGCGGGCGTCATCGCCCAGCGCGCCGGCGTCTGGCACCTCGGCCTCGAAGGCGTGATGATCATCGGCGCCTGCGCCACGATCCTCGGCATCGTCCTCACCGGCTCGTTTCCGGCCGCCATCGCCATTGCCTGCCTGCTCTGCGTCGCCGCTTCGGTCCTGCTCTGGTTCGTGATCGAGAAGCTCGGCGCCAACCCCATCATCGCGGGCTTGGGCCTCACGGGGCTCGGGATCGGCGGGACGGCGCTCGCCGTCCAGGCCATTTTCGGCAGCCTGGCGGCCGTGACCGCGCCCTTCGGCGTGCCCCGGCTCGGCGCGGCCTTCGGCCCCTACGGCGCGCTCTCCATCTTCGTCCTGATGATGCCCTTCGTCGTCTGGGGCATGTGGGTGCTGCTGCGCCGTACCCGCTTCGGCCTGCGCCTCGCCGCTGCCGGGGAGCATCCGCTCGCGGCGCGGAGCGTCGGCACCAGCCCCGCCAATGCACGGCTGATCGCGCTTGCGGCAGGCGGCGTCCTCTGCGCCATCGGCGGCGCCGAGCTCGCGGCCGGCGGCCTCACCATCTTCGCGCAGAACATGACCGCAGGGCGCGGCTTCATGAGCTTCGCCGCCGTCATCTTCGGCGCGGCGCATCCCGTCGGGGCTGCCTTCGCCGCACTGTTCTTCAGCCTCGTGGGCGTCGCGGGAATCAGGCTTCAGCTTCTCTTCGGGGCGAGCATCCCGCATGACGTGCTGCTCTCGCTGCCCTACATGGCGACGATCCTCGGCGTCTGGATCAGCGGGCGGATGCGCGGCGGCGCCAAGGCCGCCACCGAAGCCTCGGAACTCCGCGATTACTAGCCCGCATTTCTCACCAGGGTCATGGTCTGCGCGGCGCTGTCCGGGTCGCGCCCAGGCGTCCGCCGCAACAAGGTGAGTGCCGCCTTCGATGATGTTGATCGGCGCGTGGATTGGACGCTGATCGACGCTCTAACTCATTGATATAGCATGAACCCGTAGGGTCAAAATGGGTACCTAGCAACGGCCATGGCACTGCGTCTCCTGGGAAAACAGTCGCCCACCGGCAGGTGGCCGCGTACTCGCTTGTCGTCTGCCTGGCGCCATGGCCGGCCCGGATCGCGCGGGCGCCAGCACGCCGGCGCCGTTGAACTCCGATCGGTATCCGGTAGCGTCGATACTAGGGCGGGTTGTGCCCTCAAAGGCCGTTCCGATGCAGCGGCGATCCGTCGTTCTTGATCCGAGTCCTGCGAGGGCTCCCGCGGTCGAGCGTCGGGCGTGGATTTCAGGCCGGCGCTAGCCGGGACGACCCGTCCTCCACTCCCACGGCCGGACCTGAACATCGGCGAAGACGTCCGCCTTGCCATAAGGGCTGTCCGCCAGGAATGCTCGCGCCGCCTCCAAGGAAGGCGCCTCGGCGATCAGGAGCAGGCCGACGATGGTCTCCGAATCATCGGAGAGTGTCGGGCCGGCGTTATGAACGACGACGCCGGGATGTTCGGGATGGTTACGCAGATAGTCGATGAAGGCGCCCTGAATCTCGCTGCCTGCCTCGACCCGTCCCGGCTTGTGCGTGACGAAAGCGACGACGTGCATCGGTCTTCTCCCTGTCCCTATGCATAACCCGCCTTGATCACGCTAGGCCCGCTCATCGCACCCTGTCAATCGACAGCTCCACGCGGACGGTCACGATATCCGTGTCGTGGTACTGCTGATGGCGGACCGACGAGGCCAGGTGACGCAGCAGCCGTAGCGAGACCTCCCGCTCGATCATCGCGCCGGCGCTGGCCTCGCCCAGCAGCGCGAGCCGGTCCTGAATGTTCTCCTCGCCTTTCGAGGCGACGAACTCCAGCACCGCGCCGCCGTCCTCGCTGCGCGCCGTGAGGAGCAGCCGCCGCCGCTCCGTGTCCGCACCGGGCTCGTCCTGTCTCTGGAGCGTCAGCAGCGTCTCTTCGCAGACGGCATCGAGGCGGTCCACCATCTGCGCATCCCAGCCTCTTCGCGACGCGAACGCGTCGATGAACGCCCGGATCTCGTGCAGGGCGGAGGGATCGAACGCCACCTCCAGCCGGCGGCGGCGCGGCTTCGTCAGCTCGACGAACATGGTCATGACGATCGCCGCGATGCCTCCGGTCAGCATCCCGTTCTTCAGGAAGCCGCCCGCGAACGCCGTGACATGCTCGGGAAAGATCGCCTCGCTCTGAAAGCCCACGCCGATCCAGAACGCGACCCCGGCGATCAGGCCTTTGCGGTAGTCGATCCCGTCCTGAATGATCACCCTCATGCCGATGATGAAGATCGTCGCCATCGTGACGCCGACGAACGCCGTGATGACCGGCCCTGGTATCGCAAGGATCACGGCAAGCGCCTTGGGCACGAATGCCAGCACGATGAACGCCGCTCCGAGCGCGATGCCGATGCGGCGGGAGCTGATCCCGGTAATCTCGACCATGGACGCGCCCGTCGGCCGGAAGCCGAGCGGCATCGTGCCCGCGAGGCCCGACAGCAGGTTGCCCGCCCCGTCAGCTGCCACGGCGCCCTGCACCGCCCGGAAGTCCACGGCCCGGCTCTCGGCCCACGAGACGCGCTGGATCGCAACGGCGCCGCTGATGGTTTGAATCGTGCAGACCAGGGCGATGAACACGAAGGCGGGCAGCAGCGCCCAGAAGTCGGGCTCGAAGCGTAGGTCCAGGGCCGACCACTCGGGCGTCGGAATGCCGATCCACGACGCCTGGACGATGCGGTCGACGTCGTAGAGGCCGAACACGCCCGCGACGAACGAGCCCGCGACGATTCCGATGATCGGCGCCCAGAGGCGCACCCGTCCCTTTGCCGTCAGCGTGACCCCGACGATGACGACCAGCGTCGCCGCTGCGCTGAGCGGGGCGGCTAGAGGCGGCGTGCCGCTCGGCACGTTCTTCAACTGGTCGAACATGACCGGCATGATCGTCACCGGAGTCAGCATGAGAACCGTCCCGGTGACGGTCGGCGTCAGGATGCGGCGGAACAGAGAGAGGCGCGCGGAGAAGACGAACTGGACCAGGGCGAGGGTAACGACCAGGGTCGCGAGCAACGCCGGGCCGCCGGCGGAGAGGGCGGCGATGCTGACCGCGATGGATGCCCCGGACGTTCCGATCGCGAGGATGTAGCCGGCGCCGAAGCGGCCGATGCGCCGCGCCTGGAGAATCGCGGTCACGCCGCAGAGCGCGACGGAGGCGAACACGGCCCACAGCAGGACGTCCTCCGGCTGGCCGGCCGCCCTGAACACGACCGTCGGAATCATCACCGCACCCGGCAGGACCAGGCAGGCGATCTGCAAGGCGAGGCCCACACTGAGCGGGACCGGGATCTTCGCGTCGGGATGACGGCGGCTTCCGGAGCGCCGGTTGGACTCGTCGAGTCCCATGTCCTGATCCCCGTTGCCTGCGGAGAGCGCGGCGACGACGGCTTCGCCGATGCGTCGGGCGACCTCGACGGGCAGAACGCTGCTTTTCGAGGGATCCTCGCGCACGCGTTCGCCGCTCCCATTCAACGGCAAACGCGCGGGCCGCGCAAAGAAGCGCTAGCTCAGGCCCGGCAGCCAGAGGCAGATGGCGGGGAGCGACAAAATGATCGCGAGGAGAACGAGCGCGCTCAGCACGAACGGCACGACGCCTCTGAACGACTCGCCCAGCCGGGTCTTTCCGTCCAGCGAATTGATCACGTAGACGTTGAGGCCGATGGGTGGCGTGATCAGTCCGATCTCGACGGCGATCAGGGCCAGGATGCCGAACCAGATGGCGATCTCCTCTTCCGTGTAGCCGAAGTCGAGTCCGGTCACCAACGGAAAGAAGACGGGGACCGTCAGCAGGATCATGGCCAGGCTGTCCATGACGCAGCCGAGGATCAGGTAGACGAGCACGATCCCGACCATGATCGTTATCGGCGCAAGCCCCGACCCAGCCAGCGCATCCGCCAGCGCGGTGGTGACCTGGGACAACGCGAGGAAGCTGTTGAAGATCTCGGCGCTGATCAGGATGAGGAAGATCATCGCGGTGGCCTGCGCGGTCTCGAGCAGGCTCGACACGAAGGCCGACCAGCCCAGCCGCCCGAAGGCGAGCGCGACCAGGGCGGTCGCCGCAGCCCCGATCGCGGCGGCCTCGGTCGGCGTGAAGACGCCGAAGTAGATCCCGCCGATGACCGAGAAGAAGATCGCCACCACCGGCCACACCGCGCCCAGGCTGCGGATACGCGCGCGGTACGGCAGGGCCGGCACTACCGGACCCGCCTCGGGCTTCAGCCGGACATAGACGGCGATCGCCACCGCGTAGCCGAGCGTCGCGACGAGACCAGGGATCAGCGCGGCCAGGAAGAGCGTGCCCACCGACTGCTCCGTGATGACAGCGTAGATCACCAGGATCACCGATGGCGGTATTAGGATGCCGAGGGTTCCGCCGGCGGCCAGCGTGCCGGTGGCCAGCGCCCCGGAATAGCCGTGGCGCCGCATCTCGGGCAGCGCCACCGAGGCCATCGTCGCTCCGGTCGCGATGGAGGAGCCGCAAATCGAGCCGAACGCGGCGCAGCCGAAGACGGTGGAGACGGCCAGCCCGCCGCGCCGGTGCCCGACCCAGGCGCGAGCCGCATCGAACAGCGCGCGGCTGAGCCCGGAGCGTGTCGCCAGCTGACCCATCAACAGGAACAGCGGCAGCACCGATAGCGTGTAGCTCGACACCCGGCCGAACGGCGCGGTGTTCAGCAGGTTGAGGAATGCCGACCACCCGGCGAGCGACGCGAAGCCGAAGCCGCCGACGACGAACATCGCCACCGCGACCGGCATCCTGAGAGCGATCAGCACCAGGCAGACGCCGAACAGGAGCCCGCCGAACTCGATGCTCGTCATCGCCTCAGGGCGTGCACGTGGCGATAGACCACCAGGACGCAGATCGCGGTCAGCAATCCCGCTCCGAGCAGCGCGGAGAAGTAGGCCCAATGGATGGGGATGCCCAGGAACAGAGTCGTCTCGCCGTCCTTGAGCTTGTGCATGCCGCCTACGAACAGGCGCCACGTGATCAGGCCGGCAACCAGCGTGAAGGCGATATTGTGAAGCGTGCCCAGCGCCGTCTTGTGACGCGCAGGCAATCCGCCGGTGAAGAACTCCACGACGATGTTGCCGCTCCTGGCGTGGCAATACGGGAAGAAGGCGAACACCGCGACGCCGCAGGCAAGCTCGGTGAGCTCGTAATCGCCGGGGATCGGGGCGTTGAAGAGATAGCGCCCGAGGACGCTGATCACGGTCATCAGCACGACCCCGATCAGCAGCATGCCTCCGGCGATTGCAACCAATCGGGCCAGCCGTTCCAGGCGGGCTCCGATGTTGTGGCCTGCGGAATAGGGGGTCGGCCCGCGCGCCGTATCGCCCGCCTCGTGGTCCTCTCCCGGCTTAGCGCTGGAGCTCATCGCCGTACTTGGCGACGAGGCGCCTTGCGTCGGCGAGCATGGCCTCCCCGTCGTGTCCCAGGGCGTTGACCTTCTCCACCCATCCGTCGATCACCGGCTGCGCGGTGGCCCGCCACCGCGCGCGCTCCGCTTCCGCCAACGGAAATATCGAATGGCCCTGCTCCAGCGCGATCGCGCGGCCCGGCTCCTCGTCATCCTGCCACAGGCGGCCGAGACGCTTGGCCAGCGCTCTTCCCGTGGTCTCGTCGATGATCGTCCGGATGTCCGCCGGTAGCCCGTCGTAGCGCGCCTTGTTCATGGTCATCAGGAACAGAACGCAGGAGAGGGAAACCTCGGTGTGGAACTGCGTCACCTCGTGCAGGCGAAAGGGCCGCATGATGGTCCACGGGAGCCAAGCGCCTTCCACCACGCCCCGTGAGAGCGCCTCGTAGACCTTCGGGACCGGCATGCCGATCGGCACGGCGCCGAGCGCCTCCAGCATCGCCGCGCTGGCCCGCGACGGGGCACGCATCTTAAGCCCTTCGAGGTCTTCGAGGGTTCGGACCTCCCGGTCGGCGGTGTGGATGTGGCCGGGAGCCGCGGCATGGAATACCAGGGGATGGGTATCCTCGTACTCGTCCTGCAGCCACGTCCGGTAGAAGTCGTTCAAGGCCTGGCTGGTCGCCTCCGCATCCGCGCAGACGAAGGGCAGCTCGAACGCTTCGGTCAGCGGAAACCGCCCCGCCGAGTAACCCGGCAAGGTCCAGACGATATCGACCACGCCGTCGCGCGCCTGCCCGTAAAGGTCGGACGGCTTGCCGCCGAGCTGCATCGCCGGGAACACCTGCACGTCGACCCGGCCTTCGGTTCTCTCCTCGATCTCCTCGGCCCATGGCTGCAGAAACAGCCGCACCGCGATCGACTTGGGCGAGTTGAAGGTGTGCAGCCGGAGCGTGATCGGCTCCGCGTTCGCGCTGCCTGCAAGCGCACAGAATAGTGCCGCAGCAAGGGAAGGAAGCAGCGCACAGACGACGGTTCGGCGAATCACGCCCATCGGTTGCCTCCCTTGAGCCCCATGATCGAAACCGCACGCGCTCGAACGACCCGGCCCTGAGGACGGGCGACGGTCGTCCGGGCGCCACGGAATACCGGTCGGCTCCTATCGGGTGGTCCGGTTTGAATGTTAGTTGAGGGCCGTCGGAGAGGCCATGTCCGAAGTCGCCAGTCGCGCCCTCTCCAGCGCCGGCGAGGCGGGTCGCAAAGGTGACTGGAACACGAGGTCGGAGCCGTCATGGATGGACTCGGCTTCTGCCAGGATCGCCACGGAGCGAGGCGAGCGAGGCCCCCGGTGCTCGACGTTGGCCGTCATACGCTCGGCAGGGACGGTCCAGGTGGCGGCTTCCATGTCCATTTCAGACCAGTGTGCGCCGCGCGTTTCGCTGCTGCGCGCCGCCGGCCTGCGACGGCAATGCGCTTTATCCAGGATCGCGTGCCGGCCTGCGAAATCTTGAAGTAGAGCCCGCCGCCGTCGCCGTGCATACCGGGCGTCTTGAGGGTTCGAATGCCCGTAGCGGTCAGTCTCGCCATCGCACATCCCCACATCCATCCTCACACCGTTGTGGGGATGGATGGGAAGGAGTGGGAGCATTCAAGACCCTATTGGGCAGGAAACCGTTGATTTCCAGGGGGGGCCAGACGTCTCGGGAGTAACTGAAAGAGGGGGATGGTGGAGCCGAGGGGAGTCGAACCCCTGACCTTCGCATTGCGAACGCGACGCTCTCCCAACTGAGCTACGGCCCCGACGCGGCGGCCGGGCGTTCCCCCGGCCGAAAGCGGCCGGATCATGCGGCGGCGTGCGGACCCCTGTCAAGCTGCGGGCGGGGTGCGCCCCGCCCCGGCTCACTCGTCTGCGGCAAACTCCATGATGACCTGGTCGGCGGCGAGGCTGTCACCCACCTGCACGCGGACCGCGACGATGCGGCCGTCGCGCTCGGCGCGCAGCACGTTCTCCATCTTCATCGCGTCGACGATGGCGAGCGGCTGCCCCGCCCGCACCGTGTCGCCTTCCGCCGCCGGCAGCGCCACCACCAGCCCCGGCATGGGCGAGAGCAGGAAGCGGGAGAGGTCGAGCGCCGCCTTCGCCGGCATCTGGGCGGCGAGCTTCGCCGCCCGCGGCGTCCGCACCCTGGCCCGCACCTCATGGCCACGCCAGCGCAGCGCGAGTGCGGTGCCCTGGCGTTCGACCTGGACCGTGACCGGGGTGCCCACCACGGTGCCGCTGAAGAGACGCTCGTGGGGTTGCCAGTCGCTTGCGACCGGCACGGCACCGTCCTCGCCCGCGACCACGATCCCGCCCCCATCCCCATCCTCGTCGAGCCGCACCGCGTGCCGGCTCCTGCCCAGATCGACCATCCAGTCGCCCGTGTGCCTGAGCGGCGGCGCGCCCGCGACCTGGCCCGAGATGCGGGCGGCGCGGGCCGCGAGCCTCGCGTGCACCAGGGCCGCGACCGCGACGAGGACGCGGCGGGCCTCGTCGTCGAGAACGGCAGGATCGAAGCCCGCGCCGAACTCCTCCTCGATGAAGGCGGTCGACAGCCTGCCCTCGGCGAAGCGCGCGCGCCCCAGAACGGCGTTGAGGAAGCCCGCATTGTGGGCGACGCCGCGTATCTCGTAACGGTCGAGCGCATCCCGCATGGCGGCGATGGCGGCGGTCCGGTCCGGCCCGTGGGTGACGAGCTTCGCGATCATGGGATCGTAGAACATGGAGATCTCGGAGCCTTCGTCCACGCCGGCATCGACCCGCACCGACTCCGTCTCCGCCGGCTCGCGGTAGCGCGAGAGGTGCCCGATCGAGGGGACGAAGCCCCGTACCGGGTCCTCGGCGTAGATGCGGCACTCCATGGCCCAGCCCCGCCGCGCCACGTCCTCCTGGGCGAAGGCGAGCGGCTCGCCGGCGGCGATCCTGATCTGCTGCTCCACCAGGTCGATGCCGGCGACCATCTCGGTGATCGGGTGCTCGACCTGGAGGCGCGTGTTCATCTCGAGGAAGTAGAAGTTCCGGCTCTGGTCGGCGACGAACTCGACCGTGCCGGCAGAGCGGTAGCCGACGGCCTTCGCCAGCGCGCAGGCCTGGGCGCCCATCGCCGCCCGGGTCGCCTCGTCAAGCAGCGGACTCGGCGCCTCCTCGATCACCTTCTGGTGGCGGCGCTGGATCGAGCATTCGCGCTCGCCGAGATGGACGACCGTGCCGGCGCCGTCGGCCAGCACCTGGATCTCGACGTGGCGCGGGTCCTCGATGAAGCGCTCGACGAAGACCCGCCCGTCGCCGAAGGCCGCGGTGGCCTCGTTGATGGCCGACGCCATGCCCTCGCGCAGGCCCGCCTCGTCCCACACGAGCCGCATGCCCTTGCCGCCGCCGCCGGCGGCCGCCTTGAGCATGACCGGATAGCCGATCTCGCGCGCGGCCCTGGCCGCCTCGTCGATATCGTCGACGGCGTCCTCGGTGCCGGGGATGATGGCCACGCCGGCGTTTGCTGCGATCCTGCGGGCGGCGATCTTGTCCCCCATCGCCGCGATCGCGTCCGGCGGAGGCCCGATGAAGGCGATCCCTTCCGCGGCGAGTGCCTCGGCGAAGGCCGCGCTCTCGGAGAGGAAGCCGTAGCCGGGATGCACCGCGTCCGCGCCTGTCTCCGCGATCGCGCGGAGCAGCGCGTCAACGTTCAGGTAGCTTTCCGCGGCGGCGGCCGGGCCGATGGCGCAGGCCTCGTCCGCCATGCGCGCATGCAACGCGCCCTCGTCGGCCTCGGAATAGACGGCGACGGTGCCGATGCCGAGCCTGCGCGCGGAGCGGATCACCCTGCAGGCGATCTCCGCGCGGTTGGCGATCAGGATCTTGGAGAACACCGGCGGCCGTCTTCGCTTCGCCCGGCGTCCCCTAGAGAGGGATGTTCCCGTGCTTCTTCCACGGGTTCTCCAGGCGCTTGGTGCGCAGCGTCTCGAAGGCGCGCGCCACGCGGGCGCGGGTGTCCTGCGGGCGAATCACGTCGTCGATGAAGCCGCGGCTGGCGGCGACGAAGGGGTTGGCGAAGGTGCGGCGGTATTCCTCGGTCTTCGCGTCGACGGCGGCCGGGTCGTCCAGCGAGCCGCGGAAGATGATCTCCACCGCTCCCTTCGGCCCCATCACCGCGATCTCCGCCGTGGGCCAGGCGTAGTTGAGGTCGCCGCGCAGGTGCTTGGACGCCATCACGTCGTAGGCGCCGCCATAAGCCTTGCGCGTGATGACGGTGACCTTGGGCACCGTCGCCTCGGCGTAGGCGTAGAGCAGCTTGGAGCCATGGGTGATGATGCCGCCATACTCCTGGTCGGTGCCCGGCAGGAAGCCCGGTACGTCGACGAAGGTGAGCAGCGGTATGTTGAAGCAGTCGCAGAAGCGGACGAAGCGGCCCGCCTTGCGCGAGGATGCGATGTCGAGGCAGCCGGCGAGCACGGTCGGCTGGTTGGCGACGACGCCGACGGTGGTCCCGCCGATGCGCCCCATCCCGGTGATGATGTTCTGCGCGTAGGCCGGCTTCAGCTCGAAGAAATCGCCTTCGTCGACGACCTTCGTGATCAACTCCCTCATGTCGTAGGGCATGTTGGGGTTGGCCGGTACCAGGCGGTCGAGGGAAGGCTCCGCGCGGGTCAGCGGGTCGGTGGCCGGCCAGGCGGGCGGCTGCTCGCGGTTGTTGGCGGGCAGGAAGTCGATGAAGCGCCTGGTCTCGGCCAGTGCGTCGACGTCATTGTCGAAGGCACGGTCGGCGACGCCGGAGCGGCCGGTGTGGGTGGTGGCACCGCCGAGCTCCTCGTGCGTCACCACCTCGTGCGTCACCGTCTTCACCACGTCCGGCCCGGTCACGAACATGTAGGCGCTGTCGGAGACCATGAAGATCGCGTCGGTCATGGCCGGCGAATAGACCGCGCCGCCGGCGCACGGCCCCATGATCACCGAGACCTGCGGCACCACGCCCGACGCGAGCACGTTGCGCTGGAAGACCTCGGCATAGCCGGCGAGCGAGGCGACGCCCTCGTGGATGCGTGCGCCGCCGGAATCGTTGAGGCCCACCACCGGCGCGCCCACCCGCATGGCGTGGTCCATGATCTTGCAGATCTTCTCCGCGTGCGCCTCGCTGAGCGAGCCGCCGAACACGGTGAAGTCCTGGCTGAAGACGAAGACGAGCCTGCCGTTGACGGTGCCGCGCCCGGTGACCACGCCGTCGCCCGGCACGCGCTGCTCGGCCATGCCGAAGTCGGAGCTGCGGTGCTCGACGAACATGTCGTATTCCTCGAACGAATCGTCGTCGAGGAGCAGCTCCAGGCGCTCGCGGGCGGTCAGCTTGCCCTTCGCGTGCTGCCGTTCGATCCGCGCCTCGCCGCCGCCCAGCCGGGCGCGGGTGCGGCGCTCTTCGAGCGTGCGCAGGATGTCGTCCATCGCCTCCCTTCCCGGCGACGCGAGGAATTGCGCTGTCGCCACCCGCTCTTAGCACGAAATGCCCCGACCGGGCGACCGAGGGCTTTCGGAATAGCAAGCGTAAGGAGCACCGGGCCGCCAGGCCTGGACGGCGCGACTGCGCCGCGCGCCGATAGGCGCGAAAGCCAAGCGAGCGGAGCGAGCGCCCGGCGATTGAGGGAAATGAAGAATTGCTATCAGGCGGCGAGTAGGCGGAAGAGGCGCGCCGCGCTGGCGGCGTCTTGCGCCACCCTGCGGCAACGGGCGGCGAGCTCCTCGTCCTCGCCCCAGCGCTCCATCTGGTAGCGCTCGTCGACCAGCGAGGCGTCGGCGGCGGCGGCGGCATCGAGCCGGCCATCGCGCAAGCCGAGCGCGATCACCAGCGAGCCGAAGCTCCGGGTGACCAGGCTCAGCCCGGCGAGGGCGAAGTCCTCTTCCGCCTCGACCGCATCGCGAAACGCGGCCAGCGCAGCCGGCGGCTGCGCGATGGGGGTGATCGACGTCGTGACCGCGAGGCGGGCGCCGTAGCGTTCGTCCGCCCAGGCCACCAGCGGCTGCCAGGCGTCGGCCTGGCGGCGGGCGAGCGCCGGCGGCTCGTCGGTGCGATAGCAGATCAGATCGGTCTCGGCGTAGGAACTCACCTCGGCGACGGTCTCCGCTCGCCGCTCGGGCACCAGGTCGAGCGCGGTGCAGGCGAGGCGGGTGAGCGGCATGGTCGCGTGCTCGATGGTCTCTCCCTGCGCCGCCCACTCCTCAGCCAACGCATCGGCGAGAGCGGCGCCCGGCAGCGCCAGCGGCCGGCCCGCAGGCGTGCGCACGGGCTTGCCGTCGAGCGCGATGCCGTGCCCGTCGTCGGCCTCCGTCGCCGCCGCGTTCTCGTAGAAGCGTTTCGGCCCGGCCGCGCTCACGGCGCGTCCGCGAAGGGGGCGAACTCGTCGCCGCCCGGCGCCGGGTCGAACCCAAGAAAGCGCCACGCGGCGGCCATGTGCGGCGGCAGCGGTGCGGTGAGCACCAGCGGCGCCTTGCCCGCCCGCGGCAACGCCAGCGCCCGGGCGTGGAGGTGCAGGCGCGGCTCGAAGCCGGCGGGGAATGCCGCCTCGCCGCCATACTTGCCGTCGCCGACGACGGCGTGGCCGAAGACCTGGGCCGTATGTGCGCGGAGCTGGTGCGTGCGGCCGGTGCGCGGCATGAGCGCGAGCCACGCGAGCCGGCGGCCGGCGGCCTCGATGAGCGCATAGTCGGTCACCGCGCGCAGGCCCTCCTCGGCGGTCGCCACCATGCGCTCGCCTGCGCCTGTTTCGCGCTTGGCGAGTGCAGCGTCGATCCGCCCCTGTGCCGGCTTCGGCACGCCGGCGACGAGCGCCCAGTAGAGCTTCTGCAGCCGGCGGGAGCGGAAGAGGGCGGCGAGATCCCGCGCCGCCTTCGCGTGACGGGCGAGGAGCAGGACACCGCTGGTGTCGCGGTCGAGCCGGTGGACGAGGCGGGGCGTCTCGTCCGCCTCAAAGCGGAGCGCGGCGAGCATCACGTCGAGGTGGCGGCGGACCCGGCTTCCGCCCTGCACGGGCAGGCCGGGCGGTTTGTTGAGAGCGATCAGGTCGGCGTCGCGGTAGATGACCGCCGCCTGCACCATGGCGGCGTCGGCCTCGTCCACCGGCGGGCTGGGCCTGGGGGCGCGGCCTTCGCCGTCCTCTCCGAGACCGGGGAGCGGCGGCACGCGGACCCGGTCACCCGCGGCGAGCCTGGTGCCGGCCCGCGCACGGCTGCCGTTCACCCGGATCTGGCCGGTGCGCAGCAGCTTCTCCAGCCGGCCGTGGCCAAGGCCGGGATAGTGCCGCCTGAACCAGCGGTCGAGGCGCTGGTCGCCGTCCTCGGGTCCGATCTCCCGCGTGGCGACGCCACTCACCATCAGAGCACTCCGCGCACCAGCCGGAGGCCGAGGTAGAAGCCGCCGACCGAGAGCACGACCGAGAGCACGATGTAGAGCAGCGCCCGGCCGATATCGCCCCGCTCCAGCATCGCGATGGTGTCGGCCGAGAAGGCGGAGAAGGTGGTGAAGCCGCCGAGCAGCCCGACGAAGAGGAAGCGCTGCAGCACCGTGCCCACGTCGAAGGAGGTCGCCAGCCCCTGTACCAGCGCGCCGAGGACGAAGGAGCCAGCGACGTTCACCGTCAGCGTGCCGTAGGGGAAGCCCGTGCCGATGAGCGAGGTGAGCCAGCGCTCGGCGTAGCCGATGACGTAGTAGCGACCGACCGAGCCGAGCGCGCCCCCCAGCGCGATGGCAAGCGCGATCTTCACGGCTCGTCCTCCGCCTCGTCCGCGTCCCCTGTGCCGCCCGCCGCTTCGCGCAGCTTCTGCCAGTAGGCGAGGCGCTTCCGCACCTCGCGCTCGAAGCCCCGCTCGCGCGGCTCGTAGAAGGTCTGCCGCGCCATCCCGTCCGGGAAATAGTCCTGCGCGGAAAAGCCCTCCTCGGTGTCGTGGTCGTAGACATAGCCCTCGCCGTAGCCGAGGTCCTTCATCAGCCGCGTCGGCGCGTTGAGGATGTGCTTGGGCGGCATGAGCGAGCCGGTTTCGCGGGCGGCCCCCATGGCGTGGGAGAGCGCGCGGTAGCTCGCGTTCGACTTGGCGGCGGTGCCGAGATAGATCACGGTCTGAGCGATGGCGAGCTCGCCTTCCGGCGAGCCCAGCCGCTCGTAGGCCTCCCAGCCGGCGAGCGCCTGCGGCAGCGCGTCGGGGTCGGCCAGGCCCACGTCCTCGACCGCGAAGCGCACCAGGCGCCGGGCGATGTAGCGGGGATCCTCGCCGCCGGCGAGCATGCGCGCGAGCCAGTAGAGCGCGGCATCGGTGTCGGAGCCCCTGAGCGACTTGTGCAGCGCCGAGATCAGGTTGAAGTGGCCTTCCTGCGACTTGTCGTAGAGCGGCGCGCGGCGTTGCACCGTCTCCATCAGCTGGGGCACGTCGAGGGGCGCCGTGGTGCCGGCGGCGAAGAGGGCCTCCGCCAGGTTGATGAGTGAGCGGCCGTCGCCGTCCGCCATGGCGCGCAGCATGGGGCGGGCGTCTTCGGCGAGCGGCAGCGTGCGGCCCTCCGCCACCTCGGCGCGGGCGAGCAGGGTCTCCAGCGCGCCATCGTCCAGCCGGTTCAGCACCAGCACCGCGCAGCGCGAAAGCAGCGCGCCGTTGAGCTCGAAGGAGGGGTTCTCGGTGGTGGCGCCGACGAGGGTGACGGTGCCGTCCTCCACAACCGGCAGGAAGGCATCCTGCTGGGCCCGGTTGAAGCGGTGGATCTCGTCGACGAAGAGCAGCGTGCCGACGCCGCCCGCGCGGCGGGAGCGGGCGTCCGCGAAGACCTCGCGCAGCTCCGCGACGCCGGAGAAGACCGCGCTCAGCGGCGCGAACAGCATGTCCGTGTGATCCGCCAACAGGCGGGCGATGGTGGTCTTGCCGCAGCCCGGCGGGCCCCAGAGGATGGTGGAGGCCAGCGCGCCGCTCGCCACCATCCGACCCAGCGGGCCGTCCGCGCGGAGCAGGTGGTCCTGCCCCACCACCTCGTCCAGCGCCTGCGGCCGCAGTCGGTCGGCGAGTGGCCGCGGCGCGTCGCCTTCGAACAGGCTCGGCGCGTCCTGCCGCGTCATGGCGCCGGCAGATTGACCGCCGCCACCCGCCAGGCACCGCCTCGCGCGGGTCCGTCCACGTGGTCGATGCGGGTGATCGAGAGATTGTCGATGCTGAAGGCGAGCGCGCGCTCCGGATCGAGGCCGAGCGCCAGCGCGAGCGCGGCGCGGATCGAGCCGCCGTGGGCCACCGCGACGATGTCCGCGCCGGCGTGCTGCGCGGTGCGGCGGTCGACGGCGGCAGCGACCCGCTCCATCACCGTGACGAAGCTCTCGCCTTCCGGCGGCGTGATGTGGGCCGGCGCGACCCAGAACTTGTGCGCAAGCCCGTGCCCCCGCTCGCTGGCCACCTCGCTCCAGGTGAGCCCGTGCCAGGCGCCGAAATCCTGCTCGTCCAGGTCCGCCTCGACGAACCGCTCCGGCACCGCATGGCCCGCGTCGGCGATCGCGTCGGCGGTCTGCTGGGTGCGGAGCAGGTTGCTGGTGAGCCATACGGCGCCCTCCGGCAGCGCCCGGGCCAGCGCGTCGAAGCGCACCCGCTCGCTTGTGTTGGCAGGCACGTCGGTGCGGCCGTAGAGCCGGCCTCCGTGGTCGGTGACGGGTGCATGGCGCACCCACCACCACCGGGTCACGATCGTGTCGTTTGTCATCGAACCGCCGCGAGGGTGAGAAGGAACAGGACTTCCGAGATCTGCTGCACGCCGCCGAGCACGTCGCCGGTGTGGCCGCCTACCTGGCGCTCGGCGAGCCAGGCGAGGCTGGCGGTCCCGAGGCCCGCGATGAGGAAGGCGACCAGCCCGCTCCAGGTGAGCAGGCCCACGGCCAGCACCGCCGCGAGCGCGAGGCCGGTCCACACGTGGCTGTCCGGCGGCCGGCCTGCGTCGGCGGCGAGGCCCTCGCTCCGCGCAGGCCCGAGCCACAGCATGACCGCCGGCATGGCGGCGCGCGATGCGCCCGCGGCGGCGACCATGGCGGCGATCACCAGGCCGGTTTCCTCGAGGTCGGCGATCGCGCCCACCTTGGCCGCCAGCACCACCACCAGCGCGATCACGCCGTAGGCGCCGATGCGGCTGTCCCGCATGATGGCGAGCTTGCGCTCCGCCGTGCTGCCGCCGCCGAAGCCGTCGGCCATGTCGGCGAGGCCGTCCTCGTGCAGCGCGCCGGTGACGAGCGCGCCGACGCCGACGGCGAGCACCGCCGCCACGATGTCGGGCAGGTCGATTCCGGCGGCGATGGCGTAGGCGATCCCCGCGGCGAGCCCGATCAGCCCGCCGACGACGGGGAAGGCGCGGACGGCGCGTCCCAGCGGAGGTCCGTCAGCCGCCGGTCGCGCCGCCTTCAGCGGCACCCGCGTGAGGAAGAGAAGGGCGGCGCGAAGGTCGCTCCACCAGGCGCGCGCCGCACGGTACGCCGCCCGTTGGAGGGGAGCCTCGTCGCCGTCGTCGTAGCGCATCACCACCCTTGCCCGAGCCGTGCGAGCCCGGCATCCTCCCTCAGCCTTATAGGCTAGGGCGCCGCCCGCGCCAAGAATGCCGGGCGGGTGCCGTCTCGCGCCACCGCGTGCAAAGATCCGCCATGCCAGATCATCTTCCGCTCGGCTCGTTGAGCGCCTTTCGTGCATGCATCGCCGCCATGCCGGGCCCGGACGAGGCGGCGGCGGACCGCGCGCGCGCACGCGATGCGACCCTCACCAAGCCGGCCGGCGCGCTCGGCCGACTCGAGGCGCTGGCGCGCTGGACCGCCGCCTGGCAGGGGCGCCACCCGCCGCGTGCAGATCGCATCCGGATCGCGGTGTTCGCCGGCAATCACGGGGTGGCCGCGCGCGGCGTCTCCGCCTATCCCGCGGCAGTCACCGCGCAGATGGTGGCCAACTTCGAGGCCGGCGGGGCGGCGATCAACCAGCTCTGCGATGTGCTGGGCGCCGAGCTGACGGTGGTCCCTCTCGAGCTGGACCGGCCGACCGCCGACATGACCGAGGCACCGGCGATGGACCAGGCCGGCTGCGTCGCTGCGCTGGAGACCGGCTTGGCGGCGGTCGACGAGGGCGCGGACCTGCTCTGTCTCGGCGAGATGGGAATCGGCAACACCACGGCTGCGGCGGCGCTCGCGGCGGCGCTCTTCGGCGGCGACGGCGCCTCCTGGGTGGGCCCCGGCACCGGCGTCGACCGCGAGGGGCTTGCGCGCAAGGCGGCGACGGTGGACGCGGCGCTGGAGCGGCATCCCGAGGCGCGCCGCGATCCTCTGGCCGCTCTCGCCTGCCTGGGCGGCCGGGAGCTGGCGGCGATCGCGGGCGCCGTGGTTGCGGCCCGTCACCGCCGCGTGCCCGTGCTGCTCGACGGCTTCGCCTGCACCGCCGCCGCCGCGGTGGTGGCGCGCCTGCACGATGGCGGCCTCGACCACGCCCAGGTGGCCCACCGCTCGGCGGAACCCGGACACGGGCGGCTGCTCGATGCGCTGTCCCTGATCCCGCTCCTGGACCTCGACATGCGGCTCGGGGAGGCCTCCGGCGCCGCGCTCGCCGCTGCCTTGGTGCGCATGGCGGTGGCGGCTCACAACGGCATGGCGAGCTTTTCGGCCGCCGGCGTCAGCGGCCCCGCGGAATGAGCGCTATTCCCCGATCTGGTGCAGCAGGCCGCGGATGCGGGCGCTGCGCAGGAAGCCGAGAAAGGTCGCGATGCCCGCCGCCATCCAGCCGACGTTGAGCAGGGTCGCGCGCATCATGTGGTCGCCGCTGAAGGTGCCGTCCACCAGGAGCGCACGCATGCCCTCGAAGACGTGGGCGGACGGCAGCACGGCGGCCACCGGCTCCAGCCAGTCGGGCAGGATCGAGAGCGGGTAGTAGACGCAGCTGAACGGCGCCAGCGCGAAGATCAGGAACCAGGCGAGACTCTCCGCGCCGAGACCGAAGCGCAGCACCAGGCCGCACACGAAGAAGCCCACAGCCCAGCCCATCACGATCAGGTTGACGAAGAAGCCGATCAGCGCGAAGCCGAGATCGAAGATCGAAAAGGCGTAGAGGAGGAAGGCGAAGCCGACCGCGCCCGTCATCCCGATCAGGGTGCGGATCAGGCTGATGAGCATGAGCGCGCAGATCAGCTCCCAGGGCCGCAGGGGGCTGGCGAAGAGGTGCCCCAGGTTGCGCGCCCACATCTCCTCCATGAACACCAGCGAAAGCCCGATCTGGCCGCGGAACATGACGTCCCAAAGAATGACTCCGGCGAGCAGGACTCCGACGGCCTGCGCCACCCACGAGCTGTGGGTGACGAGGAACTGGGTGACGAGGCCCCAGATAATCATCTGCACCGTGGGCCAGTACATGAGCTCGAGAATGCGCGGCCAGGAGCGCCGCAGCAGGTATGTGTGGCGCAGCACCAGCGCGCCGATGCGCCGCGCCGATGCACGCCAGGGTGGGGTCCTAGCCCGCATTTCCCGCCACTGCCGACGCCACACGCGGTAGCCGGTGCTCAGATGGCATATAGGCCACTGTTCTGTCGTTGTAATTTGCCGGCCGCTTCTCGTCAGCGCAGCGGGATGTCGCTGCCCTCCTTCGACGCCTGGTACACGGACGAGAGCTCGTCGTAGAGGGCCCCGAGGCGGCGCACCCGCTCCTTCAGATCCTCGCTCCCGCTGCCAATGAGATCCTCGATGGAGCGGCTGCGCCAGAACGCGTTCTCGCGAGCGTAGTCTCCGTTCTCGATGCGGAAGACCTCGCTCAGGATCTTCAGGTCGTGGGGGATGTTGAAGGCGTCGCGGGTGTCCGCGTAGCCGAAGAGGTAGTGGAAGTTGTCGAACCCGGCCCAGGTGATCGCCGACAGGCATAGAGAGCAGGGCTCGTGGGTCGACAGGAACAGGCACTCCTCAGGGGCAGGGCGCGCTGGTCCGGGCAGCGCGAAGTACGCGTTCAGGGTCGCCACCTCCCCGTGGTACAGCGGATTCACGGTCTCCCGGTTGGTCCCGGCGATGACGAGCGCGAGGTCCGACTTGCGGAGGATCGCGCCGCCGAACACCTTGTCGCCGCGCGCCACGCCCGCCCGCGTCAGCGGAACGATGTCATGCTCGATCACGTCCAGGAAGCGGGTGGCCAGCATGTGATCCGAATGAGTCACGGTCCTAGTCCGGCAGGTGGGCGGCATCGATCGCGGCAGCTTCGTTCGGCATCCGGCCGCGGCGCGGCTCAGGTCCCGCCCGATTGCGGGCCCGTCTCGATCGGGAGGTCGGGGTCGTGCGCCCACTCGCCCATCGAGCCGTCGTAGAGGGTGAGGTCGCGGTAGCCGAGCTGGTGGAGGAGAAAGAGGCCGACGGTGGCGGAGATGCCGCCGCCGCAGTAGGCGACGACGTGGCGGTCCGGGGTGATCCCGACGTCTTCGTGGAGCCGCTGCGCCTCGTCCAGCGACACGAAGGCTCCGTTCGACGGATCGAGCAGGCTTGCGGCGGGCACGTTGACGCTCCCCGGAATCCGTCCAGGGCGTCCGTAGCGGCTCGGGCCTGCGCCGAGGTGGAACTCGGGCGCGAGCGCGTTCACCATGACGGCCTCGGCATCCCCGAGCCGGGAGAGCACGTACTCACTGTCCACGAACTGACCCGGTCGAGGCTTGGCAGTGAAGCGCGCCGGCGGGTACTGCCCCGGTACGGAGGATACGGGACGCCCCTCCGCCGTCCACTTCTCCCAGCCGCCGTCGAGCACCGACGCACGATCGCATCCGAACGCGCGCAGCATCCACCACACCCGGGTGGCCCACATGATGTTGCTGGCCGAATAGAGCACGACGCGCGCCTCGTCGCCGATGCCGAGCCCGCCCATCGCGTCCGCGAACCGCCCGGCATCAGGTGCCATGAAGCGGAGCCGCGTGTCCGGATCGGAGATCTGGCCCTGGATGTCGAGGAAGACGGCGCCGGGTATATGCGCCGCCTCGTATTCGGCCCGGCCGGGGACGACTCGGTAGGGGGCATCGTCGCCCGGCTCGGCCGGCTTGAGCCACGTCGTGCAGTCCACGATGCGAAGGCCGGGCGCATCGAGACACGCCTCCAGCGCGTCGGTCTCGATGAGCGCGTGCGGCTCGCGCCACTCCGGGAGGTCGGCTCGGCCCTCGGTCATCGACGGTCTCCCTCCTGATGCCGCTATGTGCGAAAGGCGGCCGCTCATAGGGACATGGGGTCAACAGGTTAGCACACCGGTGGCCGTCGTCGTCGGTCACTGCGCCGCCTGGTCGAGGCAGGTCGTGCCGCGCACGATCTCGAGGAAGACCTCCTCCAGCGTGGCGCGGCCATGCCGCTCGATCAGGCCTGCCGGCGTGCCGCTCTCGACGATGCGGCCGCCCGACATGACGAACACATCATCGCAGAGCCGCTCGACCTCGGCCATGTTGTGGGAGGCGAGCAGGATCGTGGCACCGGTCTCGGCGCGGTAGCTCTCGATGACGCCGCGCGCCCAGTCGGCGGTGTCGGGGTCGAGCGAGGCCGAGGGCTCGTCGAGCAGCAGCAGCTCGGGCTCGTTGAGAAGCGCCTTGGCGAGCGCCACCCTGGTGCGTTGCCCGGCGGAGAGCTTGCCGGTCGGCCTCTTCAGGAAGGCGCCGATGTCGAGGGTCTCAGCCAGCACTTCGATGCGGCCGGCGACGTCCTCGATGCCGTAGAGCTTCGCGTAGACGGCCAGGTTCTCCCGCACCGTGAGTCGGTGGGGCAGGTCCGTGTAGGGCGAGGAGAAGTTCATGCGCGGCAGCAGGGCATAGCGCTCCGTCGCCAGGTCGCGGCCGAAGATGCGTACGCGGCCTGCGCTCGGCTGCACGAGGCTCAGGATCATCGCCATGGTGGTGGTCTTGCCGGCGCCGTTGGCGCCGAGCAGCGCCGCCGTCGCGCCGCGCGCCACTGCAAAGCTCACCGAATCGACGGCACACACCGTGCCGAAGCGCTTGGTGAGGCCGTCGACCTCCAGCACCGGCCCGTCGGCCGGAGCCGGCGGGGCTTTGGTTCGACCCGCGCCGGTGCGCGGCGCGTGCTTAGAAGGGGGTCGGATCGGCGAAGCGGCGCAGGACGTTCTCGGTCATGCGCGAGACGTTGTTGTCGTGGTCGTTGTGGGCGAGGCTGCCGCACCAGGCGATCGAGCTGGTGGAGAACACCGCGCCGCCGTTCGCCGTCTCGTAGAACACGATGTCGGCGCGCACCAGCGGGTCCTGCGTGCCGTCGCAATTCGGCCGGTTCACGTCGAGCTCCTCGCAGACCACGAGGTAGAGGTCGGTGTGGCCTTCGGAGGTCGCGAGCACGTAGGTGTTGGGCGGCGTGCCGAGTAGCGGGTCGGCCCGGTCGAGCTCCAGCCCCGCCGCGCCGCCGCCGATCAGCCCGAAATCGCCGATCCTCTCGTCCTTGCCGATGCCCTCGAAGATCCAGGCGACCTCCCGCTTGAAGCTGTCCGGCTGGCGCACATAGTAGGACGAGATGTCGAAGCCCTGGGCGCTGAACCCGGTGCCGGCGATGACCTGCGGCGGCCTGCCGTTGCGCCGCCAGAGCCCGCCATACTCGCCGGTGAAGCTGTGGTAGTACTCGCCGGGCCGCGCGATCCAGGTGCGGATACCGTCCTCGGCGCGGCGCACCTCGATGCATCCCGGCACCTCGGTGTGGTAGGCGATGCGCCAGTACCAGCCGTTGGCGCCCATGTACATGAGCCGTCCGCCGCGCTGCTGATAGGCGTACATCGCGTCCCACATCGCCTTCGAGTGATATTCGGGATGCGAGCCGGTGAGGACGACGGTGTAGTCCTGGATCGCCGCCAGGCCTTCGTAGTGCAGGTCCTCGTCGGTGACGACGTCGTACTCGAAGCCCTTCGCCTCCAGCCATTCGGTGAGGTGCGTGTCGGCGTTGAACTGCCAGAGGGTGGATTCGGTGCCGCCGATCCACTCCAGCGCCTTCGGCCGGAAATTCAGGATCGGCCTGAGCCGCGAGGAGTAGCAGATTCCGCTGCCGTCGATGTGGCTGTCGTAGAGCGAGGTGCCGTACTCCCGGTGCTCGCTGCGCTGGAGATTCTTCTCGTTCAGCACGGTGAGCCGGCCGGTGAGAATCTGCGCCGGCCCCATGTTGGTGGACATGTTGGTATTGGCGTAGGCCATGTAGCTCGCGGTGGGGAGCAGGAAGCAGATCTTTGCGGTGGGCGCGCCGCGCGGGGCACGCACGGCGAAGGGAATGTAGTCCTCGCCGCTGCCCTCGCCACGCAGCCTTGCGGCGTAGACGCCGCTCTTCAGCCGCTTGGGGCAGGTGAGGGAGAAATCCACGTCCCAGCGCGCGTCGTAGACATCGTCCTCGTGGAAGTGGATCGCGCCGTACTGGGAGGGCGCGTTCCGCCAGTTCATCTCGCTGCCGTCCCAGCACCAGCCCGTAACGGCGCGCGTCGGCAGGTTGACGAGGCTGCCGTGCAGCCCGTTGGCGGAGAGATCGGTCACCGCCGTCGTGGTGATCCCTTCGGAAAAGTCCCAGGCGCCGACGATGGCGGTGGCGAGCGCGCCGTCCACCGGGCGGGTCTTGGCGAGTTCCATCTCCGCCGGCGTCAGCACGCGATTGGCGATGCGCGGGCTGTCGATGCGGCCGTTGTAGAAGCCGCCGCAGACGGTGCGTCCCTTGTCGACGCGCCGGAAGTAGGCGCCCATGGTGAGCGGGGCGTCATGCTTGCCCGGCGCCTTCAGGGCGGACTTCTTCTTGACGGTGCCGCCGTGGCGGACCTTGGGGTACTCGTTGAGCGGCTGCTGTACCAGCGTGACCTGCTTCGAGGAGGCGTCGTAGCTGGCGGCGACGAAGTACCACTGGTGCGGGAGCAGCGGCCGCTTGGTGGCGATCACCTCGATCTTGCCCCTGCCGTCGCCGAGGCAGAGCGCGAGCGAGCCGTCCTGCTTGGTGATGATCATGGCCGCGCCGGCCTTGTCGCGGTCGCGCCAGTTGGAGATCAGCGCCTGGGTGCCGCGATCGGGCGTCGTCGGCCAGATGAACGCCTGGAAGGTGAAGCTCTCCAGGGCCTGGATCGCAGGATGGGCGGGAACTTCCAGGAAGGAGCCGTCGTAGCAGACCTGCCTGCGCCCCTTGTAGGTGCCGTTGGCGCCGGTCCGGACCACCTGTTCCTTGAGGCCCGGCCCGTCTGGGTTCTCGTCGCCGCAGACGAGGCGGACGATGTCGCATCGGTAGGAGGGCGCTTCGCTGCTCACCATGAAGTTGATGGTCTCTCCCGGCGTCACGCTGACGCGGTCGGCATAACCCGCGATTCTGGTCATCTGTGGCTCCCTCGGGGCCTGGCGGCGAATTGATGGTGGTGAAGAGTGCCGCGCGCGCGGCGATGGCAGCGGCGGCTACTTCGGCAGCGCCTTGCCCGTGTGCTGCTTCCAGCGCAGGCGGAAGACGTAGCGCTCGGCGTCCTCGATATTGTCGAAGGTCTTGGCGAGCAGCTTGACCGGCTTGCCGCGCACGCCGGAGAGCTGGGCGAGGCGCCACTCGCGACCCGGCTTGGTGCAGACCAGGCAGTGCTTGTCCTTCACGTCGGCGCCCCGGAACGTGTTGAGCACGCGTTGCAGGTCGGGACTGTGGTGGCCGATCGGATTGGCCATGAACTCGTCGACGACGTAAAGGTCCTTTTCCGTGACTTGGTATGCCATCGGCTGCTCCCTGTGGCGCGCTGCCTGCGCGTGCTCTCGGCGGCACGGATTAGAGCGCGATGCGCAGGCCGAGACAACTCCCCCGTTGACGCGCGCCGGAGCCCCGCGCTTTGCCGGTCAGGGGCCGGCCGGCCCGGTCACCCGTCCGCCGCGACTACCCGGTCGATCCGCTCCAGATGCGCCGTCCTCGCGGAGTCATCGAGGAACGAGCCTTCGATCGAATTCCGGGCCAGCGTGACGAGGTCCGCCCACTCCAGTTCGAGCGCCTCGGTCACGGCGACGAAATTGTCCAGCAGATAGCCCCCGAAATAGGCCGGATCGTCCGAGTTGACGGTGGCCTTGAGGCCTGCGTCGAGCATGCGCTTCAGCGGGTGCCGCTGCAGATCGGGGACGACGCCGAGCCGGAGGTTGGAGAGCGGACACACGGTGAGGGTCATGCCCCTCTCGGCCAGGCGGCGGACCAGCGCCGGATCGTCGAGCGCGCGATTGCCGTGATCGATTCGATCCACGGCCAGCCGATCCACCGCCTCGGCGACGTAGGATGCCGGGCCCTCCTCGCCGGCGTGGGCGACGAGCCTGAGGCCGGCTTCGCGCGCCGCGGCGTAGAGGCGCTCGAACTTCGCCGGCGGATGGTCGATCTCGGTCGAATCGAGGCCGAGTCCGGCGATTCTGCGGTCGGCGACGTAGGGCTCGGCGTGGCGAAAGGCGGCGAAGCCGTCGTCCTCGCTCAGGTCTCGCCAGACGTTCATGATGAGCAGCGACGTGATGCCGAGCCGCTCGCGGCCGTCGGCGAGCGCGGCCAGGATTCCGTCCGCCGCGGTGGCGAAGGGGATGCCCCGAGCGGTGTGGCCCTGGGGATCGAAGAACACCTCGACGTGGACCGCTCCGTCTGCGGCCACGCGCTCCAGGTAGGCTGCGGTGAGTTCGAAATAGTCCTCCTCGGCGCGCAGCACGGTCATGCCCTGGTGGTAGAGGTCCAGGAAATCCTGCAGTCGGGTGAAGCGGCAGGCGGCCCGAATCTCGTCCGCCGAGCGGAACGGGATATCGACGTTGTTCCTGACGGCCAGCCGCATCATCAACTCCGGGTCGATCGCGCCCTCCAGATGCAGGTGAAGCTCGGCCTTGGGCAGCGCCCGGATATGCGATCTCAGATCCATTTCCGTCTCCATCCGATCCCGACGGCCTGCCGTGAGCGAATAAGGCGCTACTCGCTGCGCTCCTGCCGCCGCCTGCGGACGATCAGGAACATGTAGCCGCCGAAGAGGATCGTGATGGCGCCGAACACCGAGAGCGCACCCATGGTCGGGATCATCGGCGTATAGCCGGAACCCATCTTGGTGTAGAGCCACTCGGTCACCGTGCTGTCGGCGCCGGTGGTGAAGGTCGACAGCGGGAAATTGCCCCACGAGAGCAGGAAGGCGAAGAGCGCGCCGGAGAAAAGGCCGGGCGCGAGCGCAGGCAGTGTGACCTCGCGGAAGGCCTGCCAGCGGTTGGCGCCGAGATCGTAGGCCGCCTCCTCCTGGGCTGCGTCGAAGCCGTAGACCTGGATCGAAATCACTAGGGTCACGATCGGCACGATCCAGACGAGATGTGCGAAGACCGCCGCTTCCCAGCTCGGCAACACGCCCACATAGGTGAACCAGAGCAGCAGCGCGAGGCCCAGCACGGCCTGCGGGAAGAAGATCGGCAGCATGATGAGGCGCTGATAGAACTGGCGGCCACGCCAGTCGTAGCGGGCGAAGGCGAGCGCGCCGAAGAAGCCGAGCACGACCGAGATGAGGGCTACGCAGCCGGCGACGTAGAACGAGGTGAGGTGGAGGTCGGTCGTCAAGTTGGCGCCAAGCGTCTGGTCGTACCACTTGTCGCTCCACGCCTTAACGGGGAAGCGGAAGTAGCGGGACTTGCCGAACGAGCTGACGATGACCGAGAAGATCGGGATGTAGAGGAAGAGCGCGATCACGCCGGTCCAGACCGCGATTAGGCTCGTCACCCAGCGCTTTCTCTCCATCTCAGTGCGCCCCGCCGCCGCAGGGGCGCGCGCCTGCGCCCGCCCGCATCATCGTCGGCCCAGCAGCCGGTCGAGGTCGAGCCGGCGCATCAACAGCACCACCAGGAAGCCGGTGACGACGATGGTGAGCACCGAGATCGCGGACCCCAGCGGCCAGTTCTGCGCGTAGGTGAACTCGTGCTGGATGTCCTGGGCGATGACCGGCGTGTTCTGGCCGCCGAGGAGCTTGGCCTCCGAGATCGCGCCCACCGCCAGCACGAAGGTCAGCAGGGCGCCGATGAGGATGCCGGGCATGGCGATGGGGAGCTCCACCTCGCGGAAGATCTGGAAGCGGCTGGCACCGAGATCGCGCGATGCCTCCACCTGATCGCGCGGCACCATGGAGAGCCCGAGCACGATGGGGAAGAGGGTGAAGGGCAGATAGACGTAGATCATGCCCATGAGGATGGTGCCGGGTTCGTAGAGCAACGTGCCGGTGTCGATGCCGAAGGCGGTCTTGAGTCCGCCCGCCAGGATGCCGCCGCCCTTGATCAGGAACAGGTACCAGCCGAAGAGCCGCACGTTCTCCGAGACGAAGAGGGGGATGACGAGGACCAGCATGACCGGCGCGGCCCAGCGGCCGAACAGCTTGGAGAGGCCGTAGGCGATGGGATAGCCGATCAGGAGGTTGCAGGCGACGGTGACCGCGGCCAGCGCGAACGACCAGACGAAGGAAATGTAATAGCTCTCGGTGAAGATGTGCTCGTAGTTCTCGGTGGTGAAGCCTGCGCCGAGGTCGAAGGTGCGCTCCGGGGTGAAGCTGAAGGCCAGTACGATCACCAGCGGGCCGACGAAGCCGATCAGGAAGTAGATCAGCACCGGGGCTGCGCTCAGCACGCCCGGCGAGCGCAGCCAACCGAGCAGCAGCGCCGGGATGCTGGGCTGGCGCAGCAGCGCCGCAGGCGCCTCGGAACGGTCGGTCATCAGTCGGTCACGAGCACGCTGTCCTTGGCATCCCAGCCGATCAGGACGTCGTCGTTGAGCGAACCCTGATAGGCGTGCTCCCGGAGCTTCTCGACGACGAACATGCTATCGCCCGCGCTCACGTGGTACTGCACCCGGGAGCCCAGCGCGTACTCGTTGAAGAGCGACCCCTCTAGGTGGTTCTCCGCCTCCGAAGGGTCGTTCAGGAAGCGCATCGATTCGGGCCGGATGACGAGATAGCCCCGGGCAAAGCCGTCGGGCCGCGCCGGGCTGGTGAAGCGGCGCTCGAAGGCAGGGCAGTCGATGCCGCCGTCGGCGCCGGTCTGCACCGCCAGCGTGTTCACCTCGCCCATGAACTCCGAGACGAACTTGTTGCGCGGCTGCAGATAGATCTCGTTGGGCGAGCCGATTTGGATGAGCCGCCCCTCCTGCATGATGCCGATGCGGTCGCTCATCACCATCGCCTCCTCGAGGGAGTGGGTGATGTAGACGAAGGTCTTGCCGGTGGTGCGGTGGAGGTCCTTGAGCTCGACCTCGAGCAGCTTCCGCAGGCGATAGTCGATGGCGGACAGCGGCTCGTCGAAGAACAGGATGTCCGGGTCGGAGGCTAGCGCGCGGGCGAGCGCCACGCGCTGGCGCTCACCGCCGGAGCACTTGGTCACGGACTTGTCGTAATAGTCTTCCGGAAGCTGGACCAGTTTCATCAGCGAGAGACCGCGCTCGCGGCGGGCGCGGCGGCTCTCGCCCCGCATCTTCAGCGAGAACTCGATGTTCTGGCCGACCGTCTTGTGATTGAAGAGGGCGAGGGACTGGAAGACCATGCAGGTGGGCCGCCGGTTGGCGGGCACGCTGTTGACCCGCTCCTCGCGCAGGTAGATGTCGCCTACCGTCGGCTTCTCCAGCCCGCCCAGCATGCGGAGCAGCGTGGTCTTGCCGCTGCCAGACGGGCCGACGATGGTGAAGAACTCGCCCTCGGTAATGTCGAGGTTGACGTCGTTCACGGCGACCAGTCGGCCGAACTGCTTGGTCAGGTTGACCATGCGCAGGATGGGCGCGGCATCCACCATGACGCTCGTCCCCTAGTCCTCTCTCCGCAATTGCGCCGCCGCCCGGCCGGAGCCGGCCGGGCGTGCGGTCGGGGCGGGAGCGCGCGGCGTCAGCCGCCGCACGCCCCCGCCGAAGCCGCCCGGGCTTACGACTTCTCGCGCCGCGCCGCCGTGTAGATGTCGTAGAGCCGGTTGT
>WTGU01000052.1 GCA_011523425.1 Alphaproteobacteria bacterium
GACAGGGGGAGGTGGGTGTCGTTCGGCTCCCAACGCGCCCCTGCTCGGCGCTCTCAGTGTGCCTAGTCGCTCGGACGGCGACCCGCAGACCATGACCCGGCAGAACTGTCCGGACTAGCGGTGCCAGTCCGCCACGTTCCACAGCTCCGAATCCCACGGGTTCACGCGCACGCCCTTGAGCGTGTTGGAATGCGCCGAGATCCTGGCCCGCCAGATGAGCGGGATCACGTAGTGGTTCTGAACCATGATGTCGTTCATCCGCCTGGCGATGGCGGCACGCTCCTCCAGCGAGGCGGTGCGGGCCATCTCGGCGATCAGCGCGTCGTACTCGGCATTGCAGGCGCGCGGCACGTTGCCGCCCAGCCACTGCTTCTCGGGCGACGGAATCTCGGAGCAGGCCCAGTTGGCCATGTAGGCCTCGGGATCGACGCCGTCGAAGTTGTTCGTGTACATCTGGATGTCGGCGTAGAACTTCAGGTAGGTGTCGGGGCTCGCCGGATCGCCGCCGAAGAACACCGCCGCGTCGATGTTGCGCAGCTCCGTCTCCACCCCGATCTCCTTCCACATCTGCTTGATGAGCGCCTGGGTGCCCTGGCGCACCGAGTTGGTGGAGGTCTGGTAGAGGATCGAGAGGCGCACGCCGTCCTTCTCCCTCACGCCGTCGTCGCCCGGCAGCCAGCCGGCCTCGTCGAGGATGCGCATCGCCTCCTCGACGTCCTGGGTCATGCACGAGTCGTTGGCGTCAGACGCGTAGACGGACGGCGCCGGCAGGATGTTGCAGGTGACCTGGCCGGCGGCGCCGTAGCCGAATTCGACCAGGATCCGGCGGTCGATGGCGAGCGAGAGCGCGCGGCGCACCGCCGGGTCGGAGAGGAAGGGGTGCGGGTTGGCGCCGTCGAGATGGAGCGAACGCTTCTCGTTCCCGAGCGCCGGGTCGTCGTTGGTCAGGTTGACGACCAGCCGCTCCACCATCGTGCCGAAGCCGGCGACGACGCTGCCCTTGCCGTTCGCCACCATCTGCTCCAGCACCTCGGGCTCGACCTGCAGGTTCCAGGCGTAGTCGAACTCGCCGGTGGACAGCACCGCGCGCGCGGCCGAGGTGGCATCGCCGCCGCCCTTGAAGGTGGCGGTCGCGAAGGCCGGCTTGTCGGGCTCGCGGTAGCGCTCGTTGGCCGAGAGGACGATCACGTCGTTGGCGCGGAATTCGTCCACCTTGAAGGGGCCGGTGCCGATCGGACCGAAGTTCTGCTCCGTGCACACCTGGGCGCGGGCGCCGGTGCAGTTCTCGAACTGCGCCTTCTGCAGGATCGGCGCGTTGGAGCCGACGAAGGGACCGTAGGGGAAGGGCTTGGGCACGCCGAAGCGGATGCGCACGGTGCGGTCGTCCAGCGCCTCGATCCCGGTGACGTCGGTGAAGCTGGAGACCGGGTTGCAGCCCATCTCCTCGTTCATGCAGTACTCGGCGGAGAACACCACGTCGGCGGCGGTGAGCGGCGTGCCGTCAGACCAGGTGACGCCCTCCTTGAGAGTCCAGGTGATGGACATGAGATCGGGCGCGACGCCGCCGTTCTCGACCGTGGGGATCGCCGCGGCCAGCGCCGGAAACATGGTGCCGGTATCGTCGTAGCGGGCCAGCGGCTCGAGCACCATCGACGCCGCCTCGATGTCCTTGGTGCCGCCCGAGAGATAGGGATTGAGCGTCGAGACCGCCTGCCAGTAGAGGATGTTCAGGTGGCCGTCGCTGCCGCGCTCGGCCTGGGTCGGGCCCGCGAGCAGGGCGGTTGCAACCAGTGCGATCGCTGCGCTGGAGAGGAGCTTTCCGACCATGTCGACGATCCTCCGGAGGTGAGAGGAGCGATGCGCACGCGCCTGCGCCGCGCCATCATCGGCCATCACTCCGCCAGGTGACAAGCGACCTGATGGCCGGGGCGGAGCGTGCGCCATTCCGGCGTCCGCTTCGAGCATTCGGGCACGGCCGCCGGGCAGCGGGTGCTGAAGCGGCAGCCGGGCGGCGGGGCGGCCGGGCTCGGCACGTCGCCGTGAAGGATGATCCGCTCCCGCCTCGCTTCGCGCTCGGGATCGTGCGTGGGCACGGCAGACAGCAGGGCGCGGGTGTAGGGATGCAGGGGTTCGTCATAGAGCGCATCGCTCGCCGCCAGCTCGACGATCTTGCCGAGATACATCACCGCCACCCGGTCGGCGACGTGGCGGACCATCCGCAGGTCGTGCGAGATGAAGAGGTAGGTGAGGCCGAAGCGCGCCTGCAGGTCCTTGAGCAGGTTCACCACCTGCGCCTGGATCGAGACGTCGAGCGCAGCGATCGGCTCGTCGCAGACGATGAACTCGGGGTTCAGCGCGAGCGCGCGGGCGATGCCGATGCGCTGGCGCTGGCCGCCGGAGAACTCGTGCGGATAGCGGTTCGCGAAGGAGGGGTCGAGGCCCACCGCTTCCAGCAGCGCCTCGACCCGGTCCCGCAGCGCGGCCCCCGCAGCCACGCCGTGCTCGCGCAGCGGCTCGCCGACGATGCTGCCCACCGTCATGCGCG
>WTGU01000080.1 GCA_011523425.1 Alphaproteobacteria bacterium
GGGGCGCTTCGGCCTCTACGCGCTCTACGGCGCCCACGATGCGGAGATCGACTGGCCGCTCTGCACCGCCGGCCTCGGCAGCGAGTGGGAGATGCTGCGCATCGGCATCAAGCCCTATCCCGCCTGCCACCTGGTCCATGCGCTGGGCGACGCGGTGGCCACGCTGCGCGATGCCCACGGGCTCGCGCCCGCCGATATCGAGAGCGTGGACGCGCTCATCGGCGAGGGCTGCGTCAGCGTCGTCTGCGAGCCGGAGGCCGCCAAGCGCCGCCCTGCGAACGCCTACGAGGCCCAGTTCAGCGCCCACTACATGATCGCGAGCGTGCTCGGGCGCGGCGGCTTCACGCTGGCCTCGCTCGAGCCAGACGCCTATACCGACCCGGCGGTCCTCGCCCTCTGCGACCGGGTAACGTACCGCGTCGATCCCGATTCCGCCTTCCCGCAATACTATTCGGGCGAGGTGGTGATCCGCACCACGGACGGGCGCGTGCTGCGTCACCGCGAGCAGGTGAACCGCGGCGCCGACAGCCGGCCGCTCGGCGCCGATGAGATCGTCGCCAAGTTCCGCGACAACGCCGCGATGACGCTGGCGCCGGACCGTGCCGAGCGCGCGCTCGACGCGGTGATGGCGCTGGACCGCGAGTCGACCCCGGCCGAGGTCGCCCGGCTGCTGAGCCTCGCCTGAGGCGCGGCCCGATACCGGCACCAACAGTCACCCGACACCCGCACGCGCGAGGAAAGACCATGGCTCTGCACCCGCAGGTTCAGGCGTTCTGCGACGAGATCAACGCGATCGAGGTGGCGCCGCTCAAGGAGCGACCGCTCGCCGAGGTGCGCGAGGGCTTCCACGACATGATCATGAGCCTGCAGGCGCCGCCCGTCGCCGTCGGCCGCATCGAAGACCGCGACATTCCCGGTCCCAACGGGCCGATCCGCATCCGCCTCTACTGGCCGGAGGGCGCCGATCCGGCCACGCCGCTGCCCGTCTACGTCAACTATCATGGCAGCGGCTACGTGGTGCTCAGCATCGACACCCATGACGGCGTCTGCCGCGCGCTCTGCGCCGGCGCCGGCTGCATCGTCGTCGGCGTCAACTACTGCAAGGCGCCGGAGAACAGGTTCCCCAGGCCCACCGAGGATGCCTGGGCCTCGCTCAAGTGGGTCGCCGAGAATTGCGCCGAGATCGGCGCGGATCCGGCGCGCATCGCCATCGGCGGCGATTCCGCCGGCGGCTGCCTTGCCGCCGTCACCGCGCAGCGGGCAAGGAGCGAGGGCGGGCCCGCGCTGGTCTTCCAGCTCCTGGTCTACCCCGTCACCGACACGGACGAGACCCGCGACTCCTACAGGACCTTCGGCGAGGACTATGTGCTCACCGCCGAGGCCATGACCTGGTTCTTCGACTGCTACTTCAACGACGAATCGGAGCGGGCCGACCTCCGCGCCGCGCCCATCCGTGCCGACGATCTGAGCGGCCTGCCGCCCGCCATGGTGATGACCGCGAGCCACGATCCTCTCCTCGACGAGGGCCGCGCCTATGCCGAGAGGCTGAAGGCGGCGGGCGTGCCCACGGCCTACCTGAACTACGAGGGCCACATCCACGGCTTCTGGACCGCCACCGGAAGCTTCGACGTGGCGAACGAGGCGCATAGCACCGCCTGCGCTGCGCTCCGCGAGGCCTTCGGCACGGCGGGTTAGCCGCCCTTCGCCTCACCCCGGCCCATACGCCTACCAGCGGAGAGCGGCGCGGAGTGTTGCGGCGGTGGTCGGGTCTGAGCCTGCGTCGGCCTCGCCGTGGCTGGCTTCGAAGGCGAGGGTGAACGCCGGTTCCGCGCTCCAGCGGGCGCCGCTGCGCCAAGTGTGCGCCGCGCCGTCTCCCGCCATGGTAAGGCCCGCGTAGGGCGTGAGCACGCCGGGGCCTGCGGGCGGGCGCAGGCCGTAGCCGAGCTCGGCCCGGAGCCCGGCCCCGGCCTCGAGCGCCTCGGCCGATGCGAGGCCTGCGGCCGGGCCCGCCGCCCGCAGCCGCTCCACGCCGCCCGAGGCCGCGCCCCAGACGGGTGCGAGGGTGAGCGAGAGGCCGCGGCCCGAGGCGCCGGGATCGAGCCGGACCGAGCCGGACGCGCCCCACTCCTCGTAGGCGCCGTCGGCGTGCGTGAGCAGCCCCCGCACGCGGCCTTCCAGCGTCAAGCCCCGGGCCGGGTCGGCATACGCGAGCCCGAAGCCCGCCTCCACGCCCGCGCCCCTCTCCGCATCGCCTCCGTCGCGGCGCAGCCCCAGCTCGAGCGTCGGCGTCAGCGTCGCTCCCGGCCCCGCCGCGAAGGCGCGTGCGCTCTCCAGCCCGAGCCGCAGGCGGCTCACCTCGCCGCTCGCGGCCGCGAGGTTACCGCCGGTGCTCGTGCGTGCCGCATCCGACTCGGTCTGTACCCAGAGCGCATCGGAGGTGAGCGCAAGGCTCGCCTCGCCCGCCGCGTCCGCCTCTGCGGCCGGCATGAGCGCCGCCCGCAGGCCGAGCGCGCCCATCCGCAGCGAAAGCCCGGTCTCCGTCACCTCCTCGCCTAGGCTCAGCCTGAGATCGCCGCTGCCGGCACCGGCCAGGCCCCAGAGCTCCACGCCGTCCCCCAGATCTGCGCGGGCATAGGGGAAGACGCTCGTCAGGCTGCTCTCCACCCTGCCGCCGCCTGTGTCCGTGCCGTCGTCGAAGGAGCCCTCGCCCTCGCTCAGGCCCACCGCGAGGCCCGCGAGCCAGCGTTCCTGCGCCACGTCCGCGCCCAGGAACCCGGTGGTCACGTCGCCAGAGAGCGCAAGACCGTCGTCCGCACCGGCGAAGCCGCCGGCCGCGAACCGGCCCCAGGCCGTCCACGCCGGGCCACTACCCTCGCCGCCCGCGCCGAGGCGGAACGCGCTTGCCAACAGAAGCTCGCGGCCGCTCATGCCGTAGCCCTCGCCGGCACGTCCGGTCTCCCCGAGGCCGGCAGGAGCGCCCGGCCAGTCCTCGTCCTCGCCGCGCAGCGCCCCGATGAACGTCCCACCCGGCATGCCGGCGCCGCCGAGCGCGACGCCGCCCACCACCACGTGGGCGCTCGCATCCTCTGCGCCGGCAGCGTCGCGAGAGTCGCCGAGCCGATCGCCGATCGCGTCCACCGCCTGCTGCGCCACCGCGCGGCCGAAGCGCGCGAGCCACGCCTGCGGCATCGGACCGGTGTTGACGATCGTCCCCGTCGCCTCGCCGTCGGCAAGATCGGCGCCGAAGGGGTGGGAGAGTGTCAGCGTCAGCGTCTCCGAACTCTCGTCGAGGGTATCGTTCAGCACCGCCACCGAGACCGTCTTCGCCGTCTCGCCCGCCGCGAAGCGCAGCACGCCGGAGACCGCCTCATAGTCCGCACCCGCATTCGCGGAGCCGTCGGCGGTCGCATAGCGCACCGAGACCGTCGAGGCTTGCGCCTCCGACAGCGTCACACCGAAGGCGAGCGCCGCCCCCTCCGCCTCCTGCACCTGCGCGTCCGCCACCGAGAGGCCGGGGCCGGCATCCACCGCCGCGTCCGGGTCCTCGCGGGTGAGCCGCACCGCCACCGTCTGGCCCGCCAGCCAGCCGGGGTGGTCCACCGTCCAGTAGAAGAACCTGTTCCCCGCCACGCCGCCGAGCTGCACCTGCAGGTCGTCCAGATGCAGCGTCAACTGCCCCGGATCGGGCGGCGCCGCCGAGAGCGTGAACGCCAGCTCGTCGTACAGCGCGAAGTAGTAGAGCTGATTGACGTGGAACTGCGTGCCGTCCTCCGACCAGCCGTCCGGGCTCAGGCCGTCGCCGAATACGTAACCGAGCAGGGCGCCGCCGACGTCCTGCACCGTCAGCGTGGACGTCCAGAGCGTCTCCGCCGCCGGTCCCTGCGTGGCCGCCGCGTCGTTGTCGTAAACGTCGATGCCGGCGGACGCCGCATCCGCGTCCACCTCGTAGCCGGCGCCGGCGGTGACCGTCGCCGTCACCCGGCCGTCCGCCTCGTCCACCCCGTCGTCGTCCGTCGCCACGGCGAGCGTGGCCGCCGCGCTGCCCGCCGCGAACGTCACCGCGGACGCCGGCGTGCCCGAGAGCACGGAGCCCGCCTCCGTGACCGAGACCGAGACCGTCAGCGCGGCCGCCGTATCGCCCGTCCGGCTCAGGGTGAACGAGGCCGCCCCGCCCTCCGTCACCGACGACGCAGACGCCGCGATCGAGATCACCGGCAGCGCCGCCGCGACGGGCGCCGTCGCCGCGCTCACCAGGGTCTCCTCGTTGCCGCCGTCGTCGGTGAAGGTGACGCGCACCGTGATGGTCTTGCCCGCCTCGGCAGAGGTCAGCGTGTAGGTGGCCGCCGTGGCGCCCGCGATGGCCGCGTCCGCCGTCCCGTCATGGGCGATCCACTGCCAGGCGAAGACGGCGTTCGCGAGCCCGTCCGCATCGGCGATGTCCGCAGCCGACGCCGTCAGCGTCTCGCCCACTCGCGCCGTGCCTGCGATCGTCGGCAGGCCCGTCGGTGCCGCGTTGGCCGCCGCGGTGACGTTGGCCACCGCCTCGTTGCTGAAACCGGCCACCGGATTGCCGGCCGTATCCTGGAGCGGGCTCGCGTTGGATCCCGTCGGCACGGCGTAGCTCACCGTCACCGTCTCGCCCGCCGCGACCGCAGAGGCCAGCGTGAGCGTCACCGCGCTGCCCGAGACCGCGACCGCATCGACCGCGCGCGCCGCGCCGGCCACCGTGACGGAGAAGGCCGCCGCCCCCGGCTCCGAGCCCGCATCCAGCGCCTCGTCGAACGTCAGCGTCAGCGCATCGCCGTCCACCGACGCGACCTTGAGCGCCGGCGCCGCGTCGTCGTCCTCCACCGTCACCATCGCTTCGGACGCGCTCGCATCGAGCGCATAGCCGGTGCCGGCCGCAAGGGTCACCGTCACCGCGCTCGCGCTCTCCACGACCTCGTCGTCCTCCGTCGCGACCGTGAGGGCGACAGTGGACGCGCCTGCGGCAAACACCGCCTCCGTCGGCGCCGTCCCCGACAGCGTCGCACCGTCCTCGCTCACGCCGAGCCCCACCGTCAGCGCAGCCGCCGCATCGCGCGTCCGCGTCAGCGTGAAGACCGCGTCCGTGCCCTCCGTCACCGGCGACGTGCCCGCCGCAATCGAGACCACGGGCGTCGCCGGCCCCGGCACGCTCGCCGTAACCGCCTCGGCAAGCGCCTCGCCGCCCGGCGTGCAGATCGCGCCTGCGCTGCCGCAGCCGCCGGTCGTCGCCGGCAGCGTCACCGTCACCGCCCCGTTGCCCGACGGCCGGATCCAGACGATCCACCGGTCGAAGGCGCCGGGGTCCACCCGGCGTCTGCCCTTGACCGTGCCGCCGGTCACCTCGAGGGCGTTCTGGATCGCCCGGTTCTTGTTGAAGCTCTCGCTGCCGTCGAACACCGCCTCGCTGAACGCGAGCTCGAGTGTGAACGCGCTGCTCCCGTCGTGCGAGGCCGGCACGGCCTCGAACGACGCCGTCAACCCCGCAGGCGCCGGCGTCACCGGATCGGACGGCTCAGACGCCGCTCCCTTCCCCTCGGCGTTCACCGCGCGTAGCCGGAACGTATAGCTCTCCCCGTTGGTGAGACCCTTAACCTCCTTGCTCGTCCCAGGCCCATCCGTCGGCGTCCAGCCTGACTCCCCGTCCTCCTGATACTCGTAGTGCGTCACGGGCTTCTCCGGATCCTCCAAAGGCGCGTCCCAGTTCAGCCCGACGCTGCCCTGCCCCGGGGTCGCCCGAAGCCTCCCCGGCGTTCCGGGAAGACCCCCGTTGTCGTCGTCGATGAGCAGGACGTCGATTGCAGGGATCGTCACCGACCCGTAACCGCCCCCGGACGCACCGAGACCGATCTCCACGAGTTCGTGCTGGTCGTCGCCGTCATTCTCCTGGCGCACGTGCACCCTCTTGGCGGGCCGCCAGTCGTTCTTGGTGAAGACGAGTTGCGCAGGGTCAAAGCTGAGGTTCTCGCCATTCGGCGGCGCGAACGTGATCGTGACATTTCCGGTGGGCGGACCATTCAGCACGACGGAGAACTCGTCTCCCACCGACGCTCCCTCGCGCACCGTCAAGGGAACCAGGCTCACGGCGACTCCCTTGTAGTAGATGTCATCCACCTGCACCGTCACGTTGGGAATGGACACGCCGCCGTAGCCGCCGGTATTCGACGGAGCATGGGTGAGCGTCACCCGCGCTTCGTCGTTTGCGTCGTTGTCGTAGGCCGCCGTCACCTTCACGGTCTGCGGCGTGCTCCAGTTCGACGTGGTGAAGGTGAGGCTCGATATGGTCGTGCCGCCACTGTCGCTCAGCGAGATGTCGGTCCCGCTGTGTCCGGCGATCGTGACGGTGACGTCCGCGCTGGGCGCGCCGGTCAGCACCACCGAGTAGGTGTCGTTCGGCTTCTGGAAGTACGAGAGCTCGGGGGTGACGGCCTCGTAGATCGTCAGGCTCTGATGACTGATCGTCACGCCCTTGTCGTCGTTGTCGTTGACCACCACCGCCACCGACGGAATCGTCACCGAGCCGTAGCCGCCGCCCATGGCGCTGTGGGTGAGGGTGGCCGTGTCCTGCGTCGTGTCCGAATCGTTGCCGGCCGTCACGGTCACGTCCTGCGCATCGCTCCAGTTCGACGTGGTGAAGGTGAGGCTCGTGGGATTGACGGTGACGTCGGAGTTGTCGCTCGCGATGGATACCGTGACATTTCCGCTCGGCACCTTGCCGAGCTTGACCGAGTACGTCGCGCCGGTGGTGTCCTCCTCGTCGATCCTGAGCTTGCGCTTGCCGATCAGGACCCCGGCCGCCGTCGTCGCCTCCGTGCAGCGCATGCGGACGTCCTCGGAATGGTCGCAGTTGTGCACGCCCCAGCCGCGGTTGCTGCACTGGCTCAGGCTCGTCTCGGTCCCGTCGCAGTCGACGTCGTCGAGCCAGATCGGCTTCGACGACGTCCACCACCAGCCTCGGACAAGCTCCACGGCTCCCGTGAAGCCCATCTGCTTGCAGGCGACCTCCGCCTCCTCCTGCAGCCCAAAGTAGTCGTCGCAGACGGTCCCCCACTCGCCGCTGTGGTAGATCTCCAGCCGCCCCTCCTGGTGCGAGAGCGAGGCGCCGCCCTGGAGGCGCAGGTCCCCCTCGCTCGCCGCATGAGCGGGCGCGACGGCGAGAAGAACGAGACCGAGCGCCGTCACGATGCCCGCCAGTCGGACGCACGCGCGGAATCCGGCGCCCGGCTTTGGGCGTACGTGACCCGGCTCTCTCTCAATCGGACTGCGAGCGGCAGCTCTGCCTCGGCCTCCGGGTACGACACGCGAGCGGGTCTTGGTCGGCGCTGTGGACGCTCTCATTTCCATGCCCCTTCCCTGGCTGCCATGTCCGCGCGGGGAGACGCGGCTTCCCAAAGGCTCTCTCGGTCGTTCTCGCTACATCCGTCTTCCCGCCGTCGAAACGAACTGGAAGCCTAAGCCGATTGTCCGGCTCGCGCGTCCCCAATAGTGGGGAGAATCGGCGGGTTTTTTGCCTCGTCTCGGGGCGATCGCGCGAGAGCCGGCGACCTCGGCGTCGCCCCTCGTCAGGCGCCCTCGCACGCGCCCGCGAGCGGTGATTTCGCCGCTTCTCCCCAATGTTGGGGATGCATGCGTCCGTGATATTCATGTGTATTATATGAACTATCGGCATCACGTTCATAACGTATTAGCATGTCGGCATGCGATGGAGCGGAACGCATCTGCGGCACCGGAGGGCATGTGCCACCGGGACCGGACATGATCGGCCCACCGGCCGTGCGTGCGCGAAGGCGCGGTCATGAGCGAGCGCGATTCGTTCGGGCACATCCTGGCCTCGCTGCACGACGCGGCGCTCGATCCCGCCCGCTGGTCGGGCGCGTCCGCGCTGATCGACGAGGCCCTCCACACCCATGGCAGCAGCATGGTGTTCGGAGACTGGGTCTCCGAAGAGGACATTCGGATCGGCTTCGCGTGGTACTTCTTCCGGGGGGAGCCGCGCCGGGATCTCTGCCGCGAGTACTTCCAGGTCTATTACCCGCTCGACGAACGGGTCCCGCGCGTGCGGCATGCCCCCGACAGCCGGCTGTTCCACGTCCCCGAGCTCTTCACTGAGGAGGAGCTGAAGACCTCTCCGGCGTACAACCAGATGCTGGTCGCCACCCACGCCGGGAACGGGATCATCGTGCGCCTGGACGGGCCGGACGGCTCGCACATCGTCTGGGCCATCAACGATCCGGTGAACGGGGACGGCTGGTCGTCTGTGCAACTGGGCACGATCCGCCGGCTCCTGCCGCATATCCGCCAGACCGTGCGCGTCCAGCAGGCGCTGACCGGCACCGGCGCCCTGGGAGCGACGCTGACGGAGATGCTCGACCACTCCGGGGTGGGGGTCATCCAGCTCGATCTGCGCGGGCGAATCGCGGCGGTGAACGACCGCGCGCAGGCCGTTCTGCGCTCGGGCGACGGCCTGTTCGACGAGGGCGGCTCGCTCTTCGCGCGCATGCCGGAGGAGGACGCCCGCCTCCAGGCGCTGCTGGCGCGCGCGCTGCCGCCGTTCGGGGTGCCGGGCGCCGGGGGCTCGACGACGCTGAGTCGCCTGGGCGGCCCGCCGCCGCTGGTGCTGCACGTCCACCCGGTGGGCCCGCAGGAAGCGGATTTCCAGTCCTGGTCCGTGGCGGCGCTGGTGCTGGTCGTCGACCCGGCCAACGGGACCGCGATCGATCCGGAAGCGGCTGCCGGAGCCCTCGGCCTCACGCGGGCGGAGGGGCGCGTGGCGGTGCTTCTGGCCCAGGGCATGAGCGTGCACCAGATCGCCGCAGCGACGGGCCGCAAGGAGAGCACGATCCGCTCGCACGTGAAGAACATGTTCGCCAAGCACGGGTTCTCGCGGCAGGCGGAGCTGGTGCGGCTGGTGCAGTCCGTGGCGGTGGCTCCGCAGGCCGGGCCGCGCGGTTGACGCAGGCCGCGGGCGACGCTGAACCGCAGCCGATCCCGCTTTGACGCCGTGCATCGGTGGGATACGCGCCGCCGGGGGCGAGCATGGCCTGTCGGCTGGCAATCGGATACCATGAGTCCCGCCAGTGGATTTTAAGGTAGGAAATTCGAATCACGGGGGCGGGAAAGATGAAGAGCGCACGATGGGTATTGGCGGTCGTTTTTTCGTGTTTCCTGGGTCTGATCGGCGTCGATCTCGGGACGAACTCCGCCGCAGCCCAGGAGGGCTGCCCAGTGCCGGCCGGGGTCGCCGACAACCCTCTCTCGACCCCGTCCGTAACGGCTGCCGATAACGACCTGATGGGCTTTGCGCTCGCGGCAAGTCGATACCTGGCAAGTGTTCAGCCGGGACCGGAGCTTGCGTACAGCGCCTGTCTCTTCCGCAACGAGGAGAACTGGAACTCCGGCTCCACCTACGTCGTTACCATGTCTCCCAGAGGGAGGGTGTTCTTTCACGCGAACGATGGCGCACTGAGCGGCAGGCAGCTCAAGCCTGCCGTATGGGGAGCGATCGCGGCCGCGACCGGCGTGGCGGCTCTGCCTGCTACGGGGAATTTCGGGCGCCCGGACGGTGGCCGCCTGCCCCGAATCGGCGGCTACGCCGTCGGATACAAACGTACTATCAGCGGCAATCCGCTCATTCTGGTTGCCGGTCTCGACATTAACGAATCTCACCTTGCGGACGAGGACGTCGACCCTGGCGATCCTGAGGTGCGTGCCGACGAGGTGGTGGACCGCAGAACGCTCAAGGCGTTCGTGAAAGGGGCGGAGAAGTATGTTCGCGGGCTTTACCAGCAGGACCGCCGCGAAGCGTTTACGAAAGCCAAGAGCGTCTTGCGGGATCCGAACGGACCATGGAAGCACGGCCCGATCTATCTCTTCATTATGGAGCCCTCAGGCTACACCATCTTTCATGGCGCCTTTCCGAACAGATTCGAGTTCCAGAGGCCTACGGATACCTTGAGAGACGAGGTCACCGGGGAGCTCATTCTGCCGCAGATCATCGAGGTGGCGACCACTACCACCGACGGTGGTTTCGTTTCCTATTACTTCGACAACCCGGATGACGACAGCGACAGCGCGGACGTTCCCAAGGTAACGTATGCCCGCCAGCATGCGTTCGAGGCTACGAGGCCGGACGGAAGCACAGTCCGGTATCCGCTCATCTTCGGCGCAGGCATTTACGGCGATCCTGTGCCTGCGGCGAGCGCGTCGGCTGCGAAGGGCTGGCTTGCGCGCTTCGGCCGTGTGGT
>WTGU01000096.1 GCA_011523425.1 Alphaproteobacteria bacterium
GTTCCCCCTCCGCCTTTGGGGGAGGGGGACAGGGGGAGGTGGGAGTCGTTCAAGCTGTCGTGACCCGGTATGGCCGAAAAGGGGGCTAGTTGGCTGCGGTGCCGGCGCCGTCCTCCAGGGCCGCGCGCGCATCGGCGATGGCGGCGCGGAAGCGCGCGATCGGCAGCGCGCCGCGGATCAGGCGGTCGCCGATGACGAAGCCCGGCGTTCCCCGGATGCCGAGGGCGTCCGCGAGCGCGTAATTGCGCGCGATCACGTCGGTGATGGCGGGGTCCTCCATGTCGCGCGCGAGCCGCTCGCTGTCGAGGCCGACGGAGCGGGCGACCTCCATGATGGTCGCGGAGTCGAGCGCGCCCTCGACCTCCAGCAACGCCCAGTGAAACGGCTCGTAGAGGCCCTGCGCGCGCGCGGCCAACGCCGCCTGCGCCGCTTCGGCCGATTCCGGCCCGAGGATCGGAAACTCCTTGTAGACGAGGCGCAGGTCGTCGTTCTCCGCGAGCAGGGTCTCCAGGGTCGGCTTCACCCGCTTGCAGTAGCCGCAGCGATAGTCGAAGAACTCGACCAGCGTGATCGCGCCCTCGGGATTGCCCGCAACCGGCGCCTCCGGGTCCGAAAAAATCTCGTCGCGATGACGCTCGATGGCCTGGCGCGCCTGCTCCGCTTCCGCCGCGTCCTGCTTGGCCTGCAGCGCCTGCTGGACCTCGACCAGCACCTCCGGGTTCTCGAGGAGGTAGTCGCGAACGATCTGCCGGATCGCGTCCACCGGCAGATCGTGGGTGACGACGACGGCGGCGGCGCCTTCGGCCGCGGCTCCTGCGGCGGTGCCCGGATCGCACTCGCCGTCTTCCGCCTTGTCGGGATCGCAGACGGTTTCCGCCAGCGCCGGCCCTGCGGCAGCCACGGCGAGAGCGAGCGCCAGTCCTGTTGCGGCGAGGGTGCGGGCGAGCATGTCGTGTCCTTTCCGGGTGATCGGACCGGAGAGTACCCGCCCGGCGCCACGGTCGCCAGTGTCGCCCGCGCCGTGTCTGCGGTACGCGCCTCTACGGCCGCGCGCGGCGGTGGGGGCGGAAACCGACCGTGCCGAACACGAGCCCCAGGAAGACCAGCCCGACGCCGGCCTGCCGCATCGGCCCCAGGCTCTCGTCGAGCAGCAGCGCGGTGCTGATCAGGCCCGCGACGGGGATGACCAGCGAGAACGGCGTCACCAGGTAGGCCGGATAGCGGCGCAGCAGGTAGCTCCACAGCATGAAGCCGAAGCAGGTGGAGATCAGCCCGAGGAAGAACAGCTCGCCGATGGTGATCCAGCCGATGTCGGTGAGCGCGATGAAGACTGCCGCCCCGCCCTCGAAGACGTAGGAGAGCGCGAGCAGGGGCAGCACGCCGATGAGGTGCGCCCAGGCGAGCAGCCGCAGCAGATCGTCGGTGCCGGCCAGCTTGATGATCATGTTGGAGATTGCCCAGCTCACCGCCGCGCCGATGACGAAGCCGAGGCCCGCAAGCGTCGGCCCGCCCGGCAGCGTGAGGCCGATGATCGCCATGCCGGCGCCGGAGACGGCGATGCCGGCATACTGGGCGCGCCCCGGCTTCTCGCCCAGGATCACGAAGGCGAAGAAGGTGGTGAAGAACACCTGGGATTGCAGCACGAGCGAGCTGAGGCCCGCCGGCATGCCCGCATCGATGCCGAAGAGCAGCAGCGCCATCTGCACCAGCCCCTGGCTCAGGCCCATGCCGACGGTCCAGTACCAGGGGATCGCAGGCGGCCTGATGAGCACGAGCACCGGCAGCGCCGCGGTGGCCACCCGGAGCCCGGCCAGCATCAGGGGCGGCAGCACGTCGAGCAGCTCGCGCATGATCACGAACGTGAAGCCCCAGAAGCCGGTCACGGCGATTACCAGCGCGGTATGGGCGATCGACATGGTTGAGACGGTGCCGGCCGGCGGGGAGCGGGGCCGTTGCCGCCCCCCGGCGGGCGTCTAGCCCGGCGTGTCCTCGGCCTGCGCCGGCCGCTCGCGGCGGCGCAGAATGACGAAGAAGACACCCACCATGAGGCAGAGCAGCGCGAGCCAGACCCAGTGGCTGTGGCGCTCGCCGAAGAACAGGAAGCCCCAGCCGATCCCGGCGAGCGCGACGATGAAGTTCACCGTCGAGAAGAACACCGGCCCCAGGAAGCGGATCAGCTCGACGAACAGATAGATCCCGAGGGCCTGGACGAAGATGACGGTGATCAGCGCCCAGTCGCCGGGGTCCATCCGACCCTCGAACCACCACCAGCCGTCGGTCGCCGCGGTCAGCGCGAGGATCGGAAGCGAGCCGAAGAAGAAGAAGCCGAACGCGAAGTGGAGCGATTCGGTTGCGGGCGGGCGCAGCAGCGCGGTGGCGAGGCTGGTCGTCGCGTAGCCGACGGGCAGCATCAGGGTGAGCAGGATCCACGGCACCAGCTCGCGGGACGGCAGGCTCGTCTCGGGCACGACCAGCAGCGCGACGCCGACGATGCCGATGGCGAAGCCGAGGACCCGCGGCCACCAGACGGCCTCCAGCCGGAACGCGAGCGCGCCCGCATAGGTGAGGATGGGCGAGAGCGCCACGAGCATGCTGATGATGCCCGCCGGCACGCCCTCGCCGCTGACATAGCCCACGGTGAGGTAGGGCACGCCGTAGCCGGAGACGCCGGCGACGGTGTACGAGCTCACATGGCGCCACGAGAGCGGCGGCGGCCGCCCCTGGGCGAGCGCGATCAGCAGGGAGACCGCTGCCCCGCCCATGCCCATCCAGAGCACGAAGCTGGTGAAGGGTACGCCGTTCGCGATGGCGACGCCGGTGAGCGAATAGCTCAGCCCGTAGAGGATGCCGGTGAGGAAGAGCAGCGCGACCGCGAGCCAGAACCCCGCCGGCCGCGCGGCCCAGCGGCGGGCGCGCCCGTGTCGGATCGCGGAGAGGTCGCTAGCTGGCGGAGGCTCCTGGAGGGACAAGAAACGCGCGCACGACTGCCGACGGCGCGGTCAGGCCGTCAGGCCGCGTCTTCGCTCCCCGTGCGGGGGTTCACCCACCGCCGCATCACCGGCGCGAATATCATGCGGAAGATTCCCGACACCAGCACGAACACCGTGACGTAGATGAAGAGGACCCCGACCATGCCGTAGCCATCTTCCGCCGGCAGCATATCCGCCATGAAGATGCTCGTGATGACGCAGAAGAGCAGCGACGCCAGCAGCGCCGGCCCTTCGCCGGAGCGCCACAGCCGGCGCAGTCCGCGGAATCGGTGGTCGCTCGAAGATGACACGGCTGCCCCCGTCGGTTACCGCCGCGCATGTTAGCGGAAGCCTGCCGCCGGGCAAGCCCTTAACCCGCATTTCTCACCGTGGTCATGGTCTGCGCTGCGCTGTGGGCTACCCCTGGAGGCTGGCCGCGGCCGTGCCCTGTTCCAGCAGTCCGCTGCGGGCCGCGAGCTCCATGGCGCGCGGCACCTCGACCGTGAAGGGGCCGTCGGGCTCCAGCACCACCGCCATCCTGTCGTCGGGGCCGAAGGCGATTTCGCGCTCGCCGTCGAGCGCCACCACGCCCCGCGTGAGCCGGATGGGATGGGGGACGCCGGCCTCGATGTCGCAGACCCGCTCGACCCCGATCTCCGCCATCAGGCCCGGCGCGAGCGGTGCGGACACCCGCCGTGCCGCGCCCGGCGCCGCGGCCAGGTCGAGGGCGACGCCGTGCGCCGCGTCGCGCGAGACCGGGCGCAGCAGGCCCGCGATGGAGGAGAGGCCGATGGCGTCGGCCTCGGCGAAGGTGACGAAGAGCTGGTCGAGCGCGTCCGCGCGCCACAGCGCCTTGGCGCCGGTCCATGCCGCGCCGCTGACGCACACGTCGACGAGCGCGATGTCGCGCGGCATGCCGTTGACCGTCACCCGGAGCAGCTTGTTGCGGCGCGCGGCCTCCTCCCGCGTGAGCGCGCCGGTCGCCACCAGGCCCGCGGCGAGCCCGGCGATGGTCGCCTCGCGCATCATGGGGAAGACGTTGTTGGTGCCCGTGGAGAGCGAAGTGAGCGGCACGCCGTCGCAGGCCTGGGCGACCAGCCGGTTGGTGCCGTCGCCGCCGAGCACCATGATCCCGCTGACGCCCCGTTCCACCATGCGGGCGGTGCCCTCGAGCGTGTCGGCAGGCGATTCCTCGATCGGCATGTCGAGAAACGCCACCTCCGGCCACCTCTGTCCCTCGGGCGGGCCGAGCCCGACCGCCCGCTTCACCCGGTCGGCGATTCCGCTCTCGTCGGGTATCAGGTAGCAGGTGTGCACGCCGACGGCGCCCAGCGCCGCGAAGATGCGCGTGATCATGTTGCGCTTCTCGGCGATGGGGAACACCGATGCCTGGGCGACCAGGCGCCTGATGTCGCGGCCGGCGGCGGGATTGGCGATGATGCCGACCGCGGCGTCGCTTCGGGGCGTTTCTGCCATCATTCCTCCGCCGGGGCTTATAGCCCGGCTCAGGCCGAGGCGCCATGCGTCTCTCGCCGCTCGGCGCCCTTGTGACCGACGACCGCGCTTCGTGTAGAAACGGCGGGCGGCAGGCTGCATGCTACGTGCCGCAGGATGAAGGGGGAGGGATCGTGACCCTGCAGGGCCCGGCGAATCTGCGCGTCTATGGCGTGCTGCTGCGCGACGATCGCCTGCTGATCGCGGCGGAGCGGGTGGGGGGGCGCGATGTCCTGAAGCTTCCCGGCGGCGCGGTCGAGCCCGGAGAGACGCCCGAACAGGCGCTCAGGCGCGAGTTCGTGGAGGAGGGGAGCCTGCAGGTCGAGCCGATCCGCCTCCTGCACGCGCCGGGCACCCTCTACAGCCACTGGATCCACGGCCTCTACACGCCCCTCTTCTACGAGGTGAAGGGCGACGGCGAGCCGGTGACGCCCCCCGGCGAGCCGCTCGAGCTGCTCTTCATGCGGCCCGCCGACGCGCGTGCGAGCGGGCGCATGGCGGCGCCGGAGAAGGTCGCCATCGAGCGTGCCGTGTCCGCCCTGCCGCAGCCCGGCGCAGGCCCCGCCGAGGGGAGAGAGGCCTGATGCACGCCCGCCGTCGCCATAACCGCCCGCCTCGTCCCGGCCTTGCGCGCGCCGCCGCCGCCGTCCTGGCCGCGGCCGCGACCGTCTCGCTCTGGCTCGGGGCGGACGTGTCCCAGGGGCACGCCCAGCAGCCGCCCGCCGTGGTCTCCGTCGACGAGGTGCGGATGGAGGCCACGGTACAGACCGTGCCGGTGATCGGGCGCCTGGTCGCGCTGCGGGCCGGCGAGGTCGCGGCACGGACCGCCGGCCCGGTCGCCCGGCTCCACGTCACCGTCGGCGACCGCGTGGCGACGGGCGATACGATCGCCGTGCTCGACACCGTCCGCCTCCGCTCCGAGCGCGACCGGCTGGCGGCCCTCGTCAACGAGGCGCAGGCCCAGGTGGAGAGGCTGACGGCGCAGGCGGCGCTCCGCCGTCAGGAGATGCGCCGCCTCGAAGGGCTCAGGAACTCGGCGGCGTTCAGCCAGAGCCGCTTCGAGGACGCGCGCCAGGAAGTGATCATCGCCGAGAGCGCCATCGGCACGGCGGACGCGACCCGGGTCAGCGCGTCCGCAGGCCTTTCGCTGGCCGAGATCGACCTCTCGTGGGCCACGATCGCGGCGCCCTACCCGGGCGTGATCACCCTCGTTCACACCGAGGTCGGCGCCTGGCTCGGCGTCGGCGACCGGGTCGTCTCCCTGATCAACGACCGCGACCTCGAGGTCGAGGCCGACGTGCCGTCGAGCCGGATCGCGGGGCTGGAGGCCGGCACGGCCGTCTCCATCGTTCTCGATGACGGCACCGAGCACACGGCGACGGTCCGCGCCGTCGTGCCGGAGGAGAACGCCCTCACCCGCACCCGGCAGGTCAGGTTCACCCCGCTCTTCGGCGGGGTCAGCAAGCCGCTCGCGGTCAATCAGTCGCTGACGGTGGTGCTGCCGGCCGGCCCCGGCCGTCAGGTGCTCACCGTGCACAAGGACGCCATCGTCCGCAACCAGGGCCAGGCCTTCGTCTATGTCGCCGAAGACGGCCAGGCGCAGATCCGCCCCGTCCAGCTCGGCGATGCCGTGGGCGGCCGGTTCGAGGTGCTGGGCGGGCTGGGTCCGGGCGAGCCGGTCGTGGTGCGGGGCAACGAGCGCCTCCGGCCCGGTCAGGCCATCATGGTCGGCGGGGCCGGCTAGCAGCCCATGAGTCTCATCAAGCTGGCCATCGACCGGCCGATCGCGGTGGTCGCCGCGATCCTGATGGTGCTCATGTTCGGCTTCGTCGCGCTGCAGACGATTCCGATCCAGCTCACGCCCGACGTCCGCAAGCCGGTGCTCACCGTCGAGACCTACTGGCCCGGCGCGGCGCCGGCCGAGGTCGAGCGCGAGATCATCACCCAGCAGGAAGAGGTGTTCAAAGGCCTCGAAGGGCTGAACCGCATGATCGGCTCGGCCGACGACGGCATCGGCGAGATCGAGCTCGAGTTCGCCGTCGGCACCGACATGGACCGCTCGCTCGTGCTGGTCGCCAACCGGCTGGACCGCGTCTCCGATCGGCCCGACGACGCCGCCGAGCCGGTCATCAGCTCCGCCGGATCGGAGGACCAGCCGATCGCCTGGTTCATCCTCTCCCGTCAGCCCGGCAACGAGCGCGACATCCACACCTACGGCGATTTCGTCGAGGACGTCATCCGCGAGCGCCTCGAGCGGGTGCCGGGCGTGGCCCGCGTGAACATGTTCGGCGGCACCACGCGCGAGCTTCGCATCACGGTCGATCCCGAGCGCATGGCCCGCTACGGCCTCACGGTCACCGCGATCGCGGATGCGCTCAGGCGCTCGAACGCCTCGATCTCGGCGGGCGACGTCGAGGAGGGCAAGCGCCGCTACGTGGTGCGGACCGACGGCGAGCTCAACACGCCCGAGCGGGTCGCGGGCGTCGTGCTGCGCTCCGCGCGCGATCCTCTCTCGGGCCGGCTCGGCCGGGTGACCGTCGGCGACATCGCCACCATCGCCTACCGCTACAAGGAGCCCGTCGCGCGCATCCGCCTGCTCGGCGAGCCGGCGCTCGCCGTCAACACGGTGCGCGAGACCGGCGCCAACGTGATCGAGACCATGGAGGGGATCAGGGCGGCTGTCGCGGAGCTGAACGCCGCGTCGATCCCGCAGGCGGGTCTCGTCTTCGAGCAGGTCTATGACGAGACCGTCTACATCGACTCCGCGATCAATCTGGTGCAGCAGAACATCTTCGTCGGCGGCGCGCTGGCCGCGCTCATCCTGCTGCTGTTCCTGCGCTCCTTCTCGGCGACGCTCATCGTCTCGGTCGCGATCCCGGTCTCGGTCGTGGGCTCCTTCGTGGCGATGGCGCTGCTCGGCCGCTCCATCAACGTGATCTCGCTCGCCGGTCTCGCCTTCGCCGTCGGCATGGTGGTGGATGCGGCGATCGTGGTGCTGGAGAACATCTACCGCCTGCGCCAGAGCGGCCACGGCCGCCTGCAGGCCGCCTATTACGGAGCGCGGCAGGTCTGGGGCGCGGTGTTCGTCTCCGCCGCCACCACGGTGCTGGTCTTCGTGCCGATCCTGGTCATGGAGCTGGAAGCCGGCCAGCTCTTCCGGGATATCGCCGTGGCGATCTCGGTGTCCGTGGTGCTCTCGCTGGTGGTGGCGAGCACCGTCATCCCCTCGCTCGCGAGCCGCATCCTCGGACGCAGGCTCCTCGGCGTCGATCAGACGCCCGTGGCGCGTGCGGTCGACGATGCCGCGCCGCGCCGGCTTCGCCTGCCCGTCATCGACGATGCCGCCGCGCTGTTCGTCCGCATCGTGCTGGGCTTCACCGGGTGGGTCGTGCGCCGGCGGCTGCGCGCGGCCGTGATCGCGCTCGTCGTCTGCGGCGGCGCGCTGGTCGTCTCGTGGATGCTGCTGCCGCGGCTCGACTATCTGCCCACCGGCAATCGCAACCTGGTGTTCGGCGTCGTGCTGCCGCCGCCCGGCTACAACCTGGAGACCACGACCGGCATCGCGCGCTCGGTGGAGGATGCCGTGCGGCCGCTCTGGGCATCGGAGACCGGGCCGGTCGCGGCGCCGGGCGAGCCGCCCAAGATGCAGCGCTTCTTCTTCGTGACCTTTCGCGATCAGGCCTTCGTCGGCGCGGTGGCCGTCGAGACCGACCGTGCCGGCGAGCTGATCGACCCGATCCGCCAGCCGGTCTTCTTCGAGCCCGGCACCTTCGGCTTCGTCAGCCAGGCGTCGCTCTTCGGCCGCGGGATCGGCGGCGGGCGCAAGATCGACGTCGACATCTCAGGGCCTGAGCTCGAGGCCGTGCTCGGCATCGCGCTGCAGGCGACCGGCCTCGTCGCCCAGGCGCTCCCCTTCGACCAGGGCAACCAGTTCCGCCCCAAGCCGGGGCTCGAGTTCGGCTCGCCCGAGGTCCGGCTGCTGCCCGACCCCGTCAGGCTCGGCGACAACGGGATCTCCGCGCGCGAGCTGGGCGCCACGATCGAGGCCTACAACGACGGTCTCAAGGTGGACGAGGTGACCATCGAGGCGAAGCGGATGGACCTGGTGCTGGCCGGGCCGGACGCCAACGTCGTCCGCACCCAGGGCATCGAGAGCCTGCCCGTGGTGACCGGCGCCGGCGCCACCGTGCCGGCGAGCTCGCTCGCCGATATCGTGGTCACCGCGGGCCCGACCAAGATTCGCCACGTCGAGCGCGAGCGCACCATAACCCTGGAGATCCGCCCCGCGGCGGACATTCCCCTCGAGGTCGCGCTGGAGAGGCTGGAGACCGGCGTCGTGCAGGCGCTGGAGGCGCAGGGCCTGCCCCCTGGGGTCAAGATCAGGCTGTCGGGCACCGCCGACGACCTCGCGGCGACCTGGGACGCGATGGCGATCAATCTGGTGGTCGCGATCGCCATCGTCTACCTCATCATGGCCGTCCTCTTCGAGAGCTTCGTCTATCCCTTCGTCATCATGCTCTCGGTGCCGCTCGCCGCCGCCGGCGGGGTGCTGGGGCTCGCGGTGGTCAACAGCTATGCGTTCCAGCCGCTCGACATGCTGACGCTGCTGGGCTTCGTCATCCTGGTCGGCATCGTCGTCAACAACGCCATCCTGCTCGTCCACCAGACCCTCTATCTCATCAGGGAGGAGCGGATGGAGGTGTCGGATGCGATCGTGGCGGCGACCAGGAACCGCATCCGACCGATCTTCATGTCGACCTTCACCAGCGTGTTCGGCATGCTGCCGCTGGTGCTGTTTCCGGGCGCGGGCTCGGAGCTCTATCGCGGGCTCGGCTCGGTGGTGATCGGCGGGCTTGCGCTGTCTGCCGTGCTGACGCTGCTGATCGTCCCGCCGCTGCTCGCGGTGGTCGCGACCGGGCAGCAGCGCCGGCGCGAGCGGCTGGGGACGGTGCTGGACGATCCGTCGCCCGGAACGGGCGCGGAATGACGACCCGCTCCGGCGGGCCGCTGCATGGGTGGGATCTGACTCCGACCGAGGCGGTCGCGCTCCAGAGGACGCTCGCCGGCGCCGTGGTCCGCGCGGACCGCCTGGGCCCCGGCGGACGGCGTGCGCTCAGGCAGGTGGCGGGAGTCGATGCTGCCTTCGCCGACGGGGGCCGGGTGATCCGCGCGGCGGCGGTGCTGCTGGACTTTCCCGATCTCACCCCCGTCGAGAGCGTGCTGATCGAGCGCCCGACGGCATTCCCCTACGTGCCGGGGCTCCTCTCCTTCCGCGAGGTGCCGGCGTTGCTGGAGGCCCTGGGCGGGCTGCGCGGGGCGCCGGACCTCGTCCTCTGCGACGGTCACGGCTATGCCCATCCGCGCCGCTTCGGGCTCGCCTGCCATCTGGGCCTCTGGCTGGACATCCCCGCCATCGGTGTCGCGAAGTCGAGGCTCACCGGCATCCACGACGAGCCCGGCCCGGAGAAGGGCGACGTCGCGTGGCTCCTCGCCGGCGGGGGCGCGCGGCCGCGCGAGCGCATCGGCGCCGTGCTGCGAACGCGCGCCCGGGTGAAGCCCGTCTACGTCTCGGCCGGGCACCGGGTCTCGCTCCGTACCGCCACGTCGCTGGCGCTCGCCTGCGCCACGCGCTACCGGCTGCCCGAGCCCACCCGGCTCGCCGACAAGCTCTCCAGGGCGCCGAAGGACGCCTGAGGGGAGGGGGCGCTCCCCGCATCCGCCGCCCGCGCCGGTGGGCGGGGCTAGAGCATTATCCGGCCATACGAGGTCACCACGGCTCGACAGCGCCCACCTCCCCCTGCCC
>WTGU01000022.1 GCA_011523425.1 Alphaproteobacteria bacterium
CTCCGCCCCCGGGGGCGGAGAGGGCCGGGGTGAGGTGGGGGAGTCTCGGCCCGCAGTGCACAAGAGAATTGAACCGTGCGCCAACTAGGCATGATCCTGCACGGTCGGAAACTGCTCTACACGCGAATGCCGGCGCCCTCCCTGGCCGCGAAGATGCGCTGCAGCGCGGACGCCGGCGTGAGCAGGTCCGCCAGCGTGTGCCGGTCGAGCACCTCGAGAAAGGCCTGCAGGGCCTCCTCCAGAACGCCGGTGAGCGCGCACGGCCCCGCGATTGGGCAGGTGTTCCCGTCGGCGCCCTTGAAGCACTCGACCAGGGCCAAATTCCCCTCGGTCACGCGGACCACCGCGCCCAGGCTGATCTCGCTCGCCGGCATCGCCAGCTCCAGGCCGCCGTTCTTGCCCCGGGTGGTGGTGATGAACCCTTCCTGGCCGAGCTGATGGATCAGCTTCATCAGGTGGTTCTCGGAGATGCCGTAGGCGGCGCCGATCTCCGCGATCGTGCAGCGCCGGTGGCTGTTGAGGCCGAGATAGACCAGCGCCCTCAACGAGTAGTCGGTGTATCGCGTGAGCTGCATGGAACCGACCTCATCGCTTGGCGGCCGACTCCGCCGCCCGGCACCGCCGCATCCTACAGGACGCGACGGGCCTGCGCGAACCCGGCACGCCGACGCCGGGCCGCTGCGGACGCCCGCCGCTCACCACGTGCGGTCCACGCCGATGGCGTCGAAGACCGCGTCGACCGAGACCAGGGAGCAGTTCTCCAGCCGGGCCTGGGCCGCGAGCAGGCGGTCCCACGGATCGCGATGGTCCCAGTCGAGCTGGGCCGCGTAGTCGGCATGGTCGTGGGTGATGGCGAGGTCGTCCACCCCGTTGCGCCTGAGCGCCGCCCGCAGCTCCTGCGACGGCAGGGCGACCCGTCCGCGCCGCGCCTTCCACGCGATCTCGTAGATCGAGACGGCACTGACGATCACGACGTTCGCGCGATCGACGATCAGCCCCCTGGCCGTGGCGGACAGCCTGCCGCTCCCCGCCACCCACCAGTAGAGGGCGTGGCTGTCGAGAAGCAGCCTCACGAAGCCTTCGGCGGGCCGCGCCAGATGCCGAGCGTGTCGCCCCAGTCGCCGGCGTCGATCGCGACCTGCTCGGAGTCCTCGCGGTCGAACAGGTCGTCCGGCAGGCTCAGATGCGCGAGCGGCGCCGCCTCGCGCTGCTCGGGCTCGGCGGGCGGCACGATGCGCGCCTGCGGCTCAGCGCCCTTGGCGACGACGATCTCCTCCCCCTCCCTGGCCCGCGCCAGAAGCCGGGAGAAGCTGGCACGGGCTTCGGCGACCTTGAAGACCTTGGCCGGCATGGTCCGCTCCCGAGGGTTGCGGCGGCGGCAGCAGCATCCGCCCCGTGCGATCTTACTTGTACAACATGGATGGTCAAGTGCGCGACGACAACGGTGACGCAGGGACGGATTGACGGCGCGGACGGCGTGCCCATGATGGCCCGGCACGCAGGGCGGAGGCCTCATGGTCTACGACGAGCCGGTCTTCAAGACGCTGGGCGACACCGCGATCAACGTCGAGTTCGGCGACGAATCGAGCATCCCCCTCAATTTCCGCATCCTCGCGCTGGACCTCGCGCTCCGCGAGGAGGCGCCGACGGGGCTGGTCGAGACCAATCCGCAGGTGCGCACCCTCGGCCTCGTCTTCGACCCGCTGACCACGACCTGCGCGCGCATCGTCGCCCACGTGAAGGCGTTGATCGCCGCCCAGGGCGCGGTGGCGACGCTGCCGAGCCGGCGCGTGATCATTCCCGCGCTCTACGACGACCCCTGGTCGCGCGAGTGCGCCGAGGCCTTCGGGGTCCGCAACAACATCGAGTACATCGCCGCGTTCAACGGCATGACGGTCGCCCAGGTGATCGAGACCCACACCGGCTGCGACTACTGGGTCACCGGCGTCGGCTTCGTGCCGGGCGCCTTCATGTCGTACGCCATGGAGCCGGCCAAGCGCTTCGGCGCGCCGCTCTACCGCACCCCCCGCACCTGGACCCACGCGAGGCTGCTCAACTTCGGCGGCACCACGTCCACCATCTACCCGATCCGGGTGCCGGGCGGCGGCCAGCTCTTCGGCCGCACCCCGATCGAGATCTTCGACCCGAGGGAGTTGAGCCCCGCCTTCGCCGACGGCCCGGTGCTCGCCCGCGCCGGCGACCGCCACCGCTACGAATCGATCGACCGCGAGGAATATGACGCGATCCGCGCGGCGGTGAAGGCGGGCACCTACGAGTACCGCGTCGAGGACGGCACCTTCGATTGCGCGGGCTACCTCGACTGGCTCGTGGAGAGCGGCGAGCCGGCGGAGAAACGCGACCCCGAGAGCACCTGGGGGCCGGCCTGATGCCCGCCGGGCTCGAAGTGCTGGACGGCGGCCTGCGCACCACGGTCCAGGACACCGGAAGGCGCGGCGGGCAGGCACTCGGAATCCCGCCCTCCGGCGCGCAGGACGGCTTCGCCCTCAGGATCGCCAATCTGCTGGTGGGCAACCCGCCGGGCGGCCCGCTGGTGGTGCGCGCCGACCCCGGTGCGGCCGGGCTGGAGATCACCCTCGGCCGGCTGAAACTGCGGGCGCTGGCGGACCACGCGGTCGCGCTCACCGGCGCCGACACGGGCGCCACGGTGGACGGCGCGCCCGCGCCGCCCGCCTGGTCGAGCTTCCTCCTGCGCGAGGGCCAGACGCTCGCCTGCGGCCTGGCGCGACAGGGCGCCCGGGCCTACCTCGCCGTCCACGGCGGGATCGACGTGCCGCTCTACCGGGGCAGCCGGGCGACCCATGTCAACGGCGGCTTCGGCGGGCTGGAGGGCCGCCCGCTGGAGAAAGGCGACCGCCTGCCCGTCGGCGCGGCGAGCGCGGCTGCCGTGGACCTCGCCGGGCGCAGGCTCCGGCCCGACCTGGTGCCCCGCTACGCGCCGCCCGCAGAGGTGCGCACGGTCGCCGGGCCCGAGGCGCACCTCTTCACGGCCGAGAGCGTCGAGACCTTCCACGGGACGCTCTGGAAGCTCAACCCGAAGGCCGACCGGACGGGGATGCGCTTCATCGGCCCGCAGCTCTCCTTCCGGCCGGGGCGGCCGCGCTACCTGATCGAGGACGCCGGCCAGGACCCCTCCAACATCGTCATCGACCCCGGCGCGCCGGTCGGCACCGTGCAGGTGCCGTCGGGCGTCGAGCCGATCGTGCTGGGCGTCGATTCGCCGAGCATCGGCGGCTATGCGCGGATCGCCGTCGTGATCTCCACCGACATGGGGCGCATCGGCCAGATCCGCCCCTTCGAGGAGACCCGCTTCGTCCGCGTCTCCCACGAGGAGGCGGTAGAGATCCTCGCCCAGCAGGAGGCGCTGCTCGCGGACCCGGCCACCATCGTCTGACCGGCCCCGGAGCGGAAGACACCAACGAAAAAGGACCCCGGCGGGGTGCCGGGGTCCCGGTTCGTGCTCCGGCGTGCCGGAGGCGGGGTCGCCCCCTACTCCGCCGCCATCTTCTGCGGCTGGGGGATGCCGTCGATGGGGCAGCCCGTCACGCCGATGGAATCGCGGGTGATGGCTTCGACCATCTGCTGCGCCCGGCGCGGGTCCTCCACCCAGGTGCGGTAGAAGTCGAACGGGCACTCGGCCACGCCCTTGTCGCCGTCGCCGGAGGCGTAGACGCCGGTGTAGCCCCGGTGCATCAGCTTGAAGAGGTGGTTCTGCGCCTGATCGTTGGCCCGGGAATCACGGATCTGCGAGACGGAGAGCTGGGCGTACTGGATGCCGTTCTCCTCCTCGCCGCACTCGCCGAGGGTGCGGCCGTCGAAGCCGACGATCGCCGAGTGGCCGAAGTAGGTGTAGACGCCGTCGTTGCCGGCGGCGTTGGCGACCGCGACGTAGCAGCAGTTCGACCAGGCCATGGCCTTCGCCATCATGATCTGCTGGTCCTTCGCCGGGTACATGTAGCCTTGGCAGCGGACGATCAGCTCGGCGCCCTTGACCGCGCAGTCGCGCCAGATCTCGGGATAGTTGCCGTCGTCGCAGATGATGAGGCTGATCTTGAGGCCCTTGGGCCCGGTGCTGACGTAGGTGTTGTTGCCGGGATACCAGCCCTCGATCGGGCACCAGGGCAGGATCTTGCGGTACTTCTGGACGATGTCACCCTCGTTGTTCATCAGGATGAGGGTGTTGTACGGGTTCTTGTTGGGGTGATCCTCGTGCACCTCGCCGGTGAGCGAGAAGACGCCCCAGGTGTTCGCCTCGCGGCAGGCCTCGGCGAAGATGTCGGTCTCCGGCCCCGGGATCGAGGACGCCGTGTCGAACATCTCCTTGCGGTCGTACATGATCCCGTGGGTGCTGTATTCCGGGAAGATCGCGAGATCCATCCCCGGCAGCCCCACCTTCGCGCCGACGATGAGGTCGGCGATCCGCTTCGAGTTGTCGATGACCTCCTGGCGCGTGTGCAGGCGCGGCATCTTGTACTGAAAGACCGCGCACCCCACCGTGTCCGGGCTGCTGACGATATCACCGTGTCTCATGGCGTAGCCTCCCTAGCCATCTCTTTCCTGCCCGCGTTTATACCGCGCACCAGGGCCGCGACCAACCGCGGGCTGAGCCGAACGGGCCGCCGCGACTGCACGGCGGCGGCGGCGCGGGCGCAGCGCGCCCTCAGACGGAGAGGTGTGCCGCGACCAGGTCGTCGGTGAGCTTGGCGATCTCGCCGCCGACCACGATGCGCCCGTTCTCCATGATCGCGAACTGCTCCGTCACCTCGCGCACGAAGAAGAGGTTCTGCTCGACCAGCAGGATCGAGCAGTTCCGCTCGCTGTGAATGCGGCGGATGATCTGGTCGATCTCCTCGACCACCGAGGGCTGCAGCCCTTCGGTCGGCTCGTCGAGGAGCAGCAGCTCGGGCTCCTGGACGAGGGCGCGCGCGATCGCCACCTGCTGCTGCTGGCCGCCGCTGAGGACGCCGCCCCGCCGGTTCATCAGCGGCCTGATCATGGGGAACAGGTCGTAGACGAAGTCCGGCACCTTGGTCGAGCGCATCCCCCTGGCGAACATCGCGACTTCCAGGTTCTGGCTCACCGTCATGTCGGCGATGATCTCGCGCCCCTGCGGCACGTAGGCGACGCCGAGCCTGGCGCGGCGGTGGCCGCTCATCCGCGTGAGGTCGCGGCCGTTGAAGGTGATCCGCCCCCGGCGCGGCGGGTTGAGCCCGATGATGCTCCGGAGCAGCGTGCTCTTTCCCACGCCGTTCCGCCCGAGCACGCTGATCATGGCGCCTTCGGGCAGGGTCAGCGACAGGTCGTGCAGGATGTGACTCGTGCCGTAGAAGGTGTTGATGGCGTCGATCTCAAGCACCGCCGAACTTCCCCTGTCCGAGATAGACCTGCCTGACCTGCTCGTTGGCGACCACGTCCTCGAGCGAGCCTTCCGCCAGGATGTTGCCCTGGTGCAGCACCGTGACGTAGCGGGCGAGCCGGCGCACCACGTGCATGTCGTGCTCGACCAGGAGGACCGTGTGACGCTCGGCGATGCGCTGGATCAGGCCGGCGGTCTTCTGCTTGTCCGCCTCGGTCATGCCCGTGGTGGGCTCGTCGAGCAGCAGCATCTTCGGGTCCGCCGCGATCAGCATGCCCATCTCGAGCCACTGGCGCTCCCCGTGGCTGAGCGCATCCGCCGGGTACTCTGCCTTCCCCGCCAGCCCGATGAACTCCAGTATCTCCACCACGCGCTCGTGATCGGCGGCGGTGTGCTTGTGGAAGAGCGACTGGACCACCAGCCTGTGGCCGGCGAGCGAGATCATGACGTTGTCGAACACCCTCAGCGTCTCGTACATGTTGGGAACCTGGAACTTGCGGCAGATTCCCCGCTTGAAGATCTTGTGGGGCGGCAGGCCGGTGATGTCGCGCCCGCGGAAGTGGATCTTGCCGCCGGTGGGCTTGTAGCGGCCCGAGATCATGTCGATCAGCGTCGTCTTTCCGGCCCCGTTGGGGCCGAGAAGCACGCGCAGCTCGTTCTCCTGAACGGAGAAGTGGAGGTCGTCCAGGATCGTGTAGCCGGAGACCCGCGTGACCAGCCCGGTGATCTCGAGAATGTTCTCGCTCATCGGCGCACCCCCGAACCGACCCGAACCGCCGCCTCAGCCGCGCCGGCCGTCGCGGCCGAAGAGATAGTCCATGAACGACGCGTTGCCGCCGGCGAAAACCGCGCGCAGCCGGTCTGCGATCGACAGGGTCTCGGCCCCGTAGGCGCCGCCGGTCTCGGCGTAGGCGCTGCGCATCCGGCGGTTGGCGATGGACTTTCCCATCGTCCCGATGATGCCGTCGGGCATGAACTTGACGACGAAGATGAAGAGCAGCCCCATCACGAGCTGCCACGCCCAGGCGAGCTGCTGGCTCAGGAAGAACTCCGCGCCCTTGACCAGGAAGGTCCCGACGAAGGGGCCGATCACCGTCGAGCGCCCGCCCACGGCAGCCCAGATCACCCCCTCGATCGAGAGGATGGGGCCGGTGTCGAGATGCGAGACGATGCCCATCCACGCCGCGTAGAGGCCGCCGGCGACCGCCGCCATCATGGACGCGAAGCAGAAGACGAATATGCGGTAGTTGGCGACCTCGTAGCCGTTGAACTCGGCGCGCACGTCGTTGTCGCGCACCGATTTCAGCACGGTGCCGATGCGGGAATGGGTCAGCAGCCGGGTCGCACCGAAGAGCACGACAGCCACGCCCAGGATGATCCAGAGAAAGTACATGTTGTTGTAGGTCTCGTAGTCGGTGATGCCGTTGAAGCCGCCGGTATACGCCTGATACTCAATGATGAATTCCTGGAGGATCAACGCCTCGGCCAGCGTTATCACGGCGCAGTAGACGCCGTAGATGTGGCGCTTGAACGTGATCACCCCGAAGATGAACGCGAGCAGGGTGGGGAAGAACAGCAGGCAGACGATGGCGACCTCAAGGTGCATCAGCGGCGCCATGATCGTCGGCACCTCCTCGAGACCGTTCCACTCCATGTAGTCGGGAATCGTCCCGCCGTAGCGGGTCGGGTTCTCGGCGGCGTAGCTCAGCTTGAGCGAGAGCGCGATGAAGTAGGCGCCCATGCCGAAGTAGATCGCCTGGCCGAGGCTCAGGATCCCCGCGAAGCCCCAGATCAGGCTGATGCTCAGCGCGAAGATCGAGAAGCACACGAACATGCCGAGCAGGTTCATGACGTATTCGGTGCCGTAGAGCGGGTAGGTGGCGAGAATCGCCACCACCGCGGCGACGCCGGCGATCGACCAGAGCGGGAACATCGGCTCCCGGCGCAGCCTCAGTCGAGCCCCGCCCAACCCGGTGCTGGCCGTCGTCACGGCCGACGCACCTCGCCGCTGGCGCGCCCGGCGCTCACCGCCTGTGCCCCAGGGTCCGCTCCTGGTAGCCGAAGATGCCTCTCGGCACGATCCGGATCACCAGGACGATCAGCAGGAACACCAACAGCTTGCCGATCACGCTGTTGAAGAGGAAGGCGAGGATGGTCTCGCCCTCGCCGATGATCGCGGCACCGACGGGCACGCCGAGCAGATTGCCCACGCCGCCCATGACCAGGACCATGAAGGAATCGACGGCGTAGGGGAAACCCATGGTCGGCGAGACCGTCTTGATCGGCGCGAGCACCGCACCGGCGACGCCGGCCAGGCCCGAGCCGTAGGCGAAGATCAGCATGTCGACGCGCGCGGTGTTGATCCCCATGGCCTCGCTCATCGTGCGGTTACGTCGCACGGCTCTCACCGCAAGGCCGAACTTGGTGCGGAAGAAGAGAATGAAGGTGAGCACCAGCAGGAGGATCGACAGCAGGATCAGGAACAGCCGGTACCACGGGAACGGCAGGTTGCCCGGCGCCGGGAAGCCGCCCTGCAGCATTTCCGGCGAGCCCACGTAGTGCAGCTCGGTGCCGAAGATCATCTTGATGATTACGATCAGTATGAGCGACACCCCCCAGGTTGCGAGGAGTGTCTCCAATGGTCGGTCGTAGAGTCCTCGGATCACCGTTCGTTCGACCACGAGGCCGAGCAGGCCCACGGCGACGAAGCAGATCGGGATCGACCAGAAGGTGTTGCCGCCGAGGCCGCTCTGCACCACCGAGGCGACATAGGCGCCGACCATGATGAACTCGCCGTGGGCCATGTTGATGACCCCGGCGACGCCGAAGATGACCGCGAGCCCGAGCGCCGCGATGATCAGGATCGCGACCAGGCTGAAGCCGCTGAAGAACTGTGTGAGGACCGCGTCGCCCATGTCACATCGCGCTCAACGCATGTTCATCCTTGCTGTGGGGCGTGCCGGGCCGCGCCCGTGAGGAGCGGCCCGGCGTCTTCAAGCCCACTGCGTCAGATGTCGATCGTCCCCGAGCGATCCCTGTCGCCCGACTTGATGCGATCGATCACGCGCTGGTCGGTGAAATCGCAGTCCTTGTCAGGATAGAGCAGATCGACCCAGGGATCGGGGCGGATCCAGTCTTGCGACTTCCAGACGATGTCGAACTGACCGTCCTCCCGGGCCTGGCCGATGCGGGCCCACAGGTAGGTGTGGTGGTTCTTCTCGTCGATCTTGACCTTGCCCTGCGGCGCCTGGAACTCCTGCCCCGGCAGGCCTTCCGTGATCAGCGCGTCGGCGTCGGTGGAGCCCGTCTGGTCGAGCGCCTGCGCCAGGAAGTAGGTCTGGAAGTAGGCCGCCTCCATCACCGCGTTGGTCACCTCGTCCTCGCCGTAGGTCGCCTTGTAGCGGGCGACGAACTCGGCGTTCTCGGGCGAATCCACCGACTGGAAGTAGTTGAAGGACGTGTAGTGGCCGAGCGCGTATTCCGGCCCCATGCCCTTGATTTCCTGCTCGGTGGTGATCGGCGTGCAGATCGGAATGTCCTCGGCGGTGATACCGAACTGCTTGAACTGCTTGTAGAAGGCCACGATCTGGTCGCCCACCAGGGTCGAGAACACCACGTCGGGCTGGAGCGAGGCGATCTTGTTGATGTTGGTGGCGAACTCGGTGTGCCCGAGGGGTGCGTACTCCTCGGCCACGGTCTCGCCGCCGAAGTTGTCGAGCAGCGCCTTCCACTCGCGGTTGGTCTCCTTGGGATAGATGTAGTTGGCGCCGATCAGATAGTGCCGGGGCCCGAACTTGTCGATCACCCAGGGGGCGAAGTCGTCGAGCTGCTGGTTCGGCACGGCGCCGGTGTAGAAGCAGTTGTAGCTGCATTCCTGCGCCTCGTAGAGGGTGGGATACAGCAGGATGCCGTTGTTGTTCTCGAACTCCGGCAGCACCGACTGGCGGCTCGCCGAAGTGTAGCAGCCGAGCACCGCGACGACCTTGTCCTGCAGCAGCAGCTTCTTGGCCTTCTGGCGGAAGACGCGGACCACCGACTGCGGGTCCTCCACCACGGGGACCAGCTTCTTGCCGCCCATGACGCCGCCCGCGGCGTTGATCTCCTCGATCGCCATCAGCTCGGCGTTGTGCAGCGAGCGCTCGATGATCGCGATGGTGCCGCTCAAGGAGTGGAGGATGCCGACCTTGATCTCGTCGCTCTCATCCGCCTTGGCGAACTGCTGGGTATAGAAATATGGAAACGCGGCCGTCGTCGCACTCGCGAGGGCCGCGTTCTTGAGGAACCTTCGCCGATTGATCTTCATGCTTCGTGTCCTCCCCTGTCGCATTTTCTTCCCGCCTTAGGCGGGTGCGAGACTTGGCCTACCGTGGCGAAACACGGCGAGCCGGGGAGGTGATCTGAAGGGGCAAGCCGCGCTGGCCGCCCGATCGGCCGTTCCGCTCCCCGTTCGCCTGCGTGCTGCACGGCGCCCCGAAGGAGGCAGCCCCTGCACGGCGCCGACACACACGCACGCACACCGTGGCACTTCTCTTGATCGTTACCCTAGCACCCGGCGATCCCATTCGTAAACCAAATGTCCAACCAATGTCCGGGGCCGTTTCGCTCCGCGCGCGGGAATTGAGCGCTCGGGCGCATCCGTCTCCGACGGATGCGCGACAGGCCGCGACTGCGGCCCGCCGCTTATGCGGCGCGCCCGCG
>WTGU01000016.1 GCA_011523425.1 Alphaproteobacteria bacterium
CAGTGGCTCACGGGCGAGGCGGTCTTCGGCATTCCGCTCAGCGTCTCGGTCAGCTTCGTGTTCCTGTTCGTGCTGTTCGGCGCGCTGCTCGACAAGGCCGGCGCGGGCCAGTACTTCCTCGCCCTCTCCTTCGCCCTGGTGGGTCGCTACACCGGCGGGCCGGCCAAGGCGGCGATCCTCGCGTCAGGCATGACCGGCATGGTCTCCGGCTCGTCGATCGCCAACGTCGTCACCACCGGCACCTTCACCATCCCCGTCATGCGGCGGATCGGCATGCCCGCGGTGAAGGCCGGCGCCATCGAGGTCGCGGCGTCCACCAACGGCCAGCTCATGCCGCCGATCATGGGGGCGGCCGCCTTCATCATCGCCGAGTTCATCGGCATTTCCTATTTCGACGTGGTCGCGGCCGCGGCGATCCCCGCCGTGCTCAGCTACATCGCGCTGCTCTACATCTCCCACCTGGAGGCGAAGAAGCTCGGCCTCTCGGGCCTGCCGCGGGCCGACATCCCGCGGCTGCGCCACACCTTCCTCGGCGGCGCGCACCACCTGATCCCGATCTTCGTGCTGGTCTACCTGCTGATGGTGGAGCGCTGGAGCGCGCACAGCGCGGTCTTCTACTCGATCCTCTCGGTGATGGTGATCATCCTCGTCCGCCGGGTGGTCGCAGCAGCCCGCGGCGGCGGCCAGCCGATGGGCGAAGCGGTGCGCGACGGCTTCACCGAGATCTATCTCGGCATGGTGGCCGGCGCGCGCAACATGATCGGCATCGCGGTCGCCGTCGCCGCCGCCGGCATCATCGTCGGCGCTGTCTCGTCCACCGGCCTCAACAACGCCATGGTCGGCGTGGTCGAGGCCATCGCCGGCGGCAACGTCTACATCCTGCTCGGGCTGACCGCGATCCTCTGCATCGTTCTCGGCATGGGGCTGCCGACCACCGCCAACTACCTGGTGGTAGCCTCGCTGCTCGCGGGCGTGCTGGTGGAGCTCGGCAACGCGGCGGGTCTCGTCCTGCCGCTCATCGCCGTCCATCTCTACGTCTTCTATTACGGCCTGCTGGCGGATTCGACGCCACCCGTCTGCCTTGCCGCCTTCGCGGCCTCGGCCATATCCAGGGCCGACCCGCTGAAGACCGGCGTGCAGTCCTTCATGTACGACATCCGCACCGCCATCCTGCCGCTGGTCTTCCTCTTCAACACGGAGCTGCTGCTGATCGGCGTGGACAGCTTCTGGCATGGTGCCCTCGTCGCCATCATGTCGCTGCTCGCGATCCTCGCCTTCAGCTCGCTCACGCAGGGGTGGATGCTCGTCAAGGTGCGATGGTACGAGGCCGTGATCCTGGCCGCGGCCTGCTTCATGCTCTTCCGCCCCGGCTTCTTCATGGACGAGATCGTGCCGCCCTTCGAGGCGGTCGCCTTCGAGTCCTTCGCCTCCGGCGCGTTCGTGCCCGAACCCGGCCGCGACGTCCGCCTGCACGTGACGCGCGAGACCGACTACGGCGAGCGCTACAAGCTCTTCGTGCTGGAGACCCCGGCGGAGCAGGCGGCGACGCCGACGGAGACCTTCGGCGTCGGGCTCGAGCAGGAGGCGGACGGCCGCTACGCGGTGGTGGACCTCGCCTTCAACGGCATGGCCGAGCAGGCGGGCATCGACTGGGGCGACTACGTCACCGGCGTCGACGTGGAGCAGATCGACCTGCCGCCGAAGCAGCTCATCTACCCCGCCGGCCTCGCCCTGCTCGGCCTCGTCATCCTGTCGCAGTTCTGGCGGCAGCGCCGCGCCAACCGCGCACAGGCGCCATAGCGCGTGTCCGTTTCACACGGACACGCTCCCGCCTCTTTGTCGCTCACGGCAGCCGGCCTGTGGCCGGCGCCTCCGCGAGGGCGCCGCATAGGCGGCGGGCCGCAGTCGCGGCCTGTCGCGTATCCGTCAACGACGGATACGCTCTAGCGCCCTGCGCCCCTTCTCCGCCCGCGAAAGACACCGCACCATGGTGCGGTGCACAGGGCGCGAAGAGGCGGCGATGATCGGGCCATGAGAGCCCGACCTGTCTTCACCTCCACGCCCCGCCTCGCCACCCGCCTCGGCCGGCTGCTGCCGCGCACCCGCACGGGCGCGCCCGCCGCCCCGCCCGCCGGCGAAGCCGCGGCCGCCAGCATCGCCGGCCGCCTCCAGCCCTATATCGGCGAGCTGCCGCTCAACCCGCGCCAGCCCTCGCGCTACGCCCAGCGCCTGCGCGACGACGCGCACGCGCTCCGCATCTACCGCGACATCCTGCGGGATGAACGCTGCCAGGCCGCGCTGGACCAGCGTCTCGACGCCGCCATCGCGCGGCCCTGGACGGTCGAGCCCGGCGGCGACGGCGCGCTAGATCGCGCCGCGGCGGACGACCTCGCCCGCCAGCTCGCGGACGCGGGCTTCGACGCCGCCTGCCGCCAGCTCCTGCACGGGGTCTGGTACGGCTACGCCATCGCCGAGGCGCTCTGGGCCGAGGACGGAGAGCGCGTCGTGCTGGACCGCCTCGCGGTGCGCGCGCCGGACCGCTTCCGCTGGTCCGACGAGGGGGAGCCGCTGCTGCGCACCGATACCCACCCCCTGGGCGAGCCGCTGCCGGCAGGCAAGTTCGTGGTCCTCCGCCGCCCCGGCGAGCACGGCGACCTGCCGCACGGACCGGGGCTCGCGCGCTGGTGCTTCTGGCCGGTCTGGCTCAAGCGTCACGGGCTGAAGTTCTGGTCCGTCGCGCTCGAGAGGTTCGGCGCCCCCGGCGTCAAGGGCACCTATCCGCGCAACGCCACGTCCGAGCAGAAGGCCGAGCTGCTGGCGCTGGTCGAGTCCTTCGCCACCAGCCTCGGCGTGGTCCTGCCCGAGGGTCAGGAGATCGAGATCGTCGACAGCGCGCAGCGCGCGGGCGGCGACTTCCAGGCCTTTGTCGCCTACCTCGACCGCGCCATCGCCACCACCATCCTGGGGCAGTCGTCCACCACCGATCAGGGGCCCTGGCGCGGCACGGCCGAGGTGCAGCGCGACGTGCGCGACGAGACCGTCGCCGCCGACTGCCGCCTGCTGGACAGCGCCCTCAACGGCTCCCTCGCCCGCTGGCTCACCCGGTGGAACTTCCCCGGCGCCGCCGCTCCCCGCATCCACCGCGACGCCCCGCGTGACGTGACGCCCGGCGCGACGTGATGGCCGGCGCCGCGCTTCTCGCGTAGGCTGGGGAGCGGGTGATTCGGTACCGATGAAGACCAGCGACGAACGCATCTTGACGACCCACGCCGGTAACCCGCCGCGCGGCAGCACGGCAGGAATCGTGCGGGGGCTCTCCCGGCATGGCTGACGGCTCCGAGGGAAACGCTGCCCCGCGCCAGCGCGTCGTCATCGTCGGCGGCTCGCTGGGCGGGCTGCTCGCGGGCAATCTGCTGCACCGCGCGGGCTGCGACGTGACGGTGCACGAGCGGATCGGCACCGAGCTCGCCGAGCGTGGCGTCGGCATCGCTACCCATCCCGAGCTTCACGCTGCCTTCGAGCGTCTCGGGATCACCATCGACGAGGCGTTCGGGACCAGGCTGGAGGAGCGCATCACGCTCGGCACCGACGGGCAGATCCTCGCGCGCCGCCGCCTGCCGCAGATCCAGTCGACCTGGGGCCACCTCTACCGCTCGCTGCGGGGGATCTTCCCGGCGGAGCGCTATGTCGCCGGCGCCACCTTCACGCGGGCCGAGGCGCAGGGCGATCGCGTCCTCGCCCATTTCGCCGACGGCAGCCGCATAGAGGCCGACTTGCTGATCGGCGCCGACGGCGTGCGCTCCACCGTTCGCGCCCAGCTCTGGCCGGATGCGGTGCCGGAATACGCAGGCTACGTGGCGTGGCGCGGCATCGTCGAGGAAGAGCGTCTCTCGGCGGCGCACCGCGACATCCTGTTCGAGCACTTCATCGTCTGCCTGCCGCCGGGAGAGCATGTCGTCGGCTATCCGGTGGCGGGCGCGGACGGCGACGGAAGCCCCGGCAGGCGACGCTTCAACATCGTCTGGTACAGGCTGACCACGGCCGAGCGGCTGCGGGAGATGCAGACCGACGAGTCCGGCCACTATCACGAGGCGGGCATCGCGCCCGATCTCATCGTCCCCTCGTTCGTCGACGAGATCAGGCAGGCGGCGGAAAACCTCCTGCCGCCGGTGCTGGCGGAGCCGATGATCCGCTCGCGCGGGCTCTTCTTCCAGACCATCGTGGACCTGGAGACGCCGCAGATGGTGGAGGGGTCGGTCGCGCTTCTGGGTGATGCGGCGTTCGCCGCGCGGCCCCACACCGGCATGGGCGTGGTCAAGGCGACCGGCGATGCGGTCCTCCTCGCCGACCTCATCGGCGCCTACCCCGGCGAGCTCGCCTACGCGCTGGCCCGCTACGACGCGGAGCGCACCCGCTACGGCCGCTCCCTGGTGCGCTTCGGCCGCCGCCTGGGCACGCATGTCGAGACCCCGGGGCGCAGCGCCGGGGAGATCGAGCTCGGCGACTACCTGCGACGGCCCGAGACCGTCATCCAGGCCATCTCGATCCCGCCGCCCTGCTCGCCGCTGGACGTGTTCAGAGAGGATTTCTAGAGCGCATCCGTCTTTGCCGGATGCGCGAAAGGCCGCGACCGCGGCCCGCCGCTAATGCGGCGCCCTCGCGGAGGCGCCGGCCGTAAGCCGGCTGCCGTGAGCGACAAAGAGGCGGGAGCGGGCCATGGAACGAGAGCATAGATACGAAGCCACGGTGACCTGGACCGGAAACCGCGGCGAGGGCACCGCCGGCTACAAGGCCTACGGGCGCGACCACACGATCGCCTGCCCCGGCAAGCCGGCGATCCGGGGCTCGGCCGACACCGTCTTCCGGGGCGACGCCGACCGGCACAACCCGGAGGACCTGCTGGTGGCGGCGCTCTCGGCCTGCCACATGCTCTGATACCTGCACCTCTGCTCGATCGCGGGCGTCGTGGTCACGGCCTACGAGGACACGGCGTCCGGCGTGATGGAGACCGGGCCGCCGGACGGCGCCGGCCAGTTCTCGCGCGTCACGCTCGCGCCCCGCGTGACCATCGCGGCCGGGAGCTGCGCCGAGACGGCGGCGCGCCTGCACGAGACCGCGGGCGCGAACTGCTTCGTCGCGCGTTCGGTGAACTTCCCCGTCGAGCACAGGCCGGAGATCGTGCAGGCATAGGCCGGTACTCTGAACAGCGTCGCGTCCAGCGCGACGACGACCGGGCCGCAATACGGCCCGGAGCGCGCGACTGCGCGCCGCGCCTTATGGCGCGAAAGCCAAGCGAGCGGAGCGAGCGTCCGGCGATTGAGGGAAGCGAATAGACTAAGTGCCTTCAATAGCCGGCGGGGTTGCCCCAGCCATCGGCGAAGACGAACTCCGCGAAGGGCCGCCTCGTGCGCGGCGCGAGCTCCATCTCGCGCAGGTCGTCTGGCAGCGTGTCCGGATCGCCCGGATAGCCCACGGCGATCCCGGTCACCGGCTCGAAGCCCTCCGGCACGCCGTAGACCTCGCGGATCTTGTCGGCCTCGATGCCCGCCATCTGGTGGGTGGCGAGCCCAAGCGCCGTGGCCTGCAGCACGAGCTGGCAGGCGGTGAGGCCGATGTCGTGAACGGCGCAGCTGTTGGGCTTGCCGTTGTGGTCGAAGGTGCCCTTGGTGACGGTGAGGATGAGCAGCGAAGCGTCGCGCGCCCACACCTGGTTGCCGGGCACCAGGCACTCCAGCATCTGCGCGAACCGCGCCTCGTCGTCCCTGGTGGCGACGAGAAAGTGCCAGGGCTGCTGGTTGAAGCTCGACGCCGCCCAGCGAGCGGCTTCGAGCAGGATGAGGACCTGCTCGCGGGGAAGCGGACGAGGAGCGAAGGCGCGCGGGCTCCAGCGCCTCACCATGATTTCGTGGATCGGGTGATCGGCCAGCGCCGGCTTCTCCATGTCGTCACTCCTCCCTCAGAGCGGTGGTCATTCCTCTCCCCAGAGCCACGTGCCCTGGCTCCCGCGCACGCTCCGGTAGTGCTCCTCGGGATCGTAGAGCTCGACCGGCAGGCCGAGCGCACGCGCCGTCAGCGCGCCGACCGCCGACTTCACCCGGTAGGCGGCGACGATCTCCTCGCGCTTCGCCCTGACCAGGTTGATCTGCGCCTGGAAGTGCTCCTGCTCGGCGTCGAGCACGTCGAGCGTGGTACGCAGCCCGACCCGGGCCTCCTGCTCGACGCCGTCCAGCGCCACCGCCGCGGCCGCCACCTGCGACTCGAACGCGTCGATCTGCGCCCGCGCGCCGGTGAGCGCCCGCCAGGCGTGCGCCGCCTGCTCCTGCACCGTGCGCCGGCTCTGGTCGAACTCGAGAAGCCGCTGCGCCGCCACCTGCCTGGCCTGGCGGACGCGCGCGGTCGCGGCCCCGCCCTGGTAGAGCGGCACGCGCAGCGTGGCCATCACGGAGGCGTCGGTGGCCTGGTCCACCATGTCCGAGCGGTTGTAGCGCTGGCGGAGGTCGCCCACGATGGCGACCTGCGGCTTCAGCGCCGCGGCTGCGGCCTCGATATCCGCCTGCGCCGCATCGGCCAGCGACGAGGCTGCCTCGATCGAGGGATTGCCGCCGGTAGCCGAGAGCAGCGTCTCCTCCTCCGTCTCCGGTAGGCCCATGGGGACGGGCGGCCACGCGAGCGCGCCCGGAACCGAGCCGGTCACCTGCACGTAGAACGCGCGGGCGGACATGAGGCCGCCTTCCGCCGCCACGCGCTCGGCGTTCGCCTGCGCGAGCCGGGCCTCGGCCTGGGCGACATCGGTCCGCGTCGCCTCGCCGACCTCCAGCCGGTCCCGCGCCGCCTGCAACTGGCGGCCCACGACCCGCTCGCTGCTGAGGCTGAGCTCGATCTCGGCGCGATAGCGCAGCACGTCCATGTAGGCGGTCACGGTGTCGAGCATGATCGTCTGCTCGACGGCGCGGAGCTGCGCCCGTCCGGCGTCGACCAGGCTCTCCGCCGCTTCAACCTGGGCCGGGATGCGCCCGCCCTGGTAGAGGGGAGCAACGATGCTGAGCCCGACGCCATAGGGGGCGAACGTATCGCTCCGGTTCATGGGCGGGTCGCCCTCGGTCTCGCTGAATGCGCTGCCGGCGTCGCCCGCGATCTCGATCGTGGGGCGCCAGCCAGCCAGCGCCGCCGGCACTTCCTCGTCCACCGCCCTGACCCGGGCGCGCTCGGCCTGCAGGGTCGGGTTGTTCAGATAGGCGCTCGTGAGGGCCTCCTCCAGGGTCTGGGCGGCAGCGCCGCCGAGCGGCGCCGATACGCCGACGAGGAGCGCCGCGAGCAGCCCGCCTAGCGCCGTCCCCTGAGTCACCTTCCCGTGCCATCGGTCGCGAGACATGGTCCGCTCCCTTCAGTAGGTCGCCATGGCGGGATCGACCGTCCGCGCCCAGGCGTCGATGCCGCCCTCGAGATTGACCGCGTTGTCGTAGCCGAGCCGCCGCAGCCACGCGGTGACGTGGCCGCTCCGCTGGCCGTGGTGGCAGAGCACCACGAGCGGGCGATCCGCCGGCAGCGCGTCGAGCCGGTCGGGCAGCTCGCTCATGGGTATGGCCAGCGCCTCCGGCAGCGCGCCGAGCGCCACCTCCCAGGGCTCGCGCACGTCGAGCAGCGCGTAGGGCTCGACGCGGGCGCGCAGCGCCGCGAAATCCCCGACCGAGAGGGCCGGCACCTCCCCCTCCATCGCCCTAGAACTCGAAGCGCGCGGGCCGGGCGATGCCGGGGAGAGCCGGCAGCGAGACCTCGAACAGCCGGCGGCTGGAGAGCGCGCCCCGGTGGCGCGCCCAGAGCGTCGCCTGCCCCATCGTGTCGGGCTCGCACAGGACGCCGACGACCCTGCCCGCCTCGGCAAGCTGATCCACCAGCGCCTGCGGCAGATGATCGACCGCGCCGCCCATCAGGATCACGTCGTAGGGCGCCTGGCGGGCGTGGCCTTCGGCAAGCGGGCCGCTCACCACGATGGCGTTGTCGGCACCAACGGCGCTCAGCGCGCGCTCCGCCTCGGCGGCGAGCGCCTCGTCCACGTCCAGCGCGATCACGGTGGCGGCGAGGCGGGCCATGACGGCCGTCGCGTAGCCGGTGCCGCAGCCGACATCGAGGACCACGTCGTCGGCCGTGACGCCGGCCTCCTGCACCAGGCGGGCGAGCACCATGGGCTCCATCAGGTAGCGGCCGGGCGCGACCTCCACGTCCTCGTCCACGTAGGCGACGCCCCGCCTGGCATGGGGGACGAAGCGCTCGCGTGGAATGTCCGCCATCGCCTCGATCAACCGCTCGTCGGTGACGCGGTTGGTCATGATCTGGCCCGTGACCATGTTTCGGCGGGCGGCGGCGTGGTCCATCATCTGCTGAGGAGTCCGTTCGTGGGCGGGCGTGGCCGCTTCTCATCCTAGTGTGGGCGGCGCGTGACTGGCAACGCGGCCGCGCGGGCCGGCATAATGAACGACAGGCGGCTTCCTGTCTCACGCTTCATCAATGCTTACACGATGTTGTGATAATCTGTTAACTCGTTTCCATATATTGGTGATTCTCGCGTGCCGGGCCCGCGTCCTGCACGGGACGTGTCGCGACTCGACCGCTGCCCGCAGCCGAGGCGGGATTGCGGCGGGCGGCGCTGCCCGCCGATCAGCGCCGCCGGGCCCGGGGGCGGGCGCTCTTCTTCGGCTTTCGCTTGGGCGGCAGACCCGAGGGCCCCAGCACGAGCCGCCCCTTCTCGCTGAACAGGTAGCAGTGCTCGGGCGGATAGACCGGCGCATCGCCCCCGCGGCCGATGTGCTCCGGCCAGATGGCGAGGGTGGCGCGCTCGCCGGCCGCGGCGCCGTCCGAATCGCACGGGAGTTCGAGCGTCGTGCCGTCCTTGAGGCTCACGGTGAGCGCGCCGTCGCCGGCGACCTCGAGCACGCGGGCTGCCCGCAGCTTCGCGCCGAAGAGCCCGGCCACCCGCCGCGTGGTGGGCCACTTGACGATCCGCTCGAAGCTCCCCATCTGCAGCCGCCGCCCCTCGTGCAGGACGACGATCCAGTCGGCGAACCCGCGCACGTCGTCGACGTTCCCGGTGGCATAGAGCACGGTGCGGCCGAACTCGTCCCGCAGCCGGCGCATCTCGGCGAGCGCCAGATCGCGGATGGCCGGGTCGTCGTCGGCCGGCAGCTCGAAGAGGTAGACCGCGGGATCGCGCACCAGCGCGCGGGCGAGGCCGATCTGGTAGCACTGCACGGCCGGGAGCTTCTTGGGCCTTTGCGTGAGCACCTCGGTGAGCCCGAAGTGCTCGGCGACGGCCATCGTGCGCGCCTGGATCGTCTCCTGGTCGAAGCGGGCGATCCGCAGCGGATAGGCGATGTTCTCGTAGGCCGTCCGATGCGGCATCAGCGCGGCGGTGCGGAAGACCGTCGCCACGCTCCGCACCCCCGGGCGCTGCCCGAGCACGTCCTCGCCGTCGATGAGGATGGCGCCGTCCTGGACCTTCTCGGTCCCGGCGATGACCTTGAGCGCGGTCATCCGGCCCGATTCCTCGTCGCCCAGCAGCGCGGTGATGCGCCCCGATGGCGCCCTCATGCTGAGGCTGTCGAGGACGACCTGCCGGCGAAGCCAGCACTCGACCTTATGCAGTTCCAACTCGGCCATGCCCTGCCCCGCTAGACTTCAAGCACAATCTTGCCGAAGACGGCGCGGTTCGCGAGCCGCTCGTGGGCGGTGCGCATCTCCGCCAGCGGCAGAACCTCGCCGATCACCGGCCTCAGCTTGCCCTGCTCCATCAGGCGCAGGACCTCGTTGTTGGTCGACTTCGGCGCGAAGTGACAACTCGTCATGGTGATCTGCTTGCGGAAGAACTCGATCATGTCGATCTCGACCTTCT
>WTGU01000033.1 GCA_011523425.1 Alphaproteobacteria bacterium
TCCTGCGGCATGACGATGCTGACGCAGCCCTTGGGCCCGACCACGTCCTTCACGAAGAAGGCGACCTCGCTCATCATCGGACCCCAGCCGGCCTCGTACCAGCCCACCGAGCCGTCGTCGAACTCGACGTGAAGGTGGCCGTAGTTCTGCTGTTTGGTCTGGTCCGAAAGCCTGGCGCCGATGCCGTGCACGCGGACCGGCTGGGCGCCGGTCATCTGGCACATGACGTCCACGTAGTGGACCCCGCAGTCGACGATGGGCGTCAGCGAGTCCATCAGGTTGCGGTGCCAGTTCCAGGCCGGCCCCCGGCTCTGCTGATTGAGGTTCATGCGCATGACCAGCGGCTTGCCGAGCGTGCGCGCACGCTGGATGAACTCCTGCCAGGCGGGGTGCACCCGCAGGATGTAGCCGATGACGAGCTTCTTGCCGGTGGCCCGCGCCTTGTCCACCACGGCTTGCGCGCCGTCCACGGTGGTGGCCAATGGCTTCTCGACGAAGACGTGGGCGCCGGCGTCGAACGCCTTGAGGCAGAGCTCCTCATGGGTGTTCGGGTAGGTGTTGATGGAAACCACGTCCGGGCGACTCTCGGCCAGCGCCGCATCGAAATTCTCGTAACGGGGCAGGGATGCGAGGGCGGCGGGCAGGTCGTTGCGCCCGCGGATGCTGCGGCTGCACAGGCCTGCGAGTTCGAAGCCATCGATCTTGTCATAGGCGAGCGCGTGGCTCAGTCCCATGTTGCCGACGCCCACCACGAGCACTCTGAGCGCACCGTTCTGCATGACAGCCTCCCGTTCTCCGCCCGCCCGGCGGCGGGCGCTCCTCCCCATCGTCGTCGCTCATTGTGCCGCCGCCCGCAGGGCGGATCAAACCGCCCGGCGGACCGTTCAGCCGCCGAGCGGCGTCGCCACCATGCCCTCGATCTCGATCAGCATCTTGGGGTGGGCGAGCTCGGTCACGCCGACCAGCGTGCGCGGTGGCGGGTTCGCCGGGTCGAAATGGCGGGCCGATATGTCGTTCAGCACGTCCTGGCCCGACATGTCGGTCAGGTAGATGTTGAGCTTGACGATCTGGGAGAAGTCGGCGCCCGCGGCCTCCAGGATGGTGCCGATGTTGGCGAAGGTCTTCTCGGCCTGCTCGCGGATGCCGCCGGCCAGCCACTCGGCCTCGGCCACCGGGTCGTGCGGGTGCGCGTGGTAGATGGGGATCGGGCCGCAGCCGGAGAACAGCAGCAGGCGGGCGTTCTCGACCGCGAAGGCGGCACTGAACGGGCTCTTGTATTCCGGCTTGAGCGGGATGTGGTGGATCGGCGTGATCGACATGACGGCGCGCCCCGTGGTCGGCAATGGGCCGTCATGCTATCCCATCACGCAGGCGGCCGGAACGGCCCGCGCCCGCAGCAGGCGGGGCCCCGGTTGCGGCGATGGTCCACCGCCGGAAGCAAAATAGCTGGGGCGGTCACAAGGACCGCCCCAGCCAGGAGGATCGACCAGTCGTGTTGGGGACAGCGGGAGGGACGAAGCGCTTCACCGTCACCCATGGGCTAATCTAGGGGCCGATTGTGGCATTGATATGGCAGGAATTGCCGTGATGGGCCCGCGCTCCGCCGCTCGCGAGCTCGCCCTGCGGGCTGCGTCCGCGGCGATACTCGCGCCTGCTGCGCTCGGCGCGGCCTATCTCGGCGGCCCCGTCTTCATCGCTGCGCTCGGGGCCGCGGGGCTGCTTGCTTGGCGCGAGTGGCGACGGCTTCTCGGCCGGCCGCTGACGGACGCAGCGGGCCTCGCCGGCATCGCGGGCCTTGCGGCCGTCTGCGCGCTCTTCGCCACGGTCGGAGCGGAAGTTGCCGCCGCCGCAGCCGCCGCAGCGGCGGCAGCGGTCTCGGGCGCGGAGCGCGGCTCGCTGCGCGACCGCGCCGCGGGCCTTGCCGGGGCCGGGCTGATCCTCTTCCTCGTCGTCGCGACGCTCGCGCTACGTGGTGACGATGCGCCGGGGCGGGCGACGATCTTCTGGCTCTTCGCCGTGGTCTGGGCGAGCGATTCCGGCGCCTACGCAGCCGGGCGGACCCTTGGCGGCCCCAGGCTCGCGCCCCGCATCAGCCCGGCCAAGACCTGGGCCGGCGCCGTTGGCGGCGTGGCCGCGGCGGTCGGCGCGAGCATCCTGCTCGGCTGGCTGATGCCGCTCGCCGGTTGGGTCGCGGATAGGCCGTCGCTCGCGCTGCTGGCAGGCGCCGGCGCTCTCGGCTCGATCATGGGCCAGTTGGGGGATCTCGCCGAATCCGCCTTCAAGCGACGCGTCGGCGCCGACGATTCGGGCCGTCTCATCCCCGGTCACGGCGGCATTCTGGACCGCGCGGACGCCTACACCGCCGCCGCGTTCGCGCTGATGCTGGCGACGCTCGCGAGCGGCGGGGCGATACCCTGGTCCTATTCGCCCTGAGGGGCGCGCCGGCCCCCCTTCCGCAGACCGAAACCCAGAGCGAGCGCGGCCGCTGCCGCGAGGCCCAGCAGAATGGCAAGCGGCCACTGACCGAGCTGCGCCACCGGCGTGCGTCCGGCCAGCGCGGGCGGCAGCCGGGCATCGAGCACGCCGGTCACGCCCAGCCCGAGGCGGCCTACCACTCGGCCGTGGGCATCGACGACGGCGGAGATGCCGGTGTTCGCCGCGCGCACCAGCGGCAGGCCTTCCTCGACGGCCCGCAGCCGGGCTGCCTGAAAGTGCTGGTAGGGACCGGCCGTCTGCCCGAACCAGGCGTCGTTGGTGACGTTGAGCAGCCATGCCGGCCGCGCCTCTCCCGGCATGTCGTCGGCCACCACCTCGCCCGGAAAGATCGCCTCGTAGCAGATCAACGGGCTGAAGGGCGGCAGGCCCGGCAGGCTCACGGTGCGCGGCCCCGGCCCGGCCGAGTGATCCGCCCCGCCGTAGGCCAGCGCCCGCAGAGGCAGGACCGCGCGCAGCGGGATGTACTCCCCGAAGGGCACGAGGTGGTGCTTGTCGTAGGTGGCGGCGATGGCGCCTGCCGGGGTGAGCGCGTGCAGGCTGTTCCAGTAGGCGATCGTACGCCCCGCCGAGACGGTGCGCCGGGGTGCGCCGGTGAGCAGGCGGCCGCCCGGCGGCACCGCCCGCGCCAGGAAGTCGCGGACCGGCCGGCTCTCGTCCACGTAGAAGGTCGCGGCCGATTCCGGCCAGATCACGGCGTCGATCGCCTCGAAGCCCTCTCCCTGCGACAGGAGCACGTGGCGGGCCAGCGCCGCGGCGCGCTCCTCCTCCTTCCATTTGAGGGTCTGCTCGATGTTGGCCTGCACCAGACGCAGGCGGATGTCGGTGGGCGCCTGATCGGGTGCGAGCGCGAGCCGTGCCTGCCCGCCGATCCAGATCGCCGCCAGCAGCCCGAACGCCATGGCCGGCAGGAACCAGGCCCGGCGCCTCGGTCGTTCGCTGGGCGATGGCGCGGCGAGCGCCGCCGGCGACGCCGCGGCGAAGACGGTCACGAAGCTCAGCCCATAGGCCCCGGCCAGCGCCGCGGCCTGAATCATGCCGATCGAGGGCGCCCAGACCGTGCCCATGAGGTTCATCGGGAAGCCGGTGAGGATGGTGCCGCGCAGCCATTCCGCGGCGGTCCAGGTGACGGCGAGGGCGAGCACGCGGCCGCCGATCGGGAGCGCAGGCAGGCGCGCCACGAAGGCGGCAAGCGCCGGGAACAGCGCGAAGCCGGCAGAAAGCCCGAGGATGGCGGGGACGACCATCCAGCCGTGGCGCGAGGGATCGGTGAGCAGGGCGGCGCCGATCCAGTAGATTCCGGCGATGAAATGGGTGAAGCCGAACCACCAGCCCGCGATCGCGGCGCGCCAAGGGGAGCGGCTGGCGTGGATCAGCCAGGCCAGGCCGGTGAAGGCGACCAGCAGTAGCGGCAGCGCATGGACGGGCGGCAGCGCCGTCGCCGCGAGGGCGCCCAGGGCGGCGGCGAGCGCCGAGCGGCGCCAGCCGGACAAGGCGCCGAGCGTCTCCGCAAGCGCCGCAAGCCGCGCCGAAACGGAGCGACCGGCGCTGCTCACGGGCGGCCGTGCGCCGGGCGTGGCTCGCTGCGGCTGACTCGCAGCCTCTTGATGCGCCGTGGGTCGGCCTCCAGGACCTCGAAGGTGAATCCGGCTGGGTGGGGGATCCGCTCGCCCCCGTGCGGCACCCGCTCGGCGAGCACGAACACGAGCCCGCCGAGGGTGTCGACCTCGTCCTCGATCGCGCCGTCGAGCAGCGGGACCCCGAGATCGCGCTCCAGCTCGTCCACGCGCACGCGCGCGTCCGCCTCCACGGCGCCGTCGTCGAGGTGGACGAGGGCAGGGGTCTCGATCTCGTCGTGCTCGTCCTCGATCTCGCCGACGATCTCCTCCACCAGATCCTCGATCGTGACCAGGCCGTGGGTGCCGCCGTACTCGTCGACGACCACCGCCATGTGCAGGCGGGTCTCGCGCATCTCCTTGAGCAGCGCGGGGACCGGCATGGCCTGCGGCACGAACAGGATGTCGCGGCGGATCGTGTTCAGATCGAAGGGGCCGTTCCCGCCCCAGTGGCGCATGACATCGCGGATGTGGATCATGCCGACCACGTCGTCGAGATTGTCGCGGTAGAGCGGCATGCGCGAATGCCCCTCCGCCTTGATGGTGGCGACGACCTGGTCGAGCGGGGCCGTCACCTCGACGGCGGTGATGTCGTTGCGGGGCACCATCGCGTCCTCGGCGGTGAGCGCACCGAAGCGCAGCAGGTTGCGCAGCAGGTCGCGCTCGTGAGGGCTGATCTGCTCGGCGATCTCCTCCTCGGCGAGAACCTCGCCGATGAAGTCGCGCCACGATGCGCCGTTGCCGCGGCCCAGCCCCTTGCGCAGCCAGCGGCCGAGAAGGCGGACGAGCGACGAGCGGTTTCGCCCGTTGCGGTCGCCCCCGGTACTGTCGCCGCTAGATGGAGGTTTGTCGTCTTCGCTCATCGTTCCGCCGCCGCGGCCGCGAATCGCGGGGCAAGTGTCACGTTCACAGGGTAGCGTAGGGATCGCATAAGCCAAGCCCCAATAGCGTGCGGGATTCGAGCGCGCGCATGCGGCGCTCGGCGTCCGGCTCGTCGTGGTCGTGGCCGAGCAGGTGAAGCACGCCGTGGACGACGAGATGGCTCAGCTGCTGAGCGAGGCCGACGCCGGCCGAGGCACTGTCGCGCTGCACGGTCTCGCGGGCCAGCACCACGTCGCCCAGCATGAGCGGTGCGTCCGCCTGGCGCGGTGCGTCGCCGGGCCGCTCGTGCATCGGGAAGGAGAGCACGTCGGTCGCTCGATCCTGCCCGCGCCAGTCCCGGTTGAGCGAGCGCACGAAGGAATCGTCCGCCAGCACCACCGCGAGCTCGACGTCCTCCGGCAGGGCGGGCGCGGCCTCCAGGGCCGCGGCGGCGGCACGGCGGGCCACAGCGGCGGCGTCAGGAAGAGCGGTCGACCACGCCGAATCGCGGAGTCGGATCTCGATCTCGATCATCGCCCGTGGCTGTCGCCTCGCCTGAGTCATAGGCCTCGAGGATGCGCGTCACCAGCGAGTGGCGCATGACGTCGGCGGTGCCGAAGCGGACGAAGGAGACCCCGCCCAGCCCCTCGAGCGTCGTCACCGCGTGGCGGAGGCCCGAGCGCGCGCCTGCCGGCAGGTCCACCTGGGTGAGGTCGCCGGTGACCACCATGCGCGAGCCTTCGCCGAGCCGCGTGAGAAACATCTTCATCTGCAGCGGCGTCGTGTTCTGCGCCTCGTCGAGGATGATGAAGGCCTGGGAGAGAGTACGGCCGCGCATGAAGGCGAGCGGCGCGATCTCGATCTCCGCGGCTTCCAGGCGACGCGCCACCAGGTCCGCCGGCAGCATGTCGTAGAGCGCGTCGTAGAGCGGGCGGAGGTAGGGGTCGACCTTGTCCTTGAGGTCGCCGGGCAGGAAGCCCAGCCGCTCGCCCGCCTCGACCGCCGGGCGGGAGAGGATGATTCGCTCCACCCTGCCGGCGAGGTAGAGGGAGACCGCCATCGCCACCGCGAGATAGGTCTTGCCGGTGCCGGCGGGACCGAGCCCGAACACCAGGTCGTTGGCGAGCATCGCGCGCACGTAGTCGGCCTGGCGCGGCGAGCGCGGGCTGACCGGGCGCTTGCGGGTGCGGAGCACGAGCTGGGACTCAGGCTCGGCCAGCGCAGCGCCGGCGCCGCCCGTGCCCGCCGTGCCGCCCGCGCCGGGCCCTGTCGCCATGCGGATCGCGCCCTCGACCTCGCCGCCGCCCATGGGCAGCCCCCGCTTCAGCTTGTCGTAGAGAGTACGCAGCACCGCCTCGGTGGCCGCGACCGAGGACGGCGGCCCGCTGATTGCGACCTCGTTGCCGCGCGAGCGCAGCACGACGCCGAGCGCGCTCTCGATCCGCACCAGGTGGCGGTCATGGTCGCCGAAGAGGAGCGGCAGCAGCGTGTTGTCGTCGAAGCGAATCTGCGCGCCCGCCTCTGCCGGCGCCCCGCTGCGCGGACCGCTCACGCGGAAACGCCTCCCATGGCGCCATCCGGCATGCGCAGGCCGGCACGGGGCCTCGCCCCGGGCGGGCGCGCATCGCCGGCCAGCACGCCGCCGAGGCCGTTGGCGGAGGCCTCCGTCACGGTCGCCTCTGCGACGGTGCCGATCGGCGCGTCCCCGCCGTCCACGTGGAGCCACTGCATGTAGGGGGTGCGGCCCGCGATCTGGCCGGGATGGCGGCCGCGCCTCTCGAACAGGATGGGCAGCGTGCGGCCGATCATGGCGTCGTTGAAGCGCCGCTTCTGCTCGTCGAGCAGGCGTTGCAGCCTGTCGAGCCGCTCGGCTTTGAGTGCCTCAGGCACGGCGTCGTCGCGATCCGCCGCCGGGGTGCCCAGCCGGGGGCTGTACTTGAAGGAGAAGGCCTGCGCGAAGCCCACGGCACTCACGAGCGCGAGCGTCGCCTCGAAGTCCGCCTCGCTCTCGCCGGGAAAGCCCACGATGAAGTCGCTCGAGAGCGCGATGTCCGGCCGCGCCGCGCGCAACGCCTCGATCAGGCCGCGGTAGTGATCCGCGCCGTGCCCCCGGTTCATGGCGGCGAGGATGCGGTCCGAGCCCGACTGCACGGGCAGATGCAGGAAGGGCATGAGCTTGGGCTCCGCGCCATGGGCGTCGATCAGCGCCGGCGTCATGTCGCGCGGATGCGAGGTCGTGTAGCGCAGCCGCTCCAGCTCCTCGATCGCGGCGAGCCGGCCGATCAGCGCCGCCAGGTCGGTCTCGCCCCCCGCCGCGCCGTCGTCCGCGCCGTGGTAGGCGTTGACGTTCTGCCCGAGCAGCACGATCTCGCGGGCGCCGGCCGCGACGAGGCGGCGGGCCTCGGCCTCGACCGCAGCCGCCGGGCGCGAGTCCTCGGCGCCCCGCGTATAGGGCACGACGCAGAAGGTGCAGAAGCGATCGCAGCCCTCCTGAATCGTGAGGAACGACGAGACGCCGCGCCCCGGCTGCGGGCCCGCCAGCTCCTCCGGCAGGTGGTCGAAGCGCGAATCCGCCGGCATGCTGGTATCGACGGCGGGCCGCCCGGCGCGGGAGGCCTGCGTCACCATCGCCGGCAGGCGGTGATAGGCCTGCGGCCCCACCACGATATCCACGAAGGGAGCCCGCGCCGCCACCTCGTCGCCCTCGGCCTGCGCGACGCAGCCGGCGACGGCGAGCAGCATCTCGCCGCCTTTCCGCGCGCGCGCCTGCTTCAGCGCGCGCAGGCGCCCGAGCTCGGAATAGACCTTCTCCGCGGCCTTCTCGCGGATGTGGCAGGTGTTGAGAACGACCAGATCGGCGTCGTCGGGCTCCGTCGTCGTCATGTACCCGAGCGGCGCCAGGACATCCGCCATGCGCGCGGAGTCGTAGACATTCATCTGGCAGCCGAAGGTCTTGACGTAGAGCTTCTTTTTCGCCACTGCCTCGCCGCGCGGCGGAGCCTCCCCGGTGATCGCGCGGTGCGCCAATCGCGCCGCTACCCGCCCCGCTCGCAGGCCGTCGACCCTAGCACCCGCCCTGCCCCTGTCAAGCAGGCGCCGCTTCGGATTCCTCGGTCGCCGGGCGGTGTGCGACTTCAGAGCGTCTCAGCGATGGCCGCGCCGACGTCCGAGGTCGACGCGTCGCCCCCGAGATCGGGGGTGAGCGGGGCGCCGCCCTCCAGCACCGTCTCGATGGCGCCCTCGATGGCCCGCGCGGCATCGGCGTGGCCGAGATGGTCGACCATCATGGCGCCGGTCCAGATCATGGCCACCGGGTTGGCGATGGCGCGGCCGGCGATGTCCGGCGCGGACCCGTGCACCGGCTCGAACATGGAGGGGAGCTCGCGCTCTGGATTGAGGTTGGCGGCGGGCGCGAGCCCCATGCCGCCGGCCACCGCGGCGCCGAGGTCGGAGAGGATGTCGCCGAAGAGATTGCTGCCCACCACCACGTCGAACCAGTCGGGATGGGCCACGAAGTGGGCGCTCAGGATGTCGATGTGGTAGCTCTCGGTCGCGACGTCGGGGTAGTCGGCGGCGATGGCCGCGAAACGCTCGTCCCAGTAGGGCATGGTGTGGATGATGCCGTTGGACTTGGTGGCCGATGCGAGCCGGCCTCGCCGTCTGCGCGCGAGCTCGAAGGCATACCGCATCACCCGGTCGACGCCCTGGCGGGTGAAGACGCTCTCCTGCACCACCGCCTCCTGCTCGGTGCCCGCGTAGATGCGCCCGCCCATCTCCGAGTACTCGCCCTCGTTGTTCTCGCGGACGATGACGAAGTCGATGTCGGCGGGGCTGCGGTCCGCGAGCGGCGTGGAGACCCCCTTGAGCAGCTTGATCGGCCGCAGGTTGACGTATTGCCGGAAGGCCCGGCGCAGCGGGATCAGGAGGCCCCACAGCGAGACGTGGTCCGGCACGCCGGGAAAGCCCACCGCGCCCAGCAGGATCGCGTCGAACGGGCGCAGCACCTCGATGCCGTCCTCCGGCATCATCCGGCCGGTCTTGCCGTAGGTCTCGCAGCTCCAGTCGAAATGCTGCCAGTCGAAGCCGATGTCGAAGCGCCGGCCGGCGGCCTCCAGCACCCGCATGGCCTCGGGCATGACCTCCTTGCCGATGCCGTCGCCGGGAATCATCGCGATCCGATAATGCGCCATGGGCTGGGCCTCCGCTCGCCGGCGGTCGACCCTGGCCGGCGCCGGCATGCTAGCCGAAACGCCCCGGCCCGGCGAGAGCGAGCGCGGGGAAGGGCCGCGACACGGCATTTGACTCTGGCGCGGGCGCGGTGGTAATCAGTCGCGTCCAAGGCGCGCGGCGCGGGTATCGGCGCGCGCCTTTCCCCCATGCGGAGGCTGCAACGTGGCGCGCATCGCCGGCGTCAACATCCCGACCAACAAGCGGGTCGAGATCGCGTTGACCTACATCCACGGTATCGGGCGCACCAAGGCCCGGCAAATCCGCGAAACGGTCGGCCTGCCGGCCGAGAAGCGGGTGAGCCAGCTGAGCGACGCCGAGGTCATCCGCATCCGCGAGGTGATCGACCAGAGCTATGTGGTCGAGGGCGACCTCCGCCGCGACGTCGCGATGAACATCAAGCGGCTGATGGATCTCGGCACCTATCGCGGGCTCAGGCACAGGCGGGGGCTGCCGGTGCGCGGCCAGCGCACCCACACCAACGCACGCACGCGCAAGGGCCCGGCCCGGCCGATCGCGGGCAGGAAGAAGTAAGGGGCAGCGAGTATGGCGAAGCCGACGCGCACGCGGCGCCGCGAACGGAAGAACATCTCCTCCGGCATCGCCCAT
>WTGU01000110.1 GCA_011523425.1 Alphaproteobacteria bacterium
TGATCGAGCCGCCCGGCCGCATCGCCGCCATGCCGTGCTTGGTGCCGAGGAAGACCGAAGCGAGCGGAGTAAGCACCATGAACGCGACCATCAACCGCCAGGTCAGGCTTGCGGCACGGCCCGTGGGCATGCCGAAGGAGAGCGACTTCGCGCTCGCCGAGGAGCCGGCGCCCGAACCCCGCCCCGGCCAGGCGCTGGTGCGCGTGCTCTCGCTCTCCCTCGACCCCTACATGCGGGGCCGCATGAGCGCGGCGAAATCCTACGCGGCGCCCGTGGCCATCGGCGGGGTGATGACCGGCGGCGCGGTGGGCGAGGTGGTGCGCTCCGAGGCACCGGGGCTGGCCGAGGGCGACCTGGTGGAAGGAATGTTCGGCTGGCAGGAGTACGCGCTCTGCACGCGGGGGTCGGCGCGGGTCCTGCCCGCCTCCCCCTACCCGCCCTCCTACGCGCTCGGCATCCTCGGCATGCCCGGCGCCACCGCCTATTTCGGCCTGCTGGAGGTGGGCCAGCCCCGCCCGGGCGACACGGTGGTGGTGTCTGCGGCCTCCGGCGCGGTCGGCGCCGTGGTGGGCCAGATCGCCAGGATCGGCGGCTGCCGCGTGGTCGGCACCGTCGGCTCGGACGAGAAGGCGGCCTACATCCGGGACGAGCTCGGCTTCGACGCGGCGATCAACTACCGCACGGCGAACGATCTGGGCGCCGCCCTCGACGACGCCTGCCCCGACGGCATCGACGTCTACTTCGACAATGTCGGCGGCCCGCTGACCGACGCCGTGATGAGCCGCCTCGCCTTCAAGGCACGCGTGGTGGTCTGCGGCTGCATCCACCACTACAACCTGACCGAGCCCTACCTGGGCCCGAGCCACCTGCGCCACATCCTCGTCAACCGGGCGCGGGTGGAGGGTTTCCTCGTGTTCGACTGGCTGAGCCGCTACGGGGAAGCCTTCGCCCGGCTTGCGGCGTGGCTCGACGAGGGCCGCATGACCTATCGCGAGCACGTGATCGAGGGGCTGGAGAACGCGCCGGAGGGGCTCGGCATGCTCTTCGAGGGCCGCAACTTCGGCAAGCTCGTGGTCAGGGTGGCGGAGCGCTGAGGCGATGGCAGGCGCGAGGGCGGCGGATGCGGGCGTGAGCGCGCCTGAATCCGTCGTCTGCGCGCTGATCGAGGACATCTTCGGCGCCCTCGGCTTCACCGGACCTGAGCGCGCGGTGCTGACCGAGACCCTGCTGGAGGCGAGCCGGGCGGGCTATCACAGCCACGGGGTGATGCGGATCCCCACCTTCGCGGAGGACACGCAGGCCGGGATCATCGTGCCGGCTGTGATGCCAAAGGTCGTGCACGAGACCGACGCAGCCGTGATGATCGACGGCCGCCGCTGCCTCGGGCCCGTCTCCGCCGTGTTTGCCGTGGACCGCGCCGTGGCCAAGGCGCGGGCTGCCGGCATCGGCTGCGCCGCCGTCAGGCGCGGCAACGACATCGCACGCCTCGGCGCCTATGTCGGCGCGCCGGCGCGGGAAGGGCTTCTCACGCTGATACTGGTCAACGACGCCGGCGGCGGCGCCTGCGTCGCGCCCTTCGGCTCTGCGGCGCCCTTCCTCAGCACCAATCCGCTGGCCTGCGGCATCCCGCGCGCGCCGGGCGAGCCGCCGCTGGTGATCGACATCTCGACCTCGGTGGTGGCGCTCGGCAAGATCAGGATGGCGGCCAACCGGGGCGAGGCCGTGCCCGAGGGCTGGCTGATCGACCGCGCCGGCCGCGCTACCACTGAGCCTGCCGGCTTCTTCGATGCGCCCCGCAGCGCCTCGCTCCTGCCGCTCGGCGGTGCGGAGGACGGGCACAAGGGCTTCCTGCTCAGCCTGATCGTCGAGGCCTTCGCCGGCGCGCTCGCCGGTGCCGGCATGAGCCGGGGCAACGAGAAGGAGGACCAGGGCAACGGCCTCTTCGTGCTCGCGGCCGACCCGCAGGCGCTCGGCAGGGGCCGGGACTTCGCGCAGGCGATGGAGGCGTTCGTCGCCGGGCTGGAGGCGCTGCCCGCCGCCGAGGGCACGACCGGCGTCCGCCTGCCCGGCGCGCGCGCAGGCCGGGGGCCCGGCGGCCCCTACCCCATCGACGGCCCCACCTGGGCGCGGATCCGGGCGATCCTCGACCGGCTCTCTCTCGACGCCGACTACGCGGTGACGCCGGCAAGCGGCGGGGAATAGAGGCTCCGGTGAGCGAACCCGGCGACGAGACGGCGCGGCAGGCACAGGCACGCGCCTGGTTCGAGGCGCTGCGCGACGAGATCTGCGCGGCCTTCGAGGCGATCGAGGCGGACGGCGGGACGGACTCCGCCGGCGCACCTCCCGGCCGCTTCGCGCGCAAGCCCTGGGAGCGCCCCGGCGGCGGCGGCGGGGTCATGGCGCTCATGCGCGGCCGCGTCTTCGAGAAGGTGGGCGTCAACGTCTCCGCCGTGCACGGCACGCTCTCCGAGAGCTTCCGCCAGAAGGTGACGGGCGCCGCAGAGGACGGGCGCTTCTGGGCCAGCGGGATATCCGTCGTGGCGCACATGCGCTCGCCTCTGGTGCCGGCGGTCCACATGAACACGCGCCACATCGTCACCAACGCCTGGTGGTTCGGCGGCGGCAGCGACCTCACGCCGACCTACCCGGACGAGCGGGATGCGGCCGATTTCCACGCGGCGCTGGAGCGCGCCTGCGCCCGCCACGACGCGGACTACTACCCGCGCTTCAAGGCGTGGTGCGACCGCTACTTCTACCTGCCCCACCGGGAGGAGCCGCGCGGCGCCGGCGGCATCTTCTACGACGACCTCAACAGCGGCGACTGGGAGGCGGACTTCGCCTTCACCCGGGACGTCGGCCGCGCCTTCCTCGACGTCTATCCGGCGATCGTGCGCCGCCGCATGGGCGAGCGCTGGACGGAGGAACAGCGCGCCCACCAGCTCGTGCGCCGCGGCCGCTACGTCGAGTTCAACCTGCTCTACGACCGCGGCACCCGCTTCGGGCTCGAGACCGGCGGTAACGTGGAAGCGATCCTGATGTCGCTGCCGCCGGCGGCGCACTGGCCCTGAGCGCCCCCGGCGCGGCTCTTGCCGCGTCCGCCCGGCCCCCGTAGCGTACCCAGATGCAGGTAGCGGCTGACGGGAGCGGGGGCGGATCCGCGGCGGCGCTGCGCGACAAGCGGATCCTGCTGGTGATCGCGGGCGGCATCGCCGCCTACAAGTGCCTCGAGCTGATCCGGCGGCTGAGAGACGCCGGCGCCGAGGTGCGCTGCATCCTCACCCGCGCCGGCGCCGCGTTCGTCACCCCGCTCTCGGTCGAGACGCTCACCGGCCAGACACTCTTCAGCGACACGCTCGCGCTCACCGCCGACAGCGACATCGCCCACATCAGGCTGGGGCAGGAAGCGGACCTCGTGGTGGTGGCGCCGGCCACCGCCGACATTATGGCGAAGATGGCCCACGGCATCGCCGACGACCTCGCGACCTCGACCCTGCTGGCCGCCGACAGGCCGGTGCTCGCCGCGCCTGCGATGAACACGCGGATGTGGCTCCATCCCGCCACCGCCCGCAACCGCGCGCGCCTGGAGGCGGACGGGGTGCGCTTCGTAGGCCCCAACGACGGCCCGCTCGCCGAGGGCGAAAGCGGCCCCGGCCGCATGGCCGAAGTGTCCGAGATCATGGCCGCCATCGCGGCCTGCCTGGGCGCGGCCCGCGCCCGTCCACTGGCGGGCGTGCGGGTGCTGGTCACCAGCGGGCCGACCTACGAGCCCATCGATCCGGTGCGCTTTCTCGGCAACCGCTCGTCCGGCAAGCAGGGGCACGCCATCGCGGCCGCCTGCGCCGATGCGGGCGCGGACGTGCTGCTCATCTCGGGTCCTACGGCCGAGCCGGCGCCGGCGGGCGTGGAGACGGTGCGTATCGAGACGGCACACGAGATGCTGGCCGCATGCGAGCAGGGCCTGCCCGCCGACATCGCCATCTGCGCGGCCGCGGTCTCGGACTGGCGGGCGGCGGCGCCCCGCGCGCAGAAGATGAAGAAGGGCAAGGGCGAGGCCCCGCCCGCGCTGGAGCTCGCCGAGAACCCGGACATCCTGGCCCGGCTCGGCGCCCCCGGCCCGCAGCGCCCGCGCCTGGTGATCGGCTTCGCTGCCGAGACCGAGGACGTGGAGGCGAACGCCGCCGCCAAGCTCGAGGCGAAGGGCTGCGACTGGATCCTCGCCAACCGGGTGGCGCCGGAGAGCGGCGTCTTCGGCGGCGACGACAACCTCATCTGCCTGCTCACCCGCAGCAGAGAGGGCGAGGCGCCGGCGGTCGAGCGCTGGCCGCGCATGAGCAAGGCAGAGGTCGCGAGACGGCTCGCCGAACGCATCGCACGCGCGCTCGGCACCGGCGCGGCATGAGCGGGGCAGCGGGGACGCCGGTCGAGGTCACGGTCGAGCGCCTCGCCCACGCACGCGACCTGCCGCTGCCGGCCCATGCCAGCGCCGGCAGCTCCGGGCTCGATCTCCACGCCGCGACCGGGCCGCTACGACTCGCGCCGGGGGCGCGCGCGCTCGTCGGATGCGGCCTCGCGCTGGCGCTGCCCGAGGGCCTCGAGGGCCAGATCAGGCCGCGCTCGGGCCTCGGGCTGAAGCACGGCGTCACCGTGCTCAACAGCCCCGGCACGATCGATTCCGACTATCGCGGCGAGATCGGCGTGCTGCTGGTCAATCTGGGCGAGCGGCCCTTCGTGGTGGAGCGCGGCATGCGCATCGCCCAGCTCGTGATCGCGCCCGTGGCCTGCGTGCGCCTGGTCGAGGGCGCGGTGCCGCCGAGCGCACGTGGCGCAGGCGGCTTCGGCTCGACCGGGCTGGGACCCGAAAGCGAGGGCGGCTGAGACACGTGATGGAACGCCGTTGATCGCGGTCGATGCGCGTTGCACAATGCCCGGCCGTACCGGGCGACCATGAGCCGGTCACGAGTGAGGAGACGGGCATGACGTTGAATCGCGGACTTCGGTTTGGTCTCGGGGCCGCGCTGCCCCTGGCGCTCGTCGCAGGCTTGGCGGCGGCGGCGACGGGCCTTGCCGCCGGCGAGGCTCGTGCGGACCACCATCACCTCGAGCTGGTCTCGGTCACGACGGATGGCGGCAAGACCGGGGAGTGCGTCGGCATCAGCACCGCCGACGGCTCGACCTGCCTCGACGGCTCCAAGGGCGCGCAGAGTGCGTCCACGACCCTCGACGTGCACGAGAACGAGACCAAGGCGGTCAAGAAGAGCAGTTGCGCGAGGACCAAGAGGTAATGCCCGCGACGGTTGGCTGCCGCCGGCCGCACTGACGTACCTGCTCGGCCATCCTCGCCTGGCGGGGCGGCGGCGAGGCCGTCGCAGCGCCGCATGACAGAGCGAGCCGAGCGGACCATGGCACGAGATCACCCCGACGAGGCTGCCGCGCCCGCCGTGACGGCGCCGGCGCCGGCCGTGCGGGGCCGCATCTACGACAGCATCGCCGAGACCATCGGGTCCACGCCGCTGGTGCGCTTCAACCGCCTGCCGGCCGAGGCCGGCTGCGACGCCGAGATCGTGGGCAAACTCGAGTTCTTCAACCCGCTCGCCTCGGTCAAGGACCGCATCGGCGTCTCCATGATCGAAGCGGCGGAAGCCGACGGCACGATCGAGTCCGGCCGCTCGGTGCTGGTGGAGCCCACGTCGGGCAACACCGGCATCGCGCTCGCCTTCGTGGCGGCGGCGAAGGGCTACCGGCTGATCCTCACCATGCCGGAGAGCATGTCGATCGAGCGCCGGCGCATTCTCTCGCTACTGGGCGCCGAGCTGGAGCTGACGCCCGCAGCCGAGGGCATACCGGGAGCGCTCGCCCGTGCCATCGCGCTGGTGGAGGAGATCCCTGGCGCGGTGATGCTCCAGCAGTTCGAGAACCCGGCGAACCCGGCGATCCACCGCGTGACCACGGCGGAGGAGATCTGGCGGGATACCGGCGGCGCGCTGGACGCCGTCGTCTGCGGCGTCGGCACCGGCGGCACGGTCACCGGCATCGGCCAGGTGCTCAGGCCCCGCCTGCCCGCGCTCAGGCTGATCGGGGTCGAGCCCGAGGCGAGCGCGGTTCTCTCCGGCGGGCCCGCGGGGCCGCACAAGATTCAGGGCATCGGCGCGGGCTTCGTGCCGGGCGTGCTCGACCGCTCGGTGATCGACGAGCTGATCCAGATCGGCGACGAGACCGCCATCGAGACCGCCCGGAAGGTGGCGCGGCTCGAGGGCATCCCGGTGGGCATCTCGTCGGGGGCCGCCATCGCCGCCGCGCTGCAGGTCGGCGCGCGCGAGGAGATGGCGGGCAGGCGTATCCTCGTCATCGTCCCCTCCTTCGCCGAGCGCTATCTCTCCACCGACCTCTTCGCGGGGCTCTAGAGCGTGTCCGCTTCACACGGACACGCTCCAGCCTCTTTGTCGCTCACGGCAGCCGGCTTGCAGCCGGCGCCTGCGCGGGCGCGCCGCATAGGCGGCGGGCCGCAGTCGCGGCCTGTCGCGTATCCGTCAGAGACGGATACGCTCTAAGGAATGCCGGAGGAAGGCGAGCCGCCATGTTCAACGAACGCCAGCTCGAGCGCTACGCCCGCCACATCCTGCTGCAGGAGGTGGGCGGAACGGGCCAGCGGACGCTCCTGGACTCGAGGGTGCTGGTGGTCGGTGCCGGCGGCCTCGGCTCGCCGCTGCTGCTCTATCTTGCGGCGGCCGGCGTCGGCACCCTCGGCGTCGTCGACGACGATGCGGTGGCGCTCTCGAACCTGCAGCGACAGATCGCCCACACGGAGGCCCGCATCGGCCACCCCAAGACCGAGAGCGCGGCAGAGACGGTGGCGCGGATCAACCCGGACGTGACCGTGGAGAGCCACCAGACCCGGCTCGAGCCCGGCAACGCGATGGAGCTGATCGGACGCTACGACCTGGTCGCCGACGGCAGCGACAACTTCGCGACGCGCTTTCTCATCAACGACGCCTGCTTCCTCTCCGGCAAGACGCTGGTCTCCGCCTCGATCCTGCGCTTCGACGGCCAGCTCGCGACCTTCAAGGCCCATCTCGGCGGGGACAACCCCTGCTATCGCTGCATCTTTCCCGAGGCGCCACCACCGGGGCTGATCCCGTCCTGCGCGGAGGGCGGCATCCTCGGCGCCGTGGCGGGCTCCATGGGATCGCTGCAGGCGACGGAGGTTCTGAAGGAGCTGCTGGGGATCGGCGAGAGCCTGTCGGGCAGCCTGATCGTCTACGACGGGCTCGGCGCCACCTTCCGCAAGATCAAGGTGAAGCCGGATCCGGCCTGCGCGCTCTGCGGTGCCGATCGCCGCATCGTCGACCTCTCCGTCCACGAGGGAGCGGCCGCCGACCACTGCGCCGCCTGAGCGCCCCGCGCCCTACTCCCCGGCGCTGACCACGCGGATCATCTCGTCGCGGGCGAAGCGCGGCACCGGGCCGCCATCCTCGAAGGCGACGCCGCGTCCCGCCTCGGCGCGGGCGATGGTCGCGCAGGCGAAACCTTCCGCGGAGAGCGTCGCGAGCGCCGCCTCGGCCTCGCCGGTCGGAAAGGCTGCGAGCAGCGCGCCGGAGGCGAGCAGCCCCCACGGGTCGATGCCGAGCGCCTCCGAGAGGATGCGGCCCGGCTCGTACCAAAGCACGGCATCGGCCGAGACGACCAGCCCGATTTCCGCCGCCTCCGCCATTTCGTAGAGCCCGGCGGAGAGCCCGCCCTCGGTCGGGTCGTGCATGGCGCTGGCGCCGAGCGCGGCGGCCCGCAGCGCGGCATCGACCACCGATATGCCGGGCTCGGCAAGCGCGCCGGCGGCCTCGGCCAGAGTCGCGGCGGCGACCCGGCCGCGCAGCAGATCGCCCGCCTCGGCCGCGAGAACGGCCGCGCCTTCCACCGGCGCCGGGCCGATCTGCACCACCGTCTGCCCCGGCTCCAGCGCGGCGGTGCGGGCGAAGTCGCCGTCCTCCCGAAGCCCCATCATGTGGCCGACGACGACGGTGCGGCGGACGGCATCGGTGACCTCGACATGGCCGCCGACCAGCACGGCGTCGAGGCCGGCGAGCGCCTCGTGCATGCGCCGGTAGAGCGCGCGCACCTCGGCCTCCGTGATCCCCGGCGGCAGAAGGACGGTCGCCGTGAACCAGCGCGGACGCGCGCCCATGACGGCAATGTCGTTCGCGTTCACGATCACCGCGTGGGCGCCGACGTCCTGCCCGGTGAGCGTCACCGGGTCGCTCGCGGCGACGAGCGCGCCGCGCTCGACGGCGACGACGCCCGCATCCTCGCCGACCGTCGGCGGCAGCAGCAGCTCGGGCGGCGCGGGCCGCCCCGTCACCAGCAGCTCGGCCAGCAGGTCCGGCGGCAGCTTGCCGATCGCGAGCCCCTTCGCGCTCATTCGCTCAGCTCCTCCGGCCGCCGGGCCGGGCCGGCGCACAGGCCGGCGACGATGGAACCGTCCAACGGGTCCCTCCCCTGGTCTTGCATGATGTGCCGCGGCGCATGACTACGGCGGTGGCGGGCAACAGGCAATGGCGGAGTGTACCACCGCCCGTGCTTGTCGCGCCGCCGCCGCTCGCCTATGGTGCGCCGGCGAACGCGGACGGGGCGGCCGCGCCGATGCACGTGCGGCCGCACGGCTTTGCGGCGCCGTGCCCCCGGCGCCAGGGGCTGTTCATGGACAGTATCAGGATCAGGGGCGGCCGCCCTCTCGAGGGCGAGATCGAGATCTTCGGTGCCAAGAACGCGGCCCTGCCGCTGATGGCGGCGAGCCTGCTGACCGAAGAGACGCTGACCCTCTCGAACATCCCGCACCTCACCGACATCACCACGCTGGCGCACCTCCTCGCCCAGCACGGCGTCGAGATCGGCATGGACGGCAGCGCCCGGCGGGGTGGCAATGCGGGACGGGTGCTCTCGCTCCGCGCGGGCGATATCTGCAGCACCACGGCGCCTTACGAGCTCGTGTGCCGGATGCGCGCATCGATCCTGGTTCTGGGACCGCTGCTCGCCCGCGCCGGTTGCGCGACCGTGTCGCTCCCCGGCGGCTGCGCCATAGGCTCCCGTCCGGTCGACATGCACATCGACGGGCTGATCCGGCTCGGCGCCGAGGTCGTGCTCGAAGACGGCAACATACGCGCCAGGACGCGCGGGCGCCTGCGCGGGGCCGAGATCCGGCTGCCCTTCGCCTCGGTGGGGGCGACCGAGAACCTGATGATGGCGGCGACGCTCGCCGATGGCGAGACGACCATCCGCAACGCGGCGCGCGAGCCCGAGGTCGTCGATCTCGCCCGCTGTCTCGTCGCGATGGGCGCGGAGATCGGCGGGATCGGCAGCGACGAGCTCGTGATTCGCGGCACGCAGGCGCTTTCCGGCACCGAGCACGACGTGGTGGGCGACAGGATCGAAGCCGGCACCTATGCGCTGGCGGCCGCCATGGTCGGCGGCGATGTCGAGCTCGCCGGCGCGCCTGCGGCATCGTTGCGCTCGCTGCTCGACTATCTTGCCACGGCCGGCGTCGCCGTCAGCAAGACGGCGCGCGGGCTCAGGGTGCAGGGCAACGGCAGGCCCACTGCCACCGACATGACGACGAGGCCCTATCCGGGCTTCCCCACCGACCTCCAGGCGCAGGCGATGGCCCTGATGACGGTCGCGGACGGCGCCGCGGTGATCACGGAGACGATCTTCGAGAACCGCTTCATGCACGTGCAGGAGCTGCGCCGCATGGGGGC
>WTGU01000156.1 GCA_011523425.1 Alphaproteobacteria bacterium
GCCCTGGGCGGCATGGCCGATCGCCGGATTGTTGTACTCGACGAAGCAGGTGGCGTAGAGCACCGCCTTGCGCCCGGCGGCCGGCGCGCCCGCATCGACCGGCGGCGGGGCGGCCGCGGCCTGCCGGCTGAAGCGGCGGGCGTGAAAGCGCGGCAGCACCGCATCGCGGTGGATGCCGGCGAGCGCCTCCATGAGCGGCCGCGTCAGCCTGTTGCCGCGCCGCGCCGCCCAGTTGGCGAGCGGGGCGATCGCCCCCAGCAGCCGGCCGTTGCGGTCGGTCTCGCCCAGCGCGTGCTCCGCGACGCCCACCCTGCCGTCGGACCTCGCGTGCGCCCGCTGGCGCGCCATCAGGGCGGGAAAGTCCACGGCATGGACGTGCGGCACCGTGTAGGGGCAGACGGGATGACACATGTCGCAGAGCGTGCAGGCCGCGCCCACGCTCTCGAAGCCTGCGCCCGTCACCGCGTCGGCGCCGCCCGCGCCGTCGATCAGGTCGAAGAGCCGCGGGAAGCTCTCGCAGAGATCGACGCAGCGGCGGCAGGTGTGGCAGACGCCCGCGACCCGGCGCAGCTCGCGGTCCAGGGCCGCCGCGTCCAGATACTCCGGCGCCTGCCAGTCGACGGCGGGCCGTGAGTCCGAGCTCTCCCGCCCCGCCACGGCCTGCCCGCCCTCCTCAGCCGAGGACGGCGCGGGTCGACTCCGCAGTGATCTCCACCATCCGATCGACGGTCTCGTCGTCGATGACGATCGGCGGCGCCACCATGTAGACGTCCGGCCGGAAGCGGCTGAACAGCCCGCGCGACACCGCCTCGGCATTGATCCTCGCGGCGACCCCGTCGGCGGGATCGAAGCTCTCCTTCGTCGCGCGATCCTTGACGTACTCGACGGCGCACATGAGGCCGAGGCCGCGGATGTCGCCGACATTGGGATGGTCGGCCAGCGCGTCCTTGAGCCCGACCAGCAGGCGCTTGCCCTTCGCCGCCGCCTGCCCCGGAAAGTCCTCCCGCTCGATCAGGTCGATCATAGCGCAGCCGATGGCGCAGCCGGTGGGATGCGCGCTGTAAGTGTAGGCGTGCATCCAGGGCTTGCCGCTCTCGTGCATCGTGGTGGCGATCTCGTCGCTGATGCCGATGCCGCCGAGCGAGAAGTAGCCGGACGTGATGGCCTTGGCGAACTGGATCATGTCCGGCTCGACGCCCCAGTGCTGCAGGCCGAACATCCTGCCGGTCCGGCCGAAGCCGGTGATGACCTCGTCAGAGACCATCAGCACGTCGTACTTCGTGCAGATCTCGCGGATGCGCGGGAAGTAGTCCGGCTGGGGCGGGATCACGCCGCCGCCGCCCTGTACCGGCTCGGCGATGAACATCGCGACCGTCTCCGGCCCCTCCGCGAGGATCGCCTTCTCCAGCTCGTCGGCAGCGGCGATGCCCTGGCTCTCCGCGCCGTCGGGCGCCTCGTAGCGATAGGGATAGGGGCTGGGAATGTGGACGAAGCCCGGCATGCGCGGCTCGAACATGGGCCAGTAGATGCTCATGCCCGTCGCGCACATGGCGGCGAGCGTGACGCCGTGATAGCCCCAGATGCGGGAGATGACCTTGGTCTTCTCCGGCCTCCCCTTCAGCTTCCAGTAGTAGCGGGCCATCTTGATGTTGCTGTCGGTCGCCTCGCCGCCGCCCGAGGTGAAGTAGAAGTGGTTGATGTTCGGGTAGGTGATCCGGGCGAGCTTCTCCGCCAGCTCGATCGCCCGCGGGTTGGAGCTGCCGGCGTAGCCGGAGGCGTAGGCCATCTCCGCGAGCTGCCTGCTGCCGGCCTCGACCAGCTCCTTGCAGCCGTTGCCTGCGGTGTTGTTCCAGAGGCCCGACAGGCCGTCGATGTACCGATCCCCGTTGGCATCGACGAGGAAGGCCCCCTCTCCGCCGACCCAGACCTTGCCGGTGGCATGGGTGGCCTGGCTGTGCAGCGGATGAAGCAGGTGCGCGCGATCGCGATCGAGCAGCAAGGCTTCGGCGTCATTGGACATTCGGTCGATCCTCCCCATTGCGACCGCGCGTGTGCCCGCTCGGCCGGTTCGCTCCCCCAAGTGTGCGCGGCGGCAGGGGCGCGATCAAGGGGCGGCTCGCTGGCGGCGGCGGAAACCGATTGGCACGGCAACGCGAATGGGCCATTAGTATCGCCCGATGCGCGTTGCCCCTTGCGCCGGTCGTCTGCGGCACTCCCGGACGGACGGCGGGCGGGGCGACGCACGCGACGAATGGACGAGGCCGTGAACGACGACGCGCTTGAGCTCTCGCTCGCCAACGATCTTCAGGAGATCGTCCGCGCCGCCGAGCGAATCGACGAGTACTGCGCGGCGCAGGCGCTCTCGCCGCAGATCGCCTACGCGATCAACCTCTCCATCGACGAGATCCTCACCAATACCATCAGCTACGGCTACGACGACGAGGATGCGCACCTGATCGGCCTCACGCTCCGGCTCGACGGCGACACGCTCATGGTGGTGATCGAGGACGACGGCCGGCCCTTCGATTCGTCGCAGGAGACGGACCCGAACATCGATGCCTCGCTCGAGGAGCGCTCGCTCGGTGGGCTCGGCCTCTTCCTCGTGCAACAGATGATGGACGGCGTTGACTACCGGCGGCGGGACGACCGAAACGTCATCACGCTGACCAAGAAGACGTCCGAAGAGGAGGCTTCCTAGCCCGGCGAGCGGACGAGAGAGGGCCGCGACAGGGGGGACCATGGGCGGTCGGGTATTCGAAGAGGTGGAGAGCGAGCGGACGCGCGAGGTCTCCAAGTCTGCGTTCGAGGAGAAGGGCACGGCGCTCAGGGTCAAGCTGGTCGAGGCCCAGCGCGCGCTGGCGAAGGCGGACTTCCCGGTCGTCATCCTGTTCGCCGGCGTCGACGGCGGCGGCAAGGGCGAGACGGTCAACCTGCTCACCGAGTGGCTGGACCCGCGCAGCATCGTCACCCACGCCTACGACCGGCTGACCGAGGAGGAAGGCCAGCGCCCCGAGTTCTGGCGCTACTGGCGCGACCTGCCGGCGCGCGGACGCTTCGGGCTCTTCCTCAGCGCCTGGTACTCCGCGCCGCTGGTGGACCGCGCCTACGGACGCATCGGCAAGGGCGCGCTCGAGCGGCGGCTCGCGCGCATCGCGGCGTTCGAGCGGACACTCGCCGACGACGGCGCGCTGATCCTCAAGTTCTGGATGCACCTGGATCGCGTGGCGCAGCAGAAGCGCCTGGAATCGCTCCAGAAGCATCCGCGCGACCACTGGCGGATCTCGCAGTGGGACTGGCGCAACTGGCACCGCTACGAGCAGTTCGTCGACGCGGCCGAGCACATCATCAACCGCACCAGCACCGCGGAGGCGCCGTGGTTCGCGGTCGACGGCCGCCATGCGCGCTACCGCTCGCTCACGGTGCTGGGCATGGTCCAGCGGGCGCTCGATGCGCGGCTCGCCGGCCGTCCGCCGCCGGATGCGGGCTACCGCGCCCGCGCGCCGGCCAGGAGTCCGGCCGTGGTCGGCGCGACGGTGAAGGAGATCAAGCCGCTGACGACCATAGACCAGCGGCACGCCGTCGGCCGCAAGGTCTACGACAAGTCGCTCGCGCGTCTCAGGAGCCATCTCTACTGGCTCGCCGCCCAGAACCTCCTGCACGGGCTCTCGGTCGTGCTTGTCTTCGAGGGCTGGGACGCCGGCGGCAAGGGCGGCGCCATCCGACGCATGGTCTCGGCGCTGGACGCCCGCAGCTACCGCGTGCACCAGGTGAGCGCGCCCAGCGACGAGGAGCGCGCCCATCACTATCTCTGGCGTTTTTGGCGCCGCATGCCCGAGGCCGGGCAGGTGGCGGTCTTCGACCGGAGCTGGTACGGCCGGGTCCTGGTCGAGCGGGTGGAATCCTTCGCCACCACGGCGGAATGGCAGCGCGCCTACGCCGAGATCAGGGACTTCGAGGAGCAGCTCACCAGCCACGGCACGCTGCTCATGAAGTTCTGGCTCCACATCGACAAGGACGAGCAGGAGCGCCGCTTCCTGCTGCGCCGCGACAATCCCTACAAGTCCTGGAAGCTGACCGACGAGGACTGGCGCAACCGCGCGAAGTGGGAGGCCTACGAGGATGCCGCCAACGACATGATCGCGAGCACGAGCACCCGCGACGCGCCGTGGACCCTGGTCCCCGGCAACAACAAGCGGCACGCCCGGCTCGAGGTCCTGCGCGCCCTCTGCGGCACGCTGGAGAAGCGGCTGAAGCAGCGCGCCTCGGAATAGCGCAGCGAGGGGGCCGGCCCCCAAACCCTAGAGCGTGTCCGCTTTACACGGAAACGCTCCAGCCTCTTTGTCGCTCACGGCAGCCGGCTTTCAGCCGGCGCCTCCGCGAGGGCGCCGCATAAGCGGCGGGCCGCAGTCACGGCCTGTCGCGTATCCGTCGAAGACGGATACGCTCTACAGCGCCCGGCCGAGCTCCTCGCCCTCGTACATGGACTGGATCGGGCGGCGGGGCGCGAGCGCGTCGCCGACGCGGTGCAGCGCGCCGATGCGCCCCTGCAGCGCGCGGTAGAGCGCATCCTCGGGCGAGCGCAGCATCGAGACGACGACCGTATCCACGCCTTCGATGACGCGCGCCTGCCCGCCCCAGACCGAGCGGACGTGGACCGCATCGCCCTCGATCCTGTCGACGTTCGTGTGCGCGCTGCGCACGACGCCGGCCGCCTCCAGCCGCGGCATCACGAACGAGAGATCGAGGGTGCGCATGGCATCCTCGCCCACCATGGCGCGCGGCGTCACGATCTCCACCTCGGCACCGGCCCCGGCCAGGATCTCGGCGAGGCCGAGCGGCAGGTAGAAGCCGGTCTCCTCCAGGATCACGACGCGCCTGCCGAGCGCGCCCGCATCGGCGAGCGCACGTTCGGTCGCCGTGCCGACGTCGATGGCGTTCTCCTGCTCCGTGCCGGCGAGCCGCGCGCTGCCGGGGCGGAACTGGCTGCGGCCGTCGCAGTCCCAGCGCGCGCCGGTGGCGACGACCACCGCGTCGGGCTTCTCGCGCTCGATCAGGTCGGCCGTCGCGTCCGTGCCGAGCCTCACGTCCACGCCCGCGACCTCCATGGCGCGCGCCAGATTGTCGATGGCGATGCCCCATTCCTTGCGCGTGGGCAGCCGGAGCAGCAGGTTGAGATGACCGCCGAGGCGCTCCTCGCGCTCCAGCAGCCGGACCCGATGGCCGCGGCTGCCGGCGACGGCGGCGGTCTTCATCCCGGCGATCCCGCCGCCCACGACGACGATCGACTTCGCGTCCGCCGCAGCGACCGGCTGCAGCGTGCCGCTGCCCCAGCGGGCCTCGCGGCCGACGCTCGGGTTGACCGCGCAGGTGACCTGCCGGTTGTCGAAGAGGCGCGCGACGCACTCGTTGGCGCCCATGCAGCGGCGGATCTCCTTCTCGCGGCCCTCGCGGGTCTTCCGCACCAGGTGCGGCTCGGCCATCTGCGCGCGGGTCATCGCGACCATGTCGGTGGCGCCGTCGGCGAGCGCCCGCTCCGCCTGGTGCAGGTCGATGATGCGGCCGACGATGAACACCTTGGCCCGGTTGCCCACCACCGCCTTGGCCCGCCTGGCGAAGGGGAGCATGAAGCCGTTCTCCACGTTCATCGGCGCGACCGCGCGGTGCAGCGTGTAGTAGCCGCCGCCCGAGATGTTGAAGAAGTCGAAGAGTCCGCTGGTCGAGAGCACGTCGAGCTGCTCCTCGGCCTGGTCCGGCGTGATTCCCGCATCGCCCATGAACTCGTCGAAGGAGAGGCGGACGCCGACGGTGAAGTCGCTGCCGACGCGCGCGCGCACCGATTCGCCAATCTCGAGAAGGATCTGGCAGCGCTTGCGGACGGAGCCGCCGTAGGCATCGGTGCGGTCGTTGAAGGCGGGGCTCAGGAACTGGCCCAGCAGGTAGCTGTGCGCGGCGTGCAACTCCACCCCGTCGCAGCCGGAGACCATCACGTTGAGCGCGGACTCGCCGAACTCCCTGACGACGTCGTCGATGTGCTCCTGCTCCATGACCAGCGGAATCTCGTGGTGCACGATCGAGGGCATCTTGGAGACGCCCCAGAGCGGGTGCCACTCGTCCATGATCATGGTGCCCTTGTCGTGCACGCCGCAGCCGAAGAGCTGGATGAACTGCCGCGCGCCGTGCTCGTGCACCGCGTCGGCGAGCTTGGCGTACTGGGGGATGGCGCGCTTCTCCCAGGCGGAGCAGCCCTCGAAGAACGAGCCCTTGCTGATCCGGTGGCCGGCCTGCTGCTCGGTGATGAAGAGCGCCGCGCCTCCCTTCGCGCGCTCGCGGAAGAACTCGATGTGACGGTCGCCGAGGACGTTGTCCCTGCCGTAGAGCGTGGTCTGCGCGGTCATCATGATGCGGTTCTTGACCCGCGTGGAGCCGATCTCCAGCGGCTCCCACACCAGACGGAGCCCGGATGCGGACGTCGCTTCCTCGACCGTTGCTGCGCTCATGCGTTCCTCCCTGCACGTGGCCGCGGAGATAGTACACTGCCCCCTCGCGCAAGGCCCGTGGCACGCCCTGTGCGCGGCCGGTCGGCAAGGATGGCAGAGGCAGGATGAGCGACGCGTTGACGGCCGACGTGGTGGTCGTGGGCGGCGGCAACGCCGCTCTCGCAGCCGCGCTCTCCGCGGCCGAGGCCGGCGCGCAGGTGCGGCTGCTGGAGGCCGCGCCCGAGGAGGAGCGCGGCGGCAACAGCACCTACACCGCCGGCGCCATGCGGGTGGTCTTCGACGGGCCGGACGCGCTCGCCGCGCTGATGCCCGACCTCTCCGAGCGCGAGCTGGCGGAGACCGATTTCGGCGCCTACACGGCGGACGACTACTACGACGACATGGCGCGGCTCACCGCGTACCGCGCCGACCCGGACCTGGTCGAGCAGCTCGTCACCCGCAGCCACCCGACCCTGCTCTGGCTGCGCGAGCGGGGCGTGCGCTTCCAGCCGAGCTACGGCCGCCAGGCCTTCCGGAGCGACGGGCGCTTCCGCTTCTGGGGCGGGCTCGCGGTGGAGGCCTGGGGCGGCGGGCCGGGCCTCGTCGCGGCGCTCTACGAGGCGGCGGCGAAGGCCGGCGTCGCCGTCCACTACCGGGCGCAGGCGCTCTCCCTGCTGACGGGCGACGCCGGCGTGCAAGGCGTGCGGGCGCGGATCGCCGGCCGCAGCGCGGACGTGCGGGCCTGCGCCGTGGTGCTCGCCTGCGGCGGCTTCGAGGCCAACGCCGCCTGGCGCGCGCGCTATCTGGGGCCGGGCTGGGACCTCGCCAAGGTGCGCGGAACCCGCTTCAACCAGGGCGACGGCATCCGCATGGCGCTGGAGGCCGGCGCCATGCCGGCCGGCAACTGGTCGGGCTGCCACGCGGTCGCCTGGGACCGGAACGCGCCGGACTTCGGCGACCTCGCCGTGGGCGACGGCTTCCAGAAGCACAGCTATCCCTTCTCGATCGTCGTCAACGCGGCGGGCGAGCGCTTCGTCGACGAGGGCGCGGATTTTCGGAACTACACCTACGCCGCCTACGGCCGCCGCATCCTGGAGCAGCCCGGCCAGGTGGCGTGGCAGGTCTTCGACGCGAGCGTGACCCACCTGCTGCGCGACGAGTACCGCATCCGCCAGGTAACGCGCGCCAGGGCCGACACGCTGGAGGACCTCGCGGCACGGATGGAGGGCGTGGACGGCGCCCGCTTCCTCCAGACCGTGCGGGCCTACAACGAGGCCGTGATGACGGAGGTTCCCTTCGAGCCGACGGTCAGGGACGGTCGCGGCACGCGAGGGCTCGCGCCGCCCAAGTCCAACTGGGCCAACCGCATCGAGACCCCGCCGTTCGAGGCCTATGCCGTCACCTGCGGCATCACGTTCACCTTCGGCGGGCTCGCCATCGACCCGGAGGCGCGGGTGCAGGCGGTCTCGGGCGCGCCGATCCCCGGCCTCTTCGCGGCGGGCGAGCTGGTGGGCGGGCTCTACTACGGCAACTATCCGGGCGGCACGGGCCTGGTTTCGGGCGCGGTCTTCGGCCGCCTCGCCGGCGCCGGCGCCGCCCGCTTCGCAACGGACGGCGGGGGCGCATGAGCGGCGAGCGCATCGGCTTCATCGGCACAGGCGTCATGGGCGAGCCCATGTGCCGCAACCTCGTGCGGAAGCACGACGGCCCGGTCACGGCCTGCGACCTCGACCGGAGGCCGCTGGAACGGCTCGCCGCCGATGGCGCCCTGATCGCGCCTTCCGTCGCCGCGCTCGCCGAGGCGGCCGACGTGATCTTCCTCTCCCTCCCCTCCGGCCGGGAGGTGCGGGCGGTCTGCCTGGGCGACGACGGCCTGATCCGGCACCTGCCGGCGGGGTGCACCGTCGTCGACACCAGCACCGCCCCGCCGGCGCTCGCCCGCGAGCTGGAGAGCGCCTTCGCCGCGCGCGGCATCGCCTTCGCCGATGCTCCCGTCGCGCGCACGCGCCAGGCCGCGATCGAGGGGACGCTCAGCATCATGGTGGGGGGCGATGCGGCGCTGGTGGAGCGGCTGCGGCCGCTGCTGGGCCATATCGCGACGGACGTCACCCACTGCGGCCCGGCCGGCGCGGGGCAGGCGGTGAAGATCCTGAACAACATGATCCTGTTTCAGAACGTGCGTGCGCTGGCCGAAGCGCTCGCCATCGCGCGCCGCCAGGGGATCGAGCCCGCGACCTTCATGGAGGCGGTGAGCCGCAGCTCGGGCGACAGCTTCGCGCTGCGCAACCACGGCATGAAGGCGATCCTCGAAGAGCGCTTCCCCGAGGGCGCCTTCCCCGTCGCCTACGCGATGAAGGACCTCGACTACGCGCTCGCGCTCGCAGCCGACGCCGGCATCGACGCGGAGGGGGCGGCGCTGGTCAGGGCGCTGTTCGCCGAGGCCATCGAGAGCGGGCTCGGCGCTCGCTACCACCCGGTGATCGCGACCCTGATCGACCGCCCCGACCCCGCTTAGAGCACTATCCGACCATACGAGGTCACTACCGCTCGAACGGTACCCCTCGCCGCCATACCCGCCCTCCCTTCGTCATGCCCGGACTTGTTCCGGGCATCCATGTTCTTTGCCCCGCTGCACGAAAACTCGTGGATGGCCGGAATGAATCCGGCCATGACGAGGGGAGTGGCGGCACCGCACAAGGAGTGGGCACCCGCGGAAACCCGCTGCGATCGTGTCTGAACGAAAAGTGCGCCAGCCCACCGCGGGCGCTGACCGCGTCAGCCGCGGATGCCGCGCAGCCGCTCGCTGCGCCGTCGCAGCAGCTCCACCATCGTCAGCAAGAGGATCGACACGATCACGAGCAGCGTCGCGACGGCGAGAATGGTCGGGCGGATCTCTTCCCGGATGCCTGAGAACATCTTCCAGGGAATCGTTCGCTGCTCGACGGAGCCGACGAAGAGGACGACCACCACCTCATCGAAGGAGGTGATGAAGGCCAGCAGCGCGCCCGATATGACGCCGGGCAGAATCAGCGGCACGATCACCACGAAGAAGGTGCGGGTGGGGCTCGAGCCGAGGCTGGAGGCCGCGCGGGTGAGCGAATGATCGAAGCCCACCAGGGTCGCCGTCACCGTGATGATGACGAACGGAATACCCAAGGCCGCGTGGGCGAGGATAACGCCGACATGGGTCGAGGCGAGGCCGATGCGGGCGTAGAAGAAATACATCCCCGCCGCCGAGATGATGAGCGGCACGATCATGGGCGATATCAGCAGCGCCATGATGGTCTTGCGGAAGGGCATCTCCGGCCGGCTCAGCCCGAGCGCCGCGAGCGTGCCGAGGAAGGTGGAGATGAGCGTGGCGAATATCGCTATGAGAAAGCTGTTCTGTACGGCCCGTTGCCACGAGTCCTCGGTGAAGAATTCCTGATACCATTTGGTGCTGTAGCCCGCCGGATCGAACGAGAGCATTTCCGGCGTAAAGGTGAAGTAGGGAAGCTCGTTGAAGCTGAGCGGAACGATGACGAAGATCGGTCCGACCAGGAAGATGAAGATCAGCACGCAGATGACTCGAAACGCGTAGTACCAGACCCGTTCCGAGTGAGTGGCGTGCAGCGGCGGCGGCATCGGCTCTACCCGAGCTTCATGTTGTTGACGCCGACGATCCTGTCATAGAGGAAGTAAAGCAACAGGACGAGCGCCAGCAAAATCACGCCCAGCGCCGCGGCCAGGCCCCAGTTCAAGGTCTCGCCGATATGAAGGGCGATGATGTTCGAAATGAAGGTACCGGTTCGTCCGCCAACCAGCGCCGGCGTGATGTAGTAGCCGATGGACAGGATGAAGACCAGGATGCAGCCGGCGCCGATTCCGGGCACGGTATTGGGCATGTAGACCTTGACGAAGCCGGTAAAGGGCGAGGCGCCGAGCGAGCGCGCCGCGCGCATGTACGAGGACGGAATTGTCTTCATCACCGAGTAGAGCGGCAGGATCATGAAGGGCAGCAATATGTGCGTCATCGCCACGAACGTGCCGAACTTGTTGTGAATCATCTGCAGGCGGCCGTCCTCGGAAATGATGCCCAGGAACACCATCAGGTCGTTCAACACGCCCTCGGATTGAAGCAGCGCAATCCACGCGGTCGTTCGGACCAGCAAGGAGGTCCAGAACGGAAGCAGAACGAGTATGAGCAAAAGATTGCTGTGTCGCGACGGTAACGTGGCCAGAAGGAATGCAATCGGGTAGCCGAGGAGCAGACAGAATACCGTAATGAGCGCGCTCATCCACAACGTGCGATAGAATAGAAACAAGTATATTCGTCGTTCTTCCGCCTTCCAGGAAATCTCGCCCTTGTAGTCGATCTGAAGGTCGACCGCCGACAGGAAATAGCTTGCGGTGACCTTGCTCGATTCCTGGTGAATGAGCTGCCAGATTTCCAGATCCGCCCATCGATTATCGATCGCGATGACCTGGTCCTTGAAGGGGGCCTCGGTGATGCGTTTCGCTCGTCGTCCCGATTTCCGGAACAGGCTCATCACGCCGGACTGTTCGTAGTTCAGGCGCCGCCCGGCGCGGCCCAACGTCTTGTCTTCGAAGGAGTCCTGAACGTCCAGTACCAGGGCTTCGTACACGAAGTCCGGAGGCAACTCCTCGCTCGCGGGATCCCAGCTTTGAATGGCCAGCGTGGTGCGGGGAAGGACGGACGAAACGATCTGGTTGTCGACGCTCCTGAACAGCATGTCGATCACCGGGAAGACGAAGGTGATCAGCAAGAACGCCAGAATGGGCACGACCAGCAGGAATGTACGGACGCGCCTGCGGGCCGTCGCCCGCCGCAGGCTCGTCTTGAGCGGCACGCCGTCCGCGGTTCGGATGATGCTGTCGGCGCCTGTCGCCATCGGAGCCGGACCTGCCCTCCCCCGCTGCCCTAGAAAAGGGGAAGGGACGGGCTGCCCGGAGGCACCCCGTCCCTCGCCCCGCTAACAGGCTGCTACTTGGCGAGCCATGTGTTGAACACCTCGTCGAGCTCCGCCCGGTGGTCCGCCCACCAGACGTAGTCGAAGTCGAAGAGGGTCTTGGCGTTGTTGGGATCGGTCGGCATGTGGGGCTTCATGTCGATGCCGAGATCGGCGTGATTGCCCACCAGCGGCGCCGACGAGTAGCGCGCCGGACCGTAGGAGATGAACTTCGCCTGGTCGGCCAGACGCTGCGTGTCGGTGGCGTAGTAGAGATACGCCTTCACCGCGTCGAGATCCTTCACGCCCATCGGCACGACCCAGCCGTCGAGATCGAACACCTGGCGATCCCACAGCATGGCGATGGGCTGGTTCTTCTCGGCGATGGCCGAGAAGAGGCGGCCGTTATAGGCAGAGGCGATCACCACCTCGCCGTCCGCCAGAAGCTGCGGCGGCTGGGCGCCCTTGGTCCACCAGACCACCTGGTCCTTGATGGTGTCGAGCTTGGCCAGGGCGCGTGCCACACCCTCGTCCGTGCTGAGCATGCCGTAGACGTCGGCCGGCGCGACACCATCGGCCAGCAAGGCCCATTCGAGATTGTTGATGGGCCGGCGCTCCAGCGAGCGCTTGCCGGGATACTTCTCGATATCGAACACGTCGGCGATCGTGGAGGGCTGGTCGCCCTCGAAGGCGTCCGTGCGATAGCCGAAGGTGGTGGAATAGACGATCTGCGGGATGAAGCAGTTGGTGCCCCCCGGCGAGAGCGTGCCGGCGAAGAAGTCCTCCGACGCGGGCGTTCCGTCGGGTGCCGCTGCGAGCCAGGTGTCCGGATCGATCTCCATGATCAGGCCTTCGTCGCACGCGGTAATCGCGTCGGCCGCGACCATGTCGACGATGTCCCAGGTGACGTTGCCGGACTCGACCTGCGCCCTCACCTTGGCGAGACCCTCCGCCGCATTGTCGTCATTGATGATGTTGACGTCGGGATTCGCTGCCATGTAGGGGTCGTGGTAGGCCTTCTGCTGGCTCGCCGTGTAGGCGCCGCCCCACGACACGATCGTGAGGTCCACCGCCTGGGCGCTGCCGGCGGCAAGTGCCATGCCTGCCGCAACCACCGTTGTGCTCAACAGCCATCTCATTGTCCCGTCTCCTCCTTGTTGGCCGGCGACGCCGGCGGGTTCTCAAGGTTCGTGCCGGGCCGTCCCGACACTCTTGATCTCTCTTGCTTCGCTATCCGGCTTGGGCTCCCTGCCCCGGCGCGTCGAGCGCCCGGCAATCGTCGGCGGCCCAGCCGAGATCGACGTCCATGCCTTCGCGGAGGTCGACCTGCCTCTCCGTGTTCGGAATCTTCACGACGAACTCGTCGTTGCCGGCAACCGCCAACCGCGCCCGAATGTGATCGCCCAGGTAAATGAGCTCCTGAACGCGGCCGACGATGGAGTTGTCGGTACCGTCCTCTGCGGGTGCAATCACGACCCGTTCGGGACGCAGCGAGAGGATCGTTCGCGCCCCCTCTCCCTCGCACTTTATCTTGCGGGCGAAAACGGTGCCGCCACCGTCCAGAGCGACACGACAATACGAGCCCTCAACAGACGTGACTTTGCCGTACAGCCGATTGTTCTCGCCGATAAACTGGGCGACGAAGCAATTTTCCGGCTCCTCGTACAATGCGCTGGGGCTCGCTAATTGCTGGATCACGCCGTCGTCGAAAACTGCAATGCGGTTCGACATCGTCAGCGCTTCCGACTGATCGTGGGTCACGTAAACAACGGTGACGCCGAGCTGCTCGTGAATGTGCTTGATTTCGTACTGCATCTCTTCGCGCAGGTTCTTGTCCAATGCGCCGAGCGGCTCGTCCATGAGCACCAGGTCGGGCTCGAAGACCAGCGCGCGCGCCACCGCCACGCGCTGCTGCTGGCCGCCGGATAGCTGCGCCGGCCGCCGGTTGCCGAAGGCGGGCAGGCGGACCATCTCGAGCGCCCGCTTGACCTTCGCTTCGGTGTCCGCCTTCGACGTCCTCCGAACCCGCAGGGGAAACGCCAGATTCTCCGACACCGTCATGTGCGGAAAAAGCGCGTAATCCTGAAAGACCATGCCGATGTTGCGCCGGTGCGGCGCGACCTTGTTGACCGGGCGGTCGTTGAGGTAGATCTCGCCGTGGGTGGCCGGCTCGAAGCCGGCAAGCATCATCAGGCAGGTGGTCTTGCCGGAGCCAGATGGCCCGAGCATGGTGAGAAATTCCCCGGTCTCAATGCTCAGATTGAGATCCTTCACGACCAGGGTTTCGCCGTCGTAGCTCTTTTGTACGCGGTCGAACCGTACAATATGTGGCCGGTTATTTATCCCTGTTTCTCCTGCTATGGAGAGCGTGAATCCCGGCAATGCCGACGGCAGATCTCCTGCAACGGACGTTGCTATTGCAGCCGTGACTCCCCCGACATTCTACGGCAGTCCAGCCTTCATACTCTCCCTGCTCGGCCACTGAGTTCGCGATGGCCGAGTGATCGTGTGATGGAACCCTGGGGCTGTCAACGGCAATTCGCCGCGAGCACCGCCGCGAGCACCGGTCAGGCGCCGGCCCCGGAGCGCGCATGCTCCCGTTTGTCGGAGTCGCCCGCGCCCCCTACACTGACTGCCGCCGGCCGGCAGGGAGCGGCCGAGCCAATCAGGGAGGAATGACGTCACGAGGAAGCAGTAAGGAACCAAGCCATGAGAAAGCTCGTCTTGACGCTGGTCGTTCTCGTCGCCTCGGCAGGTGTCGCGAACGCCGGACAATTTCTGCAGGCGTCCTCTTCCGTGACCCAGTGCCCGGGCACCGCGCCCGAGGTGGTGGCGATGGACATCATCGATGCGGCCGAGGGCGTCACCATGGCGAACAACCAGGTCACCGTGGGCGAAGCCGGGCCCTATCTGATCGTCGCCGCGCCCCAGGTGGGCCGTGAGGGATCAGGGCCCTACGGGTGCTTCGACCTCTGGCTGCGCATCAACGGCGCGGACGTCGCCAACTCCAACGTGCAGCTCTGCCAGGACGAGGGCAGCCTGGCCAAGGACGTCATCATCTCGCAGGGCATCGTCCCGATGGCTGCGGGCGACGTGCTGGAAGTGATGATGTCCGCCAGCAATCCGGACGCCAACATTTGCATCGAAGCGATCCAGCCGGCCGGCGAGCCGCTGGTGCCCGCCATTATCTTTTCCATGATCAAGTAGCGTCCGCAGGGGCGCGCCGAACGGCTCACCGGGCCGCGGCGCGCCCCTCTCCTCTCCGCCGGCCCGCGTCACGCGCGGCGCCGGGGCAGGCTTGCAAGGCCCGGCGCAAGCTGCCATGTAGGGCCCCTGCACGGCACCCTCTCCAGCCGGGAGCAATCGGGCATGGATCCCCTCATCGGCCAGGCGGCCGGCGGCGCGGCAGGGCCGAAGGACGCGACCACCCAGAGCTTCGCCGCCGACGTGATCGAAGCGTCGCACCAGACCCCGGTGATCGTCGATTTCTGGGCGCCCTGGTGCGGCCCCTGCAAGCAGCTCGCACCGATCCTGGAGAGGACGGTGCGCGATGCCGGCGGCAAGGTCGCGCTGGTGAAGATCAACATCGACGAGAACCCGGAGATCGCCCAGCAGCTCCGCATCCAGTCGATTCCGGCGGTCTTCGCCTTCGATCGGGGCCAGCCGGTCGATGGCTTCATGGGCGCCCAGCCCGAGAGCCAGATCAAGCGCTTCGTGGAGCGGCTGGTCGGCCCGATGGGCCCCTCGCCGCTCGAGCAGGCGCTGGAGCAGGCGAAAGAGGCGCTGGAGGCGGGTGACCACGCCAGCGCGTCGAACATCTACAGCCAGATCCTGCGCCAGGTGCCGGGCGAGACGGCGGCGATCGCAGGCCTGGTGCGCTGCCTCGTCGCCGCCGGCGACCTCGCCGAGGCGCGCGAGCTGGTGGACGGGCTGGACGCCGAGGCCCTCAAGGATGCCGAGGTCGAAGGCGCGATATCGGCGCTCTCGCTCGCCGAGCAGGCAGGCGAAACCGATGGCGATACGGCCGCGCTTCAGGCCCGGCTCGCTGCGGACCCGGACGATCACCAGGCCCGCTTCGACCTCGCCATGGCCCATCACGCCGCCGGGCGGGGCGAGCAGGCCATCGACGAGCTCATCGAGATCGTCCGCCGCGACCGGGAGTGGAACGAGCAGGCCGCGCGGCAGCAGCTGGTCACGCTGTTCGAGGCGCTCGGCCATGCCGACCCGCTCACCGTCGCAGGGCGCCGCAAGCTCTCCTCGATCCTGTTCTCCTGAGGGACGCCGTGAGTGCCGGCGACGAGACGAACGGCATCGACGATCTGCCGCGCGTCATCCCGATCTTCCCGCTGCCCGGCGTGATGCTTCTGCCGCGCGGGCGGCTGCCGCTCAACATCTTCGAGCCCCGCTACCTGCAGATGACCCAGGACGCGATGGCCTCGCACCGGATGATCGGCATGATCCAGCCGGCCGATCCCGAGGCCAGGCTCGATGCGCCCGAGGTCTATCCCGTCGGCTGCGTCGGCCGCATCACGTCCTACTCCGAGACGCCGGACAACCGCTTCCTGATCACGCTCACGGGCGTCTGCCGCTTCGCCATCGCGCGCGAGCTGGAGATGGATGGCCTGCTCTACCGGCGCGTCTACGCCGACTACGGCCGTTTCGCCGACGACCTGCCGGAGCCGCCGCCGCTCGCCATCGACCGCGAGCGCCTGCTGCCTGCGCTCAGGTCCTATTTCGAGCGCCAGAACCTCACCGCCGACTGGGACGCGATCGAACGGGCCGACGACGATGCGCTCGCCGTCTGCCTCGCCATGGCCTGCCCCTTCGAGCCGAGCGAGAAGCAGGCGCTGCTCGAATGCGAGGGCGAGGGCGAGCGGGTGGCCATGATGCAGGCGCTGTTCGAGATGGCGGCCCACGACCCGGCCGGGCCGCAGCAGCGGATGCAGTGAGGGAGGGCGCGCCGATGACGGACGAGCCGGCCACGGTCGACCGCAAGCTGCTGGAGATTCTCGTCTGCCCGATCACCAAGGAATCGCTCCGCTACGACGCGGAGCGGCAGGAGCTGATCAGCGACCGGGCGCGGCTCGCCTTCCCCATCCGCGACGGCATCCCCATCATGCTGCCCGACGAGGCGCGGGCGCTGGAGGAGGACGAGATCCGGTGAGCGCGCCGTTCGAGACCGGCGCCTGGCCGGTCGAGCTCCGCTACCGGAGCGCAGAGAAGACCCTCGAGATCGATTTCGATGACGACCTCAAGTGCAGCCTCCCGGCCGAGCTGCTCAGGGTCGAGAGCCCCTCCGCCGAGGTGAGAGGCCACGGCGAGGGCAAGACCATCGTGCCCGGCCGCCGCCATGTGGGCATCACGCTGATCGAGCCCGTGGGCAACTACGCGGTGCGCCTGCACTTCGACGACCTGCACACCACCGGCATCTATACCTGGACCTATCTCCGCCACCTGGCGGAGAACCGCGACACCATCTGGCGCACCTACCTCGACGCGCTGGAGGAGCGCGGGCTCAGCCGCGACCCGTAGGCACCGCCTCCCCCCTTCCCGGCCGATGACCCGGCGCGCTCAGGCGCGCGCGGACGGCCCGTAGGCGAGGTACATCGGCTCGCCCTCGGCGAAGCGCGTGGGCCGGAGCGGGCGGATGTCGAAGGGCGGCTCGGCCTCCAGCACCGCGGCGGCGACGCATTCACCGACCGCCGGCGAAAGCTTCAGCCCGTGGCCGGAGAAGCCGGCGGCGAGATAGAGCCCCTCCAGCCCCGGCGCCCAGCCGAGGATGGGATGGAAGTCGGGCGTGATGTCGTAGGCGCCGGAGACGGTGCGGACGACCTTCGCGTCGACGAAGTCCGGCAGCCGCTCGGCGAGCGCCCTGTCGAGGCGCGTCCGGTGCAGCGCCTCGTCCTCCGCCGGCGCGGGCGCGGCGGGGTCGGCCACCTCCGGCATCTCGTTGGGATAGGCGACGGCCAGCAGGTAGGGCCCCATGTCGGGGCGCATCACGACGTTGGAGTTGCCGTCGGTGATGCACGTGCGAATCGTGGGCCGGCCCGGCGGCTGCTCCAGATAGGCCATGTCGAGGCGGCGCCCCTCGATCGGCGCCTCGATCCCGAGCGGGCGAAGCAGGTCGCCGGTCCAGGCGCCGGCGGCGGCCACCACCACCGGCGCCTCGATGCGGCCCGCGGCGGTATCGACGCCGGCGACCCGGCCGTCCTTCGTGGCGATCCCCTCCACCCGGAGTCCGGAATGGAGCACGGCGCCTGCCGCCTGTGCTGCGCCCAGCCAACTCAGCACCATGCGGGTCACGTCGATATAGCCGCCGTTGGGCTCCCAGGCGCCGCCGGCGAGGTCGTCGGTGACGAGCGCGGGCTCGATGGCCTTGATCTCGTCGGGGCTGGCGAAGCGCGTATCGACGCCGAGCTGCCGGCCGAGGTCGACGTTGCGCTTGCAGGCCTCCACCTGCGCCTCGACCACCAGCAGCAGGTAGCCGAGCTTGACGTAGCCGGGATCGCCGACGCCGACCTCCGCCTCCCAGTCGTTCAGCACCTGGAAGCCCCGGATCGCCATCTCGACCATCAGCGCGTTGGAGTAGTGCTGGCGGATCTGGCCGAAGGTGCGCCCCGACATGCCGCCGACGGGCGGCCGCTCGTCGACCACCACGACCCTGCGGTCGGATTTTTGGGCAAGCTGATAGGCGATGCTTGCCCCCATGATGCCCGCGCCGACCACCACGATGTCGGCGACGCCCAGCCGCCCGCTCCCCCGCTGCGTCATCTCCGCCCCGTCCTCGGTTTACGCTCCCTGCCCGCGCCGGGCGCGGGAGACTAGCACGGGAGGGCTCTGCAAATTGACCGTCCGGACGGCGGCCGATAGCGTCTTCGCCGCGAAGGGCGCGGGCGAGCGCGGGCAGGGAGAGCGAGATGGAGCGTATTCCGGTGCGCGTGGGCGAGCACACCGTCACCGCCTTCAGCGAGGGGGCGGGCGATGACGCGATCCTGGTGGTCCACGGCGGGCCGGGCGTGTCCTCGCCCTACGTGCGGGACGCCCATCTTCGCTACGCCGAGGAGGGGTATCGCGTCGTCTCGTGGGACCAGCTCGGCTGCGGCGAGTCCGAGAGGCCCGACGACGCGTCGCTCTGGACCGTCGAGCGCTACGTCGACGAGATGGAGACGGTGCGCAGCGCCCTCGGCCTCGGCCGCGTCGCCGTGGTCGGCAACTCATGGGGCGGCATGCTCGGCCTCGAATACTGCCTCGCCCACCCCGGGAACGTGACCTGCTTCGTCGCCAGCAGCATCGCCTTCGACTTCCCCAAGGTTCAGCAGGGCTTCAACCGCTGCAAGCAGAACCTCGGCGAGGAGACGGTGCGGATGATGGCGCGCCGCGAATCCGAAGGCACCACCGACCACCCGGAATACAAGGCGGCCCAGACGATCCTCCTCTATCGCCACATGTGCCGGATGGACGTCTGGCCCGCGCCGGTGCAGCAGTCCCTCGGCGATATCGGCATGGGCCCGCTCACGCGCATGTTCGGGCCGCACCTCTTCAACTGCACCGGCACGCTCAGGGACTACGACCGCATGGGCGACCTCTGCCGCGTGACGACGCCCGTGCTGATCGTCGCCAGCGAGCACGACTACATCCTGCCGGAGCTCTGCGCCGTCTCGTGCCAGTACCTGCCGGATGCCGCGTACGCGTTCCTCCCCGGCTGCAGCCACCTGCCCTTCTGGGAGAACCCGGAGGGCTACCACCGCGCCGTCGGCACGTTCCTGGAAAGGCATCGGTAGCCGACGGTCTCTCCCTTCGCTTGTCTCCACGCGCCGGGAGCGTCGGGCCTCGCACCGTCACTCGTGATAAGCCCTAGCGAAACCGGAGTCTCATCGCCCGATCCGGGTAGGTCCCGCGTCTCCGTCGCGGCGGAGGATCGACTACTTCGATTGTCGGAGGCTCGGCTAGTTCAAGTGATTTCAGGACGCGCCTGTAGTGTGTCTCCCGAAACGCCGTCTCAGCCACAACGAAACGTTCTATCTCCTCAATTGGAGCCTCACGTCCTCCAAAATGTGCAAGCAACTGCCGCTCAAGCAGATCGAGCCTTGGCTCGTTTCCGAAAAGCACGGCTTGGTTTGGGTCGGTGGCGTCCGAAAACGTAAACTCGCCCCCCTGATCGACCCTCCACATGGCCTCCTTCATTTTCTTGAGGCCCGAGATGTTGTTGGTGGCATGAAAGAGATAGTAGTCAACGACATCTCTTTCGTTTCGCATCTCGAAAGAACGTACGTACTCGGCACCGGCAGCGCCCCGCAATTGGCGGTAGTATAAGTCATGGAGGAACCGATTGCGGCTGCGTGGATCATGAAGCCGAAGACCTTCCCTCCACTCATCCGTGCCGAAGAAGGTATCGAAATTTGGTCCCTGGTCGGGATGTTGGAGGAAACGGTTGATCTCCTCGTACATGAAGTTCACTAAGACCTCGCAACTCCGATAGCTCATGATTTCCTCGATCATCGAAAACGGAACACCACTCCACCCGAATGGATCGATGAACGCGAACGTAGGCGGTAGCTGTTGGCCATGGTACGAATCAAGGACCCTTCTGAACGCCGTCTCGAAAGTCTCGTCCCCATAGACCTCAATTTGGAAATTGTCTGGGGCCTCAAGATCGTCGACGATCTCCCTGAGTACGCGAGTTCGCTGGCCATCCTTCTCGACGAATACGAATCGAAGTGTTGCTCTGATTTGAGCACGCTGCTCAAGAGCGACTCGGAGCGCGATAGTCGGAGAGCCGTCCTCACCTTCTGAATACCGGCCCGGTCCGGCGAAGCCGTCCACATACATGATCTCCGGGAAACCGCCCTGCGTCAGGATCGGCGTCCAAGCCTGGAGGTATCGCTTCAGAATCTCGTGCTTTGCACGCGTGTGTGGCTCGAGAGGCCAAACGATTTCTCGTGGTGCGACCATAGTGGATGCTTTGCTCGCAGATCCCGGTACCGCAGCCTAAACCGCCGCTACCCTTGGAGGTCGTTCGGGACCCGCAGCAATCGGTAAGTCCGGCAACTGGTTCCACTCGCGGTCGTCCAGCAGCCGGCCGCCCGCCTTCGGGGTACGCCCACCCCACTGCTTGAAGAAGAACGGGACTCCGTGAGCCACACATCGATTCCTGATTTGACGGACCCAGTCTGGATGCATGGGCCGTGCGCCCGGGCCGCTCTCGCCGCCCACGATGGTCCAATGGATGCCGTTGAGATCGAGCCCATCTATCGGCCCGATAAGGGGCTCCAACGAGAGGAAGCGCACCCGCGCTGCCGTGTCTCCAAGGTGCCGAACTCGCGACAGCCTGGTGCCGTCCTCGACGGAGACCCCCATCCAGATATGGCCTGGCGCCGATTTGCCGGCGTAGCGGGCATTGACGTAAGTGCGCATGCGAGAGCTGCGCTTGGTCAGCACCTGAAACACGTGCCAGTCGGCCTGCTCCATCGTGTCGAACACCGCATCCACAAATGCGCGCGGCACACCCTTGTGAAAGAGGTCGCTCATCGAGTTCACGAAGATCATCCGCGGTCGACGCCACGCGATCGGCTGTTTCAGTCGCTCCGGCCGGAACGTCAGATCGAAGCCATGCTCGAAGGGATGGTCCTTCACGCCGCGAAACCGCTCTGAGAACCGTTCGGCGTAGCAGTGATCGCACCCGGCGCTGATCTTGGTGCACCCGGTCACAGGGTTCCAGGTCGCGTCGGTCCACTCGATCGACGTGGCATCGGCCATGGCCCTATCCTAGAACATTACGAGAACATCTGCAATCGCCACTGTAGCAGGCTCTTTGCTGCGACCGACCGCTCAATACCCCCGCGCCATGCCGAGGTCGTGCACGGCGATGTAGTTGAGGATCATCTCCTCCGAGACCGGCGCGAAGCGGAAGAGGCGCGCGTCCCGCCAGAGACGCTCGAGGTGCATCTCCTTCGCGTAGCCCATGCCGCCCATGGTCTGCATGGCGCGCTCGAGGCCCTCGGCCGCGGCCTGGGCGGCGATCAGCTTCGCCATGTTGGCCTCGGAGCCGTAGGGCTCGCCGGCGTCGTGGAGTGCCGCGGCCCTCAGGTTCATGGCCGCGGCGCACTCGATCTCCGCCTTCGCCTGCGCCAGCGGAAACTGGAGGCCCTGGTACGACGAGATCGGCCGCTCGCCGAAGACGCGGCGCTCGTTGGCGTAGTCGACCGCGAGCCGCAGCGCGAGCCGCACTGCGCCGACGAGGCCGGCGGTGGTGACGATGCGCTCGGTGTTGAGCACGTCCAGCAGCTCCCGCCAGCCGCCGTGCAGCGTGCCGATCAGCTCGTCGCCCGCGACCGGCGTGTTCTCGAAGTAGACGTTGCTCGCCGGCACGCAGTGGGTGCCGGCCTTCTCGATGGTGGAATGGGTCAGCCCCTCGCGCTCGACGTCGATGAGGAAGAGCGAGATGCCGTCGGTGCGGCGCGCGGACTCCTCGACCTTCCTGCTGCGGGCGACGACCAGCATCTTGTCCGCCGTCGGCACCGCCGAGATCCAGATCTTGCGGCCGTTCAGCCGCCAGCCGTTGCCGTGGGCCTCGGCGAAGGTGCGAAGTTCCAGGGAATTCGTGCCGGCGTCGGGCTCGGTGAGCGCCATGCAGCACTGGATGTCGCCGGCGATCAGCGGCGGCAGCAGGGCGCGGCGCATCGCCGCTGAGCCGTAGCGGGCGATGGCGACGCCGCCGAAGATGGGATTGACCATGAAGATCTGGGCAAGCGTCGCGCCCGCGCCCGCCTCGCACAGCGCCTCGATCACCAGCGCCAGGTCGAGCATGCCGAGCCCGGCGCCGCCGTGCTCCTCCGGCAGCGCGATGCCGCCGAAGCCGGCGTCGCAGATCGCCTGCCACATCTCGCCGGGGTAGGCGCCCCGCTCGTCCAGATCGCGCCAGTAGTCGAGCCCGAAGTCGGCGCCGACGCGCCGCGCGGTCTCGAGCATCAGCGCCTGCTCTTCGCTGAGCCGGACCTCCACGGCTCAGGCCCCCTTGAAGCTCGCCTTGCGCTTCTCCAGAAAGGCGCGGCAGCCCTCGTGCGCGTCCTCGCTGTCGAGCACCAGCGAGATCATGGCCTGCTCGTGGGCGAGCGCCGCCTCGAGCGGCATGTCGGCGCCGGCATCGATGGTGCGCTTGAGCAGGCGCAGCACCAGCGGCGACTTCTCGGCGATCGCCTCGGCGAGCGCCAGCGCGTCGTCCATCAGGCTCTCGGGCGCGACCACGCGGTTGGCGAGCCCGAGCGCCACCGCCTCCTCGGCGCCGATGGGCGCGCCGGTAAACATCAGCTCCTTGGCGCGGCAGAGGGGAATCTGGCGGATCAGACGCTGGCTGCCGCCTGCGCCGGGGAAGAGGCCGAGGTTGATCTCGGGCACGCCGATCTTCGCGCTCGCCGCGAGCAGCCTGATGTCGGTGGAGAGCATCAGCTCCGCACCTCCGCCCAGGGCAAAGCCGTTGACGGCCGCGATGGTGGGCTTGCCCAGGGTCTCGATGCGGCGGAACAGCCGGTGGATCCGCTCGGCGAATTCCTCGTAGTGGGCGAGGCCCCGGCGCGAATCGAGATCGGCGATATCGCCGCCGGCGACGAAGGCGCGGCCCGTGCCGGTGAGCACCACCACCCGCACCGCCTCGTCGGCCTCCACCTGGCTCACGGCGTCGTCGAGGGCGGCGCAGGTGGGGAGGTCGAGCGCGTTCAGCCGCTCCGGCCGGTTGATGGTGATGACCCCCGCGCTACCCGCGGTCTCGACCAGCACGGCGCTCTCGCTCATGCCCCTCTCCCTGGATTGCGTGTGTCTTGCGTGTATCGGCGCGCAGGCCCGCGCCCGGCCGCTCAGTGCCGGGCGGAGCCGAGGATGGTGACGCAGGCGGCGGCCGCATCGGCGCCGATCCAGCCGCCGGCGTTCTCGGCGAGGCCCACGGACGCGCCGTCGCGCTGGCGCGCGCCCGAGCGGCCGCGCATCTGGTCGGCCAGCTCCACGAGCTGGGCCGCCCCGGTCGCGCCGATGGGGTGCCCCTTGCTGATGAGGCCGCCGCTCGGGTTGATCGGCATGCGCCCACCCAGCGCGGTCACGCCGTCCCGAAGCAGGCCCACGGCATCGCCCGGCCGGCAGAAGCCGAGCTGCTCGGAGAGCATCAGCTCCGCCGGCGCGGCGGCATCGTGGATCTCGGCGACGCTCACGTCCTCCGGCCCGAGGCCGGCGCTCTCGTAGGCGGCCCGTGCGGCGGCCTCGGCCACCGGCGGCGCCTCCGGGTCGTCGCCCTGGCCGGAGCGCAGCTCGCTCGCCAGCACCCTCACAGGGTGGACCGCCTTGCGCGCGGCGACCTCCTCGCTCATCAGCACCAGCGCGGCGGCGCCGTCGCCGATGGACGAGCACATCATCAGCGTCAGCGGCTCCGCGATCATGCGGCTCTCCAGCACGTCGTCCAGGGTGACCTCCTCCTGGAACTGGGCCTTCTGGTTGAGCGCGCCGGCCCGGCGCTGCTTGACCGAGACCCGGGCGAAGTCGGCGGCCGTGGCGCCTGTGCGCTCCGCATAGTCCCTGGCGAGGCTTGAGTAGAGGTCCATGAAGACCGAGCCCGTGCCGGCGCCGCCGGGCGCGATCCGCGCCTTCAACGCCTCGAACTCGTCGCGATCGGCGGCCGCCTCCAGCGCCTTGATCGGCACGGTCCTGTCCTCGTTGCTCATCTTCTCGGCGCCCACGGCGAGCGCCACGTCGCATTGCCCGGAGCCCACCGCGAGCACCGCCAGGTGGAAGGCGGTGGACGACGAGGCGCAGGCGTTCTCGACGTTGACGATCGGCTTGCCGAGGAGCCCCGCGTGGCGCAGCGCGACCTGCCCGCGCACGCATTCCTGCGCCCCCAGCAGCCCGCCCGCGGCATTGCCGAAGAAGACCATGCCGACCTCGTCGGCGGTCGCGTCCGCATCCGCCAGCGCGCCGGCCGCAGCCTCGGCGGCGAGCGCGCGCAGGTTCGTCTCCAGGAATTTGCCGAACCGGGTCATGCCGGTCCCGCCGATCACCACCTTGCGCATGTCATCCCTCCGAAAGAGCTGCCGGCGCCGACGCGCCTCAGGCCGCAAATCCGAGCGAGGCGCGGAAGGCGCGGGCGGCTCCCTTCGCCTCGTTGGCCGCGTCCGGGTTGTCGGGCAGCGCGGCGCAGTAGGCCTCGATGGCGGCGTCGCCGAGGGGCGCCCACCTGGCGACCCAGTCCGCCATCAGGGCGGCGTTGCCCTCCGCCCCGCTTTCGCGCGCGAACTCGACCAGCGCGGCGCTCCAGCGCCTGGAGCGCTCGCTGTCGGACCACTGCGCATCGAGCATCTGGGCCAGCAGCGTGTCCCGGTTGCGCCGCGCCGAGCGCCCGAGCTGGCGGATGCACGCCTCGTCGAAGGCGGGCTTCGCCACGACGTTCAGCGCCGTGAAGTGCTCGGCCCAGTCGTAGGCCGCGAGCACACGCTCCAGCAACTCGCGGAAGCCCTGCCAGCAGGCATCCTCCTCCCAAGCCGCGCGCTCGCCGCTGACGAAGCCGGCGTCCCCGTGGCCGTTGGCGAGCTCGCGCGTGCGGTAGGCGACGCGCGAGACCCAGCGGAGCTGGTCGGCCGCCTGGAACATGGCGCAGTTCTCGATCGTGCTCGACGGCACGATCTGCACCAGATAGGCGGAGCCCATCTGCAGGCAGTGGAGGGGGTAGCGCGTGGGCGTGTAGAGCCTCGCCAGCGCCGCCACCCAGTCGGCACCCAGGCCGGCATCGTGGTCGTTCTTCGCGTGATCGCGCAGGAGGCCGTCGACGTAGGTCTCGTTCCCGTCCTGCATGACGTTGTAGGAGCGGTAGACCACCTCGTCGGGATCGCGGAAGGCATCCCAGTCGTCGTGCCTGAGCGGCGAGTTGTTGCGGTACCGGAGGTACCACTTGTTCATGTCGATGTCGGGCGAGAGCGCCCACGGCATCGGATCGTCCGTGCTCCAGAGCAGGTTGGTCGAGACGATCTCGTACTCGCTGGGCCTGCGCCGCTTGCCGGCGAGGTGGCTCCAGGTCTTCAGCGGCTTGGAGAGGTCGGACTGGTCGCTCATGGGACGGTCATCGTCGCCGTGGATTCATCGCCGCGCGGGCACGGGCGATTGTCCCCGGCCCTCCGGGCGGGCGCAAGGTCGCGCATCCGGCGTCAGCCGGCCCGGATCAGGTCGGCGGCCTTCTCCGCGATCATGATGACGGGGGAGGCGGTGTTGCCCGAGGTGATGCGCGGCATGATCGAGGCGTCCACCACGCGCAAGCCGCCGAGCCCGCGCACCCGGAGCGCGTCGTCCACCACGGCGTCCGCGTCCGGCCCCATCCTGCACGTACCCACCGGGTGGAAGATCGTGGTCGCGATGTTGCCCACCTCCCTGACCAGGTCTTCGTCGGATTCGACCTCGGGCCCGGGCAGCAGCTCCTCGGGCGCGTAGGGCGCGAGCGCCTGCGCCGTCATGATCCGGCGCACCTGGTGGACGGAGAGGACCGCAATGCGGCGGTCGTGGGCGGCCGACAGGTAGTTCGGCCTGATCTCGGGCTGCGCATCGAGATCGGCGGTGGTCACGTGGCTGCTCCCGCGGCTCTCGGGGCGCAGGTTGCACACCGACATGGTGATGGCGGGGTAGGGATGGAGCGGATCGCCCAGCCGGTCGGTGGAGAGCGGCTGGACGTGATACTCCAGGTCCGGCGTGGCGAGCGCGGGATCGGACTTCGTGAACATGCCGAACTGGCTCGGCGCCATGGACATCGGCCCGCTCCGCCTGAGCGCGTATTCGAGGACGATGGCGAGCTTCCCCCAGGGGCTGTTCGCAAGCGTGTTCAGCGTCCTCGCGTTCTGAACCCCGAACACCGTGCGGATCTGCAGGTGGTCCATCAGGTTCTCGCCGACGCCCGGACTCGCGTGCGCCGCCTCGATGCCGAGCCCGGCGAGGCGCTCGGGCTGGCCGATGCCGGAGAGCTCGAGGATCTTGGGCGAGTTGATGGAGCCTGCGGCGAGCAGGATCTCGGCATCGGCGAACGCCTCGCGCCTGGCACCTCCCTGGCGGTAGACGAGGCCGCGCACCCTGCGGCCCTCCAGGATCAGCCGCTCGGTCTCGGCCTCCAGCTCGAGGCGCAGGTTGGGGCGCTTCAGCGCCGGCCTGAGGAAGCCGCTCGCCGTGTTCCAGCGCACGCCGCGCTCCTGGTTGACCTCGAAGAAGCCCGAGCCCTCGTTGTCGCCGTCGTTGAAGTCTGCGCGGGGCTGGATGCCGAACTCCGCAGCGCCCGCCTGCACGGCCTCGAGGATCTCCCAGCTCAGACGCTGGGTGGTGACCTTCCAGCCGCCGCCGCTGCCGTGCATGGGGCTGGGGCCGGCGTGATGATCCTCGGACTTCAGGAAGTAGGGCAGCACGTCGTCCCAGCCCCAGCCGAGGTTGCCGAGCTGGCGCCAGTGGTCGTAGTCCGCCGCCTGGCCACGCATGTAGATCATGCCGTTGACCGACGAGCACCCGCCCAGCACCTTGCCGCGCGGGTAGACGAGGCTGCGCCCGTTGAGCCCCGGCTCGGGCGCCGTCTTCATCATCCAGTCCGTGCGCGGGTTGCCGATGCAGTAGAGATAGCCCACCGGGATGCGGACCCAGCGGTAGGCGTCGCTCTTGCCCGCCTCCAGCAGGAGCACGCGGGTGCGGCGATCCTCGCTGAGCCGGTTCGCCAGCACGCAACCGGCCGTGCCCGCGCCCACGACGATGTAGTCGTACCGGCCTTCCAGCGCGTCGGCCTTCGGCATGCAGCGCCTCCCTGCGCCCGAACCATAGGATACCAGACGGCCCCACGCCGCCCGTTGACGCGACAACGGACCGCATAATACTTGCGCCCGGTGCTATCGCACCCGGCCTCCGCCGGCGGCCGGCACGCCCGGCAGGCAGCGATCACGGGAGCGCTCTCACATGAACGAACTGAGGCGGTTGTGCGCGCGCATAGTGGCGGCGCCGGCGTTCAACGGTCTGGTCATCGCGATGATCCTGATCACCGCGCTCGGCCTCGGGCTGGAGACCAGCCAGGCAATCCACGCAAGCTATGGCAACGCCATCCAATGGGCCTACCACGTGGCGCTCGGCGTCTTCGTGATCGAGGCCGCGATCAAGCTCACCGCGGTCTCGCCCCGCTTCGAGCGCTACTTCAAGGACGGCTGGAACCTCTTCGACTTCGCCATCCTGGTGCTCGCGCTCCTGCCGGAAGCAGGCGAGTTTGCCCTCATTGCGCGGCTTGCGCGCCTGCTGCGGGTGCTGCGGGTGGTGACGGTGGTGCCCCAGCTCCGCATCATCGTCTCCACGCTGATCCGCTCGCTCCCCGGCCTCGCGAACGTGGGACTGCTGCTGTCCGCCGTCTTCTACGTCTACGCGATCGCGGGCGTGCACCTCTTCCGCGACCACGACCCGACCCACTGGCGCAACCTCGGCATCGCGCTGCTCTCGCTCTTCCGGGTGATGACGCTCGAGGACTGGACGGACATCATGTACGTCGCCATGGAGCTCCACTCCATGGCCTGGCTCTTCTTCGTCAGCTTCGTGATGCTGGCGGCGGTGATCATGATCAACCTGGTGATCGCGGTCGTGATCAACAATCTGCACGACGCGCGCCTCGAGGTGAGGCCGGTCAAGGGCGACGAGAGCGAGGACGAACAGACGCTCAGAACCGTCCGCGAGGAGGCTGCGAACGCGCGTGCGGCGCTGGAGCGCGTCGAGACCATCCTCGCCAAGATGAAGAAGTAGCGGGCCGGTTCTTCCCGCGCTCGCGACCCTGCGGGCGCGAGCGACTCAGGCGCGAGCGACTCCCCGGACCATGGTGCGGTGCACGGCGCGGGGCGCCTGCGTCAGGATCGCGCGATGCAACGCAGTGTCCAGCAGTCCACGGCAGGCGGCACGAGCGCGAAGGCGCGGCCTTCTCCCGCGCCCGCGCTCCTGCATGCCGCGCGCGAGACGCTGTGCCACATAAAGTGCCGCTTCGTGCCGGTTTATGCCGGGTTGTCCCGGGATATTCCGCATAAAAAACGAGGGGGGGTGTGTCACTTCGCGCCCCCGCCGCCCGGCCGAACGGCGCTTCGCCTCAGGGATGCGGGCCCCAGGGCGCCGCGTTCAGCAGCTCCACCTCCTGGGTCATCACCAGCGGGCGGAAGTTGCCGGCGAAGTTCATGAAGTCGTCGTCCTGGAAGAGCCGCGCCCAGTGCGCGCGGCGGTCGGCGTCGTCGTCGAACTTCCAGAGGTGCACCAGCCGGTTGATGGTGCCGGTGTCGGCGATGAAGTAGCCGACCAGCTTGGCGCCGAAGCCTCCCTTCTCCAGAGCGGGCCAGCCCAGGGTCTGATAGTGCGAGACGGCCTCGGGCAGCTTGCCGACCTTCAGCGTGTAGGTCCTCATCTCGTAGAGCGCCATGGCGTTCCTCCCGTTCGGTTTCGTGCGGGAGACTGGCCGCGCCGGCGGCCTGCGTCAAACGGGCGCGGGATGCGCGGCCATTGCCGGCGGCGGCCCGGAGCGGGCAGACTGGCCGCACAGGCGACGATCCGGGAGCGACGTCATGGAAGAGACGGGCACGCGGCTCGCCACGCAGATCGATTTCGAGCGTGACGGCAAGCAGTGCGACTATCTGCGCCTGCCCCACTCCGTCCACCGCTCCGCATACGGGTGGCTGCCGGTGCCGCTCGTCTGCATCAGGAACGGCGACGGGCCGACGGTGCTGCTGACGTCGGGCGTGCACGGCGACGAGTACGAGGGGCAGGTGACGCTCACCAGGCTCACCCGCAGCATCGATCCGGCCGACGTGACGGGCCGCATCATCATCTTCCCCATGGCCAACTATCCGGCGGCGAAGGCCGGGCTCAGGACCTCACCCATCGACGAGCTGAACCTGAATCGCGTGTTCCCGGGCAAGCACGACGGCCGGCTCACCGAGATGCTCGCCCACTACATCGACACGGAGCTGACGCCGCGCGCGGACTACATGCTCGATCTCCACTCCGGCGGCAGCTCGCTGATGTACCTGCCGAGCCTGGTGCTGCGCGACGCGGCGATGCCGGCCGACCTGCAGGCCAGGATCATCGAGCTCGGCCGGGTCTTCGGCGCGCCCTATGGCTTCCTCTTCCCGGCGACCCGGGGCTGGGGCGGCACCAACATGCGGGCGGCGATCGCCCGCGGCGTCGTCGCCTTCGGCACCGAGATGGGCGGAGGCGGCACGGTCACGCCGGAATGCCTGCGCATCTGCGAGGCGGGCGTGCGCCGCGTGCTCCGCCATGTCGGCGTCTGGCACGGCCCGGTGGCGGACGACGAGGAGCCGGCCGTGGAGCCGCGCATGCTGACCGCCGAGTCGTGGGATTACTTCACCTACGCCAGCGAGGACGGCTTGTTCGAGCCCGTCGTCGAGCTCGGCGCCGAGGTGACGAAGGGCCAGCGCGCCGGCCTGATCCATACGCCGGAGACGCCGTGGCGGGAGCCGACGGAGATCCGCTTCGATCAGACCGGCCTCGTCGTCTGCAAGCGCGTGCCGGGACGGGTGGAGCGCGGCGACTGCCTGTTCCACCTCGGCGCCGACATGGCGGAAGGCGACTGGTAGGGACCGGATCGGATCGGGAGGAGCGATGAGCGCGACGGAGAACGACGAGAGCTGGCGCGGCAAGATCGGCGGGATGAGCGCCGACGAGATCGACGGCTTCCTGGCGGAGCCATTCCTCGCCCGCGTCGCCTGCCTCGACGACAACGACTGGCCCTATGTCGTGCCCTGCTGGTACCAGTGGGACGGCACCGCGCTCTGGCTGGTGCCGCGGGCGCGCTCGGCCTGGGCGCGTCATCTGGAGGCGCGGCCGCGCTGCGCGGTGACGATCGACGAATCGTCCGCCGCCGACCGGGCGTCGGACACCGGCGTGCAGCGCCGCTTCCTCGCCCAGTGCGAGGCGGTGATCGTGGAACGGCCGAACGTCGGCGGCCGCTGGGTGGAGATCGCCCGCACCATGTCGATCCGCTACTACGGCGAGAACGGCCCCAGCTATCTCGAACCCACCATGGGCTGGAAGCGCTGGCTGGTGCGCCTCGACCCCGTGCACATCCAGACCTGGCAGGGCATCGCCTGGCCCAAGCGCTACCTGGAGGGCGATGCCGTGGTCCGCTGAGCGCCGGCAATTGACCGGTGTGAAGTATTGGAATAATAGATTTCAATGATCGATCTGGACTCCAAGCAGCTGCGCTCGTTCCTCTGTCTCGCAGCGGAGCGGAGTTTCTCCAAGGCGGCGCGCCAGATCGGCTGCTCCCAGGCGACCATGTCGATCCGCATCCAGAAGCTGGAGGACGCGCTCGGACTCCGCCTGTTCGACCGCAGCCCTCACGAGGTGAAGCTGACGGCCGAGGGACGCGACGTGCTGCCCGACATTCGGGCGATGGTCGACCTGCAGGACCGGATGTACGAGCGCCTGCAGTCGAGGCGCGTGTTCGGCAAGGTGAGACTCGGCGTCGCCGACGGCTACGAGATGCTGCTCCTGCCGAAGCTCCTGAGGAACGTGCTGCAGGACAACGCCGATGCGGAGTTCGACGTCCACTGCGGGCCCAGCCGCCGGCTGCAGCAGATGATGGACGCGCGCACGCTGGATATCGCCGTCGTCACGCTACCGGAGCCCGAGCCTTCGGCGGTGACGATCTGTCATGCGCAGCTCCATTGGGTAGCGGCGCCGGGCTTCGAGTTCGACCCGCTCGTTCCGGTGCCGATCGCCTGGCACGAGGACGATTGCTTCTTCCGGTCCGTGGCGGCCGCTGCGCTCAAGGACCGGGGGATGGCCTACCGCGAGGTGCTGTGCAGCGCCGATGCGCGGGTGATTCGCGCCACCGTCGAAGCGGGAACCGCCATCGCCGTCCTGCCCGAAGGCGCCATTCCGGACACGCTGAGCGTGTTGTCGGCGCCGTCGCTTCTTCCGCCGCTGGGCACGGCGCCCATCCAGCTTCTCGAGCGTTCGACCCTGCAGTCCGAGGCCGCGGCGGCGGTCAAGCAGGAGATCATGCGCGCGTACCGCGAAGCGGGCCTTGCCGGCGCCTGACGGGCGCCACGCCGGAGACCGCGATTCCATCGTGCCGACCGCGAGCGGGCGACCGCGGCCGGGCCGACGACCCCTCCGCTGCACGCACGACGGCGGCTGCCCCTCCCCACACGCGCGCAAGTATGCGGACTAAGTATTGACTAAAATGATATATCTATTTACTCATGAAGCATGCCTGATATCGACACCAGGATTCTGCGCTCCTTCCTTACCGTGGCGTCGAATCGCAGCTTCTCCGCCGCCGCCCACCACCTCGGTTGCTCGCAGGGAACGATGTCGCTGCGCATCAAGGGGCTGGAAGATCAACTCGGCATGCGCCTCTTCGAGCGCAAGCGCAACGACGTCAGGCTGACGGTCGCGGGCCACGACCTTCTGCCCGGCGTGAGAGCCATCGTCGACGCGCACGACCGGCTCATCGATCGCGCGAGCGCGAGGCATATCAAGGGCAGTGTCCGGCTCGGAATCGCGGAGGGCTACTCCGTCCACCTGCTTCCCAGAGTTCTCGAGCGGGTGCAGCGGCTCTACGCCGCCATCGAGCTCGCCGTCGTCTGCGCCGACAGCCCGGCGCTCCGGCGCATGGTGCGGGAGGATGCGCTCGACCTGGCGGTCGCGGTGGCGCCGCGGGAGCTGCCGGCGGCGGCGCTTCTCTCCCGCCCCCACCTGCGGTGGGTGGCCTCTCCCGACTTCGCGCCGGGCGAATGGAACGCGCTCCCCGTCGCCTGCTTTCCGGACGGCCATGCGTTCCGAGCGGCGGCTCTCGAAGCGCTGCATGCCCGGGGGATCGCCTATCGCGAGGTGGTATGCAGCGCCAACGAGCAGGTCATTCACTGCGCCGTCGCGGCCGGGGCGGCCGTTGCCGTCATGGCCGAGGACATGGTCCCCGACGGGTTGCGGATCGTGTCCGATACCCGGTTCCTGCCGACCCTCGGGCGCATCGGCATTCAGCTCCTGGAAGCGCCCGCACCGCACTCGGACGCGGTACGGCACGTGAAGCTGCAAATCGGCGAGCTCCATCCGGGCGCCTGAAGCGCCCGTTCGGTACCGGCGGGACGACAGTGGCGGATGGGGTGGGATTCGAACCCACGAGGGACTCGCGCCCCTGCCGGTTTTCAAGACCGGTGCCTTCGACCGCTCGGCCACCCATCCGCTGCTCGATATCATCAGCCCGGAAACCGCCTTTCAAGGCGGAAAAGCGGGCGGCGCACATTCCGCGCGGGCCGCGTCTTGGCCTATCGCCTCCCTTCTGTGCTATAGGGCGCCCGACGCCGCCCCGAAGCCGGGGCGGCTCGTGAGCGAACGGGGGCGCCGGAGACACGCGGGCGTGGCGGAATTGGTAGACGCGCGTGGTTTAGGACCACGTGGCTCAGGCCGTGGGGGTTCGAATCCCTTCGCCCGCACCAGCGCACGAGCAGCCCGCGTCCATTCCCTTGCCGAGCGCCCGTCGACCCGGCGGAACGCGACATGAGCGACAGACGATGCAGGTGACGGAGACCCTCGCGGAAGGGCTGAGACGCGAGCTCAAGGTGACGGTCCCGGCGGCCGACCTTCAGGCCGATGTCGAGGGGCGGCTCGACGAGCTGCGCAAGACCGTGACCATGAAGGGCTTTCGCCCCGGCAAGGTGCCGCTCTCGATCGTGCGCCGCCACTACCAGCCGCGCGTGCTGGGCGAGGTGCTGCAGCAGACGATCGAGACGCGCTCGCTGGAGATCCTGGAAGAGCGCTCGCTTCGTCCCGCCATGCAGCCAGAGATCGAGGTCACCGCGTTCGACGAGGGCGCCGATCTCGAGTTCACGATGGGAATGGAGATCCTGCCGGAGATCGAGCTCGGCGAGTTCTCCGACCTCGCCGTCACCCGGCTCAAGGCGGAGGTGGGCGAGGATGCCGTCGAGGACGCGCTCACCCGGCTCGCCGAGGCGGAGAAGCGCTTCGAGCCGGTGGCGGCGGCACGGCCGGCGAAGGAGGGCGACCAGATCCTGGTCGACATCGCCGTCGAGATCGACGGCAAGCCGGACGAAGAGCGGGGCGGCACCGATGTGCCGCTGGAGCTCGGAGACGACGCGATCATGGCCGAGCTGACCGGGCCGCTCGTCGGCGCCGAGCCGGGCGACGAGCGTGAGGTGACGATCAGCCTGCCGGCGCCCGGGCCCGGTGCGGAGGCCGAGACATCGGACGAGGCGCCGGACGAGGCTGCGGCACAAGCCCCCACCCTCTTCAAGGTCTCGGTCAAGGAAGTGCGGGAGCGGCTGCCCACGGAAATCGACGACGCCTTCGCGGAGCGCCGGGGCGCCAAGGACCTGGACGAGCTGCGCGGCGTCGTCCGGGCGCAGATCGAGCAGCACTACGAGCATGCCTCCCAGGCGCGGCTGAAGCGCGCGATGCTGGATGTCCTCGACGAGAGCCATCGCTTCGAGGTTCCGCCGGGCATGGTCGAGCGCGAGTTCGGCGCCATCTGGCAGCAGGTGGAGAACGACGCGAAGCAGGCCGAGGTCGAGATCGCCGCGATGCTCGACCAGCCGGAGGACGAGGCGCGGGACGAGTTTCGCCAGATCGCGGAGCGGCGGGTGCGCCTCGGCCTCCTGATCGCGGAGATCGGACAGGCCAACGACATCACGGTCGAGCAGGAGGACCTGCTCCGCGCCGCCGTCGAGAACGCCCGCTCTCATCCGGAGCCCCAGCGCCTGCTGGAGTTCTACCGGGCGCAGCCGCAGGCACTCGAGCGCTTCCGCCCCATCGTGTTCGAGGACAAGGTAATCGCCTTCCTCAGCGAGCTCGCCACCATCTCGGACGAGGTGGTCGATGCCGAGACGCTGCTGAGCGATCCCGACGAGGACGAGAAGCCCATGACGGCCGCGGCCGACGCTGCCGACGAGAGCGCGAGCGACACCGCCGCCGAGGGCGACAGCGCCGGCGAAGGCGAGTCGGGCTGACCCGCAGCGCCGCAAGGGAGAGCGTCATGGCCGATATCGTCGAGACCTACGCCAACACCCTCGTGCCCATGGTCGTGGAGCAGACCAACCGGGGCGAGCGCGCCTACGACATCTATTCGCGCCTCCTGAAGGAGCGGATCATCTTCCTCACCGGCGGCATCGGCGACGAGGTCGCAAGCCTGATCACCGCGCAGCTCCTCTTCCTGGAATCGGAGAATCCGACCAAGGACATCTCGGTCTACATCAACAGTCCGGGCGGGCTGGTGACCTCGGGGCTCGCGATCTACGACACGATGCAGTACGTGCGGCCGGCGGTGGCCACGCTCTGCATCGGCCAGGCGGCCTCCATGGCGTCGCTGCTGCTGGCCGCCGGCGCCACGGGCCAGCGCTTCGCGCTGCCCAACGCCCGGATCATGCTGCACCAGCCGTCGGGCGGCTTTCAGGGGCAGGCCACCGACATCGAGATCCACGCCAAGGAGATCCTGTCACTGCGCCAGCGCCTCAACGAGATCTACGTCGCCCATACCGGCCAGGAGATCGCGATCATCGAGGACAATCTGGAGCGCGACAAGTTCATGACGCCCCATGAGGCCAAGGACTTCGGTCTCGTCGACGACGTGGTGGCCCGCAGGCCGGCGAGCCCGGACGACTCGGAGGAGAAGAGCAGCGCCAAGAAGGGCGGATAGGGGCCGCCGCGCGCCGGAAGCGGCCGTTTCGCATGGTGCATCCGGCGCCGGAATCCGGTCGAAAACCACTAAATGTTGGGGCTCGTTAACCCCTAATGTTGACCCTAGACAGGGGCCAAGGTGAGTGCCAACCTCAACCCGTTCACGTTGTCTGGAGAAGAGCGTCGCGAGCCCCTGAACGGACGGAGTAGGCCGGTCACGGCACGCGGCGGCACGGAGCGGACATGAACAAGTCCAGCGGCGGCGATTCGAAGAACACGCTGTACTGCTCTTTCTGCGGGAAGAGCCAGCACGAGGTGCGCAAGCTCATCGCAGGGCCCACCGTGTTCATCTGCGACGAGTGCGTCGAGCTGTGCATGGACATCATCCGCGAGGAGCACAAGAGCGCGCGGGTCAAGAGCCGCGACGGCGTACCGACGCCCGCCGAGATTTGCGAGGTGCTGGCCGACTACGTCATCGGCCAGGACCACGCCAAGCGGGTCCTCTCCGTGGCCGTGCACAACCACTACAAGCGCCTCGCCCACGGCAGCAAGGGCAACGAGGTCGAGCTCGCCAAGTCCAACATCCTGCTCATCGGGCCGACCGGCTGCGGCAAGACCCTGCTCGCCCAGACCCTGGCGCGCATCCTCGACGTGCCCTTCACCATGGCCGACGCGACGACGCTGACGGAAGCCGGCTACGTGGGCGAGGATGTGGAGAACATCATCCTCAAGCTCCTCCAGGCGGCCGACTACAACGTCGAGCGCGCCCAGCGCGGCATCGTCTATCTCGACGAGGTGGACAAGATCGCCCGCAAGTCCGACAACCCCTCGATCACGCGGGACGTCTCCGGCGAGGGCGTGCAGCAGGCGCTGCTCAAGATCATGGAGGGCACCGTCGCCTCGGTCCCGCCCCAGGGCGGCCGCAAGCATCCGCAGCAGGAGTTCCTCCAGGTGGACACGACCAACATCCTGTTCATCTGCGGCGGGGCCTTCTCCGGGCTGGAGAAGATCATCGCCCAGCGCGGGCGCGGCATGGCGATCGGCTTCGGTGCCGACGTGCGGGCGCCGGACGAGCGCAAGACCGGCGAGATCCTGCGCGAGGTGGAGCCCGAGGACCTGCTCGGCTTCGGGCTGATCCCCGAATTCGTCGGCCGCCTGCCGGTGATCGCGACGCTCGACGATCTCGAGGCGGACGCGCTGGTGGAGATCCTGGTCAAGCCCAAGAACGCGCTCGTCAAGCAGTATGAGAAGCTGTTCGACATGGAGAGCGTGACCCTGGCCTTCACCGACGACGCGCTTGACGCCGTCGCCCACAAGGCGATCGCGCGCAAGACCGGGGCGCGCGGCCTGCGCTCCATCCTCGAGGGCATCCTGCTCGACCCCATGTTCGATCTGCCGGGCTACGATTCGGTCGAGGAGGTGGTCATCAACCGCGAGGTGGTCGAGGGCCGGGCGCAGCCTCTCCTGATCTATTCCGACCGGCTCGAGGACGCGAGCTCGTCGGCGTCCTGAGCGGCCGCTTGAACGGCCGCGCGGCCGTTCCCACCTAGCCGGGGGTGGGTGGCCGCAACGGCCACCGCTCTAAACGCGCAACCGCAACGCGCACGGGGAACAATGCTGGACGTTTCTTCGCTACCGATCTACCCGGTCCTGCCGCTGAGGGACATCGTCGTCTTTCCGCACATGATCGTGCCGCTCTTCGTCGGCCGCGAGAAGTCGGTCGCGGCGCTCGAGACCGTCATGAAGGACGACAAGCAGATCCTCCTGGTGGCGCAGAAGAACGCCTCCCAGGACGATCCCACGCCCAAGGACATCCACGCCGTCGGCGTGGTCGGCTCCGTGCTCCAGCTTCTCAAGCTGCCCGACGGCACGGTCAAGGTCCTGGTGGAAGGCGGGGCGCGGGCGCGGATCGTCGAGTTCCGCGACAACCCGGCGTTCTTCGAGGCGCGGGCCGAGAAGATGGAAGAGGACGAGGGCGACGCCGGCGAGCTCGAGGCGCTCAGCCGCTCGGTCGCCAGCCAGTTCGAGCAGTATGTGAAGCTCAACAAGAAGGTGCCACCGGAGGTCCTGGTCTCGGTGAACCAGATCGAGGAGCCGGGCAAGCTCGCGGACACCATCGCCTCGCACCTCTCGATCAAGCTCGAGGAAAAGCAGGAGCTTCTCGAGATCGGCTCGGCCGCCGGCCGGCTCGAGCGCGTGATCTCGCTGATGGAGGGCGAGATCGGGGTGCTCCAGGTCGAGAAGCGCATCCGCTCGCGGGTCAAGCGTCAGATGGAGAAGACACAGCGCGAGTACTATCTGAACGAGCAGATGAAGGCGATCCAGAAGGAGCTCGGCGAGGGCGAGGACGGACGCGACGAGGCCGCCGAGATCGAGGCGCGCATCAAGGCGACCAAGCTCAGCAAGGAGGCCCGCGAGAAGGCGCTCGCAGAGGTCAAGAAGCTGCGCTCGATGAGCCCCATGTCGGCCGAGGCCACGGTGGTTCGCAACTATCTCGACTGGATGCTGTCGATCCCGTGGAAGAAGCGCACGCGCATCAAGAAGGACATCAAGAGCGCCGAGAAGATCCTGAACGACGACCACTACGGGCTGGAAAAGGTCAAGGAGCGGATCCTCGAGTATCTCGCGGTCCAGCAGCGGACGCGCAAGATGAAGGGGCCGATCCTCTGCCTGGTGGGCCCGCCCGGCGTCGGCAAGACGTCGCTCGGCAAGTCGGTGGCCCGCGCCACGGGGCGCAACTTCGTGCGCTTCTCGCTCGGCGGCGTCCGCGACGAGGCGGAGATCCGCGGCCACCGCCGCACCTATATCGGCTCGCTGCCGGGCAAGATCATCCAGTCGATGAAGAAGGCGAAGTCGTCGAACCCGCTCTTCCTGCTGGACGAGGTGGACAAGATGGGCGCCGACTTCCGGGGCGACCCCGCGTCCGCGCTGCTGGAGGTGCTGGATCCGGAGCAGAACAACACCTTCAACGATCACTATCTCGAGGTCGACTACGACCTCTCGGACGTGATGTTCATCACGACCGCCAACACCCTCAGGATGGCGCCGGCGCTTCTCGACCGCATGGAGACCATTCGCATCCCCGGCTACACCGAAGACGAGAAGATTCAGATCGCCCTGCGTCACCTGATCCCGAAGCAGGCCAAGGCCCATGCGCTGAAGAAGGGCGAGTGGTCGATCTCGGGCGAGGCGCTCGTCGACCTCATCCGCTATTACACGCGCGAGGCCGGCGTGCGCAATCTGGAGCGGGAGCTCGCGAACCTGGCCCGCAAGGCGACCAAGGAGATCGTCTCGGAGGGGCGCGAGAAGGTCCGCATCACGCGGCGCAACCTCAAGAAGTATGCCGGCGTCCGGAAGTACCGCTACGGCGAGGCCGAGCACGAGGACATGGTCGGCGTCACCACCGGCCTCGCCTGGACCGAGGTCGGCGGCGAGCTGCTCTCCATCGAGTCCGTGACGCTGCCGGGCAAGGGCCGGGTGATCTCCACCGGCAAGCTCGGCGACGTGATGAAGGAATCGGTGCAGGCGGCCGAGAGCTACGTCAAGTCGCGTGCGGTCCAGTTCGGCATCAAGCCGACGCTCCTCAGCAAGCGCGACATCCACGTGCACGTGCCGGAGGGTGCGACCCCGAAGGACGGCCCGTCCGCCGGCGTCGCCATGGTCACCTCGATCGTCTCCGTGCTCACGGGCGTGCCGGTCTCGAAGTCGATCGCCATGACCGGCGAGATCACGCTGCGCGGGCGCGTGCTGCCGATCGGCGGCCTCAAGGAGAAGATGCTGGCCGCAATTCGCGGGGGGGTGAAGACGGTCCTGATCCCGGCGGAGAACGAGAAGGACCTCGCCGACATCCCCGACAACGTGAAGAAGGATCTGACCATCGTCCCGGTCGAGTCGATGGACGACATCCTGCGGCTTGCGCTCGTGCGCCCGCTGGTGCCGATCGAGTGGACCGAGGACGACGAAGCGGCGCTGCACGGGTCGGACGACGACGACGCGGATGTGAGCGTCCTGCCTCCGCCGGGCGGCCTCGAGGCACCCGTCCCGCCGCCCGTCTCCTGAGCAGAGACCCGCGCCCGCAACGCGCACCGGAGCCGGACGCGCGCCGGGGCGCATCGCCTTTCTCGCCCCCCTGCGTCCGCCGTGGTAGAACCTGCCGCGCCATCGCCCGCGTGTCCCGGGCCGATGGTCATCCCTGATCGCTGATTCGCACCACCGGGAGACGCCGCGCATGACCGTCGAGAACCGCTGCAAGAGAAAGATGCTCGCTGGCGAGCCGGCGCTCGGGGCCTGGCTCGCGATGGGCAGCCCCATCGCCGCCGAGATCGTCGCCAACGCCGGCTACGACACGGTCATCATGGATCACGAGCACGGCCCCGGCGATCTGCTGAACGCCATCAGCCTGATGCAGGCCGCGGCGTCCTCCGGCGTCACGCCGATGATGCGCGTGCCGTGGAACGACATGGTCTACATCAAGCGGGCGCTCGACATCGGCGTGATGGGCGTGGTCGTGCCCTACGTGCAGAACGCCGCCGAGGCCGAGGCCGCGGTCGCCGCCTGCCGCTATCCGACCGGCGGCGTGCGCGGTGTGGCGCCCCATGCGGCGCGGTGCTCCGGCTGGGGCTCGCGGCTCAAGCCTTATCTCGCGGCGATGCCGGACGAGCTGCTGGTCGCCTGCCAGATCGAGACGGAGGAGGCGATCGACAACATCGAGGAGATCGCCGCCGTGGACGGCGTCGACATGCTGTTCCTCGGGCCGAGCGACGTCTCGGCGAGCATCGGCCACATGCTCGACATGGAGGAGCCGAAGGTGATCCGGCTGCTGCAGAAGGCCGAGCGCAAGATGCGCGCGACCGGAAAGCTGCTCGCCACCGTCACCCGCCCCGGCAAGTCGGTCAAATGGACTTTCGAGCGCGGCTACGACCTGGTCGTCTGCGGCCAGGATGCGAAGCTGCTCCAGGGCGCCGCTCTCGCCCAGGTCAAGGAGTTCCGCGACTCTCCGCCGAAGAAGCGCACGCGGTAGCCGGCGCCTGCCGGGGCCGCGCTCAGGTCGCCCGGTAGCGCGCCCCTTCGTCCGGCGTGCCGTCACAGGTGGCACGTCCGCTTTCCACCAGATGGATCAGGTGGGCGAGCACGGTGCGCGCCGCCGCCGGGTGGAGCCTCGGGTCGAGCCCCCGGTAGAGCTCGACCACGAGCTCCGGAATCGTGGCCGTTCCGTCCGCCACCGCCGCGAGGATCTCCGACTCGCGCCGGCGCCGGTGGCCGAGCAGCTTGCCGACGAAGCGCTGCGGCTTCGGGATCGGCGGCCCGTGCGTCGGCCAGTAGGTGTCGTCGTCGCGGGCGGCGAGCTTCTCCAGCGAGGCCAAGTAGGCGCCCATGTCGCCGTCCGGCGGCGAGACTACCGTGGTCGACCACCCCATCACGTGATCGCCGGAGAAGAGCGCCTGCTCCTCCTTGAGCGCGAAGCAGAGGTGGTTCGAGGTATGCCCCGGCGTGTGCACCGCCTCCAGCGTCCAGCCGTCGCCCTCGATCGCGGCGCCGTCGCCAATTCGATGGTCGGGCACGAAGGCGCGGTCAGCGCCCTCTTCGACCGCCGGCCCCTCCCCGCCCGCGTGGGGACCGAAGCCGTAGCTGGGCGCGCCGGTCGCCGCCTTGACGTGGCGGGTCGCCGGCGAGTGGTCGATGTGGGTGTGGGTCACGACGAGGTGGGTCACCGTCTCGCCATCCACGGCGGCAAGCACGGCATCGACGTGCTCGGCCAGGTCCGGGCCGGCGTCGATGATCGCCACGCGGCCGCGGCCCACGATGTAGGTGCCGGTGCCGTGGTAGGTGAAGACGCTCGCGTTGGGCGCGATGACCCGGCGGATCAGCGGCGAGACCTGCGCCGCTTCGCCATAGGCGAACTCGAGCTCGCGGACGTAGGGAATCGCCTCGCTCATGGCGCGGTCTCGCAGCCGGCGTGACTCGGATGCAGGGGAGTGCCCTCCAGGCTCGGTGCGCGGCCGCGCAGCCGATGGCGGCGCCCGGTTGAACGGCGGCGGGCAATGGGTATCATCGCCCCGCCGCCGGGGTCAAATGCCGGCGGCGCGTGCCCTGAGGCGATGAGGAACGGCCCGTGACCATCGATCCGCCGGAGATCATCGAGGTCGCCGAGACGGTCGTTGCCTGCAACGGCGGCGGCGGCGCGCTCGGCCATCCGCGCGTGTTCCTCAACCTGGAGACGAACGGCGCCGTCGACTGCCCCTACTGCGACCGCCGCTTCGTGCTCAAGGCGGAGGCGGTCGAGAGCGGAGGCGGTCACTAGCCTTCCGCCCGCCGGGCGGGACGCCGCATGGCGACCACCGCCATGAAGCCGAGGCCCGAGACCGCCGCACACACCCAGTAGGCGTCGGCCCCCCACGCGGCGTAGAGCACGCCGGCGAGCAGCAGGCCCGCGCCGAGGCCGAGGCCGTTGGTGGTGGCGGCGAAGAGCGCCTGCGCCGTGTTGGAGGATCCCGCCGGCACGGTGCGGGTGATGAACACCATCGCGCCGAGGTGCATGGCGCCGAAGGTGAGCGCGTGCAGGCATTGGGCGAGCGCAAGCGCCCAGATCTCCGTGGTGAGCGCGAGCACCGCCCAGCGGACGACGCCCGCCGCCGCCGCCGCGCCGAGCAGCCCGACCAGCCCGATGCGGCGGAGCAGCGGCGCGTTGCAGGCGAAGAGGATCACCTCGGCGACGACGCCGCCCGCCCAGAGCAGGCCGATCACCCATTCCGTGATTCCGGCGGCGAGCCAGTGCAGCGTCGAGAAGCCGTAGAAGACCGCGTGCGCGCCGTGGATCGCAGTCGTCGCGATCACCATGAGGCGGAACTGCCGGTCGCCCAGCATGCCGAGGATCGGCGCCGCAGGCGGCGCGGCGCCGCCGCGCTTGTCCGGCATGGCGACGGAGCCCGCGATCATCACCACGATCGTCGCGATGATCATGGTGAGGATGAGCTCGGCCGACGGCACTGCGTCGATCTCCAGCACGGCGCCACCCACCGCTGCCGCCAGCAGGTAAGAGACCGAACCCCACAGCCGCACGCGACCGTAGCCGGATTCCGCCGAGACGGTGCGGAGCGCGATGGTCTCGCCCAGCGGCAGCACACCGGCGTAGACCAGCGTGAAGACGGCGCTGACGACGAAGATCGGCCAGAAGCCCCAGGTCCAGTAGAAGGCGCAGGCAACCAGCAGCACGATGAAGGCACAGGCGACGAGCGGCCCTCGCGTGCTGTCGCGGCGGTCGGCGAAGCGGCCGATGAAGGGTCCGGCGGCGGCGCGCAACATCAGCGTCAGCCCGAGCATCAGGCCGATCTCGGTCACCGAGAGGCCGCGCGCCTGGAGGAAGAGCGGCCAGAACGGCAGCGCCACGCCCGCCACCAGGAAATAGGCCGCGTAGAAGGCGGAGATGCGCGGAGCCGCGTAGGTAATGGAGGCGCTGTGGGCGGGCACGGGCGGACTCGCGGTCGGCGACATTGGGCCGGCTCGGGGCCCGCTGTGCGGGGGCCGGCCTGCGTGGCATAGTGGCGCGGACCCGCCACCGCAAGTGCCGGACCCACCAGACCCCGCAGCCGGAACGCCGACCGTGAGCCAAGACGCCACCGACGCAGCGAGCGCCCTGCGCCATCTCTACCTGATCGACGGCTCGGGCTTCGTCTTCCGCGCCTTTCACGCGCTGCCGCCGCTCACCCGGCCCGACGGCACGCCGGTCAACGCGGTGCTCGGCTTCAGCAACATGCTCTGGAAGATCCTGCGCGAGACCGACGCGGACCACGCGGCGGTGATCTTCGACACCGCGCGGCGCACCTTCCGCAACGACATCTTCGAGCCCTACAAGGCGAACCGCGGCGAGACGCCGGAGGAGCTGATTCCGCAGTTCCCCCTGGTGCGCGAGGCCGCCGGCGCCTTCAACCTGGCGTCGGTCGAGCTCGACGGCTTCGAGGCCGACGACCTGATCGCGGCCTATACCGAGGCGGCCCAGGCGCGCGGCGCGCGGGTCACCATCGTCTCTGCCGACAAGGACCTGATGCAGCTCGTCGCGGGCGAGAGCGTGGTCATGTACGACTACTTCAAGAGCCGCGAGATCGGCCCGGAGCAGGTGACCGAGCGCTTCGGCGTCGGGCCGGAGCGGGTCGTCGACGTGCAGGCGCTCGCCGGCGACAGCACCGACAACGTGCCGGGCGTTCCGGGCATCGGGGTCAAGACGGCGGCGCAACTCATCAACGACTATGGCGACCTCGACGAGCTGCTGGGGCGCGCCGAGGAGATCAGGCAGCCCAAGCGCCGCCAGAACCTGATCGAGCATGCCGAGATGGCGCGGCTCTCCCGCACGCTGGTGACGCTGCGCCGCGACGCGCCGCTGCCCCTGCCGCTGGAGGCACTCGCCCGGCGACAGCCGGAACCGGGCGCGCTGCGTGCCTTCTTCCAGGAGAACGGCTTCCGGTCGATCTCGGCCCGGCTCGAGGCCGAGGACGGAGAGGCGACGTTGCCCGAAGAAGAGGCGGAGCCGGAGGAGACGGCCCCCCTGCCCGCCTCCTACACGCTCGTGACCGACACGCAAGCGCTCGCCGACTGGGCGGAGGCGGCGCGTGCGCGCGGCGTGCTGGCGCTGGAGCCGTTCGTGGCGGACGGCGCGGCGGAAGGCAGCGGTCTCGTCGGCCTCGCGCTCGCCACCGCGCCGGGAAACGCCTGCTACGTACCGCTCGGCCACGCGGGCCAGGATCTGCTGGACGCATCCGAGGCTCTCCCGCAACTCGGCCTCGACGAGGCGCTCGGCGTTCTCGAACCGGTGCTCGCCGACCCGGGCGTCCTCAAGCTCGCCCTCGACATCAAGCGCACCCTGCGCCTGCTGAGTGGACGGGGCCTGACGCTCACTCCCGTCGACGATCCGATGCTCGCCTCCTGGGTGCTCGACGGCAGCCTCCACAACCACGCGCTGGATGACCTGACCCAGCTCCACCTCGACCGCGCCGCGCCGGCGCTCGCGGACGTGCTGGGCAGCGGACGCAACAAGGTTTCCGTCGAGGCGGTCCCGCCCGACGCGATGCGCGATACCGCGGCTGCCCGCGCCGACCTTGCGCTGCGGCTGCACACGATCCTCCGCCCGCGCCTGGTCGCGGATCGCCTGACCACGGTCTACGAACGGATCGAGCGCCCCCTGATCGACGTGCTGGCGCGGATGGAGGCGGCCGGCATCCTCGTCGACCAGGGCGAGCTCGTCGCGCTGTCTCAGGACTTCGCCGGCCGCATCGAGGGGTTGGAGGGCGAGATCCACGCGCTCGCCGGCCATCCCTTCACCATCGGCTCGCCCAAGCAGCTCGGCGAGGTGCTGTTCGACGAGATGGGGCTCCAGAGCGGGCGCAAGGGCAAGTCGGGCGCCTACAGCACCGGCGCCGACATCCTGGAGGAGCTGGCGGCGCAGGGCCACGACCTGCCGGCGCGGGTGCTCGACTGGCGCCAGCTCACCAAGCTCAAGAGCACGTACACGGACGCACTGATCGGCCATATCGACCCCGCGACCAGGCGGGTGCACACCACCTTCACCATGACCGCCGCCAACACCGGCAGGCTGTCATCCAACGACCCCAACCTGCAGAACATCCCGATCCGCACCGAGGAGGGCCGCCGCATCCGCCGCGCCTTCGTGGCCGCGCCCGGCCACGTGCTGATGTCCGCCGACTACTCGCAGATCGAGCTTCGCGTCCTCGCTCACGTCGCCGGCGTCGACGCGCTCAAGGACGCCTTCCGCAGCGGCATCGACATCCACGCGCTGACCGCGAGCCAGGTGTTCGAGCTGCCGCTGGAGGGCATGGACCCGATGGTCCGCCGCTCGGCCAAGGCCATCAACTTCGGGATCATCTACGGCATCAGCCCCTTCGGGCTCGCGCGCCAGATCGGCGTCCCCCAGGCCGAGGCCAAGGGCTATATCGAAGCCTACTTCGCGCGCTACCCCGGCATCCGCGACTACATGGAGCGCACCAAGAAGGCGGCCCATGCGGAGGGCTTCGTCACCACGCTCTTCGGCCGCAAGTGCCGGCTGCCGGGGATCAACGACCGTAACCCGGCGCGCCGCGCCTTCTCGGAGCGCGCGGCGATCAACGCACCGATCCAGGGCGCCGCCGCCGACATCATCAAGCGCGCGATGATCCCGATGCAGGCAGCGCTGGCGGCGAAGGGGCTCGGCGCCCGGATGCTGCTCCAGGTGCACGACGAGCTGGTGTTCGAGGTGCCGGAGGCCGAGGCGGACGAGACCGGCGCCGTGGTCAGCAAAGTGATGGAAGGCGCCGCCCACCTCGACGTGCCGCTCACGGTGGATATCGGCTCAGGCCGAAGCTGGGCCGACGCGCACTGAAGCCGGGCGCGCGCCCGAGGGCGCTCAGCCCATCAATTCGAGGCAGGCGGCCGCGATGTGCTTCGCACTCATGCCGTAGCGGGCGCGGATGCGGTCGGTCGGGCCGACGCAGGCGAACTCGTCAGGCATGCCGACCATGCGCATGGGCGCAGGCCGCCGGACCGCCAGAAGCTCCGCCACTGCGCCGCCGAGCCCGCCGGTCAGGTGGTGCTCCTCGGCGGTGACGATCCCGCGCGTCTCCTCGGCAGCCGCGAGGATCGCGTCCTCGTCCAGCGGCTTGATGGTGGACATGTTCAGCACGCGGGCGCCGATGCCCTGCTTCGCGAGCTCGGCTGCCGCATCGAGAGCCGGCGCCACCAGGGCGCCGCAGGCGACGACGGTCACGTCCGCGCCCTCGGCGAGCCGCGTCGCCCTGCCCACGCTGAACGGCGCATCGACCGGGGTCACCGCAGGCTCGGGCACGCGCCCGCCGAGGCGGAGGTAGACGGGACCCTCGATCTCGTCGGTCGCGAGCGTCGCGTTGTACGCCTCGTGCGCATCCGCCGGTACGACCACCGTCATGTTGGGGAAGCTCCGCATCAGCGCGAGGTCCTCCAGCGCGTGATGGGTGCCGCCCGAGACCGCGAGCGAGACCCCGCTCGCCGCCGCCCCGATCACCACGCGCTGGTCGGCATAGGCGACCTCGTTCCGCACCTGCTCCATGGAGCGGGCGGTGATGAAGGGCGCGTAGCCGCAGACGAAGGGACGCAGCCCCGTGGTGGCGAGACCGGCGGCGACGCCCATGGCGTTCTGCTCGGCGATGCCGACGTCGATGACGTGGGCGGGCGCATGTTCGATGAAGCCCCGGAGCCCGATCAGGTCGAGCGTGTCGGCGGAGACCGCGACCACGCGCTCGTCCCGGCGCGCGAGCTCGGTCACGGCGAGTCCGAAGGCGAGGCGCGACTGGTTCGCGGCCGCCTTGGCCCAGGCGGGTGCGGCCCCGTTGCCCTGCTCGGGCGCGCTCATGCCGGCCCCTCCAGCTCGGCCATGGCCTTCTCGTAGACCTCCTCGCTCACCGCGTTATTGTGCCAGAGGTGAGTGTCCTCGGCGAAGCTCGCGCCCTTGCCCTTCACCGTGTGGGCAATGAGCAGCGAGGGCCTATCGGGCGCCACGGGCAACGCATCGAGGGCATCGACGATCTCCGCCATGTCGTGCCCGTCGCACTCGCTGACGCGCCAGCCGAAGGCCCGCCACTTGTCCGCCAACGGCTCCAGCCCCAGCATCTCGCTCACATGGCCGCTCTGCTGCACCTTGTTGTAGTCGACGATAGCGGTGAGCCGGAGCGGCGCGAGGTGGGCCGCCGCCATCGCCGCCTCCCAGTTGGAGCCCTCCTGCAGCTCGCCGTCCCCCAGCATCGCCACGGTGCGCCAGTCCTTCCCCTGGACCCTCGAGCCGAGGGCCATGCCGAGCGCGACGGAGAGGCCGTGGCCGAGGGCGCCGGTGCACATCTCGACGCCGGGGACCTTGATGTCGGGATGCATGCCGAACAGCGATTCGTAGGCGTAGAAGGTGTCGAGAAAACCGTCGTCCACGAAGCCCGCCTGGGCCAGCGCCGCGCCGAGCGCCGGGTTGGCATGCCCCTTGGAGAGCACGAAGCGGTCGCGCTCGGGCCAGTCGGGCTCGGCCGGCCGGAGCCTGAGGTAGTGGAAGTAGAGCGCGGCCAGCAGGTCGGCCGCAGAGAGCGACCCGCCCATGTGGCCGGCACCGGCCGCACGCAGCGCTCGCCAGGTGTTGCGCCGGATATCGAGCGCATGCGCGCTGAGCGCGCGCAGCAGCGCCTCCCTGTTGCTCACCGTCTCGGTCTCCCCTCGCCTCGCTTCGCGTCATTATACCGCCCCGCCCGACGGCACGCCCGCCCCGCACAATTCCGCTCGGGCGGGAATGGCTTTAGGTTGGCGCCATGAGCGGCACGACGACCCCGCCGCCGAGCGCGGCCGACATCGAACGCATCGCCGACCGGGAGTACCGTCGCATTCCCGCGTTTCTGCGCGACAACGTCGATCCCGTCATGATCCGGGTCGTCGACTTCCCCAGCGACGACGTGCAGGAGGAGATGGAGCTGGAGAGCCCCTACGAGCTGCTCGGACTCTATCAGGGCGTCTCCCTCGACCAGAGCGGGGTCGGCGACGTGCGCGAGGACGTCGACATGATCTTCCTCTACCGCCGGCCCCTCCTCGACTACTGGATCGAGACCGGCGACAGCCTGGAGGATGTGGTCCGCCACGTCCTGATCCACGAGATCGGCCACCACTTCGGCCTGTCGGACGAGGACATGGAGCGCATCGAGGCGGCCGGGTGACGCGGACCGCCCCGGTCTCTTCGGCGTTGCCTATTCGTCTCCGAGCGGCGCCGGTGCAAGGGGATAGCTCGCCTCCACCTCGTAGGTCGCACCGCCCGCGCCGAGGTGGCTCGAGAAAAGCTCGAACGAGCGCACCGGGAACGGCCCGCTGCTGTAGGGGCCGTGATAGGAGAGGAACTCCTGAAGCCGGTGCGCGGGCACCCGCGAGGCGAAGCGGGCGAGGGTGACATGGGGAGCGTAATTGCGACCGTCGGGCTCGAAGCCGAGGCCGGTGACGATGGCCTCGGTGCGCTCGCGAAGACGGTTGAGCGCCGGGTTCGGCGCGACTCCGGCCCACAGGATGCGGATGCGTCCGCGCGGCGGGAAGTGGCCGACGCCCTCCAGCGTCAGCGAGAACGCCTCGGCCTCGACGTGCGCGAGCGCGTCCCTTATCTCGCGGAAGGCGCCGCCATCGACCTCGCCGACGAAGCGCAGCGTGAGATGCATCTGCTCGGCGCTCTGCCAGCGGGCGCCCGGCAGGCCGCCGCGCAGCCCTTCGAGCCGGAGGCGGACGTGCTCCGGCAGAGCCAGAGCGACGAAGAGCCGGATCATCGTGCGGCAGCGCTCCTCTCGCTCTCAGCCGCCCTTGAGCGGGGCGATGAGGGCCACCACATGGGGCACCATGCGCCGCACGATCTCGGCCACCCCGGCCGCGTTGGGATGAATGCCGTCCGCCTGGTTGAGTTCGGGCACCAGGGCCACCCCTTCCAGGAAGAACGGGTAGAACGCCACGCCATGCCTGGCAGCGAGCCTCTCATAAACCGCGCTGAACGCAGCCTCGTAGTCCGCGCCGAAATTGCCGGGCGCGCGCATACCGGCGAGCAGCACCGCCGCGTCGGTCTCGCGGATACGCACGAGGATCGCGTCGAGATTGGCCTCCAGCCGGTCCGTCGGCAGGCCGCGCAGGCCGTCATTGGCACCGAGCTCGACGATCACGGCCGCAGGCACCTCCGCAAGCACCCAGTCGACGCGCGCCAGCCCGCCGGCGCTGGTATCGCCCGAGACCCCGGCGTCGATCACCCGCCAGTGGTGGCCCCGCGCCCTCAGCGCGGCTTCGAGCCGGGCCGGGAAGGCGTCCTCGCGGGGCAGGCCGAAGCCGGCGGTCAGGCTGTCGCCGAAGACGACGATGCCGGGCTCCCCGGCGGCTACCGGAGTGCCGAGAGGCAGGAGCAACGCACAGAGAACGGCTCCGATCCACGATGCGGCGCGGCCGGGGGAGCGGCGGGCTGACATGAGCGATCCGGCGGTGGTGCTGGATGACGTGCACCTCACCCTGACCAGCAAGGCCGGGCCCGTCAACATCCTGCGGGGGGTCACGCTGACCGCCGGCCAGGGCGAGAGCATCGCCGTGCTCGGGCCGTCGGGCGCCGGCAAGTCGACCCTGCTCGCGATCATCGCCGGCCTCGAGCGGGCGGACCGCGGCCGCGTGGTCGTGAGCGGCACCGACATCGGCGGCCTGGGAGAAAGCGCGCTCGCCGCCTTCCGGCGCAAGGCCGTCGGCATCGTGTTTCAGGCCTTTCACCTGATCCCGACCATGACGGCGCTCGAGAACGTCGCGCTGCCGCTGGAGCTCGGCGTTCACGGCGACCCCTTCGGCGCGGCAAAGGAGGCGCTGGATAGCGTCGGCCTCGGCAACCGGGTGCAGCACTATCCGAGCCAGCTCTCGGGCGGCGAGCAGCAGCGCGTGGCGCTCGCCAGGGCCTTCGTGCCCCGGCCCGACGTGCTGCTGGCGGACGAGCCCACCGGCAATCTCGACGGCGAGACCGGCGGCGCGGTGATGGGCGAGCTCTTCCGGCTCCGCGCGGCCCGGGGCTCGACGCTGATCCTGGTCACCCACGACCACGCGCTCGCCGCGCGCTGCGACCGCACCGTGCACATCGCCGATGGACGCATCACGTCGGCCGGCGAGGCCTGATCCCCTGAGAGCGTATCCCCGCCAGCTGCCGGCGGCCTGGCGCATCGCCCGTCGCGAGCTCCGGAGCGGCGTGAGCGGCTTCCGTGTCTTCCTCGGCTGCCTGGTGCTGGGAGTCGCGATCACCGCCGCGGTCGGCTCTCTGGGCGAGGCGCTCAAGGCGGGGCTCGCGCGCGACGCGCGGATGATTCTCGGCGGCGACCTCGAGTTGGTGCAGTTCTCGCAGCCGCTCGCGGACGACGTGACCCGCTACATCGAAGCGAACGGCACGGCGCTCTCCCACGTCGTCACCATGCGCGGGATGGCGCATACGCAGGACCGCGCGCGCCGCTCGCTGGTCGAGATCAAGGCGGTGGACGGCGCCTATCCGCTGGTAGCAAGCGTGCTGCTGGAGGGCGGCCTCACGCTGGAGGCCGCGCTCAGGGACGGCGGCGCAGTCGTAGACAAGGGCCTGCTCGACCGGCTCGGCATCGAGGTTGGCGAAAATCTCCGGGTCGGCGCGACAGCTCTCACGGTGCGGGCCGTGCTCGCGCGCGAGCCCGACAGGCTCACCGCCGGCTTTGCCTTGGGTCCCCGGCTGATGATGGATCGCGCTTCGCTGGAGGCAGCCGGCCTGATGCGGCCGGGCGCCCTGGTGCGGCACCGCTATCGCGTGCTCGTGCCGGACGGCACCGGGCTCGCGGACTGGACAGCGGGGCTGGAGGCCGCGTTCCCCGATAGTGGCTGGCGACTGCGCGATACGCGCGACGCCAACCCGTCGCTCAGGCGCCAGCTCGACCGCGTGGGCCTGTTCCTCACCCTCGCGGGCCTCGCCGCCCTTCTGGTCGGCGGGATCGGCGTGGCCAGCGCGGTCTCCAGCCACCTGCACGGCAAGCTGCACACGATCGCAGCGCTCAAGTGTGTCGGCGCCACGCGCGCCACCGTGCAGCACGCCTTTCTGATGCAGATCGGAGTCCTCGGATGTGCCGCCATTGCGGCGGGTCTGATCCTCGGCGCGGCGACGCCGCCCGTGCTGGCCGCGCTGCTCGGCGCCGCACTGCCGGTGCCGCTCGCAGGCGTGATCCACGGCGCGCCTCTCGGTCTCGCTGCGGCGTACGGCGCGCTCACCATGCTCGCCTTCTCGCTCTGGCCCCTCGGCCGCGCCGCGCGGACACGGCCCGGCGTGCTATTTCGCGGGGCGGCCACGCCCGCCACCGGCTGGCCGCCCGCGCCGGCGGTGGCCGGCACGGTGCTCGCGGCACTCGCGCTGGCTGGAATCGTCGTCGCCACCGCGCCCCGCCTCGGCATCGCCCTCGGCTTCGTTCTCGGCGCACCGGCGGCGCTGGCAATCTTCAGAGGAGCGGCCGCGCTCGTCGTCGTGGCGGCGCGCAGGATGCGCCCGCGGCGGCTGCCGGCGCTGAGGCTCGGCTTCGCCAATCTGGCCCGGCCGGGGGCACCCACGGTTCCGGTCGCGATGTCGCTCGGCACGGGGCTTGCGGTGCTGGTGGCGATCGCGCTTGTGCAGGGCAATCTCGGCGCCCAGATCAGCGAGGTGCGCGACGACAAGCGGCCGGCCTTCTTCTTCCTGGATATCCAGCGGCACCAGATCGAACCGTTCGAGCGGCTGGTCGAGGAGACCGAGGGCGTCGAGAAGGATCGCCACGTGCCGATGCTTCGCGGGCGCATCGTGCGCATCGCCGGCGTGCCGGTGCGGGAGGCGCAGGTGGCTCCGGGCTCGGAATGGGTGGTGCAGAGCGATATCGGCCTCACGTACGCGGCGACCGCGCCGCCCCGCGCGGAGATTGTCGCCGGCCAGTGGTGGAATGCCGACCATGACGGGCCGCCGCTGGTCTCGCTGGTGGACGACGTGGCGCGCGATCTCGGCATCGGCATCGGCGACAGTCTCGCGATCAACGTTCTCGGGCGGGTGTTCGAGGCCGAAGTTGCGAGCCTGCGCCGCGTCGACTGGACGGCATTCGATATCAACTTCGTCGTGATATTCTCGCCCGGAGTTCTCGAGGGAGCGCCGCAGACGCATCTGGCGACGGCTCACGCGACGCCGGAAGCGGAACCGGTGCTGGAGCGTGCCGTGACCGAGCGCTTCGCCAACATCACGGCAGTGCCCGTGCGCGCGATCATCGAAGCGCTGGACGAGATCATGGGGCGCATCGGCGTGGCGATCCAGGCGGTCGCCGGGCTGACCGTGGCGGCGGGCCTTCTGGTGCTGGCCGGCGCCACTGCCGCCGGCCACGAGCGGCGTGTCCACGAGGCCGTCGTGTTCAAGGTGCTCGGCGCCAGGCGGAGCGACCTGCTGCGCGCCTTCCTGGCCGAGCATGTGCTGCTCGGCTGCGCGATCGCGGGGCTCGCCATCGGCATCGGGACCCTCGCCGCCTGGGGCTTCGTGACCCAGGTGCTGGACCTCGACTGGCGCTTCCTGCCCGACTACGTGGCAGTCACCGCCGCAGCCTGTATAACCATGACATTGATCCTCGGATTCGCGAGCACATGGCGCGCGCTGGGCCGCAAGGCGGCGCCGCTGCTGCGAGTGGAATAGATGTACGGCCAAGGCGCACCCTCCCCGCCGAAGCTCGACGTGTACGGCACCGTCGGCGAGGCCTTCCGCCTGACCTTCCGGAACTTCCGCACCATGCTCGGGCTCGCGCTCGCACCCATGGCGCTGGCGGTGCTGCTGCCGGCGGTGATGCGGCTCGACGTGCAGGACTTGACCTCGCCCGAGCTTCTCATGATCCACGCCATCGCCCGGCTCTTCCTGCTGTCGGTCTTCGCCGTCGCCTGGCATCGATACCTTCTGCTCGGCAGGCGCGACACGGGCATCGCGATCCAGTTCTGGCCCGGCATGCGTGATCTCAAGTATTTCGGACGGCTCATCCTCTTCCTGGTGCCGCAGGAGATCATCCTGATCGCGATGCAGGCGCAGAACATGTTCGTGGTCCTGCTGCTGCTGCTCATCACGCTGTTCGTCGCGACGCCCTTCGCGCTGGCGTTTCCGGCGACCGCGATCGACCACTACCAGGGGCTCATCGCCGCCCGCAGGGCGCTACGCGGTGCCACGCTTCAGCTTGGCGGCGCGATTCTGCTCTCCTTCGTGGCGGTCACCGTGCTGCTGTTCCTGTTCGGCGGCATCTTCGGCACCCTGGTGCTCGCCAGTTTCGGCCCAGGCGCCATGGTGTCGTTCTTCAACGCGCTCGCCTTCCTAACCGTGGGCATTCCGGTGGCCGTGGTGTCGGTCGCCTACCGCAGATTGGGCGGCCCCGGCTGTGCGGGCGGGCAGACGAGCGGCCCCTCGCCGGCGACCTGAACGGCGGCGACCGGCGCGAATTCGCGTTTCGTTAACGGTCTGCCCCGTTGAAAGTGGGCCGCCGGCTTCCTAATATGACTCTTCGAATCCGACAGTCCGCGACATCAGAGGACGCTTCGATGGCACTCGGAACGCAAGGCCGGCCGTTCGTCGGCACGACTCTGACCCAGGCGCAGATCGACCAGGGTCTCAGGAGCTACATGCTCCGGGTCTACAACTACATGGCCTCGGGCCTCGCGCTCACGGGCATCACCGCCTACGTGATCGCTAATACCGGGCTCTTCAACGTGCTCTACGGCTCGGGCCTCGGGTTCGTCGTCATGCTGGCCCCGCTCGGCATCGTGTTCTTCATGGGCATCAAGATCCAGACCATGAAGCACACCACGGCGCAGTGGCTGTTCTGGGTCTTCTCGATCCTCATGGGGGCCTCGCTCTCGTACATCTTCATGGCCTACACGGCGACCAGCATCGTCCGGGTGTTCTTCATCACCATGGGCATGTTCGGCGCCATGAGCATCTACGGCTACACCACCAAGCGTTCGCTGGTCTCGTGGGGCTCGTTCCTGTTCATGGGCCTGATCGGCGTCATCATCGCCATGCTGGTGAACATCTTCCTGCAGTCGGAGCTGCTTCACTTCGTGATCTCGGTGATCGGCGTGCTGGTGTTCCTCGGGCTGACCGCCTACGACACCCAGCGGATCAAGGACGTCTACCGTGAGAGCGACGGGCAGGCGGTCATGGTGAAGAAGTCGGTGATGGGCGCGCTCTCGCTCTACCTCAACTTCATCAACATCTTCATCCTGCTGCTGCACCTTTTCGGCGCCGCACGCGAATAGCGGCCGGGCGGGATCGCGCCAGGGGGCACCGGGCGAACGCCGCCCGGTGCCCTTTTCGTCCGGCGATGCTCGATCGGCTCTTTCGACTCACCGTGCCAGCGCCGCTGGGAGCGCTGCAGCGCTCGCTCACCTACTTTCCCGACAGCACCCGACCGACCCCGGCCGACTCGGACGTTCCGGAGCTCTCCCCGGTGACGCTCGCGACCGAGGACGGGCTGGCGCTGCTTGCCTGGCATGCGCCGCCCCGCGTCCCTGGCGCCCCGAGCCTGATCTACTTCCACGGCAATGCCGGCCATATCGGGATGCGGGGTTTCAAGGTGCGGGCCTATCTCAATGCCGGCCTCGGCGTCCTGCTCACCACCTGGCGCGGCTACAGCGGCAACCCCGGCAGGCCGACCGAGGAGGGGCTCTACGCCGATGGCCGGGCGGCGCGCGCCTTCCTGCGGACGAGGGGCTGCGGCGACGGGCGCCAGATCCTCTATGGCGAATCCCTCGGCACCGGCGTCGCGGTTCACCTCGCGCGCGAGGCCGCACCCGCCGCTCTCGTGCTCGAGGCCCCCTTCAGCTCGATCGCGGACATCGCGTCCGGCCGCTTCCCGTTGCTCCCCGTCGGCCCCCTGATCGTCGACCGCTTCGATTCGGCGGCCAAGATCGGCAAGGTCGCTGCCCCGCTCCTGATCGTTCACGGCGAGCGCGACCGCACGATCCCGGTCCGGCAGGCGCGCAAGCTCTACAAGCGCGCGCGGAAGCCCAAGGAGGCCGTGTTCATCCCCGAGGCCGACCATGCCGACCTGCCGGAGTTCGGCCTCGCAGCCATCGTTCTGGAATTCCTCGCCCGTCACGACCTCATGCCGCGGGAGGCGTGAGGGCAGGAGAGACGCGCCGTCTCGGGCAGGCCGCTACCCGGCCGCCCCCATGTGCCGTGCGAGCGCCATGAAGTCCGGCACCACCGCCTCCCAGTCGTCGCTGGGGGTGAGATCGGGGGTGCCGACCGGACCGTCGCCGTACTCGTCGGGGCGCGGCACGAAGGCCGCCGCCAGCCCCGCCTCGCGGGCCGCCGCGAGATCGAAGTTGTGCGCGGCGACCATCATCACCTGCTCGGGCGCGAGCCCCAGCGCTGCGGCAGAAGCGGTGTAAACCGCCGCCTGCGGCTTGTAGTCGCGGGCGATGTCGGCGCCGACCACGGCGTCCCATGGCAGGCGAGCGAAGCGCGCGAGCCGGGCCATCATGGCGATCGAGCCGTTCGAGCAGGGCGCGAGCAGGTAGCGGCTGCGCAGGGCCTCGAGGCCGGGCACCACATCGGGCCATGGGGGCAACTTTTCCCAGGCCCGGTTGAGGCGCGCGCGGCCCTCGTCGTCCACGGCACCGTCCAGGCCGAACTCCGCGAGCGTCGCGTCGAGATTCTCGCGGTGCAAAACGTCGAGCACCGTATAGCCCCGTCGGCCGGAGCGGATTTCCTCCATGGACGGCTGGTACTTGGCCCGCCAGGAGTCGGCGAAGGCGATGGGATCGACCGTCTGCTCCGAGTCTGCGAAGAAGGACTCGACCTCCCGGGCGATTCCGCTGCGCCAGTCCACGACGGTACCGAACACGTCGAAGAGCAACGCTTCGATCACCGGGGCCTCACGCGGCAATGGCAGGTGCGACGTGAGTGGCGATCAGCGTGCCTCTACTTCCCAGGTGTGGCCGCTTCGCAGCAGAGCATCGATGCCCGGAGCGTCGGAGGCCGACTTGGCGTCCTCGATCTGCGCGTAGACCGCGGCCTCGTAGCTCTCCTCCGGATTGCAGAAGAGCACGCCGAGAGCCATGGGGAAGTCCGGCGGCTCCATCTCCGCGAGGATGCCGGCGAGCGGCCTGTTGGTCTGGTCGTGGACCAGCAGATCGGACTCGTCCACGCCGCCCTCGCCGAGCGTCACGACCTCGAGCGTGAAGGTGCCGGGCGCGAGCCTCAGCCCGCGATCTCGTTCCTTGCCGAAGACGAGCGGCTTGCCGTGCTCGACGAAGATCTGCGTCTCCGGCGCGGTCTTGCGCGCGGCGAACGCGTCGAAGGCGCCGTCGTTGTAAACGATGCAGTTCTGGAAGATCTCGAGGAAGGAGGTGCCCTTGTGCCCGTGCGCCGCCTTGAGGATGTCGGGCAGGCGCTTCTGGTCGGTATCGACGGCACGGGCGACGAAGCGCGCGCCGGCACCGAGAGCGAAGCGGGTCGCCGACAGCGCATGGTCCACCGAGCCGAGCGGTGTGGAGGGCGAGCGCGTGCCCTCGCGCGAGGTCGGCGAGTACTGCCCCTTGGTGAGGCCGTAGATCTCGTTGTTGAAGAGCAGGATGTTGAGATCGACGTTGCGGCGCAGCGCATGCAGCGTGTGGTTGCCGCCGATGGAGAGCCCGTCGCCGTCGCCCGACACCACCCAGACATCGAGCGCGGGGTTCGCGAGCTTGACCCCGGTCGCGATCGCCGGCGCCCGGCCGTGGATGGTGTGGAAGCCGTAGGTCGCCATGTAGTAGGGGAAGCGCGCGGCGCAGCCGATGCCGGAGACGAACACCACGTCCTTGGTCTCCGTCCCGATCTCGGCGAGCGCCTTGCGCACCGCCTTGATGATGGCGTAGTCGCCGCAGCCAGGACACCAGCGGACCTCCTGATCGGAGGTGAAGTCCTGCGGCGTCAGCGCGGGAATCGCGACCGTATCGTTCATCTCATGCCTCCGAATGGGCGCGGATCGCGTCCATGATCTCGACGATCTTGAAGGGCTTGCCGGTGACCTTGGGCAGGCTCACGGCCGACACCAGGTAGCGGCTGCGCAGCATGGTGGCGAGCTGGCCCATGTTCATCTCGGGCACCAGCACCGTCTCGAAGCCCGCCAGCAGGTCGCCGAGATTGCGCGGCAGCGGGCTGAGGTGCCGAAGGTGAATGTGGGAGACGTTGCGGCCTTCGCTCCGGCTGCGCTCGACGGCCCGGCTGATCGGCCCGTAGGTGGAGCCCCAGCCGACCACCGCGAGCGGGCCGCTGTCGGGCCCCTGATCGACCGCCTGCTCGGGAATGTCGTCCGCGATGCGGGCGATCTTCTCGTGCCGCACGTCGGTCATGCGCTGGTGGTTCTCGGGGTCGTAGGAGACGTTGCCCGACGCGTAGTCCTTCTCCAGCCCGCCGATGCGGTGCTCGAGTCCGGGCGTGCCCGGCTTGACCCAGGGCCGGGCCAGCGTCTCCGAATCCCGCTGATAGGGCTGGAACCCGTCGGCCTCGGTGCGGAACTCCACGGGGAAGGGCTCGAGCGCGCCGGTATCCGGCAGCCGCCACGGCTCGGCCGCGTTGGCGATGAAGGTATCGGTCAGCAGCACGACCGGCGTCATGTAGCGGGTGGCGAGCCGCACGGCCTCGATGGCCGCCTCGAACGCATCCGCCGACGAGCGGGCCGCGAGCACCACCAGCGGCGCGTCCGCGTTGCGCCCGTAGACGGCCAGATAGAGGTCAGACTGCTCGGTCTTGGTCGGCATCCCGGTCGACGGGCCGGCGCGCTGCGAGTTGATGAGGATCAGCGGCAGCTCGGCGGTGATCGCGAGGCCGAGCGCCTCGGTCTTGAGCGCGACGCCGGGGCCCGAGCTCGAGGTGACGCCGAGGGAGCCGGCATAGGAGGCGCCGATCGCAGCGCCCGCCGCGGCGATCTCGTCCTCCGCCTGGAAGGTCACCACGTCGTAGGCCTTGAGCCTGGCCAGCACGTGCAGCACCGTGGATGCTGGCGTGATCGGATAGGAGCTGAACACGAGCTTGAGCCCTGCCAGCTTCGAGCCCGCCACGAGGCCCCAGGCCAGCGCCTCGGTGCCGGTGACGGTGCGGTAGATCCCCGGCTGGAAGGTCGCCGGCCTGATCTCGTAGATGAGCGCGCCGTCGGGCAATTCCGCCGTCTCGCCGAAGGCATGCCCCGCCTTGAGGCAGGCGATGTTGGCCTGGGCGATGTTGGGCAGCTTCTTGAACTTGGTGCCGAGCCACTCGACGGTCGCCGCCACATCGCGGTCGTACATCCAGTAGATCAGGCCGAGCGTCCACAGGTTCTTGGCGCGCAGCCCTTCCTTCTTGGAGACCTCGCAGTCCTTGACCGCCTCGAGCGTCAGCTTCGAGATGTCTATCGCCATCACCCGGTAGCGCGACAGGCTGTCGTCGTCGAGGGGATTGGCGTCGTAGCCCGCCTTCTGCAGGTTCTTGTCGGTGAAGGTGCCGGTATCGACGATGACGAGGCCGCCCTCCCGCAGATCGCCGATATTGACCTTCAGCGCCGCGGGGTTCATGCACACCAGGACGTCCGGGACGTCGCCCGCGGTCATCACGTTCCGCGAGCCGAAATTGATCTGGAAGGCCGAGACTCCGTAGGTGGTGCCCACCGGCGCCCTGATCTCCGCCGGGAAGTCGGGGAAGGTGGTGAGGTCGTTGCCGGCGAGCGCCGTGGTCTCGGTGAAGCGCCCGCCAGTGAGCTGCATGCCGTCGCCGGAATCCCCGGCGAAGCGGATGACGGCCGACTCCAGCTCCTCGCGCGGCACTTCCTCCAGCGTCAGTGCTGCTTCTGCCATGGTCCTGTCGTTCTCCGTGAGGCCCGGTCGAGCCGGGTGTAATTCCCTACTCCCAGCGGCACCCGATGTCTAGTGGTCTGACCATTTTGAGGCCCCGTGAGGCCGCAATTCTCAGCCGGCGGCCCTCTGCTGGTCGAGGACGGCGTACATGTCCTCGCGCCGATAGAGCTTCTTTCGCGGCGCGCCGTCGGAGGCAGCCGCGATCTCGGCGTCCTCGATTCGCCGCCAGTCCTCGAAATCGACCCAGCGGCGGCCGCGCGAGCGCAGCAGCGATTCCAGCCCGTCGCGGCCCGGCATGCCGCCGCCCGAGCCCAGATCGTCGACGATCTGCTGGGCGGCATCCCGGCCGTCCGGCTTGTTGGTGCCGATCACCCCGGTCGGCCCGCGCTTGATCCAGCCGACCGCGTAGAGGCCGGGCGCGACCCGGCCCGCATCGTTCACCACGACGCCATACCTGTGATCGAAGGGCGCCCCGTCGACGGGCATGGAGAGATAGCCCACCGCGGCGACCACCAGACCGCACGGAATCTCGAAATGTTCGCCGGTGCCGACGGCACGGCCGTTCTCGACCCGCGTGCGCTCGAAGCGCACAGCTTCCGCGCGCCCGTCGCCCAGGACCTCGACCGGGCTCGCGAAGAACACGAAGTGCACGCGCTTCGGCTTCTCGTCGGCCTCCCTCGCCGCGAAGGTGCGGAGCGTCTCGAGGTTCTTCTCGCGCACGCGGCGGTCGCGAGGGGACATCTCGCCGGTCACCTCGTCCGGCAGGTCGGCGGCGGCGACCTGGGGCACGCAGTTCTCCAGATGGCCCATCTCACGCAGCTCGACATTGGTGAACTTGGCCTCCACCGGACCGCGGCGCGCCACCATGTAGACGTCGCTGATCGGCGCCCCCTGGATCGGCTCCGCGGCATAGGCCGGCAGGTCCGTCGCCGCCATCTCGGCCGGCGTCTTGACCAGCACCCGCGCCACGTCGATGGCGACGTTGCCGGCGCCGATGATGACCACGCTCGAGGTGTCGAGATCGGGTGTGCGGTCGACGAAGTCCGGGTGGGCGTTGTACCAGTTGACGAAGGTCGCCGAGCCGACGACTCCGGCCTTGTCCTCGCCCGGAATGCCGAGCTGCCGGTCATGGGCGGCGCCCACCGCGAGCACCACGGCGTCGTACATCCCGCGCAGCTCGTCGAGGGAGAGCGCATCGCCCACGTCGACATCGCCATAGAAGTTGACGCGGTCGTCAGAGGCCGTGCGCGCGAAACCGCGCATCACGTTCTTGGTCTTCTCGTGGTCCGGCGCGACGCCGAAGCGGATGAGCCCGTAGGGGGTCGGCAGGCGGTCGAGAATGTCGATCCGACACGCCGGATCGGCCTTCAAGAGCGAATCCGCCGTGTAGAAACCCGCCGGACCGGAGCCGACGATCGCAACGTTAAGCGCCATTCCCCCTGGCCTCCCCGTCGCGCCTCTTGAGACATGTTGCGGCGCGGCGCGCACTATGCCAGCGATGACGGGCAGTTTGAATGGCTTTTCCGCATGGCTGCGGGCCGGAGCGGCATGACGCCCGGCCCTCCCCCCTTTCTTGTTCGGATACGCCGCTGCACCTTAGGATTGTGGCGGGTCGTCAGGGGAGCCAGCGCCGTGTCATACGCCGTCATACGCCGCCGGCCGGCAGTGCGGGGCGCAGCCGAATCGGACGACGCCACGCCGTTCGTCATCGAGGAAAGCGCCGCTCACCTCGTCTCGCTCGCCTCCCGCCTCTTCACCCGCGCGCTGCAGGAGCGGCTGGGCCGCTACGGCGTCTCGGTCGCGCAATGGTCGATGCTGCTGCTGCTCTGGGAGGAGGAGAGCCTGACCCAGAAGGAGTTGAGCCGCCGGCAGCAGATCGAGGAGCCGACCGCGGCACGGACGCTGCAACGCATGGAGAGGGACGGGCTGATCCGGCGCGTGCGGGACCGCGACGACAGCCGCCGGCGCCGCGTCGTGCTGACGGAGCGGGGCCGCGAGCTCTGCGGCGAGCTGGTGCCCGCCGCGCTCGAGGTCAACGCGCTCGCAACCCACGGCCTCTCCGACGACGAGAAGAAGCGCCTCGTCAGCCTGCTCGGCTATGTCGTGGCGCGGCTGGGGTGAGTGAGGATCGGGTAAAATAAGAGCTGAATCAACGCGCTACGCGAAATCGGGTTCGTTTTGCATTTTCGCGATTCGGCCGCAGGACGCGGCCCCGGCGGGTGTCGAAGGCTAACCTCCGTCGCGTTCCGGGACGGTGAAGATCTGGCCCGGATAGATCAGCGCCGGGTCCGTGATCTGGCTGCGATTCGCCTCGTAGATCAGGGTGAAATGCACGCCGCCGCCGAGCGTGCGCCGGGCGATTCGCCAGAGGCTGTTGCCGGGCTGGACCACCACGATGGCGTCGCCGAGCGAGAGTTCCTCGGGACTCGCGCGGACGAGCGGCGTCTCGATGCGGGCGAGGACCACGCCTGCCTGATCCACCTGGTCGACCCGCAGAGTGTGGGTGCCGGGCTCGACCTCGTCGCCGGGATCGACCTCCCACTCGCCCTGCTCGCTGGTCTCGGCCGTCCCCACATGCTCGTCGTCGACATAGACGTTCACGGTCGCCTCAGGCTCGGCCTTGCCGGCGATGACGATGTCGCCTTCCTCGTCGTAGTCCACCGTGCCGACGGCGAGCGACCCGTCCTCCAGGCCCTCTTCGGGCTCATCGGCTGCCGCCTGCGCGGGATCCGCATCTGCGCCGGTGCCAGCGCCGGCCGCAACCGCAGTTTCCTCGCCGTCTGTCGCGGCTCCGGCCGCAGTCTCCTCGCCGTCAGACGCCGCGCCGGGCGTCGTCTCGCCATCCCCGGCTGCGGCAACAGCGGTCTCAGAGGCCGCCGCGTCGTCCGACGGGACGCCCTCATCGCCGACGGCGTCCGTCTGAGCCGCGTCTCCGGGCTGGTCTGCCGCGACAGTCCGCTCCGCGTCGCCGGGCTGGGCCTCGTCGCCGGGCTGGGCCTCGTCTCCGGGCTGGGCCTCGTCGGTTGGCGGCGCCTCGTCACTCGGTCGGGCCTCGTCTTCGGACTGCGCCGCGTCACCACTCTCCTCATCCAGAGCCACCATGTCGACCTCGTCCGGCTCGGTGGGCTGCGGCTGTTGCAGGACCGTGCTCTTGCCATCGCCGTCGCGCGGCACCAGGACCGCAAGCAGCGAGCCGGCGTCCTCGCCGGCATCGAGATCGGGGACGGAGACGACCAGCGAATGCTCCGATTCCACCTGCCGCCCGTCCGGCAGGGTCGCGACCGCCCAGAACTCGTGATCGCCTGCGGGTATGTGCTGATTGGGCACGAGGACCCATTCGCCGCGGCCGTCGGCCGTCTCCGAGCCAAGCTCGATCGAGTCGCTGCGCACGGTCACGTCTGCCCCGGGCGCGGCACGGCCGGCAATCACCGCACTGCCGTCCGGCTTGATCCGCGCGAGGTCGAAGCTCGGCGGCGTCGGGGCATCGCCCGTCTCCGCGACGGCCGGCGTCTGCCCTGCGTCGTCCGCGGCGGCCGAGTCTGCCGGCGCCGGCTCCACGGCCTCGTCGGGAGCAACGCGAGTCTCGACGTGGGCTTCGTCCCCTCCCGCGGGGTCCGCCCCGGCTTCGGCCGATGCCGTGTCTTCGGTAGCCCCGGCCGCGTCATCGCCCGCCGCAGCCGCGGCGGCCGACGAGCCGTCCGTCACCTCCTGCGATTCGGCATCGGCCGTGGCGCCTTCGTCCGTCGGCGCGGCACCGGCATCCTGTGCGGCGGCCGACTCCTCGCCGCCTGCCGCCTGATCGCCGCCGCTGCCGGTCGCATCCTGGGTGGCCCCGGCGTCCGCCGCCTGCGACGGAGCCTCATCGCCGGTTGCCGACGCGGCCGCGGCATCCTGGGGCATGTCGGTCTCGGCACCGGTCGAGGCTTCTCCATCGTCGGTGGCCGTCATGCCGTCCCGGGACGTGCCGGAGCCGGTGCCTGCTTCGGCCGTCGCGTCGCCTTGGGCCGCGTCGAAGTCGGCGCCGGCTGAGACCGCATCGCCATCCGCTTCGATCGCATCGCCGTCCGCTTCGGGCGCGGCCGCCGCATCCTGCGTCGAGCCCGGCTCGGCGCCGGCGGTCGCCGCCGTGTCGTCCTGGAGCGCGTCGGCGCCTGTGCCGGCGGCCTCGGCGGTGGGAGCGGTTTCTCCGCCCGCAGCGTCCGCTGATGCCGCAGCGTCTGCCGAGGACGGCGCCGAGCCGTCGCCTGCCTCGGGCGCGTCGACCCCTGCCTGCTCGCCCGACCCCGGCGCGGCCTCCTGTTCGGCCGTCGTACCGCTACCATCGGCGGCAGCCTCGTCGGCCGCACCGGACCCGTCGGCGGCATCGGCCACGGCCGACTCCGCCGGAACAGTCGCGCCGGCGTCCGCGGCCTCCGTCTCCGTCGCCGCGCCGTCCGCGTCGGCGCCGGCCTCCGGCTCGGCGATGTCGACGGACTGCCCGGACGGCCCTCCGGTCTCCGGATCCGGCCCGCCCGTCAGCGTCACGCCGAGGATGATGCCGACGATCGCGACGGCGCCGACGGCCGGCGCGGCGATGCGGAGCGGCCTGCTCTGCCGGAATGCGTCGGCCACGCGGTCGATGAGTCGTCGTATCACGTTCACGCGCTGTGCCCGGTCGTCATTGGCGGCGCCACGATACACGAGTCGCTCGACAGGCGACAGCGCGCCCCTTGCGGCGCCTCACCAGTCATCGCCGAACGAAACGGCGGCAGGCGCCGGCACCGCCGTGCTCACCCGATTGCGGATCGCGGGCAGCGCCTTGAGATAGGCGGCCATCGCCTCCAGGTCCTCCTGGGTGAGATGGCGCAGCCCATCGTCGATGGCCTCGCGCATCTCGCCCTGCACGTCGTCGCCGCCGGGGGTGAAGCCGGTGCGGAAGAAGAATACCAGATCGGCCTCGGACCAGGGTCCGATACCGGTCTCGGCATCGGGCGTGATGTTCGGCACCGACGCGCCGCCCGGCCCGTAGCGCGTGCCCGCCATGTGGCTGCCGCGCTTCGGCGCACCCAGCATGTTGCGCGGCGTGTGGCACTCGGCGCAGTGGCCCAGCGTCTCGACGAGGTAACGCCCGCGCGCCAGGCGCTCGTCCGGAGCGGGATCGGACTCCGCCGCTTCGCGCTCGAAGAAGAGCCAGCGCCAGGGATGGAGAAAGAGCCGCACGCTGAAGGGGAAGCGCAGCTCGTGCGGTCTGTCGGCGGCGGCGACCGGCTCCACCGTGTCGAGATAGGCCTTGAGATCGAGCATGTCCTCGCGGCGCATGGCGGCATAGGCGGTGTAGGGAAAGGCCGGATAGTACGTGCGGCCCGAAGGCGACTTGCCGTCGCGCAGCGCGCGGACGAAGTCCTCGTCCGACCAGCCGCCGATGCCGGTCTCCCGATCGGGCGTGATGTTGGGGGCCGCGATGGCGCCCCATGGCAAGGACAGCATCCGCCCGCCGGCGAGGAACGCGCCGCCGCCCGCGTGGTCGGTATGGCAGGAGGCGCAGCCCGCCGCGCGCAGGATGTAGGCGCCGCGCGCCGCCGCATCGGGACTGGCCGGGTCGGGCTCCACTGCAGGCGCCGCAGCGGCGAGCAGGGCCCCCGCCAGTATGGCGAGCAGCAGCGCGCCTATGCCGCGTACGATGAGGAGGACGTCGAGCCGTGCCATCGGATTTCGTGACCCGTCCCGCCGTGGGCACCGGGGGCAGGACAGGAATAGCCGGATTCGCGGGCAATGCAACCGCTACGCGTACGCGCTGCTGGCCCCCGGCGGCAAGCTCTGCTACAGAGCGGCGCTCCCGAGTGTTCGGACACGTGATCAGGATCGAGGCAGCGATGGCGGCGGTCGCGTCCCTCTGCGTCTTCTGCGGCTCCCAGATGGGCGCGAACCCGGCCTATGCCGAGGCCGCCCGCAGCCTCGGCGCGGGCCTGGCGGCGCGCGGCATCACCCTCGTCTACGGCGCCGGCGGCATCGGCCTGATGAGCCAGCTGGCCGACGCCGTGCTGGCCGGCGGCGGCAGGGTCGTCGGCGTGATCCCCGAGCACCTGGCGCGCCGCGAGGTGCAGCATCCGGGGCTGAGCGAGACCGTGGTGACCGGCGACATGCTCAGCCGCAAGCGGGTCATGTTCGACCGCTCCGACGGCTTCGTCATCTTGCCCGGCGGCTTCGGCACCCTCGACGAATTCTTCGAGGTGCTGACCTGGAAGCAGCTCGACCAGCTCGCCAAGCCCGTTCTCGTTCTCGACAGCGAGGGCTACTGGGAGCCGCTGTTCGACCTGCTCGGCCATGTGACGGCCGAGGGCTTCGCGCCGCCCGCCGCGCCCCGTTTCGTCACGGTGGTGCGCAGCACCGACGACGTGTTCCGCGCCCTCGACGAGGCCGAGGGCTCGTAGCTCGGATTGCTCGCCACCGCCGGGGCCAGCGTGGCGCCACGCCACGCTCAGCGCCCGACCTCGACCCGGATATCGGTGGGCGTGCCGCCGCAGGTCGGGTTCTGGTCCTGGGGACAGGCGGAGACGACGATGGTGGCGTCCATCTCGGCCCTCAGCACGATGTGATCCCCCGGCTTCGATTCCGGCGCCTTGATGGTGAAGGTGCCGTCCGGATTGATGAAGAAGTTGGTGAACAGGTTCCAGGGCTGCGGCGTGAAGTCGAGCACGATGCCGACGCCCCCCAGCGCCAAGTGCAGGTTCTCTTGACAGCTCTCGTGATAGCCCTCGACGCCCAGCTCGGCATAGCGCGTGGGATCGCAGGCGGCGTACTGCATGTCGTGCTGGCCGGGCGAGGTGTCGCCCATGACCGTGACGATCCTCTGGCGCCGGTTGGTGTAGGCGGAATCGCCCACGTGCGGGAACAGCTTCTCGATCGAGGGCTTGGTGTGCTCGCAGGAGAGGAACTCGAGATGATCGGCCTTGCTGAAGGCCCAGAAATCCACGGGCTGCGAGCCCTCCAGATCGGTGATGCGAATGAGATCGCCGGTCTGCACCTCGAAGCTCTTTCCGGTGCGCGCCGCCACGTCGTGGGTCTCGCGAATCGTCGTCATGCCGGACATTCTCTGTCTCCTCTGCTTGATTGGCGTCGCATCCGGCCGGCCCGGCCGCGGGTCTCCCCTAGCGCCTGTCCTGGCGCAGGTAGTTGAGCAGAAGCCCGCTCGGCGCGGGCGAGCGCTCGCCGCGCAGGATGGTGGGGACGATCAGAACCGCGAGGGTCAGCACGTAGGGAAGCATGCCCACGAGATAGATGGGCACGTCGAAGCCCATCGCCTGGATGCGCGGAATCAGCGCCTCGGCGCCTCCGAAGATGAGCGCGCCGACGACCGCGCGCCCCGGCCGCCAGCCCGAGAAGATCACCAGCGCGATGACGATCCAGCCGCGGCCGCCGACCATGTGCTCGGTCCAGACGAAGCTCGAGGCGAGCGACAGGTAGGCGCCGGCCATGCCGCAGAGCGCGCCGCCGAGGACCACCGCAGACAGCCTGAAGAGCTGCACGTTCACCCCGGCGATGTCGGCGGTCGCGGGGTCTTCGCCGACGGCCCGCAGCCTGAGGCCCGCATCCGACCTGTCGAGCCCCCACCAGACGAGCACGGCGAGCGCTGCTGCGGCGTAGACCAGGATGTCCTGCTGGAAGAGGATGGGGCCGAGCCAGGGGATGTCGCTGAGCGGGCCGAGGTCGAGGTCGCGGAAGCCCGCCACCTTCTCGAACATGTAGGGCCGGCCGATGACCCCGGTCAGCCCGTCGCCGAGCGCGACGACGATCAGCCCGGTCAGCACCTGATCGGTGCGGAAGACGACCACCGCGATGCCGAAGACGAGGGCCACTAGGGCGCCCGCCAGCATGGCGACGGGAATGGCGGCCCCGGCGAGCCCGGTGTGGAAGCTCACGACCGCGCCGGTCATCGCCCCCACCAGCATCATGCCCTCGCAGCCCAGATTGAGCACGCCGGCGCGCTCGTTGATCATCAGGCCGAGCGCGCCGAGCAGGAAGGGCGTGGCGAAGCCCGGCGTGGTGGCGAGCCAGTTCTGGACGAAGTCGGCGGCCATCAGGCGCGCTCCCGCGTGCCGAAGGTGACGTGGTAGCGGCTGAAGAACTCGACCACGACGAAGGTGAAGAGGATGACCGCCTCGATCAGCGTCGTCATCGCCGCCGGCAGTTGATAGAAGACCTTGAGCGTGTCGCCCGCCGTGTAGACGCCGCCCACCACGAAGGCGGTAACGATGACGGGGATGGGCCGGAAGCGCCCGATGAAGGCGATGACGATGCCGCTGAAGGTGTAGCCGCCGGCGATGAACAGCGTCATGCGGTACTCCTGGCCGGCGGCCAGCGACGCGCCGGCGACGCCGGCGAGCCCGCCGGACATGAGCGCCGCGAGCGCGGTCGTGAGCACGACGGGCACGCCTGCCGCCCTGGCCGCCTCCACGTTGGCGCCGATCGCATCCATGTAGAAGCCGATGCGTGAGCGGGTCATCACGAACCAGAGCAGGATGCCGGTCCCCAGCGCGATCCAGATCCCGGTGTGGGAGGAGCCCCAGCCGAGCCGCGCGAGCCGCTCGCCGGCCTCGTCGTAGTGCCTGGAGTTGGGGAAGGCGCTGCCCGGGTCGTGCCACGGGCCGAAGAGGAGATGCTGCACCAGCTGATAGGCGACGTAGGTCAGCAGCAGCGAGGTGATGATCTCGTTGACCCGGAAGCGGAGCTTGAGAAAGGCAGGGATGCCGATCCAGCAGGCGCCGGCCGCGGCGGCGGCGATGAACATGAGCGGCAGACGCAGGAAGTCCGGCCCGATGTCGAAGATGGCGACGCCGGTAGCGGCGATGCAGCCGAGCCACATCTGCCCCTCCACGCCGATATTCCAGAACTTGAGCTTGAGCGCGACCGCGGCGGCCAGCCCGACGAGCACCAGCGGCGTCGAGGCGGTCACCACTTGGGCAAGGCCGTTCAGGTCGAGGAACACGAAGACGATGAACTCGTTGACGATCTGCCCTGCGGTGACGCCGTAGGCGATGAGGATGCCGAAGGCGATCAGGAGGCCCAGCGCGATACCGCCGACGAAGGTCGCCGCCCGCAGCCAGAGCGGCGCCTGCTGGCGCGGGACGAGATAGACCGGGCCCAGCATCAGACGCTGCCCGGCATCAGGCGTGGCCCAGCATCAGCCGGCCGATCTCGGCCCGGCTCACCTCGCCCGCCGCGAACTCGCCCACCAGCCTGCCCCGGCTGATCACCGCGATCGTGCTGGAGAGCGCGAGCACCTCCTCCAGGTCCTCGCTGATGAGCACGCAGGCGGTGCCCGCGTCCGCGGCGCCCTGCAGCAGGTCATGGACCGTCCGGCAGGCGCTTACGTCGAGGCCGCGAGTCGGCGAGTGGGCGATCAGCACGCTGGCCTCCCCGCGCAGCTCGCGCGCGAGCAGAAGCTTCTGGGCATTGCCGCCGGAAAGCAGCCGGGCCAGCGTGGCCGGGGCCGCGCCCTGGATGCTGTAGGCGTCGATCGCCGCCGCCGCCGCCGCCCTCATGGCGCCGCGGCGGACCAGCGCCGGGCTGCCGTATTCGCCGGCCGGCACGCCGGTCACGCCGTGGTTCTCGTAGATTGCAAGCTCGGCCAGGAGGCCGGTGCGGAAGCGGTCGGCGGGCACGGCCCGCATCCCCCGGCGGCGAAAGGCCGGCACGTCCCGGCCCGCGATCTCGTCGCCGTCGATCGAGATTCGCCCGCGGCCCGGCGCGCGCAGGCCGGTCAGCGCGTCGGCAAGCTCCTGCTGCCCGTTGCCGCCGACGCCGGCGATTCCGTAGATCTCGCCGCCGCGCACGGCGAAGCCGACGCCGTCCACGCCGATGCCCCCGGCTCCCCGCACGGCGAGCTCCTCGACCCGGAGACGCACGTCGCCGAGCGGCCGGGCGTGGCGCTCAGTCGCCTCGCCCTCCTCCCCCACCATCGTCCGGGCCAGGGTCTCGGCATCCAGCCCTGCGGTCTCGGCGCCGGCGAGCACGGTCTCGCCGCCCCGCATCACCGTCACCCGCGAGGAATAGCCGATCACCTCGCGCAGCTTGTGGGTGATGAGAACGACGGCGTGGCCGTCCGCGGCGAGGCGACGCATGAAGGTGAGCGCCGAGACCGACTCCTGGTCGGTCAGCACCGAGGTGGGCTCGTCGAGGATGAGGATCCGGGCGCCGAGGAGCAGGACCTTGAGGATCTCGACGCGCTGCTGCTCGGCGATGGAGAGGTCGCCGACGACCGCGGCGGGGTCGATGTCGAAGCCGACCTCCGCCGCCTTCGCCGCGACTGCGGCGGCCGCATCGCGCGGGCGCCGGACCCCGAGCGCGCCGCGGCAAGCGAGGACGACGTTCTCGGCGATCGTGAAGCGCTTCACCAGCTTGTAGTGCTGGTGAACCATCCCGATGCCGAGCCCCGCCGCGTCGGCGGGCGCGGTGATCGCGGCCGGCTCGCCGTCGACCGCGATCGAGCCTGCGTCCGGGGCGTAGAGCCCGCAGGCGACGTTCATCAACGTCGACTTGCCGGCCCCGTTCTCCCCCAGGAGCGCGTGAACTTCGCCCCAATCGCAGGCGAACGACGCCCCGCGGAGCGCCGGCCGCCCGTCGAACGCCTTGCTCGCACCGACGATTTCAAGGGCGTGGCTCACCCCGTCACGCGGACGAGACCCGCGGACGGGACGCGCCCGCCCGGCTTGTTACTCGGCGGGCATGGTGCCTATGGCGCCCTGGATGAAGTAGGTCATCCCCCACAGGCCGTCGTCGGAGAGGACCTCGCCCTCGGCCACGGCGAGCGTGCCGTCCTGACGGTGGAGCGGCCCCTGGAAGGGATCGAGCGTGCCCGCGATCATCGCCGCGCGCGCCGCATCGACATCCGCCACCGCCGCTGCGGGCACCCACGACGCGATAGGATCGACGTCGAAGAGACCGGTATCGATACCTTCCCACCAGCCCCACTCGCCTGGCTCCCAGGTGCCGTCGATGATCGCAGAAATCGTCGGGATCAGATAGGCCTCCCACTTGTAGATCATCGAGGTCGCCACCGCGTCGGGCGCCTGATCGGACACGTCGATCTGGAATCCGACCGACCACTTGCCCTGATCCTGGAAGGAGAGATGCGGCCCCGGCGTGCTCATGTTGGAGCCCAGCACGTCGACGCCCTGCTCCAGCAGCGCTTCTGCCGCCTGGGTCTCCTTGACCGGGTCGTACCAGGTGTTGACGAAGACGCCGACCATCTCGATCGCGGGATCGACCGACTGCGCCCCGCGCAGGAAACCGTTGAGATCCCAGTTCACGACACTCAGCGGATAGCCGCCGATGGAGCCGATCTTCTTGGACTGCGTCAGATGTCCGGCGACGATTCCGGCGAGGTACCAGCCCTGGTAGCTGCGGGCGTAGAAGCTCTCCAGATTGACCGAGTTGTTGGTCTCGCCAGCGCAGTTCACGAAGGCCACTTCGGGGTACTTGGTAGCGGCTTCGAGGAAGGCGTCGCCATAGCCCCACGAGGTGCCGATGATGACGTTGTAGCCCCGGCTCACGTAGAGATCGATGGTCCGCAGGATCTCCGAATTGTCCTCGGGCACGTTCTCGGTGTAGGCGATCTCGACGCCGAGCGCCTCCTCGGTCTTGGCCCGCGCGTATTCGAGCGCCTCCGACCAGCCGCCGTCGTTGACGGTAGCGAGCTGCAGCATGGCGATCTTGGGCTCTCCGTCCAGCTTGAACGCCGCCTGAGCCCCGGAGACGGCGAGCGCGCTCATCGCGACCGCCGCGACGGCACCGGCAAACCATTTCCACATGATCCGATCCTCCCTTTCGGTTTATTGGTCGTCTGGTCTCACGTCAGCTCGCTGCGTCCGCTCGCCTCATCGGAACCCGGCGGCGGCATGACTTCGCTGCCTCACCCGGCCTTGCGGAGCGCGGCGGTGGCATCGAGGTCGGGCGCGCTGGTCTCGGGGTCGATCACGACCCGATAGAGAGCGCGCGCCTCCTCCGGCGTGATCAGCTCGTTCAGGCAGTCGTCGGCGACCAGGGCCGGATCGCGCTCGCTCGGCGCGCCGTAGCCGCCGCCCCCCGCCGTCCGGTGACGGACGAGCGCGCCTTCGGCCACCTTCACGCCGCTCGCCCGCACGTAGCGCGCCTCCGACGGCGTGTCAGGCTCGACCAGGAGCTCGCTGCCCTGCCCCTCCTGCCCGCCGAACAGCCCGTAGGGCTTGAAGGTCTCCCGATCCAGCGCGATGGCGAGCTCGGCCTCGCCCATCATGCGGTAGTCGATCTCGGTGCCGAAGCCGCCGCGATGCCTGCCGGCGCCGGCGGAACCTTCCTGCAGCGCGAACTTCTCGCAGAGCAGGATCGGCGTCGTGGTCTCCATCACTTCCACCGGGATGTTGTAGGCATCTCCGCTGCCGAGCGAGACGGTGGCGCTGTTGCCGTCGGCGTGGTGGCGCCCGCCCCAGCCGCCGGAATAGCACTCGAAGTGCACGAACTCGCCGTCGGTCGTCGGGTCCTTGCCGCCGAGGGTCATGCAGCTGAAGCAGCCGAAGGTGCCGCCGATCACCTCGTCCGGCACGACATTCGCCAGTGCCTGGAAGATCAGCTCGATCAGCCGCGTCCCCATGTTCCCCATGCCGGTCGTCACGGGCGCGGGGTACTCGGGATTGAAGACACAGCCGGGCGGTGCCGTCACATGGATGGGCCGGTACGAGCCCTCGTTGCCGCCAAGCGCAGTGTCAGTGAAGAACATCATCGCCTGGCGCGTCATCGAGACCGTCACGACCCAGTGGGCGTTGCCCGCCGAGCCCTCGCGCTGCGCTCCGCTGCCGGTGTAGTCGATGTGGATGTCGCCGCCCGTTACCGTGACGGTGACGGCGATCGGGATCGGCTCGTCCGAGACTCCGTCGCCGTCCGCGAAGCCCGATGCCCGGTAGATGCCGTCGGGAATCTTCTCGATGGCTGAGCGCACAACGCGCTCGCCGTGGTCCAGCAGCGCATCGACCGTCTGTGTCAGCAGGTCGACGCCGTTCTTCTCCAGCCACTCGTGGGTCCTGAGCTCGGCCGTCTTGAGGGCGGCGATCTGGGCCGCGAAGTCGCCGCGCGAGAGCGTCGGCGTGCGCAGGTTCGCCATCAGGATCTCCACGACCTCCTCGTTCATCGTGCCGCCGCGCGCGAGCCTGAGCGCGGGAAGGCAGAGGCCTTCCTGATAGGTGTTGCGGGCATCCGCCGACCAGCTGCCGGGGTCCTTGCCACCGATGTCGAGGTGATGCGCCTTGTTCGCCGCCAGCATCACCAGCGCGCCCCGCCAGAAGATCGGCATGACGACGTTGATGTCGTTCTTGTGCGTGCCTCCGGCGGTGTAGGGATCGTTGGAGAGGAAGATGTCCCCCGGTTCCATCTCGGCCAGGGGAAACTTCTCGATCACCGCGTCGATCACGAAGTTCATGCTGCCGTTGAAGATGGGGATGCCTTCGGCCTGGGCCAGAAGCCGGCCCCGACTGTCGAAGAGCACGCAGCTGTAGTCGTTGATCTCGCGCAGGATCGTCGAATAGGAGGTCCTGTTCAGCGTGATCGACATCTCGCTGATGATCGAGTGCAGGCCGGCGCGGACGACCTCCAGCGTGACCGGATCGACCGTCTGACCGACCGTCGGCTCACCTGCCGTCTCGGCGATACTCATTGCCTTGGCCATGGTGCGTCCCTGTCCCGATGCGCCCTACCGCCTCACGCCGCCACGTCGATCGCAAGATTGCGAAACCGATCCACCGTGGCGAGCTGGCCCGGCATGACGACGATCGTCGAGCGGGGATCCTCGATGATGCAGGGCCCGGCGATCTCGTCGTCGGCACGGAGCGCGGTCACGTCGTAGATCGCTGTCTCGACGAAACCACCGCCGAAGTAGACGTCGCGCCGCGCCTTCGTCTCAAGCGGCCCGTCGGCCGCGGCGCGGGCAGCGATCTCAGGGAGCCGAGGCCGCTCGAACGTGCCGATGGCGAAGACGCGGGCGTTGACCATCTCGACCTCGAACTCGGGGTTGGCGAAGCCATAGGTGTGCTCGTGCAGCTTATCGAACTCCGAGCGGATGCGCTCGCCGTCGAGGTCGTCGATATCGACGTAGACGCGCAGGTAGTAGTCCTGCCCGACATAGCGCAAGTCGAGCGCGTCGTCGAAGCGCATGGCGCCGTCGTCCACGCCGTCGCTGCGGAGCCTGTCGGCGCCGAGGGTCCGCAGATGCCGCAGGGCACGCTCGACGTCGGACCACGCGACGGCGGCGAGCGACTGGACGCTGGACTGCGCGAAGTCGTGCCGGAGATCGGTGGCGAGCATCCCGACGGCCGAGACGGCGCCGGGGTTACTTGGCACGACCAGCCGCTGCACGTCGCCGATGCGCAGCAGCTCGCCTGCCACCATGCCGCCCGCGCCGCCGAAGGCCATGAGAGTAAAGGTGCGGACATCGAAGCCCCGCGCGATGAGGATCGAGCGGATCGCCTTGTTCATGTTGGCCGTGACCCCCCGGAGCACGCCTTCGGCGGCATCCGCCACGTCCATCCCGAGCGGCTCGGCGATGCGCTCGCGGATGGCTCGCTCGGCGGCCGCGCGGTCAAGCGTCATCTCGCCGGCGAGGAAGTAGTCCGGATTCAGCCGATTGAGCGTGACGCAGGCGTCGGAGACGGTCGGCTCGCTCCCGCCGAGGCCGTAGCAGGCCGGGCCGGGCCGGGCGCCCGCGCTCTGCGGGCCGACGCGAAGCGCGCCGCCGGAATCGACCCAGGCGATGCTGCCGCCGCCGGCGCCGATGGCGAGGATCTCGATCGTCGGCGCCATGATCGGCCATCCCTCGACCGCGCTCTGATCGACCGTCCGCGCCAGGCCGTCCGAGATCACGCCCATGTCGCTGCTGGTGCCGCCGATGTCGATGGTCGCCACGTCGCGAAGACCCATGCGGTTCGCTATGAACTGGGCGCCGACGACGCCCCCTGCGGGACCCGACATCACGGTGCGGACCGGCAGCGTCCGCGCCGCCCGGCTCGTGATGACCCCGCCGTTCGACTGCATCACGAAGAGCTCCCGCTCCAGGCCCCGGTCGCTCAATGCCCGAGACAGTCCGTCCAGATAGGCCGAGATGATCGGGATCGTGCTGGCGTTGATCGCCACCGTCGACGTGCGCTCGAACTCCCTGAGCTCGCTGGCGACGTCGGAGGAGATGGTGACGTGCGCCTCCGGGTGCTCCTCCAGGAAGACCTCCCGGGCACGGCGCTCGTGGTCCGGGTTGGCGTAGGCGTGGAGGAAGCAGAGCGCGACGGAGCGGATGTCGAGCGCCCTGATCCGGCGCGCCACTTTGCGCGTGCCCTCCTCGTCGAGCGGGCACAGAACCTCGCCCGTGTGACGGACGCGCTCGGCGACCTCGAAGCGCAGATGCCGGGGGATGATCGGCTTCGGCTTGATCCACTTGAGGTCGTACATGCGGGGGTTGTTTGTCCGCATGATCTCGAGCACGTCCCGAAACCCCCGGGTGGTGACGAGCGCGGACCTCGGCAGCTTCCGCTCGAGCAGCGCGTTGAGCACGACGGTCGCCCCGTGCACGAAGTAGTCGACGTCCGCGAGCGCGATGCCGCGGCCCAGTTCGGTGCCGGCATCCGAGAGAATCCGCTCGACCCCGCCCAGCACCCCCTCCTTGAAGTCGCCCGGCGTGGACAGCGTCTTCGCCACATGCACGCCGCCGCCGGGGTCAAGGAGCACCAGGTCGGTGAAGGTGCCCCCGATATCGGCGGCAAGCCGGGCCGTCATCGTCCCGCTCGGCCCGCCGGGGCGACAGCCCTCTTCACGAAGGCAGCCAAAGCTCTTCCAGCCTCCCGTCGTCGCCAGCCAGCAGAACCCCGCGCGGGAAGGTGTTGAGGTTCTCGATGCCGTCGGCGGTGATGCGGCAGATGTCGTGATGGCGGAAGCCGCCGAGCCCGTCCACGTTCACCATCGGCTCCATGGTCACGACCATGTTCTCCTCGAGCACGGTGTCGTTGTACTGGCGCAGCTCGCCGCCTTCCTCGCGCCCGAACCAGATGGACATGATCCCGACCGAGTGACCCGTGCCGAACGAGCGCCCCTCCAGGAGGCCCGCGTCCCGGTAGATCGGGTTGACGACCTTGTCGACTTCCGAGCACCTGATGCCTGCGCGCAGGGTGCGGAGGCCGGCGTGATGCGCCTCGACGTTGGTCTTGAAGACGACGAGCGCCTCGTCGGGGATGTGCCCCCAGTAGAGGCTGCGCTCCAGCACGTGGTAGTAGCCGCCGATGATCGCGTAGGGGTTCACGCTGATCATCTCGCCCTTCTGCACGACCCGGTGCGCGTTCATGATGTGGCCGACGCGGCTCCGATAGGGCCCGGTCTGGATCCAGCACATGTTGAGGTTGTCGACCTCGATGTCCGGGAAGCGCCGGCGGAGCTCGTCCTCGACCGCGGAGTTGGCGGCCCGCGCCATCTCGACCTCGGTGACGCCCGGCTTCAGCGCCTCCAGCGCCGCGTAGCCGCCGACCTCGCAGACCTCGACGCCCTGTCGGATGAGAGCGATCTCTTCCTCCGACTTGACCAGGCGCTGGCGCATGGTGTCGTAGGCGACGTCGGCGAACTCGAAGCCGCCGAGCGCGCCGTCGAGCATCGCCTTGAACCCGACCGACACTGAATCCTCCTCGTAGCCGAGGCGGCCGCCCGTGATGCCGTTGTCGCGCAGCACTTCCTCGAAGAGCCGCACGTTGTTCTCGAGCGGGCTCATCTCCCAGTCGTGGAAGGGGCGGATGTCGTCGAAGTAGCAGCAGTGCCGGGGGCGGACGTCCTCGATGCTGGAGACGATCAACGCCGGCTCGCCCTTCCTCGGGACGACCGCCGAGTGCAGACGGCCGAAGGGCGGACAGAAGAAGCCGGTGTAGTAGAGGACGTTGTGGAGACTCGTCAGGATCACGGCGTCGAAGGATCCGCGGTCCATCAGCGCGTGCAGATTGCGCAGGCGACGCTGCATCTCGCCGTCGCTCCACACCTTCTGCGTCGTGATCTTCTCCCCGTCGCTCACGGCGCTTCCTCCCGACCTCGTATCGTTGTTGGGCCTAAGTATCGCTCCGGTAGGCCATCGCAGCGACCACCAATAGCACCCCGCAATGGATTGTTGACATAAATAGTCAAAATAGCTGCATAAGTATCCCTGATCGAACGCGCGCATGGCATGCGTCGGCGCCGCCGTTGACATGGTCGGACACCGGCACGACCATGATGGACGCAAATGGATTTGCGCCGATTCATTTGCAGCATGAATGAGCGACGGCCTGCCGGACCGAGATGGAACGCATCCTCCCGATCGACCTGCTGAGGACCCTGCTCGTCCTGGCGCGGACCAGGAGCTTCTCGCGGACCGGAGACGAGATCGGCCGCTCGCAGTCGGCGGTGAGCCTGCAGATGCGACGGCTGCAGCAGATCGTCGGCTCGCCGATCCTCGCCAGCGCCGGCAAGTCCTTCGGGCTCACGCCGCAGGGCGAGATCGTCCTCGAATACGCCAAGCAGATCGTGGCCCTGAACGACGAGTGCGTCGGCCGGCTCGACGGCGGCATCCTGACCGGGACGATCCGCGTGGGAATCCCGAGCGACTTCGCGCTCTCCTTCCTGCCGCAGCTTCTCGGTCGCTTCTCGGAGACCAACCCCGATATCGCGCTCGACGTGACCTGCGAGCTGAGCCGCGACCTGATCGCCAGGCTCGCCCGCAGCGAGTTCGACATCGTCCTCGCGGTGCACGACGACTCCGCCACCGCGCATCCGACGGATCTCTGGCGCGAGCCGATGGCCTGGGTCGGCAGCCAAACCCACGACTTGCGGGCACGACGCCCGCTTCCCCTGGTGCTCTTCCCCGACGGCTGCCAGTACCGCCTGCGCGTGCTCGGCGCGCTGCGGCGCCGGGACATCCCCTACAGGATCGTCTATTCCAGCTCCAACCTCGCGGGCAACCAGGCGGCGATCGAGAGCGGGCTCGGCCTCACCGCGATCTCGACGAGCACTGTGCCGCCGACGCTGCGCGCGCTGCCGCCCTGCGCCGAGCTGCCCGCGCTCGACGACTTCGACATCGGGCTCTTCTGGAACCCCGGCGGCGCCACCGGCGCCATGCGTGCCCTGGCGGCCGCCATGGTCCGGGTGCTGGACGGCAGGCTCACGCGGGCGCGGGAGCACGCGGCGAACGGTCCGGTTCATGGCACAGGCGCGCCGCGCTAGGCGAGCGGCCCAGGCGTGCCGCGATGCGGTGCTGCTGGAGGGCAGCTACAGCTTCGAGCAGAAGATCACGGTCGAATGGGAGAGGCAGCTCGAGCTTGACGCATTCGAGGCACTGCTGTCGCCGCTCCTCGCCGAGCCCCGCTCGTTCGCCGAGATCCGCGCCTTCGTCTCCGGCGCGCTGAGGGCGCGCGACACGACGCTCCCCGCCGGCAGGATCAGCAAGTACCTGGTGTCCGGCCGCTCGCTCCAGGCGGCGTTGGCCGGCATGGTCGCGGCCGAACGGCTCACGGCGATCGAGGCCACCGGCTCGAACGTCCGGCTCTGGGCGAGACGGCGCTGCGGGCGCGGCTCCCGGCCCGAGCGAAACCGGTGAAGGGCTTGGTGGAACGGCGCCGAAGGCATTACCCTGCGACGGCAAGCGACCGCGCAGGCATTGCCGGATCCGGTGAGCGACCATGACGAGTCAGGTCTTTCCCAGGGAGGAATACGAGGCGCGCTGGGCCAAGGTCCAGGGCGAGATGGCGCGCCGGGGCTACGAGACGGCCGTCATCTGGTCGCGGGGTGCCAGCTCCTACGACCGCTGCGCGAACCTGCTCTGGCTGGTCAACCACTACTCCGGGCACCCCGGCCAGACGCCCGACAACAACCTCTGGCAGGGGCGCGGCCACAACGCCGTGATCATGCGGGCGGGCCACGAGCCCGAGCTGCATAATGACGAGCTCCTTGAGCCGGCGGACTGGCTCGCCACCGACAACTGGCACTGGCACCAGAACCCGATCAAGGGCACGGCAGACGCGCTGAACGCCCACGGGATCGCCGGCCCGGTCGCCATCGTCGGCACCGACTTCCTGCCTTGCAAGTACATGGACTGGCTGCGCGAGTGGTGCCCCAGCATCGACTGGCGGCCCGAGGACGACCTCGTCAAGTCGGTTCAGCACGTCAAGAGCGCGCGCGAGCTCGAGGTCTTCCGCGAGGCAGGCGATATCGCGAGCCGCGCGCTCACCCTGATCATGGAGGGGCTCGTCAGCGGCAGGACCGAGGCGGAGGCCGCGGCCGCCGGCGCCGCCGAGGTGGTGCGCCGGGGCGGCATCCCCGCGATCATCCGCCTCTCCCACGGCACTGGCGACGAGATGAACAATTTCAGCCGCTATCCGCTGAGCGGCGCCGATCCGGACTCGGCCCCCGGGGAGGGCGATTTCGTGCGCGCCTGGATCATGGGGCCGATGCGCCACGGCTACTTTCTCGATCCGGGGCGGACGGCGGTGTGCGGGCGCCACCCCAGCACCGTCCAGCGGGAGCTGCTCGAGGCCTGCATGGGCATCGTGGACGGCGTCATGGCGAAGATCCGCCCCGGCGTCTCGCCCCACGAGCTCGCGCGCGAGGGCGACCGGCTCACCAGGGAGGCCGGCGGTGGCGATACGGTCGATCAGGCGGGCCTGCAGTGGCCGCTCTACGGCCACCTCTGCGACATGATGTTCGAGAACCCGATGTACGGGCTCTCCACCTGCGACGAGGACCAGCTCATCCTGGAGAACATGGTCTGCAGCTCGGAAGCCTTCCTCGCCTGGGAGGGGGTCGGCGCCGTGGGCTTCGAGCAGAACCTGATCGTGGGCAAGGACGGCGTGGAGGTCATCACCACCACGCCGGTCTACTGGGACTAGCGGCGTCCCGGCGGCAGGTGAGCGAGCCGGGCATGGGCCTCAGGATTGCGATCGATACGGGCGGCACCTTCACCGACGTCGTCGCCATCGACGAAGCGGACGGCAGCCGCTACGCCCTGAAGACACCGAGCACGCCGGCGGACCCGAGCGTCGGCTTGCTCGACGGCGTCCGCAAGGCGGCCGAGGCGGCGAGCGCGGAGCAGGACGCCCTTGCCTGCCTCCTGCACGGCTCGACGACCGCGACCAACGCCGTCCTGCAGCATCAGTTCGACGGGCTCGGGCTCATCGTGACCGAGGGCTTCCGCCACGTCATCGAGATCGCGCGCCAGTCGGTCCCGGACGGCTACGGCAACTCCTTCTTCTGGGTGAAGCCGCCGCGGCTCGTGCCGCTTCACCTGGTGCGCGAGGTGAAGGGCCGCATGACCCACCGGGGCGAGGAGCTGGAGGCGCTCGACGAACAGCGACTCGTGGAGGCCGTCGGCGCGCTCGCAGAACGCGGGGTCGTCTGTGTCGCCGTCTGCTTCCTGCACGCCTACGCCAACGACGCCCACGAGCGCCGCGCCGGCGCGCTCATCGCCCGGCACTACCCGGATCTCTTCGTCTCGCTCTCCTCGGTGGTGTTGCCCGAATACCGCGAGTACGAGCGGGCGATGACCACCCTCATCGACGTGCTGGTGAAGCCCTACTGCCAGACCTATCTGCGCTCGGCCGCGTCGCGCATCGGTGCCGGCGAGGGGGGCGCGCCGTTCCTCATCATGCAGTCGAACGGCGGCGTCGTGCGCCACGCGACCGCAGGCGAGCGGCCCGTGACCATGCTGCTCTCGGGCCCGGCGGCGGGCGTGCTGGGCGCCGTGCACATGGCGCGGCTCGCGGGCTTCGAGGACGTGCTCACCCTCGATGTCGGCGGCACCTCGACCGACATCTCCCTGGTCGAGGGGCTCAAGCCCCAGCTCACCAGCCAGTCGCTGGTCGAGCACTATCCGGTCAAGACGCCCATGCTCGACATCGCCACCGTCGGCGCCGGCGGCGGATCGCTCGCCTGGGTGGATGACTACGGCGCGCTCAAGGTGGGGCCGGAGAGTGCCGGCGCAGACCCCGGCCCCATCTGCTACGGGCGCGGCGGCACGCGGCCGACGGTCACCGACGCGGCCCTAGTGCTGGGCCGGCTGCCCGACCGCCTCATCGGCGGCGGGCTGACGCTCGATGCCGCGGCGGCGAGAGAGGGCTTCGTCCGGCTCGGGAAGCGCTTCGACCTCTCGCCGGAGGAGACCGCGGCCGGCGTCTTCGAGATCGCCGCCGCGAACCAGGTCCACGGCATCCGCCAGGTCACTACCAGCCGGGGGCGGGAGCCCGGCCGCTACGTGCTGGCGGCGTTCGGCGGCGCCGGCGGCATGTTCGCGGCCGAGGTGGCGGACTTCCTCGCCATCGGGCGGATTCTCTCGCCTCCCGACCCGGGCAACCTCTCCGCCTTCGGCCTGCATGTCTCCGACATCAAGCGCGACTACGTCCGCACCCTGGTGCGCCAGCAGGCGGGCGCCGATGCAGGCGAGATCGACGGCGCCTGGCGCGAGCTGGAGGAGATCGGCCGTGCCGAGGTGATGGCCGAGGGCGTGACGGCGACGCGCATCGAGCTCCGGCGCAGCGCCGACGTGCGCTATGTCGGCGAAGGCCACGAGGTCCCCGTCGAGATTCCGCCGGGCGTGGCGGGCGCAGACGCGGTCGCGGCGATGTGGTCCTCCTTCCACCGGGTGCACGCGGACGCGTTCGGCTTCGACTACGAGGGTCGTCAGGATGTGGAGGTGGTGAACCTGCGCGTGCAGGTGATCGGCCGGGTCGAGCGGCCCGCGGCGCACGAGCTGCCCGGGGGGGACGGCCCGGCGGCGCCGGTGGCCGAGCGGCCCGTCTATTGGCGGGACACGGGCTGGGTCGCCTGCCCGGTATACCGGCGCGAGGCGCTTTCGCCGGGAAACCGGCTCGACGGCCCGCTCATCGTCGAGGAATATGGGTCGACCGTGGTCGTGCCTGCGGCCTGGCGCATCGCCTGCGACCGCTACGGCAATCTGGTCATGGAGAAGGTGCGATGACGAAGAAGGACGCGAAGGCCATGCTCGGGCCGATCGAGCTCGAGGTCATCGTCGGCGCCGTCCGCTCGGCGGAGCTCGAGATCGAGGCGGCGGTGGAGCGCACGGCCCGCTCACCCATGATCCGCGACCAGCACGACTATCGCGTCGCTCTCTTCGACGCCAAGGGCCGCAAGCTCACCGGGCGCTCCTACTCCGCCCTGGTCGAGCCCGTGTTCGAGTATTTCGGGGCGGACGACATCCACGAAGGCGATGTCTTCTTCTGGAACGATCCCTACAACAGCGCAGGCGGCATCGGGCACGTGCCCGATCTCTGCACGACGATCCCGATCTTCCACGAGGGTCGGCTGATCGGCTTCAGCCAGGTCTTCGGCCATCACGACGATGTCGGCGGCTCGGTGCCGGGCAGCCTTCCGGTGCACGCCACCGACATGTGGTCCGAGGGCCTCGTCGTGCCACCCATCAAGCTCTACGAGCGAGGCGTGCTGAACAAGGCGGCCTACACCATCATCGGGCGCAACTCCCGTCTCGCCGACCATCTGGAGGGCGACGTCGACGCGGAGATCGGGGCCGCGCGGCTTGGGTCCGCCCGCGTCGTCGCGATGGCGGAGCGTTACGGTGCCGACGTGCTCGAGGCCGCGTTCGACGCCATCGTCGAGAACTGCGCCGAGACGCTCCGGCGCGAGCTCCTGCCCAAGATCGCCGACGGCGTCTACCACTGGGAGGATTACATCGAGAACGACGGCGTCGATCCGCCGCGCCTGCATGCGCTGCGGCTCACCATGACCAAGACGCCCGAGAAGATCACCCTCGACTTCACCGGCACGGATCCGGAGACCAAGGGCCCCATCAACTGGCCGATCGACTACGCCGAAGGCCGCTTCGTGCGCAAGTGGATGGCGCCGGTGCTCCGCTCGCTGGCGGATTCGCCCGAGCGCGCCGCCGAGATCGACATGAACGAGGGCGTGCTCGACGTGATCGACGTGGTCTTTCCCGGCAAGGGCACGCTGGTGACGCCCACCTTCGGCCGGCCCACGGGCATGCGCTTCTTCATCCTGCTTCGCGCGCTCGGCGTCTTCGCTGCCTGCCTCTCGAAGGCGACCGGCGGGCGCATGCCGGCCGATCACGAGACCATCCGCATCTGGGGGCTGCACGGCCGGGCGGAGAGCGGCGACTTCTACCTGTTCCGCGAGGTCCTCGGCGGCGGCGGGCCGGGCCGGCCCTGGGCCGACGGCAGCGACGTGGTGCACATCGTACCCAACTCACGCAACCTGCCGGCCGAGTTCTCGGAGACGCGCTATCCCATCCGTATCGAGCGGCTCGGGCTCAACCGGGATTCCGGCGGCGCCGGCTACCGCCGGGGCGGGCTCGGCTACGACAAGCGCATCCGCGTCCTCGAGGATTCGACACTCCTCTCCAACGCCGACCGCGCCATGCTGAACACCTACGGCGTCAACGGCGGCGAGCCGGGCGCTCCCTACGCGATCTCGGTCACCGGGCCGGAAGGCGACGAGCGGCAGGTCGCCGGCATGGCCGACGGTATCGAAGCGAAGGCGGGATCGGTCGTGCGCATCGCGACCACAGGCGGCGGCGGCTGGGGCGACGCGCTCCGGCGCGAGCCGGCCACCGTCTGCCGCGATGTCGAGAGCGGGCTGGTCTCGGCCGCCGCGGCCCGCGAGCGCTACGGCGTCGTCGTGACCCGCGAGGGCGCCGACTGGCGGGTCGACGACGCGGCGACACTGAGCCTCAGAGCCGAGATGGCGGCGCGGCGCGGGCCGCTCCCCCTCTTCGACCGGGGCCCCTACTTCGAGGACCGGAAGGCCGAGGGCGCCATCGCCTGGCCTGACGGCTGGAGCGACCCGGACGCCGGCTGGCTGGCGCAGAGCGAGGGAGCCGCGCGCGACGCGGCCGAGTAGGAGCGGGCGGCATCGCCGGCAGCGGCGATAGCGGCGGGACAATGACGATGACGGCGGAGGACACATGACGGACGCGGCTGCAGGCCCCGACTGGGACCTTCTCATCGACAACGCGACGCGGCTGGATGACGCGACGCCGGTCTCCATCGGCATTCGAGCCGGGCAGATAGAGGCTGTGGCGCCGTCACTGGCAGGCCACACGGCGTCGCGGATCGACGCCCGCGGCGGCCTCGTCACCCCCTCCTTCGTCGATCCCCACTTCCACATCGACAAGGTGCTGAGCCGCGACCTGCTGGGCGCGCGGGGGCCGGAGGAAGCCCTCGCCCGTGCCCACGAGGCCAAGATCCATTTCACCGTCGCCGACGTGGAGGAGCGCGCCTGCCGCGCCCTCCGACTCGCCGCCGCCCACGGCATCGGCCGCCTGCACGCCCAGATCGACGTGGACTTCGCGACCAGGCTGGTCTCCTTCGAGGGCGTGATGCGCGCGCGCGACCGCTTCGCCGGCATCGTCGACGTCACCCTCGTCGCGTTCCCCCAGGAGGGCATCGTCGCGGACCCGGAGGCGCCGGGGCTGCTGCGCGAGGCTCTCTCCATGGGCGCTGCGGCGGTCGGCGGCCTGCCGGAGGTCGAGGCGTCCGAGGAGGACCAGCGCACCCACGTGGAGACGATCCTCGAGCTCGCCGCCGCGTTCGACGTTCCGGTCGAGATGCACTGCGACTACCTGGACCGGATCGAGCTCAAGACCCTGGAGATGCTGGCCGAAGGCACCGTCGCCCACGGCCTGCAGGGCCGGGTCGTCGCCAGCCACTGCAACGCGCTCTCGCTCTACCCCGACGAGGAGGCGGCGCGGGTGATCGACAAGGTGCTGGACGCCGACATGGCGATCACGGTGCTGCCGATCGCCAATCTCCAGATGCTCGGCGGGACGGCACGCACGCCCCACAATCGCGGCTCGTCACGAGTGAAGGAGCTGCTGGACGCCGGCGTCAACGTCGCCGCAGGGGCCGACAACATGTACGACATCTGGTATCGCTTCAATCGGATGGACCCGGTGGAGCTCGCCCACATGACGGTGCACAGCGCGGGCCTCAGGACCGACGAGGAGGTCCGCGAAGGCTTCGAGATGGTCACCACCCGCGCGGCGCGGATCATCGGCGCGCCCGCGCCTGCCGTCGCCGCCGGCGCACCGGCCGATCTCGTCGTCTTCGAGGCGACGTCCCTGGTGGATATCCTGCGCCGCCTGCCCGGCCGCCGCATCCACCTCAAGAACGGCCGCCCCGTCGGCGGGCTGGAAGGTTCCTGCTGGGCCGCCCTTTAGAGCGTGTCCGCTTTACACGGAAACGCTCTAGCCTCTTTGTCGCTCACGGCAGCCGGCCTGCGGCCGGCGCCTCCGCGAGGGCGCCGCATAAGCGGCGGGCCGCGGTCGCGGCCTGTCGCGTATCCGTCAAAGACGGATACGCTCTAGCCTCCATTCCTCACACGCCGACGCGCTGCTTCGCGCGAATCTCGTCCTGATCGGCGCGGGCGGCTCTGACCGCCTCACGCTCCGAGACCTCGGGCACGCCGAGATCCCAGGCGGCGTCGCCGGGCGTCCAGGTGTAGGCCTCGGTGGCAATGGTAAGGACCGTGGTTCTGTCGGTGCCCTTGGCCCACTCGAGCGCGGCTTCGAGATCGGCCGGACTCTCGCAGTGGCGCGCGTGCGCGCCCATGGCTTCGGCGTGCTTCGCGAAGTCCACGAGCGGCGGGTCGACGGCGCTTGCAGTCCGGCAGTCCTTGAACAGGTTGTTGAAGCCGGGGGTCCCCTTGAACTCCTGCAGCCGGTTGATGATGGCAAAGCCGCCATTGTCGCAGACCACGACGATCATCTTGTGGCCGGTGAGCACCGAGGAATAGATGTCCGAGTTCATCATCAGATAGCCGCCGTCGCCCACCATGACGATGGGCGTCGAGGCCCCCTGGGTCGCCATGGCGTTGCCCCAGCCGCCGGCGATCTCGTAGCCCATGCAGGAGAAGCCGAACTCGAGGTCGAAGGTGTTGGGCTGCTTGACCCGCCAGCCCTTGGCGACCTCGCCGGGGATTCCGCCGGCGGCGGCGATGAGGGTATCGCCCTCGCCCGCCGCCCTGTTCACGGCTCCCACCACCTGCGCGTAGGAGGGCACGGGCGCGTTGCTCTGCGCCTGATGCTCGTCCAGGAGTTCGTCCCAGTCCCTGAAGAGCGCCTGCGCCCGTTCCAGGTGGGCGCCGTCCACCTTCCAGGCGCCGAGCGCGGCGTCGAGCTCCCGCAACGTCTCCAGCGCGTCGCCGACGACCGCGACCGCCCGGTGCTTGGTCGCGTCCCAGCGCGCGGCGTTGATCGAGATGAACGCGGCCCCACGCGCGAACGCGGTCCACGAGCCCGTGGTGAAGTCCTGCAAGCGGGTGCCGATGGCGAGGACCACGTCGGCCTCGGCGGCAAGCGCGTTGGCCGAGGTCGAGCCGACGACGCCGACCGGGCCGCAATGGACCGGATCGTCGTGGGTGAGCGTGCCCTTGCCCGCGATGGTCTCGACCACCGGAATGCCGCGCTCGGCGGCGAACGCCGCGACCGCCGCCTCGGCGCCGGAATAGCGCACGCCGCCGCCTGAAATGATCAGCGGCTTCTTCGCCGTTCTGAGCAGGGCTGCGGCTTCGGCGACGCGGTCGCGGTCCGGGCGCGGGCGCGGGATCGTCCAAACCTTCTCCTCGAAGAACTCCTCCGGATAGTCGAAGGCCATCTCCTGGGTGTCCTGGGGGAGCGCGATGAAGGCCGGACCGCAGTCGCCCGGGTCGAGCATGGTGGCGATGGCCTGCGGCATCGAGGCCATGAGTTGCGCTGGGTGGGTGATCCGGTCCCAGTAACGCGAGACCGCCTTGAAAGCGTCGTTCACGGTGATAGTCGGGTCGCCGAAGTGCTCGACCTGCTGGAGCACCGGATCGGGCAGCCGGTTGGTGAAGGTATCGCCTGCGAGAATCAGGATAGGCAGGCGGTTGGCATGGGCCGTTCCGGCCGCCGTCACCATGTTGAGCGCGCCGGGGCCGATCGAGGACGTGGCGATCATGATCTGGCGACGGCGCCTGGCCTTGGCGTAGCCGATTGCCGCGAGCGCCATGGACTGCTCGTTCTGGCCGCGCCAGGTCGGCAGCCGGTCCTGAACCGGCTCCAGCGCCTCCGAGAGGCAGGTGACGTTGCCGTGACCGAAGATCGCGAACACGCCGGCGAAGAGCGGAACGCGCTCGCCGTCGATGGTGGTGTACTGGTTGCACAGATAGCGGACCAGGGCCTGCGCCATCGTCAGGCGTACGGTATCTCCTGCCATCGCTCTCCCCTCCCCGGACATGCGATCCCTCCGTGATCGACGACCTCATAGTGACACGGTGCGACGGTCGCAACGATTGCTGGCGGCAGACCGCTGAGAAAGAGCGGTGCGACCGATCGCGCCGGCGGCTTCGGCCAAGCGCTCGACCGCGACGAGGATTCCGGGCGTGCCTTGACCGGGGGGGCGTCCCTGATATGGTGCGCTCGGCTGCGTCGGCCGCCCACGCTCGCCCCCCGGGGGCGCACACCCATAACGCACTTCTGGAGAGCTGAGGATGGCGAAGATCAAGGTCGCCAACCCCGTCGTCGAGATCGACGGCGACGAGATGACCCGGATCATCTGGTCATGGATCAAGGATCAGCTGATCCTGCCCTACCTGGACCTCGAGCTCCTCTACTACGACCTCGGCATCGAGCATCGTGACGCGACCGACGACCGCGTCACGGTCGACTGCGCCGAGGCGATCAAGGAGGTCGGCGTCGGCGTCAAGTGCGCGACCATCACGCCGGACGAGGCTCGCGTCGAGGAGTTCGGCCTCAAGAGGATGTATCGCTCGCCCAACGGTACGATCCGCAACATCCTGGGCGGCACGGTGTTCCGCGAGCCGATCATCTGCCGCAACGTGCCCCGCCTCGTGCCCGGCTGGGAGCAGCCGATCGTGATCGGCCGCCACGCCTTCGGCGACCAGTACCGCGCCACCGATTTCGTGGTGCCGGGCAAGGGCCGGCTCTCGGTCCGCTTCGAGCCGGAGGACGGCGGCGAGGCGATCGAGCGGGAGGTGTTCGCCTTCCCCGGCGGTGGCGTCGCGCTCGCCATGTACAACCTCGACGACTCGATCCGCGACTTCGCCCGCGCCTGCATGAACTACGGTCTGGAGCGGGGCTGGTCGGTCTACATGTCGACCAAGAACACGATCCTCAAGGCCTACGACGGGCGCTTCAAGGACCTCTTCCAGGAGGTCTACGAGGCCGAGTTCAGCGAGCGTTTCGAGGCGGCGGGCATCGACTACGAACACCGGCTGATCGACGACATGGTGGCCGCCGCGCTGAAGTGGGGAGGCGGCTTCATCTGGGCCTGCAAGAACTACGACGGCGACGTGCAGTCGGACACCGTGGCCCAGGGCTTCGGCTCGCTCGGCCTGATGACCTCGGTGCTGATGTCGCCGGACGGCAGGACGGTGGAGGCCGAGGCGGCGCACGGCACGGTGACGCGGCACTACCGCGCCTATCAACGGGGCGAGGAGACCTCGACCAACCCCATCGCCTCGATCTTCGCCTGGACCCGCGGGCTCAAGCACCGCGGCCGGCACGACGGCAACGAGGCGCTCGCCCGCTTCGCCGACACGCTGGAGCGCTGCTGCGTGGACGCCGTCGAGGCCGGCGAGATGACCAAGGACCTCGCCATCCTGATCGGCCCCGACCAGGGCTGGCTCAACTCCAAGGATTTTCTCGACGCGATCGACCGCCGCCTACACGCCGCCATGGTGTGAGGCGTAGCCCGGGCGCCGGCCACGGCGCCCGCTAGAACAGCCCGGTGATGTGGCCGTTCTCGTCGACGGCGATGTTGTCGGCGGCAGGCACGCGCGGCAGCCCCGGCATGGTCATGATCGCGCCGCAGATCACCACCACAAACTCGGCGCCGCTCGAGAGCCGCACCTCGCGGATCGGCACCTCGAAGCCGCTCGGTGCGTTCCTGAGCGCCGCATCGGCCGAGAAGCTGTACTGCGTCTTCGCCATGCACACGGGGAAGTGCCCGAAGCCCCCGGCCTGGAGGTCGTCGAGCTGCTTGCGGACCTTGTCGTCCGCGCCGATCCCGTCGGCGCCGTAGATGCGTGTGGCGACGGTCTCGATCTTCTCCCAGAGCGTCATCTCGTCCGGGTAGAGAGGCTGGAAGGAGGACTGCCCCCCCTCGATGGTGCGCACCACCTCGTGCGCCAGCGCCTCGCAGCCGGCGCCGCCCATGGCCCAGTGGTCGCATTCCACCGCCTGCACGCCCATGCCGGCGCAGTGCTCCGCCACCAGCGCCCGCTCGGCCTCGGTATCGGCAGAGAAGCGGTTGATCGCCACTACCGCCGGCACCCCGTAGCCCTGGACGTTCTTCACGTGGCGGGCGAGGTTCGCCATGCCCGCAGCAAGCGCGTCCAGGTTCTCGGCGCCAAGCTCGCTGCGCGCCACTCCGCCGTGCATCTTCAGCGCCCGGATAGTGGCCACGATCACCGCGCAGTCCGGCGCCAGCCCCGCCTTGCGGCACTTGATGTCGAAGAACTTCTCCGCGCCCAGGTCGGCGCCGAAGCCGGCCTCGGTCACCACATAGTCGGCGAGCTTGAGCGCAGCCCTGGTGGCGATCACCGAATTGCAGCCGTGGGCGATGTTGGCGAAGGGGCCGCCATGGATCAGCGCCGGGTTGTTCTCCAGCGTCTGCACCAGGTTGGGCGCGAGCGCGTCCTTGAGCAGCGCGGTCATGGCGCCGTCGGCGTTCACCGCGCTGGCGCGCACCGGCTCACGCTCGCGGGTGAGCCCCACCACGATATTGCCGAGGCGGGCGCGCAGGTCGTCGAGATCGCGCGAGAGGCAGAAGATCGCCATCACCTCGGAGGCGACGGTGATGTCGAAGCCGTCCTCGCGCGGGAAGCCGTTGGCGACGCCGCCGAGGGAGGAGACCACGGAGCGCAGCGCCCGGTCGTTCATGTCGACGACGCGGCGCCAGCTCACCCGGCGCGGGTCGATGCCGGCCTTGTTGCCCCAGTAGATGTGGTTGTCCACCATCGCCGCCAGGAGGTTGTTGGCGGCGCCGATGGCGTGGAAGTCGCCGGTGAAGTGGAGGTTGATGTCCTCCATCGGCACCACCTGCGCGTAGCCGCCGCCGGCAGCGCCTCCCTTCACGCCGAAGCAGGGGCCGAGACTCGGCTCGCGCAGCGCCATGACGGCGTTCTTGCCGATGCGGTTGAGGCCGTCGCCCAGGCCCACGGTGGTGGTGGTCTTGCCCTCTCCCGCCGGCGTCGGCGTGATCGCCGTCACCAGGATCAGCTTGCCGTCGGGGCGCTCCTCCAGCGAGCCGATATGGTCGAGGGTGATCTTCGCCTTGTCGTGACCGTAGGGGACCAGATGCTCGGGCGCGATGCCGAGGCGGTCCTGCGCGAGCTCGAGAATCGGACGCTTGGTGGCGGCGCGCGCGATGTCGATATCGCTCTTGGGATCGGTGTGCTGTGAGCCTGTGGGTTGGGCCATGGGTCCGCTCCCCTCTGCGTCCGGTCAAGCGGCCAGCCCCGCCGATTCGCCTCCGCCCGACGAGGGAGGTGCGCGCGCCGCTGGCTAGTGCAGCTTGGCCCAGACGCGCCGGTAGATGACGAAGAGCACCGCCGTGAGCACGAAGACGAAGATCAGCACCTTGAGGCCGGTCTGCTTGCGCTCCTCGAGCTCCGGCTCCGCCGTCCACGCGAGAAAGGCGGTGACGTCCCGCGCGTGCTGTTCGACGGTCATCGGCGTGCCGTCCACGTACTCGACCGCCTCCTCGTAGAGAGGCGCGACCATGGCGATCTGCTGACCCGGGAAGAAGTGGTTGAAGTTCATGCCGTCGGCAAGCTCCATCCCTTCCGGCGCCTCTTCCTCATAGCCGGTCATGAGCGCGTAGACGTAGTCCGCGCCGCCCTCCCGCGCCTTGATGATGAGCGAGAGATCGGGCGGCAGCGCACCGCCGTTGGAGGCCCGCGCCTCGTTGTCGTTGGCGAAGGGTGCCGGCCAGTAGTCGGAGAGCCGTGCGGGGCGGTAGAACATCTCGCCCTCGTCGTCGGGTCCGTCCTCGACCTCGTATTCCGCGGCGATGGCCTTCGCCTCCTGCTCGGTGAAGCCGATCTCCACCAGATTGCGGAAGGCGATGTACTGCAGCGAATGGCAGGCGGAGCAGACCTCCTGGAAGACCTGGAAGCCCCGCTGCAGCTCGCCCCGGTCGAAGGTGCCGAAGACGCCTTCGTGCTGCCAGTCCTGATCGGGAACGTCCGGCGCGTCGCCGGCCGCGTGCGCGGCGTGGCCGCCGAAGAGGGCGAGCGCGCCGATCATCAGCCCGGCCAGCAGGGCGCGCCGCATCACGTCTTCTCCGCCGCTGCGGCGTCCGCCGGCGCGGCCTCCGCTGCGGCCGCGGGCGCGTCCTCCCCGCCACCGCCGCCTTTCAGCACCGCCTGATGGATGCTCTCCGGCAGCGGCGTGGGTCGCTCGAACTTGGCGATGAGCGGCAGGACGATGAGGAAGTGCGCGAAGTAGTAGCCGGTGGTGACCTGCCCGATCCAGATAAAGTTGCCTTCCGGCGTGTTGGCACCGACCCAGCCGAGCGCGATGCAGTCCACCACGAAGATCCAGAACGCCCACTTGTAGATGGGGCGGAAGCGTGCGCTGCGCACGCGAGAGCTGTCGAGCCAGGGCAGGATGAAGAGGATGGCGATCGAGGCGACCATGGCCACGACGCCGCCGAGCTTGTCCGGGATCGCCCGCAGAATCGCGTAGAAGGGCAGGAAGTACCATTCCGGCACGATATGGGCGGGCGTCTGGAGGGGGTTCGCCTTCTCGTAGTTGATCACCTCGCCCAGCACGTTCGGCATGTAGAAGGTGAAGATCAACAGGATGAACATCATCACGCCCAGCCCGAACATGTCCTTGACGGTGTAGTACGGGTGAAAGGGGATGGTGTCCTTGGGGCTCTTGATGTCGATGCCGAGCGGGTTGTTCGACTTGCGGTGATGCAGCGCCCAGAGGTGGATGAAGACGACGCCGAAGAGCACGAAGGGCAGCAGATAGTGCAGTGCGTAGAAGCGGACGAGCGTGGGGTGATCGACCGAAAAGCCGCCCCACAGCCAGGTGACGACCGTCTCGCCGATCCAGGGGATCGCCGAGGTCATGTTGGTGATCACCGTCGCCGCCCAGAAGCTCATCTGCCCCCACGGCAGCACGTAGCCCATGAAGGCCGACGCCATCATGAGCAGCAGGATGATGACGCCCATCCACCACAAGATCTCGCGCGGCGACTTGTAGGAGCCGTAGTAGAGGCCGCGGAAGAGGTGGATGTAGACCACGGCGAAGAACATCGAGGCGCCGTTGGCGTGGAGGTAGCGCATCAGCCAGCCCCACTCCACGTCGCGCATGATGTGCTCGACCGAATCGAAGGCGTGATCGGCGTGCGGCGTGTAGTGCATCGCCAGCACCACGCCGGTCACGATCTGCAGCACCAGCATGAAGCCGGCCAGCGAGCCGAAGTTCCACCAGTAGTTGAGGTTGCGCGGCGCCGGGTAGTCGACGAGGTGCTTGTTGGTCCAACTGAAGATCGGCAGCCGGTATTCGATCCACTGGGCAACGCGGTTCTGCGGAACGGGTGTCGTCATCCGGCGCGATCCCCTACCCGATCCGGACCAGCGTGTCGTCGAGGAACTCGTAGGTCGGCACCGGGAGATTCGCCGGCGCCGGCCCCTTGCGGATGCGGCCGGAGGTGTCGTAGTGCGAGCCGTGGCAAGGGCAGAACCAGCCGCCGAACTCGCCCCTCGGATCGCCGATCTTGGAGCCGAGCGGCACGCAGCCGAGGTGGGTGCACACGCCTTCCACGATCAGCCATTGCGGACGCGGCGCCCGCTCGGCATCCGGCTGCGGGTCGGAGAGGTCGTCCAGGCTGACGTCCTGCGCCGAAGCGATCTCGTCTGCCGTGCGGTGGCGGATGAAGACCGGCCGGCCGCGCCACTTGACGACGATGACCTGGCCCTCCTCGATCTGGGAGATGTCGACCTCGGTGGACGCCAGCGCGAGCACGTCCGCAGACGGGTTCATGGTCTCGATCAGCGGCCAGGTGATGCCGACCACGGCCATGCCGCCCATGGCGCCCGCCGCCAGCACCAGGAAGTCGCGTCGCGTGCCCGCGTGCTCGGACGAGCTGTCCTGGGACGGCGCGGCGTCTGCCATGTTCGAACCCCCTTCGAACTGCCTGACGGGATTGCCGACGAGAACCGAGAATCGAGCTACCATCACGACACGCTCGCGGCCGTCGGCCACGAGCGGCGAAAGGGTTAGCACGGGCTGTTGGCAAGGGCAAGACGCTAAGAGCGACCACCCCGGCGGCAGGTGCGCGTCGGCCGCGAACCTTCAGGAATCCGCCGCCCGCAGCGCTTCCGTCGCCGCCTGATCCACCGTCAGCGTGTCGTTCTCGCGGTCGCCGGTGAGCACGACTCCATAGACCTCGCGGGCGCGTGCGGGCGTTTCCCAGCCGCGGGCGACATCCATGCGCACGCGCTCGGGATCGCGCTCCGTCGGCTCGCCGTAGCCGCCACCGCCGGCATCGAGGCCGCGGATCAGCTCGCCCGGCGCAAGGTCGAGCTGGACGACGTTGGGGAGCTTCGTCTCGTCGCCGTTGGCGCCGACCCGGAACTGGACGGCGGGTGTGCCGTCGTGACCACCCTGGGCGCCCCGCGCCGGGTTGATCTGGCAGTCAGACGGGATCACCACGGTCATCGGGTCCTCGCGCGGCCCGTAGACGACCTCGCAGGCGGGCCCGCCGCGATGGCGACCGGCGCCGCCGGTGCCGGACATGAGGCGGACCGTCCTGAACAGCATCGGGTGCTTCACCTCGGCGAGCTCGATGCTGTCCCGGTACATGAGGCCGGAGACCACCGGCAGCACGTAGGTGACCCAGCCGTCCGCTTTAGGCCCCGCCGGGCCGCCGTTCACCACCATCATGAGCTGGTTGATGTAGGGATCGCCGCCCCGCCTGAAGTCCTTGCCGCTCAGCACCGCGGTGGCGGCGCACATGGCGCTGCCGCCCTCGGCCAGGCCGTAGCCGTCGCCGAGCTTCGCCATCGCCGAATGGGTGATGTTGACCAGGCGGTCGGCGACGTTGGTCGTCGCCATCGAGGTGGAGTGGGGGAAGGACGGGCGACCGACGACGCAGCCGTCGCGCAGCAGCACGTCCACGCGCCGGAACGAGCCGCCATTGTGCGGGATCTCAGGCCCCAGGCAGTTGAAGAGGCCGGCCACCACGTTGTTGATGGCGCAGGCCTCGGATTCGTTGAGGCCGCAGTCGACGCAGTCGATATTGTCGCGCAGGTCGATGGTGATCCGGCCCTCGTCGGGGTCGATGCGGAGCTCGACCTTGATCGGGATGCCGTCGGGCAGGAAGGGCTCGAAGGGATCGTGCGCGCCCTCCGCCGCGACCTCCGCCTGCGGCAGTTCCCCGATCGCCTGCACCATGCGGCGCTCGGAATAGTCGAACCACTCGCGGATGAAGGTCTTGATGGTGTCGGTCCCGTACTTGGCGCAGAGCTCCTTCAGGCGCCGCTCGGCGATGCGCGCCGCGCCAAGCTCGGCCAGAAAATCGCCGTACCACTGCTCCGGCACCCTGATCCGCCTGCGGCACATGCGGATCACGTCGTCCACCATCTCGTAGCCGCGCTGGACGCGCACGCAGGGGAAGATCAGCGAGCCCTCCTCGTACACGTCCTTTGCCGCGGCGTGATAGGTGGTGGGGATGCTGTTGCCGATGTCCGCCTGATGCCCCTTGGCGCAGGCGGTGAAAAGGTGCTCGCCGTCGATGAAGACCGGCACCAGCACCGCGTGGTCCGCCGGGTGAGTGTTGCCGAGATAGGGGTCGTTGTGGAGGAAGGCGTCGCCCTCGGCGAGGTCCGCGTGCAGGTCGGTCATGGCGCGGGTCTGCAGGTGCGAGCCGAAGATGTGGACGGGCAGGCCCTCGGCGGTGGCGAGGAGCTGGTTATCGGCGGTGCAGATGGCGCAGGAGAAGTCGCGCGCCACCGCGATCACGGCCGAGCGCGCCGCCTTGAGCAGCGTGTTCGACATCTCGCGCACGATGCCGTCGAGCCGGTTGGAGAGGACCGAGAGAAGGACCGGATCGAGCGCCTCCGGCATGGGCGCGGGCGGAGTCATCTCAGCCATCGGGGCGGGCCTCCAGGATGAAGCTGCCGGCGCCGCTCAGCCGGGTCCGCGTGCCGGGGTCGACCACGATGGTGGTGGTCGGCTCCTCGATGATCGCGGGCCCGTCGACCACGGCGCCGGGGCTCAGGTTGCGACCGAGAAAGATCGGGGTGTCCACGCGCGCGCCGCCGCCGAAGTAGGCGGGCCGGCGGGCGTCGGGCGCCGGCGTGCCTGCGGTCTCCGCGCCCCGCGCCGGTCGGGGCGCCGTGTCGAGGCCGACAGAGAGCCGCCCCTTCCAGTTGAGGCATTCGAGGATGCTCTCCGGATCGCGCACCGCGAAGACCTGCTCGTGGGTGGCGTGGAAGCGCTCGACGAGCGCGGCCACGTCCCGCTCGGTCTCGAAGCGGTCTGTCGGCAGCGCCACGTCGAGCTCCCACACCTGGAAGAGGTAGCGCGCCTCGACGAAGCGCTCGATGCGCATGGTCTCGAGCCCGCGCTCGCCCAGCGTCGCGGCGAAGCGCTCGAGCTCGGCGTCGATGGAGGCGAGGACGGCGTTGACGCCCTCGAAGTCGAAGCTAGCCGACCGCGTGACCATGCTCGCCGAGTGCTCGTGAACCACCTCCGAGACCTGCATCCCGCAGGCGCTGAGCACTGCGGCGGTGCGCGGCAGGATGACCCGCTCGCAGCCGAGCTCGCCGGCGATCGCCATGGCGCCCAGGCCCGCGGCGCCGCCGCCGGCCACGAGCGTACATTCCTGGGGGTTGAAGCCCTCGGTCACGGTGATGTCCTGGATCGCCTTGATCATCAGCTCGTTGGCGAGGCTGACGATGGCGTGCGCCCCGTCGTCGAGCGAGGTCCCGAGAGCGTCCGCGAGGCCGCCGACCGCGCGCCGCGCCGCGTCCTCATCGAGCGCGAGCCTGCCGCCGAGGAAGTAGTCGGGGTCGAGATAGCCGAGCAGGAGCGCCGCATCGGTCACCGTCGGCTCGGTGCCGCCGGTGCCGTAGCAGGCGGGTCCCGGCACCGCACCCGCGCTGCGGGGTCCGACACGGAGCAGGCCGCCCGGATCGATCCAGGCGATCGAGCCGCCGCCGGCGCCGATGCTACGCACGTCGACCGAGGAGATCGCCAGGATGTGGCCGGTCCACTGACCGCCGATCCAGGTCTCGCGGGTCTGCTTCACCGCGCCGTCGCGCACCAGGCTCACGTCGAAGGTGGTGCCGCCGGTGTCGCAGACGATCACGTCGTCGCCGAACCCCTCGGTCTGCGAGCAGGCGAGTGCCGCGACCGGCGCCATGGCCGGGCCGGACTTGACCGTGTGGATCGGGCGCTCGACCAGCTCGTCCACGTGCATGCAGCCGCCGACGGAGGTGCTCACCAGAATCTCGCCGCGACAGCCGGCAGCGCGGAGGTCGTCCTCCATGCCGCGCAGATGCGCCTGCATGAGCGGCTTGAGCGAGGCGTCGATGGCGGTCGCGGACGCGCGGCGGTACTCGCGCACGATCGGGATCAGCCGGTGCGAGAGCGTGTAGGGAACGCCGGGGAGCGCCTCCTCGATCAGCGCGGCCAGCGCCTCCTCGTGCGCCGGGTTCGCCACCGCCCAGAGCAGGCAGACGGCGACCGCATCGAAGCCGCGCTCGCTCACCAGCGCCAGCGCCGCGCGGGCCTGCTCCCGGTCGAGCGGCGCCACCACGCCGCCCTCGGCGTCGATCCGCTCCTCGATCTCGAAGGTGTGGGTCTGCGGGATGTAGGGATCGGGATAGTCGGTCGCGAAGTCGTGGACGCCGTGCTTGCCGCCCTCCTTCAGCACAAGGATGTCGGGGAAGCCGGATGTGACCAGGAACGCGGTCTTGGCGACCGCGCCCTGGACGATGGCGTTGGTGGCACGCGTGGTGCCGTAGATGAGGAGGTCGGTATCGCCGAGCAGCGCGCCGAGGCTGAGCTCAAGCTGCTCGGCCGCGTTCTCGAGCGCGTTCCGCATGCCGTCGAAGATGCGCTCGGGCGTGGTCGGCGCCTTGCCAACCACCTCCCGTCCGCCGTCCCCCGCCACCACGTCGGTAAAGGTGCCGCCGGTGTCGACGGAGATGCGGAACCCCACGGCGGGCGCCCCGGGCGCTGCGGCGGGGTCGGTCTCAGCTCTTGCCGAACACGCTCTCCACGGCCTCGCCGAAGATGCCGACGGTCTCGTCGACGTCCGCCCGCGTGAAGGTGAGCGGCGGCGAGAAGGCATTGACCGGCAGGAAGGGCAGCCCCCGGGTCAGCAGCCCGCGCTCCTGCGCCGCCGCCGAGACGCGCCTGTGCGCCGGCGGGGTCATGTCGGGCGCGGCCTTGCTGCCGGGCTCGGCGACATATTCGACGCCCAGCATGAGGCCGGCGCCGCGGATGTCGCCCACATTGGGGTGGTCGCCCACCCGCTCGATCAGGCACTGCTTGAAGTAGGGGCCGACCTCGGCCGCGTTGGCGACCAGGTTCTCGGACTCCATGATCTCCAGGTTGGCGAGACCGACCGCGCCGCCCACCGGGTGGCCTGAGTAGGTGAAGCCGTGGGCGAACATGCCGACCTCGGGCGTGCCGTCGGCCAGCACTTGCCAGACCTCGTCGGAGATCGCGACCGCCGACATCGGGAAGTAGGCGCTGGTGAGCCCCTTGGCAAAGGTCATCATGTCCGGCCTGAGCCCGAAGTAGCTGGCGCCGAACCAGGTGCCGAGCCGCCCGAAGCCGCAGATCACCTCGTCCGCGATGAAGAGGATGTCGTGCTTCTTCAGCAGGGCCTGCACCTTGTCGTAGTAGCCGCCGCCCGGGATGATCACGCCGCCGGTGCCCATCACCGGCTCGGCGATGAAGGCAGCGACGGTCTCCGGCCCTTCGCGCTCGATCATCGCCTCGAGCGACGCCACCATGCGATCGGCGAATTCCTCCTCGCTCTCGCCGTCGAGGCCCTCGCGCCAGTAGTGCGGGCAGTCGGTGTGCAGCACGCCCTCGAAGGGCAGGTCGAAGGCCTTGTGGTAGAGCGGGATGCCGGTGAGGCTGCCGGCCGCGTTGGTGACGCCGTGATAGGCGCCGAGCCGCGAGATGATCTTCTTCTTCTCCGGCCGGCCCAGCAGGTTGTTGTAGTAGCGCACCAGCTTGAACTGGGTGTCGTTGCCGTCGGAGCCGGAGAGGCCGAAGAACACCTTGCCGATGTGGTGGCAGTCGGCGTGCTCGTGCAGCAGCGAGAGCAGCTTCTCGGCGAGCCTGATCTGCGGCTCGTTGGAGGCGCCGCCGAAGGTATGGAAGAAGCCGATGCGCGACATCTCCTCGGCCGCAACCTCGGCGAGCCTGTTCCGCCCGTAGCCGATGTTGACGCACCAGAGCGCAGCCGCCGCGTCGATATAGCCCTTGCCGTGGCGGTCGTAGACCTTCACCCCGCCGCTCTTGCCGTAGATCACGGGGCCTGCGGTCTGATGCTCGGCGATCGAGGTGACCGGATGGAGCAGGACCTGCTTGTCGAGCTCCTCCAGCGAGATGTTCTGGGCCTGGTCGAGCGACATGCTGCGTCTCCTCATGAGGGGCTGGAAAGGCGCCGCAATGGTCGGACCGCACGGCAGCCGGGGCGCGCAAGGGTAAGCCAGCGCGCAGTTTGCGGCAACGGTAGGCGGGGATTCGGGAACGACCGGGTCGAAACCGGGCGAAGGCGCCGTGATAGGCTGTCCGCCGGCGGACGCGTGCATGGTGGCTCCGGTCAGCAGGTGGATGTCAGCGGTGCTCGCGGCCGCCCTGGTGGGCTGCGTGCTGCGGGGACATCGCAGCGCGACGCTCACCACGCCCGAACAGCTCCTCAGCGGCTTCTTCAGCGCCGGCAGGCAGTTAGATCGGTGAAGAACGCCGGCTAGCCCGCATTTCTCACCATGGTCACGGCCTGCGTCGCGCACCAGGCGTTCGATCCACCAGGAGCGGGCCGAAAAGCGTATCAGGGAATACGGTTGAGGCCCGCGACGCCGCGGGCGGGCGCCTGGGCGCGACCCGAAGGGCGGCGCTCTCCGGCCGACAGTGTGCGTCGAGGCGCTTGCCCGATGTCCCTGCATCGCGCTGCGCGCCTCTCCTACCCTGTCGGCCGGACAGCGCCGCGCAGACCATGGCCCTGGTGAGAAATGCGGGCTAGACCCTGAGGCCCGCCTCGCGCATCAGAGGCATCACCTTCTCGCCGAAGTATTTGAGCTCTTCGTGGTAGTCGAGCCACGACAGGATGAACCCCTCGACGCCGATGCCGGCGATCTCGACCATCTTGTCCACCACCTGCTCCGGCGTGCCGACCAGGGGGTAGCCGCCCCAGCCGGCGATGAAGCGCTCGCCCATGGCGCGGATCTCCGCCGCGTTCGAACCGTAGGAGTAGTTCTCGCCCAGCATCAGCTCGATGATGGTGTTGGTCGCGCCCCAGTCGCCCTCGTCCACGATGCGCCGGTAGAGCGCTTCGGCCTCCGCCTCGGTATCGCGGCAACAGACCAGGCCGTAGCTCATGACGCCGCAGCGGCGCCCGTGCGCTGCGGCGCGGGCGTGGATGTCCGTCACGATGGCCGCTGCCTTCTCCATCGTCGTGATCGAGAGGAAGTTGAAGTCGGCGAGCTTGGCCGAGAACTCGCGGCCTGCGGGCGAGGAGCCGGCGTTGATCACCACCGGGTGCGGCCGCTGGATCGGCTTCGGCGCGAGGAAGCCCTGGTTGACCCTGTAGTAGGTGCCCTCGTGGTCGAAGTCGTCCTCGGCCCAGAGCCGCTTCACGATCGAGAGCCACTCGTCTGCCATGACATAGCGCTCGTCGTGGTCGAGCTGCTCCATGCCGAACATCTCGATCTCCGGCTTGAACCAGCCGCAGACGACATTGAGGCCGAAGCGCCCGCTCGAGATGTTGTCGATGGTCGCGGCCTGCTTGGCGGCGAGGATGGGATGGACGGTCGGCACGTGCGAGGTGGCGAAGACCATGATGTCCCGCGTGTGGCAGGCCATCGCGGCGGCCCAGGTGTAGACCTCGAGATTGTTCCCGTTGAACTGGGTGGAGCCGCCGAAGTGCCGCCAGCGGCCCACCGGCACCAGCAGCTCGAAGCCAAGCCGGTCGGCAAGCCGGCTGATCTTCACGCTGTGCTCGTAGGTGGGCTCGAAGGTCGTCTCGGCATGGGTGATGGTGCAGCCGTTGGAGCAGTTCTGCCCGAAGACGCCGAGCTTGAAGCGGTTCTCGTTGAAGACCGGCACGTTGCGCTGCCGCCATTCAGCCGTATCGTCGGGATGCCTCGTTTCGTTCTCGGCGGCCATCGATTCTTGCCTTCTCGGTGGGGAAGCGCGGAAACAGCGGTGAGGACTGCGGCAGCGGTTGGGACGCCCGAGCCTCAGGAAAGCCAGCGCGCGAGGTTGGCGCGCACATAGTCGTCGTCGGTGAGATCGGGATAGGCCGCGCACACGCGATCGATCTCCTCGGCCTGGCCGGGGCTCAGCCCCTCCGCCGGGTCGAGGCACCAGATGCCCCGCAGCAGCCCCTGCCGGCGCAGCACCTCGTGGCAGCCGGCGATGCAGCCCCGAAAGTCGTTGGCGGCGTCGAAGAGGGCGGCGTTGCAGTCAGTGATCCGTGCGTCGAGGGCGAGCAGGTCCGGATCGACAGCGCCGGCCTCCACCGCGGCGTGGGCGCGCTCCAGCACCTCGACGGCCCGCTTGACCCAGACGCTCCAGTGCCCGAGCAGCCCGCCCCTGATGCGCACCGTGACCGCCTCGCCGCCGCGCGACAGGCGCCAGGGCGTGACCAGATCGAGCAGGATATGGTCGTCGTTGCCGGTGTAGAGGGCGATGCGCTCCTCGGCGCCGGCCTCGACCACGCCGCGCACCACGTCGAGGGTGCGGTAGCGGTTGAAGGGCGCGATCTTGATCGCCACCACGTTGTCGAGCGCAGCCAGGCGGCGCCAGAAGGAGGGTCCCAGCACGACGCCGCCGACCGCCGGCTGCAGGTAGAAGCCCACCAGCGGAATCCGCCGGGCGAGGCGCGCGCAATGCTCCAGCCGCTCGTCCTCGCTCGCCCCGGCGAAGGCGGCGAGACTCACCAGCCCCGCGTGATAGCCGAGGCCGAGGGCCGTGTCCGCTTCCGCCAGCGCCTGGTCCGTCCGCCCGACGAGGCCGGCGATCCGCACCAGCGGCCGCTCGGTCCAGCTCCCGGCGGTCTCGGCGGCGAGCGCGAGCACCGGCTCGTAGAGGCCGGCCTCGCGGATCGCGAACTGGGTGGTGTGGACGCCGACCGCGAGCCCGCCGGCGCCCGCGTCGATGTAATAGCGGCTGAGCGCCCGCTGGCGCTCCGCATCGAGCTGGCGGTCCGCGTCGAGGGCCAGCGGGTGTGCCGGGATCACCACGCCCCGTGCGAGGGTCGCCCGTACCGCATCCGGCACGTCGCCCCAGGCGAGGCTCACGATGCCTCCGACCGGGCGAACACGCCGTCCCGCACCTCGTACCGCGTGGGCTTGGCGAGGCTCGGCATGTCGCGCGCGACCCAGTCCGCCACCCAGTCGATCATCCGCCCCAGCGGCACCCGCGGATAGCCGAAGAGCGCACAGGCCCGCTCGCTGTTGGTGAGCCAGCCGCACGCCGCCTCCTCGCCGGTGAAGGCAGGCTCCCGCCCGAGTCGCGTGCCGAAGGCCTGCGCGAGCCGGCGGATGCTCACGGTCTCGGGCCCGCTCACGTTGATGGGCCGGGCCGGCACGGCGCAGTGCGCGAGGCAGCGCAGCGCCATCGCGTTGGCATCCCCCTGCCAGATGACGTTGACGTGGCCCGTGGTGAGGTCGATCGGCGCACCGTCCTTCACCTTGCGGGCCACGTCGTGCAGCACGCCGTAGCGCATGTCGATCGCGTAGTTGAGCCGCACGAGGCACGCGGGCGTGCCGTGGCGGCGCGAGAAGTACTGGATCAGCCGCTCGCGGCCGACGCAGGAGTTGGCGTATTCGCCGGGCGGCGGCGTCGGCGGCGTCTCCTCCACCGCGCCCTGGGAGCGGACATCCACGAAGGGATAGACGCAGCCGGTGGAGAAGGCGACGATCCGGGAGTCGCGGAAGGTCTCGGCGACCAACGCCGGCACGTAGGCGTTCATCGCCCAGGTCACGTCGTCGTCGCCGACCGCGCCGAACTTGCGGCCCGCCATGAGCACCACGTTGGCAGGCCGCGGCAGCGCGGCGAGGGCGTCGCGGTCCGTCAGGTCGCACTGGATCGTCTCCACCCCCCAGCCAGCGAGCTTTTCCGGAACGCTCGGGTCGGTGAAGCGCGCGACGCCGACGATGCGCTTCTCGGGCGCCGCCCGCTTGGCGAGGCCCGCGAGCGTCGGCCCCATCTTGCCGCCGACGCCGAGCACGACGATGTCGCCGTCGATGCCGGCAAGCGTCTCGCGGAGCGCCGCGTCCGGCGTCGTCATCAGGTCCTCGAGCGCAGCCTCGTCGGCGATGCGCTCGGGCAATGTGTCGGCGTCGTTCTCCGCCCCGCTCATCCGGTCAGCTCGGGCCGGCGGTCGGCGCGATAGGTGGCGATGGCGCGCCAGCGCTCGAGATCTTCCTGCGCGATGTCGATGCGCGCGATCGCCAGTCCCTCCCCCTCGGCAAGCGAGGCGAGGATCCTGCCAGACGGGCCGGCGATGCAGGAATGGCCGAGGCTGGTGAAGGAGAGGCCGGGGGCCAGCTCCTCCTCGCCGACGCGGTTGGCCATGGCGACGAAGGTGCCGTTCTCCAGCGCTCGCGTGGCCGCGAGGCCCTGAGTCACCGGTCCGCTCCAGCCCCAGGTCTCGCGCTGGTAGGCGTCGGCGATCCAGTTGGTGCTGTTGACGATCAGCTCCGCGCCGAGGTCGGCGAGACGGCGCACATAGTCGGCGAAGATGAAGTCGTAGCAGACCGTCATGCCTACCGTGCCGAGCCGCGTCTCGACAACGCACGCGCTGTCGCCGGCACGGCAGCTCTCGCGCTCGCTCGCGAAGAGGTGCGCCTTGTCGTAAACCGCGAGGCACTGCCCGTCGGGGCCGAACAGGAGTTGCGAATCGTAGACACCGCCATCGCGCTGCGTGTAGGCGCCGACCGCCACGGTGAGCCCGTTCTCCCGCGCGATCTCGCCGAGGCGCCGCGCGCTCGGCCCATCGGGCGGCTCGGCAAGATCCGCGAGCCGGTCGCCCAGGAAGTAGCCGGTGGTGGCGCATTCGGGAAAGACCACGAGGTCGACATGCCGGATCGCGGCCTCGCCGGCGAAGCGGGCGATGGTTGCGAGGTTCCCTTCCGTGTCGCCGGTGGCGCAATCCATCTGCACCACGCCCAGGGTCCAGGCCACGCCGCTCATGTCACAGCTCCCGCCGCTTGTCGCCGCGCCATTAGATTAGCTAGTTCCTGAGCGGCTTGCCGGTCTCCAGCATGTGCTCCATGCGGGCGATGGTGGCCGGCGTGCGGATGAGCGCGAGCAACGCCTCGCGCTCCAGCTCCGAGAGCCTGTCCTCCGGGACCTCCCGGGTCGCGTCGGTCTCGCCGCCGGTGAGCACGTTGCCGAGATGCTCTACCACCACGAGGTCGTGGGCCGTCGCCTTGCGCGTCTTGGCGAGCCCGCGCACCGCCATCTTGAGCGCGACGCGTCCGGTCTTGCCGGGCAGCTTCACCACCGCCGGCTCCGGCGGGGTGTAGTCCTCCGCCAGCGCGAGCGCCTTCGCCTTCGCGTCCGCCAGCAGCCGGTCGCGGTTGGCGGTGATGCCGTCGCCCTCGCGCAGGAAGCCGAGCTTTCGGGCCTCCTTGGCGGAGCGCGAGACCTTGGCGAGGCCGATGGTCTCGAAGACCTTGGAGATCGCCGGCATCGCGCCGCCAAATCCGGTCCGACCGGGGGCGAGTCCGCGCAGCATCATCTCCTTGCAGCCGCCCCAGCCGGGCACGAGCCCGACGCCGGCCTCCACCAGGCCCATGTAGCTCTCGGCATGGGCCTGCACCGCATCGCAGTGCAGCAGCACTTCGCAGCCGCCGCCAAGCGCCATGCCCGACGGCGCGCCGACCACCGGGAAGGGCGCGAACTTGAGCGCCCTGAAGGCCTCCTGGCCCTGCCTGATCGAGTCCTCGATCATCGGCCAGGCGCCGACATTGACGACGAAGAGAGCGAGGCCGAGGTTCATCCCCACCGAGAAGTTGCTGCCCTCGTTGTGGATCACCAGCGCCTTCATCCCGCCGCCGACCGTCTCCACCGACTGCGCGACCAGCGCCATGATGTCGGTGTCGAGCGCGTTCATCTTGCTGTGGAATTCGAGGCAGGCGACGCCGTCGCCGATGTCCCAGAGGCTGGCGGAGCCGTTCTTCGCCAGCGGCCTGGTCGTGCGCTTGATGTCGGAGAGCAGCAGCACGCCCTCGGGCCGCGCGAGCGGGGCGTAGCGGCCGTCGCCCGCGAGGTGGGTGGCGCGGCCGTCCGCCAGCCGGTAGAAGCCGTCGCCGTCCGCCGCCGCCCGCAGCAGCGGTGGCACCTCCCTGCCCTCCGCGGCGAGCTTTTCGGCGAACCAGCCGGCGCCGACCTCGTCGATCAGCTCGAAGGGGCCGCGCTTCCAGGCGTAGCCGAGGCGCATGGCGCGATCGACTGCCTCGACGTCGCCCGCGATCTCGGGCACCAGGCCGGCGGCGTAGGCGAGCGTGGCGGACATCACCCGCCAGGCGTAGGCGCCCGTCTTGTCGGGGTATTCGAACAGCGCGCGGAGCGAGCGGCCGGCCTGCTCGATGCTCTCCAGCCGGGGCCGCCGGGCGGGCCCGTACTCGCCCGTGGCGAGATCGCGGACCTCCTTCTCCCTCTTCTCCGAATCGGGCTTCAGCCGATAGAAGCCGCCCTTGCCCTTGCGCCCGATATAGCCGTCCTCGATCATCGAGGCGATGAACGCGGGCTCGTCGTAGATCGCGTGGAAGGGATCGCTCTCGGGCAGCGCGTCGCGCAGGCTGCGGCCGACCAGCGGCATGAGGTCGAGGCCGACGAGGTCGATCAGCCCGAAGATGCCTGTCTTGGGCACGCCGATGGGCCGGCTGAGCAGGGCGTCCGCCTCCTCCACCGTCACGCCATCCTCCACCGCCGCGCGCACCGCCGCCACCATCCAGTAGGTGCCGATGCGGTTCGCGATGAAGCCGGGCGTGTCGTTGCACGCCACCACGCCCTTGCCGAGCTTGCGGTCGGCGAAGTCGCAGACGGCCGCCACGGCGTCCGTCCGGGTCTCGGGCCCCGCCACCACCTCCAGAAGCCGCATGTAGCGCGGCGGGTTGAAGAAGTGGGTGATGAGGAAGTCGCGCGCGAACGCCTCCGGCATGCCGTCGAGCAGCACGCTTGACGGGATGGTGGACGTGTTGGAAGAGACTATGGACCCCTGCTTCCGCACCGCGTCGATCTTGCGGTAGATGGCCTGCTTGGCATCCGCCCGTTCGATCACCGCCTCAACGATCCAGTCCGCGTCGGCGAGCAGTTCGAGATGGTCCTCGATGTTGCCGGTGGTGATGCGCTTCGCGTCGGCCTTCTCCATGAAGGGCGCGGGCTCGGTCTTGAGCATCCGCGCCACCGCGCCCTCGGCAAGCGCATTCCGGTCGCCGCTATCCGCCGGCACGATGTCGAGCAGCACCACGTCGTGGCCGGCATTGGCGATGTGGGCGGCGATGCCGCCGCCCATCAGTCCCGCCCCGATGACGGCGGCCTTCTCGATCGCCATCAGGCGGCCTCGAGCACGGTGGAGATGCCCTGCCCGCCGCCGATGCACTGGGTGGCGAGCGCGTAGCGCTTGTCCTCGCGGCGGAGGATCTGCGCCGCCTTGCCGGTGATGCGCGCGCCGGTGGCGCCGAGCGGATGGCCGATGGCGATGGCGCCGCCGTCGATGTTCATGCGCTCGAGATCGATGGAGAGCTCGCGCACGCAGGCGAGCGCCTGCACCGCAAAGGCCTCGTTGAGCTCGACCACGTCGATGTCCGACACCTTCAGCCCGGCGCGGGCGAGGGCCTTCTCCGACGAGACGACGGGGCCGTAGCCCATGATCTCCGGCGCGCAGCCGGCGACCGCGATGGCCTTGATGCGGGCGAGCACGGAGAGCCCGTTGCGCTGGGCGAACTCCTCGGTGCAGACCAGCACGGCGGCCGCGCCGTCGGTGAGCGGCGACGAGGTACCGGCGGTCACCGTGCCGTCCGCATCGAACGCGGGCTCGAGCCCGGCGAGCACCTCGGCACTGGTGCCGGGGCGAATGCAGCCGTCGCGCTCTACCGCGCCGTCCGCGGTCTCGACGGGGATCACCTCGCCCGCGAACTTGCCGTCGTCCCAGGCGCGGGCGGCGCGGGCGTGGCTGCTGACGGCCAGCGCCTCCTGCTCCTCCCGGGTGATCTGGTACTTGCGGGCGAGGTTCTCCGCGGTCTCGCCCATGGACATGTAGGCGCCCTCGTTCTTCTCGTAGAGATCCGGGTTGGGCGCCGGGTTGAAGCCGCCCATGGGCACGCGGCTCATGGACTCGACGCCGGCGCAGATGAACGCCTCACCGGCATCCATGCGGATCGCGCCGGCGGCGATGTGGATCGCCTGCATGGACGAGCCGCAGAAGCGGTTGACGGTGGCGCCGGCGACCGAGATGGGCAGCTCGGCGATCAGCGCGACGATGCGCCCCAGGTTGAAGCCCTGCTCGCCTTCGGGGAAGGCGCAGCCGATGATCAGGTCCTCGATCTCGGCGGGATCGACGCCAGTCTGGGCGAGCAGGCCGTGAACGACCTCGGCGGCGAGATCGTCCGGCCGCTTCTCAACCAGCGCGCCCTTGTGGGCAAAGTGAAAGGGCGAACGGACGTAGCCGGCGATGACGGCATTGTTCATGGGCTCGGGCCTCTTGCTCAGTCTGATGCGGTGCGCGTGTCGTCGCGTCGTGGCCTAGCGCCGATCTCACTCAACCGGCGCCGGCGGCAGCCGCGCCCTGCTTGGCGGCCTCTTCGGCGATCAGCTCCTTCTTGGAGAGCTTGCCGATGATCGTCTTGGGCAGCTCGTCGCGGAACTCGATCTGCTTGGGCATCTCGATGGGAGAGAGCTTGTCCCCGAGGAACTCCGTCAGCGCGTCCGACGTCAGGGTCTCGCCCTCCTTGAGCCGGACGAAGGCCTTGACGGTCTGCTGGCGGTGGGCGTCGTCGACGCCGATGACCGTCACCTCCAGCACCGACGGGTGCTTGTAGATCGCCTCTTCCACGTGACGGGGATAGATGTTGTAGCCGCCGGCGATGATGACCTCCTTGAGTCGGTCGATGAGGTAGACGTAGCCGTCCTCGTCGATGCGGCCGACGTCGCCGGTGTGGAAGCGCCCGCCGGCGAAGGCGCGCTCGTTCTCCTCGTCGCGCTTCCAGTAGCCCTTCATCACCTGCGGGCCGGAGATGCAGATCTCGCCAATCTCGCCCTGCGGCAGCACCGTCTCCGGCTCGTCGATCGAGGTGATCTCGACCACGGTGCCGGGCACTGGCACGCCGAGCGAGCCCTCACGGCTGCCGCCGGGGGTGGTCGGGTTGCAGGTCGCGACCGGAGCGGTCTCGCTGAGCCCGTAGCCCTCCACCAGCGTGCACCCGGTAATCCCCTGGAACTTCTCCTGCACCTCGCGCGGCAGCGAGGCGCCGCCAGAGAGGCAGAGCTTGATGGAGGAGAGGTCGTACTTGCCCGCCGCCACGTCGGCATGGCCGTTGATGGCGATGTAGATCGTCGGCACCGCGGGGAAGAACGTCGGGCGCTTCTTGTGGACGACCTTGAGCACGGTATCCAGCTCGAAGCGTGGCAGCAGGATCATCTTGGCGCCGATCCTGATGCTGAAGTTCATCACCACGGCCATGGCGAAGACGTGGAAGAGCGGCAGGACGCCCATCATGACCTCGCGGCCTTCCTCGGCGTCCGGCATCATCATCGCCCCCTGCACCACGTTGGCGCTGAGGTTGGCGTGGGTCAGCATCGCGCCCTTGGAGGTGCCGGTGGTGCCGCCGGTGTACTGCAGCACTGCGATGTCCTCGCGCGCGTCGATCTCCACCGGCGCCGGCCTGCCGGCGTTGTCGAGCAGCGCGGCCAGCCGGACATGGCTGGAATCGCGCGGGATCTTGGCGATCTCGCCGCGCTTGACGATGGGGAAGAGCAGCCGCTTGAGGCCGGGCAGCATCTCCGCCATGGAGACGATCACCAGATGCTTGAGCCGCGTCTGCTCCAGGGCCACGCGCGCCTTGTCGTAGAGGATGGAGAGATCGAGCGTGACCAGGATGTCGGCCTCCGCATCCTCGATCTGGAACTTGATCTCCTCGATGGCGTAGAGCGGATTGACGTTGACCACCGTCCCGCCGGCCTTGAGCACGCCATAGTAGACCGCGACGAAGGCCGGGCAGTTGGGGAGCAGGATTCCGACCTTGGTGCCCTTGCCGACACCGAGCTTCTGGAACCCCTCGGCAGCACAGTTCGCCTGCTCGCCGAGCTCCCGATAGCTGGTGATCCGGTCCATGAAGTCGATCGCCGGCCGGTCGCCGAAGCGGGCGACGGCATCGTCGAACAGACGGTGGAGCGCGCCCATCGGCAGCGGCGCGTGCCAGTCGACGTTCGACGGATAGGATTTCTCCCAGGGATGGGCGCTACCTTGCGCGTCGCCTTCAGCCATGCGCTCCGCTCCTCTTGCCCGGGATACGCGGCCTTGCCCCCCCGCCCGGGCACCGGGGCCGCACTCGGCAGCACTATGGAAACCAGCCATCGCGCCGTCAAGGCGGGAAACCGCGCGCGCCGGTCCGGCGGCGTTGACAACGGGCCCGCGGCCTCCATGCTGGCGCCATGGCGGCGGGCGGTGCGCGATGCTGACGATCGGCCGGGATCAGGAGGCGTGGCTGGTCCACCGCGTCCTCGAGCAGCGCGCCGCGGAGCGTCCCGACCATCCCGTGATGCATTTCGACGGGCGGGACTACAGCTACGCCGCCATCAATCGGGAGGCCAACCGGATCGCCGCGGGCCTCGCGGCGCGCGGCATCGAGCCCGGCGCCCGCTGCGCGGTGATGATGCAGAACACGCCCGAGCACGTCTTCGCCTGGTTCGCCACCGCCAAGCTCGGCGTCGTCGAGGTGCCGATCAACACCGCCTACCGGGGCGACATCCTCACCCACATCGTCGGCAGCGCACAGGCGAGCGCCATGGTGCTGGATGCCGAGTTCGTGCCCGTGGTCGCGCGGATCGCCGACCGCTGCCCCGGCCTCGGCACCTTCATCGTCGCCGGCGGCGACATCGAGGATGCGCGCCGCGCGCTGCCGGGCGTCGTGCTCTCGCTGGACGAGGTGGCCACCGGCGACGGAGCGGACGCGCCGCGCGCCGTGGAGGCCACCACCACCGCCTGCATCATGTTCACCTCGGGCACCACGGGGCCCTCCAAGGGCGTCGTCATCAACAACCATTTCGAGCTTTCGTTCGCCGTCGTCTTCAACGAGATCGTCTCGCTCGGCGCGGACGACGTGACCTACAACTTCCTCCCCTTCTTCCATATCGCCGGCAAGTTCATCCTGCTCGGCACCATGCTGGCCGACTGCCGCATGCTGCTGCGCCCGCGCTTCAGCGTGGCGCGCTTCTGGCCGGACGTACGCGCCCACGGCGTCACCGTGACGGTCGGCGTCGGCGGCATTTGCCACATGCTCTACGCCGAGCCGCGCCAACCCGACGACGCGGACAACCCGCTGCGCATGATCTACTCGGTGCCCAACCCGCACGAGGTGCAGGAGGAGTTCCTCGAGCGCTTCGACCTCGAGCTGACCGAGGGTTACGGCTCCACCGAGGCCAACATCGTCGTCTACACCCGGCCGGGCGAGCCCACGCCGAAGGGGACCGCCGGCCGCGCCGCCCCCTATTACGAGGTGATGATCGTCGACGAGATGGACCGCCCAGTGCCCGCCGGCACATCGGGCGAGATCGTGGTGCGCGCCAGGCATCCCCACATCCTGATGGAAGGCTATGACGGCCTGCCGGAGGCGACGCTGGCGGCGTTCCGCAACCTCTGGTTCCACAGCGGCGACCGCGGCCACATGGACGAGAACGGCTTCCTCTTCTTCCACGATCGGATGAAGGACGCAATCCGGCGCCGCGGCGAGAACATCTCGTCCTTCGAGGTCGAGCGCATCGTCAACAAGCATTCTGACGTCGCCGAGAGCGCCGCCATCGCGGTCGCCGCCGACGTCGGCGAGGATGAGGTGAAGATCGTGGTGGTGCGCAACCCGGACGCCGCGCTCACCGAGGAGGCGCTGCTCCGCCACTGCGCCGCCGAGATGCCCTACTTCATGGTCCCGCGCTTCATCGAGTTCAGGGCCGACCTGCCGCGCACGCCGACGCAGAAGGTGCGCAAGGTGGCGCTGCGCGCGGACGGCATCACCGCCGCCACCTGGGATCGGGAGGCGGCGGGCTTCAGGGTGAACCGTGACGGGCTCGCGCGCCGCGGCTGAGCGAAGGCCCGACTCGCGCGCGGCATTTGCAGCCTACCAGGCGGGCAGGGGCGCAGAGGCCGAGGCGATCGGGCGCGCCGTCCTCGCCCACGACCCGCGCGATGCCGGCGCGCACTACGTCTGCGGTCTCGTCGCCGCTGATCGAGGCGCGCTCGAGCGAGCACGCCGTGCGTTCGAGACCGCAGCCGCGCTGGCGCCCGACAAGGCGAGCCTGCACGTCACCCTCGGCACGCACGCGCTCAAGCAGGGGGACGACGCGGCGGCGGAGAGTGCGTTTCGACGGGCGCTCGCGCTCGCGCCGGGCTCGGTCGCGGCCCATACCAACCTCGGCGTGGCGTGCAAGCGCCAGGGACGGCTCGCGGATGCCGTTCGGTCGTTCCATGCCGGCCATGCGCTTTATCGCGGCTCCGCCTGGTGGGGGATCGACCCGGCGAGCGGCACGGCCCTGCTCGACCCCGCCCAGCACGAGACCTTCCGCAGCGCGTCTCGGGCCAAGCTCGCGCACGACCTCGCGCAGCTCGACTACCTGCTGGAGATGGACCAGCTGGCGCCCGACCTCGCCGGAGCGCGCGAGAACCTCGCCCGCGTGCTGGCCGGCTTCGGCAGCGAGGAGCGACCGGGGGCGCCGCGCACGCTCACCGCCGAAGAGAGGCGGCTGATCGGCCCCATCTACAACCGGGTGATCCACCGCCCGCCGGACCAGGCCGTGTCGCCCGTCATCAACCCCGACCTCGACTGCACGGCAATCGAGCGGCGCTACCGCGAGGCGAGCCCTGCCGTGGTCGTCGTCGACGACCTGCTGAGCCCGCATGCGCTCGCTGCCCTTCAGCGCTTCTGCCGCGAAGCCACGATCTGGTTCGACTGCAAGGAGCACGGCCTCTATCTCGGAGCCTATCTGCACGACGGCTTCGACCACCCCGTGCTCGTCGCGCTCGCCGCCGAGCTGGAGCAGCGCCTCGAAGGCATCATGGGCCGGCACCGGCTCAGCCAGATGTGGGCGTTCTCCTACGGTCAGGCAGGCGCCGGCACGCGCAAGCATGCAGACAAGGCCGCGGTCAACCTCAATCTCTGGATCACGCCCGACAGCGCCTGCCCTGAGCCCGAGGCGACCGGTCTCACCGTGTTCGACGTCGCGGCGCCGCCGGACTGGGGATTCGCGGACTACAATCTCGACCCAGCGCGGCTCGAGCGGCTGGTGGCAGCCGAGGGCCGGGCGCCGGTGCGCGTTCCCTACCGTTGCAACAGGGCGGCGATCTTCGATTCGAGCCTGATCCACGAGAGCGGCGGGGTGCGCTTCCGGAGCGGCTACGCGAACCGCCGAATCAACCTGACCCTGCTCTTCGGCGAGCGCGCGGAGCAGGAGGCCGGTCGACCACAGGAGAGAGCGGATGCTGAGCCACTGGCTTGACGAGGCCGGCCCTGCGCGGGACGACGACGCGCCTGCGCTGGAAGGCGACCAGCGCGCGGACATCTGCATCGTCGGCGGCGGCTATTGCGGCCTGTGGACCGCGATCCGGCTCAAGCAGCGCGACCCTTCCATCGACGTCGCCATCGTCGAGAAGGACGTCTGCGGCAGCGGCGCGAGCGGCCGCAACGGCGGCTTCGTGCTGAGCTGGTGGGCCAAGTTCGGCTCGCTCTGCAAGGTCTGTACGTCGGACGAGGCGGTCCGCCTCGCCCGCGCGTCCGCCGATGCCGTCGGCGAGATCGGGCGCTTCTGCGCCGACAACGGGATCGACGCGCATTTCCGCGGCGACGGCTGGCTGTGGGCGGCGACGAGCGCGCCTCAGGTCGGATCGTGGAGCGCGCTGGTCGATACCCTGGAGCGCCACCAGCAGCATCCCTTCGAGCTCTGGGAGCCGGAGACCGTCAAGCGGCGCTCGGGCTCCGAGCGGCACATCGCCGGCGTCTTCGAGCCGACCGGCGCCTCGGTGCAGCCGGCCCTGCTCGCGCGCGGGCTGCGCCGGGCGGCGCTTTCCATGGGGGTGCGCATCTACGAGCGGACCCCGATGATGAGCCTTCATCGCGGCCGCCCGCCCCGCGTTGTGGCACCGCGGGGAATCCTGACGGCCGAGAAGGTCGTGATTGCGATGAACGCCTGGGCCACCATGTTCCCGGAGCTCCGGCGGACCATCGTCGTGATCTCGAGCGACATCGTCGCGACCCGGCCGATGCCCGAGCGGCTCGCCGCCTCGGGCTGGAATGACGGGATGTGCATCTCGGATTCCCGGACCCTGGTGAACTATTACCGCCCGACCACGGACGGCCGCATCGCCTTCGGCACCGGCGGCGGGCGGCTCTCCTTCGGCAATCGCGTGGACCGCCGGTTCGACGGCCCCTCGCCGCGGGCGGCCGAGGTCGAGGCGTACTTCCGCCGCATCTATCCCGACTTCGGCGACGTGCCGATCGCGACGAGCTGGACCGGTCCGATCGACCGCTCCCTCAGCGGACTGCCCTTCTTCGGTCGCCTCGACGGCCGCGACGACCTGCTCTACGGCCTCGGCTTCTCCGGCAACGGTGTCGGCCCCACCTCCGTGGGCGGGCGCATCCTCGCCTCCCTCGCGCTCGGCGCGAAGGACGAGTGGTCCGAGTGCGGGCTGGTGCGCGGGGGCGTCGGCCTGTTCCCCCGCGAGCCGGTGCGCTACGTCGGCGGGCGCATGGTGATCGCGGCGAACCGGCACAAGGAGCGCCTGGAGGACGAGGGACGCGAGCCGGGGCCCCTGACCGTCAGGCTGGCGGGCCTGGCACCGGCCGGCCTCGTGCCGGTCAAGGGAGTCGACGCGCCGCAGTCGAAGGCCTGAGGCGTGCACCCCGGGCCTGCGCCGCAGCTCGCGACGCTTACCGCCCACGACGGCCTCCCGCTTCGCACCGCCGTCTGGTCAGCGCCGCCCGGCAGCGTGCGCGGCTCGGTGGTGCTGCTGCAGGGCCGGGCCGAGTTCATCGAGAAGTACGGCGAGACGGTGGCCGACCTCAGAGCCCGCGGCTTCGCCGTCTACGCGCTGGACTGGCGCGGTCAGGGCCGCTCCGGCCGGGTTCTGAAGGAGTCGCGCAAGGGCCATGTCGTCAGCTACGACGACTATCTGAGCGACCTGGACCTCTTCCTCGAGCGGCTGGTGCTCCCCGAGGCGCGCCGGCCGATCGTGGTGCTGGCCCACTCCATGGGCGGCCACATCGTGCTCCGCCATCGTGCCGAGCACGGCCCCTCCGGGGCGCCCTATTTCGCCGCCGGCATCGCGCTGTCGGCCCCCATGGTGAACATCATGATGAGCACGGCCGAGCGGGCTTTGGGCGCGGTGCTCACCATCGCCGCGATGAGCGTCGGCCTGAGGAACCGCTACGTGCCGGTGCAGAGGCCGTTCCCGCCGCCCTTCGACGGCAACCCGCTGACCAGCGACCGCGCACGCTACGAGCGCATGGAGACCCTGCTGCGCGACAACCCGCCGCTCGCCATCAGCTGGCCGACGGTGGGCTGGCTCGCCGCCACCCGGCGCTCGGTGGCGATCCTGCGCAGCCGGGGCTATCCCGAGCGGATCGCGACGCCGGTGCTGATCGTCAGCGCGGCTGACGACCGGGTCGTCTCCAACGCCGACCAGGCCCGGCTTGCCGCCCGCCTGCCCGACTGCCGCCTGGAGACGATTCCCGCGTCGCGCCACGAGCCGCTGATGGAGACCGACGCGGTGAGGGCGCGCATCTTCGCCCTCTTCGACGCCTTCGTGGACGAGGTGCTGGGAGGCGCCGCTCAATCCAGCCGGTAGAAGCGGACGGCGTTGTCGTGGAAGAGCGCGCGCTGCTCGGCCGGCGAGAGGTCGGCGACGATGGTCTTGAACGAGTCGTAGATCGCGTCCGCGCCGCCGTGGATGCCGGCCACGGGAAAGTCGCTCGCGAACATGCAGCGCTCCGGCCCGAAGGCGTCGATCGTGTGGCGGATGAACGGGCGCGTGCTCTCGGTCGTCCAGTCGTGATCGTAGGCGCCGAGGTCCGAGATCTTGACCGCGACGTTGGCGGCACCGGCCAGCGCGCTCATGCCGCTGCGCCAGGCCGCGATGGCGTCGTCGTCCCGATCGGCGGGGCTGCCGGTGTGATTGAGGATGATCTGCGTGTCGGGGAAGGCCTGCGCCAGGTCGAGCGCCTCGCCAAGCTGGCCGGAGTAGATCATCATGTCGAACGAGAGGCCGAACCTCCGCAGCAGGCCGAAGCCGCGCCGCCAGGCGGAGTCCTGCATCAGGTCGGCGCGCTCGGTGAAGCTCCAGACGGGGTTCTCGTGCCAACTCAGGATCTGGCGGATGCCGCGCATGTTGGCGTGCGCCGCGTGGGCCTCCAACGCCGCCTCGGCACCCGGCTCTTCCAACTGAGCGTAGGCGACGATGCCGTGCGGGAAGCCGTGCTCGTCGGCGATGCCCTGGAGCCAGCGCGTCTCGGCCACCGGATCGTCGAAGAAACTCGCCTGGATGTGGACTGACTTGACCAGCCCGATGCCGGCCATGTCGGCGAGGTAGTCGCCGAGCAGGTAGTCGCGGATGAGCGGCGCGGTGCTGCCGAACACCACCTCGCGCGGGCCGTCCGTCAGCCACGCATAGCGGCCGGAGGCCAGATCCCAGAGGTGATGGTGGGCGTCGATGATCGGCCCGTCATAGAGGCTGGTCATGGCCTGCTCCGCGTCTCTCTCCCGCCCGCATGATCGCCGCACAGGGGCGCCGGCGTGTCAAGGCGCCGGCGGCCGGCGCAGGAGGATGTGGACGATCTCGTAGCTCAGCACCGGCTCGTCGCGCTGATTGCGCACGTCGTAGGCCATGCGCACGTAGCCGCGGTCGGGCCGGGAGCGGGAGGGACGGGTCTCGGCGACGGTGGCGATGGCGTGGATGCGATCGCCGGGCCGCGCCGGTCGGTGGAAGCGCACGGCGTCGATCCCCGGCCCGCCGATGCAGGCCTCGTTGATGACGCCGAGCTCGTAGAAGAGCCGAAACCCCAGCGCCATGGTCTGGAAGCCGCTGGCGATCAGGCCGCCGTAGGGGCCCTCCGCCGCGCCCGCCGCATCGACGTGGATCGGCTGGGGGTCGAATTCCCGCGCGAAGGCGACGATCTCCGCCTCGCCGAGCGTCCACTCGCCTGTGACGAAGCGCTCGCCGGGCGCGAGGTCGTCGAAGTAGCGCGCCGCCTCCCGCGCCCGGTTGGGCGGGCGATCCCTTGTCACAGCGTGGGATTGTCGATGTCGAGCCCGTAGAGCATCCGCCCGTAGGTCGTGAAGTTCACGTCCTTGTTCTGGGTGAAGTGCTGGTTGGCGACCAGCATGTCCGTGTAGAGGTTGCCGAGCTCGCTGTTGCTGTAGACGCTGGCCGCGCCGGAGAGGTCCCAGATGGCGCGCGCGGCGTCCACGGCGATGTTGCCGGCATAAGTCGCGAGCGCGCGGCAGCGGGCGCGCTCCTCCAGGCTCGGCACACGGCTCTCCTCGCAGGCGATGGCGCTGATCTCCTCGGCCGCGAAGCGCAGGAGCTGTCGCGCGCAATCGACCGCAGCCCTGGATTCTGCGAAGCGGATGTGCTGCGAGGCGAAGGCGGAAACGTTCTTCTCCGCCATGATCGAGCCCTTCTTGCGCGCGATCCCGTTGTATTCCGCCGCCATCTCGAGCGCGATGCCGACTGCGCCGCTGGTGATGCCGATCCCGAAGATCGGATAGCTGGGAAGCAGGTAGAACGGCGCCTCCCGCCAGTGGCCGCCGGGCGATTCGCCGCCGCGCAGCGCCTCCATCGAGAGCGCCCGGCGCGCCGGCACGTAGTACTCCTGGAGCCGTACGTGGTTGGTGCCGCTGCCGCGCAGGCCCAGCGCATGCCAGGTGTCGAGGATCTCGATCTCGTCCCGCCGGAGCAGGAAGTGCAGGTGACTCTCGTGCTCGCCGGCCCTGCCCTCCTCGTAGCCGGAGACGATGCACCAATCGCAGGTGTCGACACCGGTGACGAAGGGCCAGCGGCCGCTCACGCGATAGCCGCCGTCCACGCGCTCGTAGCGGCCCAGGCTCTGGATCAGGATGCCGGCGACGAGACCCTTCGGATCGTCGCCCCACACCTCGTCCTGCATCTCGCGCGGCCACTGGGCGACCATGAAGGGATGAATGACGTACTGCACGACCGCCCAGCCGGTCGAGCCGCAGGCCGCGCCGATCTCCGAGGCCACACCCACAATGTCGCGCAGCGGCCCGCCGGCACCGCCGTAGGCTGCCGGCTGCAGCAGCCGGGCAGCGCCCGAGGCACGGATCATCTCCCTGACCTCGGGCAGGACCTTGCGATTCTCGCGGGTCTCGTTGCGCCGCTCGCGCAGGGCGGGCAGAAGGGTGTCGAGGTCGGCGCGCATGGCTCCCCCTAGGCACTGCACGACGATGGCGGGGATGGTTCCCCCGCCGGCCGGCGGCTCCGGCGGGGCGCATCATGGCGACGCGGGACGGAGCCGACAAGGCCGGCCGCCTCTCTCGCTGCCCCACTGAATCGGGTTCCGCCCCGCGCGGGTAAGGCTGTACTCTCCCGCCGCCGGGCGAGGAGCCGGGGCGGAGCAGACACGGAGGGCGGCATGGGCAAGACGGCGGTCGTGATCGGCGTGGGCGCGAGCGAGGGGCTGGGCGCGGCGGTGTGCCGCATGGCGGCGAGCGAAGGGCTCCACGTCTTCGTGGGCGGCCGCACCGAGGCCAAGGTGGCAGCGGTCGCCGACGAAATCCGCGCGGCTGGCGGCGAGGCCGCGGCGCTCGTCGCCGATACCACCGACGAAGCCTCGGTCGCAGCCTTCGTCGAGGCGGCGGAAGGGCAAGGGCCGATCGACCTCGCCGTCTTCAACGCCGGCAACAACATGCCGGGCAGCGTGATCGAGATGGAGGCAGACTACTTCGAGACCTGCTGGCGCATCGGCTGCTTCGGCGGCTTCCTCTTCTGCCGCGAGGCGTTGCGCCGCATGGTGCCGCGCGGCGCCGGCACGCTGCTGCTGACAGGCGCCAGCGCGTCCATGCGCGGCAAGCCCAACTTCGCCGCCTTCACCGCCGCCAAGGCCGGGCTTCGCGCGCTGGGCCAGAGCCTCGCGCGCGAGTTCGGCCCGCAGGGCATTCACGTGGCCCATGTGGTGGTGGACGGCGGCATCGGTGGCGAGCGGCTGAAGACCCGCGCGCCCCAGTTCGTGGAACGGGTCGGCGAAGACGGGCTGATCGGCCTGGACGGGCTCGCCGACTCCTACCGCTTCCTCTACCGCCAGCCGCGCAGCGCCTGGACCCAGGAGCTCGACCTGCGCACCCACAAGGAAGAGTACTGAGAGCCGGTCGGGCCTGCGGCGGCGCGGCCGGCACGCGCGTTGCCGGAGCGCCCGATTGACATGCGGGCCTAAACGCCGCTTCCTGCCGCCATGTCCGCGCCGCTTCCGCTCCAGGGTGTCCGCGTCATCGACCTCGCGACCTTCATCGCGGGGCCCTTCACCGCCGCCATCCTCAGCGAGTTCGGCGCCGAGGTCATCAAGGTCGAGCAGCCGGGGCTGGGCGATCCGCTGCGCAAGTTCGGCTCGCCGAGCGCGCGCGGCGACGGCTACGCCTGGCTCTCGGAGCAGCGCAACAAGAAGTCCGTCACCCTCGACCTGCGCCAGCCCGAGGGCGCGGCCCTCTTCAGGCGGCTGGTGGCCGAGGCCGATATCCTCTGCGAGAACTTCCGGCCCGGCACGCTGGAGAAATGGGGGCTCGGGCCCGACGAGCTCAAGGCCGCGAACCCCGACCTGGTGCTGGTGCGCATCTCGGGCTACGGCCAGTCCGGCCCCTATCGCGACCGCCCCGGCTTCGCCCGCATCGCGCACGCCTTCGGCGGCCTCACGCATCTCACGGGCGTCCCCGGCGGGCCGCCGCTGACGCCGGGCTCCACCTCGCTGGCCGACTACATCTCCGGCCTCTACGGCGCGGTGGGCGCCTTGCTCGCGCTGCGCAGCCGGGAGGACACGGGCGGCCAGGTGATCGACATCGCGCTCTACGAATCGATCTTCCGGGTGCTGGACGAGATGGCGCCGCTCTACGCCGCCACCGGCTTCGTCCGGCCCCGGCTCGGGTTGATGACCAGCAATGTCTGCCCGCACGGCCATTTCGAGTGCGGCGACGGCGGCTGGGTCGCGATCGCGTGCACCAGCGACAAGATGTGGCGCCGCATGGCCGAGGTGCTGGGCCGAGGCGAGCTGGGCGAGGATGCGCGCTACGCCACCAGCGCCGCCCGCGTGGAGAACCGCGACGAGGTCGAGGCCATGGTCACGGCGTTTACCCTCTCGCTCCCGCGCGAGCGGGTGGTGGAGACCTGCAATGCGGGCGGCGTGCCGACGGCGCCGGTCTATTCCGTCGCCGACATCTTCGATGACCCGCACTATCGCGAGCGCGGAACCCTGAAGGAAGTGGTCGAGCCCGAGAGCGGCGAGCGCGTCCACGTGCCGAACGTGCTCCCCGCCCTCTCCGAGACGCCGGGGCGGATCGAAAGCCTGGGCCCGCGCCTCGGCGCCCACAACGACGAGGTCTACGGCACCCTCCTCGGCCTCTCGGCAGACGAGCGTGAGGACCTGCGCAGGAAAGGCGTGATCTGAATGCGGGAGCCGTGCCGCCTCTACCTGATCACGCCGCCCGAGATCGAACTCGATCGCTTCGCGCCCCGGCTCGAGGCGGCGCTCGACGCGGGCGACGTCGCCTGCCTGCAGCTCCGGCTGAAGGGGGCCGCCGACGACGACATCCGCCGGGCGGGCGAGCGGCTTCTGCCGATCTGCCGGAGGCGCGACGTGCCGCTGCTCGTCAACGACCGGCCCGACCTCGCCGCAGAGCTCGGCGCCGACGGCGTCCATGTGGGCGCCGACGATGCGGACTATGCGGAGGCCAGGGCGCGCGTGGGCGCGGACGCCACGGTGGGCGTGAGCTGCTACGATTCGCGCCACCGTGCCATGGAGGCGGCGGCCTCGGGCGCGGACTACATCGCCTTCGGCGCGTTCTTCCCGACCGGGACCAAGACGCCGCGCGCCCAGGCGGAGATCCACCTGATCAAGTGGTGGCACACGCTGATGGTGGTGCCGTGCGTGGCCATCGGCGGCATCACGGCCGAGAACTGCCAGCCGCTGGTCGCTGCCGGCGCCGATTTCCTCGCCGTAATCGGCGGGGTCTGGTCGCATCCGGAGGGGCCGGAGGCCGGCGTGCACGCGATCAACCGCGCCATTGCCAGCGCGGAGGCGAATTGATATAGCCTGCTGCCCTTCGCCAGCGGGTAGCGGCAGACCCCATGAAGATCAACGGCAACGCCATCCGCCCCGGCATGGTGATCGAGCATCAGGATCGCCTCTGGGTCGCGGTGAAGATCCAGCACACCCAGCCCGGCAAGGGCGGCGCATACCTCCAGGTCGAGCTCAAGGACCTGCGCGACGGGACCAAGCTGAACGAGCGGTTCAGGGCGTCGGAGAGCGTCGAGCGCGCCCGCCTCGACCAGAAGCGCTTCCAGTACCTCTACGAAGACGGCGAGCTGCTCCACTTCATGGATCAGGACACCTACGAGCAGACCAGCCTCGCGCGCGACCTGATCGGCGAGCGGATGGTCTTCCTGCACGAGGGCATGATCGTCACCATCGAATCCCATGAGGGCGTGCCGCTCGGCGTGACGCTGCCGGACACGGCGGTGCAGACCGTGACCGAGACCGAGCCGGTGGTGAAGGGCCAGACGGCCGCGGCCTCGCACAAGCCGGCGCTGCTCGACAACGGCGTGCGCCTGATGGTGCCGCCGCACATCTCGGAAGGCGAGCGCGTGGTGGTGAGCACCGCCGATTCGACCTATGTCGAGCGTGCCCGCGACTGACGGCGCGTCCCGCGGGCGGGGCTGCCGCCCTCCCCTACCCCGTCACGAAACCATCCCATGTCCCGCCGCTCGCCGCTGATCACGGTGATGGTCAACGCCGCCTACAAGGCGGCACGCGACCTGATTCACGACTTCGGCGAGGTCGAGAACCTGCAGGTCTCGCGCAAGGGGCCGGCGGACTTCGTCTCGGCCGCCGACCACCGGGCGGAGAAGACGCTCGTCGCCGAGCTCCGCCGCGCCCGCCCGCGCTTCGGCTTCCTGCTCGAGGAGGGCGGCGCGATCGAAGGCGAGGACAGCTCCAACCGCTGGGTCATCGATCCCCTGGACGGCACCACCAACTTCCTGCACGGGCTCCCCCACTTCGCGATCTCGATCGGGCTGGAGCGCGACGGCAGGCCCTACGCCGGCGTGATCTACGACGCGGTCCGCGACGAGCTGTTCTGGGCGGAGAATGGCGCCGGCGCCTTCCTCAACAACCAGCGGATGCGCGTCTCGGCCCGGCGCGCGCTGGCGCCGGCACTGCTGGCAACCGGTCTGCCCTTCGGCGCGCGGCCGCGCTATCCGGACCATCCCGACATGGTGCGCCGTCTCGCCGGGGAAACGGCGGGTGTGCGGCGGACGGGCTCGACGGCGCTCGACCTCGCCTACGTGGCGGCCGGACGGCTCGACGGATACTGGGGATTCGGCATGGAGCCCTGGGACCTCGCGGCCGGGATCGTCATCGTGCGCGAGGCCGGCGGCATCGTGACCGAGGTCGGCGGCGGGGCGGACTCGATGACCAGCGGCGACGTGCTGGCCAGCAACGGCCACCTCCACGGGCCGTTGAGCGAGGCTCTCGCCCGGCCCGGCGGCTGAGCGCAGGGCCGGCAGTCAGCGACGCGCGCGGCTGGCGGTATGGCGCGCCTTGGGCGAAAATGGCGGCGCTTGTGAGACGCGGGCCGCGTGCCCGCATGGGGGACAGCCGGGTATGGACATCATTCTGAAGAACGCCCTCGTCGCGCACGAGGACCAGCCGGTGCGCGCCGCCGACATCGCCATCGAGGGCGAGCGCATCGCGGCGGTCGAGCCGGGGATCACGGCCGAGGCGGGCGAGGTCATCGACTGCGCCGGGCGCCTCGTCTCGGGTCCGCTGATCGACCCGCACGTCCATCTCGACGCGGTGCTCACCGCGAACCTTGAGGTCAACGTCAGCGGCACCCTGCACGAGGGCATCGCCGTCTGGGGCCGGCAGAAGGAGGTCCGAGACCTCGAATCGGTCAAGGCACGCGCCAGGGAGGCGATCGACTGGGAGATCGCCCAGGGCGCGGGCTTCATCCGCACCCACGCCGACACCTCGGACGAGGGGCAGCTCTCGATGCAGGCCCTGCTCGAGGTCAAGGACGAGGTGAGCGACCGGGTGGACCTGCAGATCGTCGCCTTCCCGCAGGACGGCATCCACTCCCACCCCGGCGGGCCCGAGCTCTTCCTCCGGGCGCTGGACATGGGACCCGACGTGATCGGCGGCATCCCCCACAACGAGGCGACCCGAGAGGCGGGCGTCGCCAGCCTGAAACTGATCTTCGACGAGGCCGAGAAGCGGGGCCTCCTGATCGACGTCCACTGCGACGAGGTCGACGACCCCAACTCGCGCTTCACCGAGGTGATGGCGCACGAGAGCTACTACCGCGGCATGCAGGGGCGGGTGACGGCGAGCCACTGCGCGGCGATGCACTCCTACGCCAACGCCTACGCCTTCCGCCTCTTCGGCTGGCTCCAGAAGGGCGCGCTCAACATCATCGCCAACCCCTTCGACAACCTGATCCTGCTGGGGCGCGAGGACACCTACCCCAAGCGCCGCGCCATGACCCGCGTCAAGGAGCTGTGGCAGGCCGGCATCACCGTCGGCATCGGCCACGATTCGATCATGGACCCGTGGTACCCGCTGGGGCGCGGCGACATGGTGCAGGCGGCATCGCTCGCGCTCCACGTTTGCCAGATGTCCGGCACGGCGGAGATCGACGCCTGCTTCGACATGGTCACCTGGAAGAACGCCGAGATCCTCGCGTTGGACGACTACGGCGTGGCGCCGGGCTGCCGGGCCGACCTGGCGGTATTCGACGCCGCCAGCAAGGCCGACGTGCTGCGCATCAACCCGGCCTGCACCCACGTCTTCAAGCGCGGCAGGCTGGTGGCCAGCACCACGCCCGCGAGCCGCACGGTGATGGGCCGGGCGGTCGACCTCACGGTGGGCAACTGAGCGCGGACAACAGGAGACTCCGGAGAGACCGTCATGCAGACCTATAATGCCCCACTGCGCGACATGCGCTTCGTGCTCAACGAGCTTCTCGACGTCGGCACGATCGCCGACCTTCCCGGCTACGAGGACGCGACGCCCGACGTCATCGACGCCATGATCGAGGAGGGCGCCAAGCTCTGCGAGAACACGCTGCTGCCGCTCAACCGTCCGGCGGACGAGGAGGGCTGCCACTACGAGAACGGCGTGGTACGCACACCCTCCGGGTATAAGGAGGCCTACCGAACCTTCGTCGATGCCGGCTGGACCGGCGTCACCATGTCGCCGGACTACGGCGGCAAGGGGCTGCCGCAGCTCATCAGCATGGTCTTCGACGAGATGGTCTGCTCGACCAATCTCGCCTTCGGCGTCTACCCGCTGCTCTCCAACGGGGCTGCCTCGGTGATCGAGCTGCACGCCACCGAGGCGCTGAAGCAGGCCTATCTGCCGCATCTGGGCGACGGCACCTGGAGCGGCACCATGTGCCTGACCGAGCCCCACTGCGGCACCGACCTCGGCCTCATCCGCACCAAGGCGGTGCCGACCGGCGAGGGCCGCTACGCGATCTCCGGCACCAAGATCTTCATCTCCGCCGGCGAACACGACCTCACCGAGAACATCGTCCATCTGGTGCTGGCGAAGCTTCCCGACGCGCCGCGCGGCGTGCGTGGGATCAGCCTCTTCCTGGTGCCGAAGCGCAGGCTCAAGGAGGACGGCACGCCGGGGCCGGCCAACGGCGTCTCCTGCGGCTCGATCGAGGAGAAGATGGGCATCCACGGGTCCGCCACCTGCGTGATGCACTTCGAGGAGGCGGAGGGCTACCTGATCGGCGCGCCGCACAAGGGGCTGCGCTGCATGTTCACGATGATGAACGGCGCCCGCCTCGGCGTCGGCCTGCAGGGCCTGGGCCTGGGCGAGACCGCCTATCAGAGCGCCACGGCCTATGCGAAGGACCGCCGCCAGGGGCGCGGGCTCAAGGGCGCCGAAGAGCCGGAGGCGGCGGCCGACCCGATCATCGTCCATCCCGACGTGCGCCGCATGCTGCTCACCCAGCGCGCGATCAACGAAGGGGCGCGGGCGCTCGCCTACTGGGTGGCGCTGCAGCTCGACATCTCCCGCAGCCACGAGGATGCCTCGGTGCGCGAGGATGCGGACGAGCTGGTCCAGCTCATGACGCCCATCATCAAGGCCTTCTTCACCGACTACGGGTTCGAATCCACCAACCTCGCCCTCCAGGTCCACGGCGGCCACGGCTACATCCGCGAGCACGGCATGGAGCAGCTCGTGCGCGACGCGCGGATCAGCCAGATCTACGAGGGCGCGAACGGCATCCAGGCGCTCGATCTGGTGGGCCGCAAGCTGCCCCAGCGGGCCGGGCGCTACCTGCGCCACTTCTTCCACCCCGCCGTCGCCTTCGTCGAGGCCAACAAGGACGACCCCGAGCTCGCCGACATCGTCGGCCCGGTGGGCAAGGCGCTCGGCAAGCTGCAGACCGCGACGCTGGTCATCGCCCAGCGCGGCCTGGGCGATCCCGAGGAGGCCGGCGCCGCGGCATCCGACTACCTCAGGATGTTCGGCCTGGTGGCGGTCGGCTACATGTGGTGCCAGATGGCGAAGCTCGCCCGCGACAAGCAGAACGGCGAGGCCTTCTACGACACCAAGCTCAAGACCGCCCGCTTCTACGTGCAGAAGGTCCTGCCGGACTCCGCCGGGCTCTTCCTCAAGATCATGGCGGGCAAGGGCGCCGTGATGGCCCACGGCGCGGACGAGTTCTGAGCGGCGGGAGCGCGCGCCCGTGACCGAGACGCTGCCCCTCGACGGGCTCGCGGGCCGAATCGCCGGCGGCGCCTCGCTGGCGTTGCCGCCGGACTATTCCTTCGTGCCCATGGCGGCGGTGCGCGCGCTGGTGCGGCACGGGGTGCGCGACCTGCGCCTCGTGACGGTGCCGCAGGCCGGCATCGCGGCGGACCTGCTGATCGGCGCCGGCTGCGTCGCCTCCATCGAGACCGCGGCGGTGAGCCTCGGCGAGCTCGGCAACGCGCCCCGCTTCTCTGCGGCGATCGAGGCCGGCAGGCTCGCAATCCGCGAGTCCACCTGCCCGGCGATCCACGCCGCGCTGCAGGCGGCCGAGAAGGGCGTGCCCTTCATGCCCTTGCGCGGCCTCATCGGCTCGGACCTGCTCCGCGCCAGGCCCGACTGGCGGGTGATCGACAATCCGCTCGCCGAAGGCGAGAGCGAAGGCGGCGGCGACCCTATCGTCCTGCTGCCGGCGCTCCGCCCCGATGTCGCGCTCTTCCACGCGCCCTTCGCCGACGAGCACGGCAATGTCTGGCTCGGCGCGAGGCGCGAGCTCGTGACCATGGCCCATGCGGCGCGCGAGACGCTGGTCACGGTCGAGGAGGTGCGGCCGGGCGACCTGCTGACCGACGAGACGCTGGCGGCGGGCACGCTGCCCGCGCTCTACGTCGCCGCGCTCGCCGAGGTGCCCGAGGGCGCCTGGCCCCTCGGCCTCGCCGGCCGCTACGAGCCCGACCGCGACCACCTCGCCGAGTACGCCCGGCTCGCGGCGAGCGAGGACGGCTTCGCGGAGTACTGCGCCGAGTACGTGGACGAAGACGCGGCCGGCCTCTGCGCCGCCGAATGAACACGGAAACGACCGCGCTCCTCATCGACGTCATCGCCGGCATGCTCGAAGGGCTGGGCCGGGTCGCGGTCGGCGCCTCCTCACCGATTCCCGCCGCAGCCGCCCTGCTCGCGCGCGAGCGCGGCGGCGGCCGGCCGGCGCTGAGCCTGCTCGGCGCGCAGGCCGGGAGCGACTTCACCGACGGCGGGCGCGAGCTCTTCGACCGCGCCGGCCAGGGACGCATCGACGCCTTCTTCCTCGGCGGGGTGCAGATCGACGGCGGCGCCGACATCAACCTCGTCGGCACCGGCCCCCACCCCGCCGCCGAGAAGCGCTTCCCCGGCTCGTACGGCTCCGCCTACCTCTACTTCGTGGTGCCCCGCGTCATCCTGTTCCGCCTCGAGCACTCGCCGCGCACGCTCGTGCGCAAGGTGGACTTCGTCAGCGCGCCGGGCACGAGCCCGCCGGGCGTCTACCGGCCGGGCGGGCCTTACGCGCTGGTGACGGGGCGCTGCGTCTTCCGCTTCGAGCCCGCGCGAGGGCGCTTCCGCCTCGCCTCGCTGCACCCCGGCCACAGCCTCGACGAGGTGCGCGACGCCACCGGCTTCGACTTCGACAGCGCCGACGACCCGCCCGAGACGCCGGCGCCGGACGCAGGAACGATGGCGCTGCTCCGGGGACCGGTCGGTGCGGCCCTCGCCGACGTCTATCCCCGCTTCGCCGCCGCTTTCCTCGGATAGAAGCAGGCGCCGGTGGCACGCCGCGCCGCGTCGGTGTATCAACCGCGAGACAGCCGCAGCCGACGGGAGACGGCCATGAAGCGCGTCCACATCAGCATCTCGGTGAGCGACCTCGAGCGCTCGGTCGGGTTCTACACGACCCTCTTCGGCACCGGCCCGACGGTGCTGAAGGCCGACTACGCCAAGTGGATGCTGGAGGACCCGCGCCTCAACCTCTCGATCTCGACTGGCTGCGGCGCGCCCGGCGTCGACCATCTCGGCATCCAGACCGAGAGCGCGGACGAGCTCGGCGCTCTCGCCGGACGGCTGAAGGAAGCGGGCGAGCGCCACGTCGACCAGGCGGACGCGCACTGCTGCTACGCGCGGGGCGACAAGACCTGGGTCTTCGATCCCGAGGGCGTGGCGTGGGAGACCTTCCATACCACGGGCGCCATCACCCACTACGGCGAGGACGGCGGGCCCGCGACGCCGGCCCCTTCGAAGACCGCCTGACCACGCACGCACATCCTCCAGGGAGTTCCCCATGCCGCCATCGAACCCGGCGTTCCTGACCGCCTGCGAGGCGTCCGAGGCGATCCAGGCCGGGCGGCTCAGCCCGGTCGAGCTCGTGGACGCGCTGCTCGCCCGCATCGACGCACACGGCGAGGAGCTGCACGCCTTCGCCGCGGTCTATCGCGACGAGGCGCGGGCGTGCGCCGAGGCGGCGCACAAGGCGATCCGCGCGGGCCACGCCATCGGCCCCTGGCACGGCGTGCCGATCGCGCTGAAGGACATCATCGACATCGAGGGCCGCATCACCACGGGCGGCAGCAGGCACTGGGAGGGGCGCGTCTCGCCTTCCACGGCCACGCTCGCGCGCCGGCTGATCGAAGCCGGCATGATCGTCATCGGCAAGGCCAACACCGTGGAATTCGCCATGGGCGGCTGGGGCA